>CAZKQJ010000007.1:0-127754 GCA_964554875.1 uncultured Spirochaetaceae bacterium | reverse complement strand
AAATACCAGCAGAACAAGGAGTTTGCTTCAGCTCATCCCCACGATTCGAGACACTTATTTGTGGTTTGACTATTTTTGATTCTATCGGTATCTTATTTCCATAATAATCTGACTTTTTTTGTAAGGTATTATCGGTATGATTCACGAGAGTACAGTGCTGGACGCGCTGATGGATGTAATTGATCCGGAGCTGGGAATTAATATTGTCGACCTCGGTCTGATTTACGGTATCGAGATCGACGAGGAGGGGGACGACAGGGGTATCTCCATTCAGTTTACCCTGACCTATCCCGGTTGTCCGGTGGGAGAACTGATCCAGAGCGAGATCGTCCGCGTTGTCACAGAGGCCACAGGACTTCCGGTGGGCGCAACAATTGTTTGGAATCCACCCTGGAATATGGAACGCATGAGCGAGGCCGCCCGGCTCGAACTGGGTTATCCGATATAACCTGAAAACAGGAGACTGTATATGGAACTTGTTATCCGTGACTTGCACGCATCAATCGAAAATCAGCCGATCCTCAAGGGGATAGATCTGACAGTAAAAACCGGCGAGACTCATGCCCTCATGGGGCCCAACGGATCGGGAAAAAGCACCCTCGCAAACGTGCTGATGGGGCATCCCAAATACGAAGTAACGGGGGGGTCTGTCAAGCTGGATGGACACGAACTCCTCGACCTGGAACCAGACCAGAGGTCCCTGGCGGGTCTCTTTCTGGCCTTTCAGTACCCCGTGGAGATCCCCGGTTTGACGGTGGGAAAATTCCTGAAGCGGGCGTCGGAACTTCGCAGTGGAGAGGAGAAACTCAAGGTGTCCAGCTTTATCCGGGAACTCCGGGAAACCATGGATTTCCTTGAGATGGACCAGAACTTCATCAACCGTTATCTGAACGAGGGCTTCTCCGGGGGCGAAAAGAAGCGCATGGAGATCCTGCAAATGCTGACTCTGAAGCCGGTCTTCGCGGTTCTGGACGAAACCGACTCTGGCCTCGACATCGATGCCCTCAAGATTGTCTCCCGGGGAGTACGCCGGCTTTCAGGCCCCGAGTTCGGCTCCCTGGTTATTACCCACTACCAGCGCATCCTCGATTATCTAAAGCCCGACTTTGTTCATGTCATGTATAACGGCCGGATCGTCGTCTCCGGAGGCGGAGAGCTTGCGGCGACCCTGGAAGCCCAGGGTTACGACTGGGTTCGGGAAGAACACGGAGAGGAGGTAAGCCATGGCTGACACTCCCAATGTCGGTATAGAAGATTATCGTTTTGGATTCAATTTTCCCGACTCATCGGTATACACGACCGGTAAGGGTCTTTCCGAGGAGGTTGTACGCCAGATCTCCCGCCAGAAGGAGGAGCCCGAGTGGATGCTCAACTACCGGCTTCGGGCCCTGGAGGCTTTTCGGCGAAAAGCCATGCCCAACTGGGGTGCGGACCTGAAGGCCATCAATTTTGACGAGATCGTCTACTATGCTCGACCTACTGACAAGCAGAGCCGCAGCTGGGAGGAGCTGCCGGAATCGATCCGGGAGACCTATGACCGCATCGGCATCCCTGAAGCAGAGCGAAAGTTCCTGGCAGGAGTGGGTGCCCAGTACGATTCCGAGGTGGTTTACCATAACCTGAAGAAGGAACTTGAAGCCAAGGGGGTCATCTTCTCCGATCCCGAGTCCGCTGTCCGGGAACACCCGGAAATCGTCCGCAAGTACTTCGGAACTGTGGTTCCCTATGGGGACAACAAGTTCGCCGCCCTTAACTCCGCCGTCTGGTCCGGGGGAAGCTTTATCTATGTTCCCAAAGGGGTAACGGTGGATATCCCTCTGCAGGCCTATTTCCGGATCAATCTGGAGAATTTTGGGCAGTTCGAACGTACCCTGATAATTGCCGACGAAGGAAGCTTCGTTCACTATATCGAGGGCTGTACCGCCCCGGTTTACACTACTGACTCCCTTCACAGCGCCGTTGTGGAGATAATCGCCCTTCCCGGAGCGCGGGTCAGATACTCCACAATCCAGAACTGGTCCACCGACGTCTACAACCTGGTAACCAAGCGGGCAGTGGCCCACGAAAACGCGACAGTGGAATGGGTGGACGGCAACATCGGCTCCAAGCGCACCATGAAGTACCCCTCGGTCTACCTGATGGGAGAGGGGGCCCACGGCGAGGTACTCTCCATAGCCTTTGCCGGAAACGGCCAGGAACAGGACACTGGGGGCAAGATGGTCCACATGGCTTCGAATACCACATCCACAATCACCTCAAAGTCAATCAGCAAGGCTTCGGGAATCGCGAGTTACCGGGGCCTCCTGAAGGTAGCCCCCGGCCTGAATAACGTGAAATCCCGGGTCGTCTGCGATGCCCTGCTTTTGAACGACGAGAGCGCCACCAACACCTATCCCTATATGGAGATAGAGTCCGACGACGTATCCATCGAGCACGAAGCCCGGGTAAGTCGCATTGGCGAGGACCAGCTCTTCTATCTGCAGAGTCGGGGATTCGACGAGGATGAGGCCTCGGGACTTATCGTCAACGGTTTCCTGGATCCCCTGGTCAAACAGCTCCCCATGGAATACGCGGTGGAATTGAACAGATTGATCGAACTTGAAATGGAGGGCTCGGTAGGATGAAACACGACAGGGGAAACAGCCTGGTCCAGACACCATGGTCATTAAGCGCGGTCCGCAAAGAGGGGGAGCGACGTTTTTCAGAACTCGAATGGCCCGGACCTTCAGACGAAATGTGGCGCAGAACCGATGTCTCAGGCATAGACTTTGAGTCCTTCAGGCCGGACTCATCGGCGGTGCAGACAGATCTGCCGGAGAGGGGAAAATTCGAACTGGAAAGCTTTTACACCGGAAGCGGTGAAAAGAATCTCTCCGGGGATGCAGTTTCTACCCTTATATCCCATGCTGCAGAGAGCCGCGACCGGGTGGAGGCCTTCCACTACAGCAGAATCAACAACGGCTTTACCCTGCGGATCCCCTCAGGGGTACATATCGAGGAGCCCATGGTTCTGCATTTTACAGGAGGAGACCCTGGGACCCACGAGGCGCTTTTCGGCCACATCCTGGCGGAAGAGAACAGCAGCGCCCGGGTGTATATTATCCTGGAGGATGCTGATGGCAGCGAGACCCTGCGTACAGCGGGTTTCCATTTTGAAGTCGGCAGGGGCAGCTCGGTAAAGGCAGCCGCTATTCAGGACCTCTCCCTGAAATCGAAACATTTCGGCTTTCATTCCGCCGCCATAGACAAAGACGGGCAGTTTACCTTTTCCGAGATCGATCTGGGTGCCGCCTTGAGTGTCAGCGCCCCGGTCTTCAGCACCCTGGGAGAGGGAGCTCAGGTTGACATTACCGGCCTCTACGCCGCCGCCGGGGCTCAGCACAAGAACCTGCGTCCCGTCCAGCGCCATGCCGAGCCCTACGGGAGCAGCAACAGCCTCTACAAGGGAGCCCTGCTGCCGGGGGGGCGTACGATTTTCCAGGGACTGATCCGTGTCGAGCCCGGGGCGATCAGGACGGATGCCTACCTTTCGAACAAGAACCTCCTTCTCGAAGACGGGGCCAGGGCGGATTCCATTCCCTCCCTGCAAATTCTGAACAACGATGTACGCTGCACCCACGGCTCCACCACAGGAAAACTGAACCCTGAACAGGTTTTTTATCTACAGAGTCGGGGATTCAGCAGTGACGAGGCAAAGCGGATGCTTCTGTGGAGCTTCTACGACGACGCCCTGGGAAAACTCCCTGAACTTGTTGCAGAATCGGTTCGGGAGCGTCTCCTGAGGCACCCCATTTTCAGCGCAGGAGATGGATAATATGGCCGACTGGAAACCCGCCGTAAAAGAAGACGGTTTCCGCAACAGCACCCGGGTAAAGATCGATGGAAAGCCCTTTGCCCTTTTCCGCCTGGAGGACGGGATCTATGCCCTGGACGACATCTGTTCTCACGAATATTCACGCCTCTCGGAGGGTGAAATATGGGACGGTGAGGTTTACTGCCCCAAGCACGGCTCCCGTTTCGACATTCGAAGCGGTCAGGTTCGCTCCTTTCCTGCCATGGTACCGGTAAACAGCTATCCCGTTCGGGTTGAAGACGGCACCGTCTACATCGATATGGAGGCAGCGAAATGAGAGAGACCCTCATGGAACTCACGGAAACGGACATCCGCTACGAATTTCCCGTATTGCGGAATAATCCAGACATTATCTACCTGGACAGTGGAGCGACCACACAGAAACCTGAGGCCGTTATCCGCAGGATTGACAGGTACTATCGACAGGAGAACGCCAACGTTCACCGGGGAATCCATACCCTGGGGGAAGCGGCTACCGAGGCCTACGAAGGGGCCCGGGAAAAGGTGCAAAAGTTTATCAAGGCCCAGAAAGGGGAGGAGATAATCTTCACCGGAGGAACAACCGATGCCATCAACCTGGTGGCTTCTTCTTTCAGGGAGTCCCGACTGGGACCGGGGAAAAAGATACTGCTTACGGCAATGGAGCACCACGCAAATCTGGTGCCCTGGCAACTGGCAGCGGCACGCAGCGGAGCAGAGCTTGATTTTATTCCCCTTGCAGATGACGGCTCCCTGGACCTGAACAGACTGGAGGAGAAATTAACCCCGGATGTCGCTATCTTAGCCCTCACCCATCTCTCCAACGTGCTGGGAACCGTAAACCCTGTGGAAGAGATAATAACGAAAGCCCATGGGGCGGGAATCCCGGTGCTGGTAGACGCCGCCCAGAGCATCCCCAGGATCCCCGTGGACGTTCAGCAGCTGGGAGCCGATTTTCTCGTTTTCTCGGGTCACAAGGTCTACGGTCCCACGGGAATCGGAGTACTCTACGGCAGGGAGGAGTGGCTGGAACGTCTGCCCCCCTGGCGGGGCGGGGGAGACATGATCGATACGGTGGCCCTGGAAGCTTCCACCTGGAATACCCTGCCCTACAAGTTCGAAGCAGGGACCCCAAACATTGCCGGGGCCGCTGGGCTTGGAGCCTCTCTGGAGTGGCTGGAACGGCGAAATGTACGACTCATAGCGGAAAAAGAAGAGTATCTTACCGCATATCTGCGCTCCCGTCTCGGAGAACTGGCGTGGATAAAAATGCTCCCCGCCCCGGAAGGAGCCCGGACCGGGCTCGTCTCGTTTACTATCGACGAGGTTCACCACTATGATGCAGCCCAGATCCTGGATAAAAAAGGCTTTGCCCTCCGTTCCGGGCACCACTGCGCACAGCCGCTGCATCGCCGGTTTGGTCTGGAGGGTTCCCTGCGGGCAAGCTTCGGCGTCTATAACCGGGAGTCTGAACTGGACAGACTGATTGAAGCACTGCAGGAGACACACCGCTTTCTGGCCTGAGCATCCGCCCCCCCTTGTTTTCTGACCCGGGCTGCCGTACACTCAACCTAGACCATGAAGCTCAAGGAGGAAACACCCATGAAGGTCCTTTTTATCGGCGGTACCGGCAATATATCCACTCCCTGCTCCCGTGAACTTCTGCGGCGGGGCGTTGAGCTCGTCCATCTGAACAGGGGAAGCAGTATACCGGATTTTCCTGAGGGAAAGGTGAGGAGCATACAATGCGACGTCAACGACGAGGCTGCCCTGGCACAGGCCCTGGAAAAGGAAAACTTCGATGTGGTGGTGGACTGGATTGCCTTTCGCCCGGAACAGGTTCTGCGGGACATTCGCTTTTTTACCGGAAAAACCGGACAGTATATCTTTATCAGCTCCGCGTCGGCCTATCGTAAACCGCCGCTGCAGCCGGTGTTTACCGAATCAACACCCTTGATTAACCCGTACTGGGATTACTCTCAGCTGAAGATTCTCTGCGAGCGGGAGCTCCTGCGGGCCTGGGAGGATGAGGGATTCCCCGCTACCATCGTACGCCCCTCCCATACCTACGGGGAGAGCTGGATTATCACCAGCTTCGGTTCCAGGGATTACACTGTGGCTGCCCGCATGCTCGACGGCAGAAAGATACCTGTCCACGGGGACGGCCAGAGTCTCTGGGTGCTTACCCATGCCGAGGATTTCGCCGTCGGTTTCGCTGGAATCGTCGGAAACCCCCAGAGCATTGGAGAGGCCTATCACATTACCTCCGACGAGCTTTTAACCTGGGACAGGATTCACCAGCTGCTGGCATCGGCCCTGGGCGTGGAAGCTGATATAGTACACCTGCCTCTGGATTTCATCGAACAGGAGGCTCCGGAATTCGGTCCAGGGCTTAGGGGGGATAAGAGTTACAGCGTGATCTTCGACAACAGCAAAATCAGGGAGGCGGTTCCGGATTTCCATCCCCGGATATCCTATGCCCAGGGTGTCCGCCGTTCCGTAGAGTACCTGGAGGCCCATCCGGAGAAGAAGATCATCGATAAGGAAAAAGACGCCCTGATGGACAGGATGATAAACAGGTATCTTGGAGGCTTCAGGGGAGCTTAAAGATCCTCAAAGGGGTGAAACTTGCGGTAGAAACTTCGGGGCACCAGGAATTTCACTGCCGAGGGAACGATGGTGCAGCGTAAGGTATAACGCCCATCCGCTGCGAGGCTATCACAATGGCGAAGTTCACCATCCGCATGGTAGGCAAAGGGATTCTCCTTCAGCACTTTGACTACTCTGACCTCATAACGCTCTATTACCGGTCGATCCCGTTTGGCCCGCTGCCGGTTTATCCTGCGATGCCAGCCGTTCCAAATATCAAAGATGTTCGACAGGATCTCCCGGCGGTGGACAAAATTGAAGCTGTAAATATCCAAGAACCCATTGTTGCAGACAACATCCGGGGCTATTTTGAACATTTTCGCGTAATACGGGCGGGTAGCGACCTCGATCAGGGGTGAGCGGGTTTCCCGTGTAAAATGCGTGAAGGGGAATTCAGCGTTACACCGGGGTCCCTTGAAGGCGTACTTCCCCTCCTCCATTTCAAGGATTTTAAGATCTCGCAAAAGAGGAAAATCCCTGTACCAGGACTGCATGGAAGCGGCAATATAATTCATCATTCCAGGGCGGCCGCGCCCTGCACCTTCCCGGTATTCAAGCACCCTGGCATCGAGACCGATTCCAAGCAGCTGACAATAGAGTGAATTCTTCCCGTCGTCTGCACGGATAAGATCCACAGGCTGAATATAGCTCCGTTCCATTCCTTCCAGATAGGAGCGGATTTGAGCCCGTATGGAAACCGGGACCTCGTAGGAATCCTGAATTCCGTTTCCGCTGCCGCCGCGCAAAAAGCCGAGGGCTTTAGTTGCAGTGGATATCCTCCGGGGTGCGGACATAAAGGCGTTTATAGCCAGGTTTGCCGTTCCGTCTCCGCCCCATATCAGCAGGAACTGTTTTTCCCCGGCGGCAAAGGCTTCAACCTCCATGCGGAAATCATCGGGTCTTTTACATTCCACAATATGGGAGGCCCTGTAGATTCTCAGGATTTTTTTCAGTTTACGTGCATAGCCGGGGAATCGATTCGGGTTGATAAGAAAAACCGCATTCTCGAATGTCTGCATACCCGTATTCAAATATAATCAGAATACCGACATCAAACCATTCCCCGGGAAGCGATTTAACCGATCTTTAACAGCAGTTCAGGAATATTTGGAGAGGATCTCCAGGACAAAGGCTTTTAAGGGAGGTTCCAGCGAGGCTGAGGCATTCTTGAACTCCCGAATGATCCTGCCGTAATCGAAGGCCCCGCCTTCCACAAGTACGGGAGCTTCCTTATGCGTGTAACCCCGATCCTCGCCAGTATCCACCTTTTCATGTCGGTATCCTTCATCTTCGGTCCAGGTGAGGGCCTTCTCTCCCTGCTTCCTGTCGTCTTTGTCGTAGCAAAGCTGAAACCCGATAAGAGGGCCGCCTTCCCGGCGGTACCAGACTATGAGGTCCATCTTCTCGTCGGAAAACCAGCGCCGGTATCCTTCGCCGGGAATCTGGCGGGTTTCAGGTATCTCGACGAGCATTTCAGGATTACTCCTTCAGCCCCGAGCGGATAACTGCCTCCACCCGCTGGTGCAGGGAGGACAGCTCTTCCTTGTCCATTCCTGATGTGTCGATGGGCTCATGAAAGGTGATGGAAATCGAGGCGGGGCTCAGTCTGCCCTTCTCCTCCAGGGCATGGTACGACCCTTGAACGGTAACCGGAAGGATGCTGGCCCTGGAGCGGGTCGCCAGCTTGAGGCTCCCTTTTTTAAAAGTATTCATTTTGTCCCCTCTGCTCCGGGTCCCTTCAGGGAAAATCAGCATGGGAAAGCCGTTTTTGATATTCTCAACGCCCTTTTCTATGGCCTTGATGGCGGAACGGGGACTGCTCCGGTTTATGGGCACACAGCGGATAGCCCACATCATTATCCCAACCCAGGGAAAATAGAGGAGCTCCCTCTTGGCAATGAACCCGACATAAAAAGGAAGGGAGTATACAATGACAGGAATATCCGCGATTCCCTGATGGTTGCTGACAACACAGACGGCTTTATCCTGGAGCCCCTCGGTATATTCCCTGCCATAAATCCGGACCTTTGCTCCTCCTGCAACAATGTAAAACCAGGACAGAAAAGAAGCCATCACATTGATATAGCGCCGCTCAAGTTTGTGCAAACGGAAGATCCTGAAAACAACGGTAAACAGGGCCACGGGAAACATTAGGGTCGTTACAACAAGATACAGCAGCAGAAAAAGAACTGATCGGACCATACCGGCGATATTACCCCCTTTTCAGGTATCTGTAAAGTTACGGCGTCCGCGGCTGTAGCGGTGGGCAAGATGAACCGCGAGACGCCACCTGGGGTACTCCCGGTCAAAAAGCTCCTCCTCCCGGGGATTGGAAAAAACTTCGTACTGCAGGGGAATATCCCGCAGTTCATCTTCACTGCTCCACCAGCCTGCCCCCAGACCTGCCATGCAGGCCGCCCCGACGCTGCTGAGTTCCTGTTCCGGGGAGCGCAGAACAGGAATACCGCAGGAAGCGGAGAGGAGCCGCATGAGAATCGTCGAACGACTGACCCCCCCATCGACCTTCAGCTGCTTGACCTCTACCCCAAGGTCCTTTTCTATACCCTGAATAATCTCCCGAACCCGGAAAGCGATGCCTTCATACATGGCTCGGGCAATCTGCGACCGTTTTGTTCCCAGCCCCAGACCGAACACGGCGCAGCGCATACCTGAACAAAAATAGGGAAAGCGAATGCCCAGGGGTGTGGGAAGAAAAACCACCCCGCCGGAGTCATCCGCCTGTTCCGCCAGGGTATCGAGCTCTTCGGGAGAATCGGCAAAGCCTATTTCCGAACTGAGCCAGTTGATCAGGGTCCCGACAGAAGCCACCTGGCCTTCGAGCATGTAGCTTACCTTTCCCTGTATGGACCAGGCGATCAGGGGGAAAAGGCCTCGGGGTGAAAAACGCGGTCTGGACCCGACATTAATCGTCACAAAGCTCCCTGATCCCTTGGAGACCTTCACCTCCCCGGGATCAAAGCAGCGGTGACCGAAGAGGGCCGCCATCTGGTCACCCACAAGGGCTCGTACCGGGACCTCGATCCCGGCAAAGACCTCAGGATCCGTACGTCCAAAATCATCGACGCTGTCCCGTACCGGGGGCAGCATGTTGACGGGTATGTCAAAGAGCCAGCAGAACAGACGGTTCCATTTGAGCTTGAAGGGGTTGTAAAGCCCCGTGGCCGCAGCATTCGAGGTATCCGTAAGCCATTCACGTCCTCCGCTCATGCGGTAAAGCAGCCAGGTATCCAGGGTACCGAAGCACAGGTTTCCGTCCCTGCAGGCTGCCCGGAGGGCGGGGTTCCGGTCCAGGAGGGCCTTCAGTCGGCAGGTAACATGGACGGTGGTAAAACGCAGCATGGAAGCAGTACGAAGAAAGGCATTCCCCGAAAGACACGCCGCCACACCTGCGGCCAGCCGGATTATTCGCCAGAGGGGTGACCGGTTCATGCGGGCGGCTGTATCCGTTGAGCGTACGTCCGACCAGGAGATCAGCTTTGTTACCGGCTTTCCGGTCTTCTCTTCCCATAGACAGAAAGTGGCCCGCTGTACCGTTACCGCAACAGCATCAGGCTGCCCCAGTTCCGGATGCTCCCGCAACAGTCCCTCCGTTACCTCCACGACGATAGTCCAGACCCTTTCAGGATCGAATTCCACGGCACCGTCCGGGCCGGACAGGGGTGTAAGCTTGCGACGAAACATGGCAAAGGCCCTGCCCCCCGGGTTTACGGCGCTGGCTCGAATACCGGAACCTCCGGCATCAATCGTCAGGATCCAGCGGGAATCCCGCCCGGAATCAGTACTTTTCATTCCGCAATAATAACAGAGCCCCGCACGGCGGGCAATTGTCATTTTCTGCATCCTTACATTTGCCTTTGGGAACCCCGGCGTCTACAATCAGAAAAAGAGGTTACGCATGAGTCACGAGAAAATCCCCCTGGGAATCAGTACCTGCCTGCTCGGATACAGTGTTCGCTACAATGGGGGTCACAAAATGGACCGTTTCATTCTGCAGACCCTGGGGGACTATTTTGATTATGTTCCTGTATGTCCCGAAGTGGAGTGCGGAATGCCGATTCCCCGGGAATCCATGCGCCTGGAGGGCGAACCCGACAATTACCGTCTTATCACCCATAAAACAAAGGAGGACAAGACCGGGCAGATGATTGCATGGGGCCGGAGTCGGCTCAAGGAACTGGAAGAGAAGAACCTGTGCGGCTATATCTTCAAGAGCAAATCGCCGTCTTCCGGTCTTTTCAGGGTAAAGATTTACGCTCCGGAAGGACATCACGTCTGGAATACCGGTACCGGGATCTGGGCCGGAATGTTCCGGGATCACTTTCCCCTGCTTCCATTGGAAGAGGACGGCCGTCTCCATGATCCTGTGCTACGGGAAAACTTTATCGAAAGGGTTTTTGTTTTCAAACGCTGGAGGGACTTTATAAAGAAAGGTCCCGGCTACGGAGACCTGGTGGATTTTCATACCCGGCACAAACTCCTTATCATGAGCCATGATGTCGAGCTGTACCGCGGAATGGGTAAACTGGTTGCAGAGGGTCGAAACCTGGACTTTGAGGAGCTTCTGGATAAGTACCTGGGAATGCTGCTGTCGGCAATGATAAAACTGGGAACCATCAGGAAACATATTAATGTTCTTCAGCACATCCAGGGATATTTTAAAGCACAGCTCAGTTCCGACGAAAAGCAGGAGTTTCTGGAAATCCTGGACCGATACAGGAAAGGTCATTTTCCCCTGATTGTGCCGGTGACAATGCTGAATCATTTTGTACGCAAGTACGGAAATGAATACCTGGAAGGACAGTGCTACCTGAATCCCCACCCTACTGAGATGAGGCTCAGAACCCACGTGTAAACCGCAGCTCCTCTAGAGTTTCATCTTTTCCGTACCCTTGAGTTCATCCCGCAGATGCAGAGCGAACTGTTTGATAAATGCGAACTTTCTCCGCATTATCTTGCGCGCCCCCAGAGTGGAGAGGCGCTGCTCCTGCTTCTTGAAAAAGCCGAACTCATTCTTTTCCAGCAGTTTCAGCACCTGAGCGTAATAGTCGTAGCGCTCGTTATCTGCCTGCTGAGCGATCATAAAAACAGACATGGCGCCAAGTTCATCTAGAATGTCGGCATCCTTGAGAATGGCATAGGGGAGCTTTTTCTCCTTGCCGTCTTTTTTCTGGTGAGTCAGGATGAGAGAGAGAAGGGTTTTTACATTCAGGTCTTGAGTAATGTAAGGCTTGTTCCGGCAGAAGTTTTCAACAATTCCGGCACCGGTTTTCGCGTGTCGGCGCCGGTCATCCAGGGACCCGATATCGTGCATCAGGGCTGCTGCACGGATCAGAAGGGCTTCGTTTTCCGACACTCCGCCTTCCAGCTCGATGAGTTCTTTCGCGTAAGATTCCACCCGCAGGGAATGGGAAACAATATACTGCCAGGACTCCTTCCAGGGATACCCCCGTTTCTCGGATGTTACCTTACCCCGCAGATAGGAAACCAGAAACTCCCTGAACTCCCTGAGTATGGCCTCACTTCCCTCATTTTCTACATCCATAGGGCTATGGCCCCCGTAATGCCGAAACTCAGAAGGATTACCATCACCCCCAGAGGCGTCGTCTTCAGAAACCGGGTCCCACTGTCATGTTCGTGATCCGACGGAAACAGATCGAGGAGAATCCCGTCTATATCCGAGAAAAAGCTGCGCCGGTGTATCTTGCGTTTATGACTGTAGAGGCTCTCAAAATAATAAAAACTGCGCCCCAGCAGTCTTCCGAACCTGCCGGGCAGCTGTAGGTCCCGGGAAACGGAAAAGAGGGAAACAAAGACCAGTCCGCTGATGGTTATCCCCTTTGTCAGCCCCGCAATAAGGGCCCCCCGGGTAATGTCAAAGCCCCCCAAAGAGTACAGTACTTCGCCCCAGGGAGTAAGCAGATTGAAGAGGGCTATGGATGAGGAAAGGATAATGAAATAGCTGAACTTTATTCTCTTGCCTGCGGTCCGGGCCAGCAGAGCAAAGAGGATTACCAGGGCAAGCCGGGGCAAAAGGCCCTGGATAAACAGAAAGGAGAGAAGAAGCAGAAGCCCCCAGACAAAGCGATGGCCCGGCTTAACAATGGTGGAGATATAATCATTCCTGGGCATAGAGCCTCCTCAGATTGGCATGCCATCTGGAATGTTCCACGAAACCTTCGGCTATCAGTCCGATAAGCAGTCCGCTCACCGTACCAATACCGAGAAAGAGGGGTGCTATCATAACGGCGTTCTTTCCGAAAATAAAATAGATCGAGAGCAGAACCTGCACCGCGTTGCTGGTCATCGAGCCTGCAAGGCTGACCCCAACCAGAGAAAGAAACCTGCCGCCTGTACGGGAAACCGCGTACATGACCAGTACACTGGAATAGGACCCGGCCACGGAAAAGATAAAAACGTAGGAAGCAAGGGTCCCATTTATAAGGCCCTGCCCCGCCACCTTAACCAGGGTCAGAAGCATCAGGTATGGAAAGGGCAGCAGCTTCAGGGAAACCAGTATCGGAAGATTGGCAAGCCCCAGGCGCATGAAGGGAATCGGCTTTGGGAAAAGGTATTCCACCGTCGACAGAAAGAGGCACAGGGCTCCCAGAAAAGCCACCAGATCGATCCGTCGTTTGTGCAGGTCAGAATGCAAGTCCATCGATTTCTCCCTCCTGTCTTCCTTCAATACGGACCAGAACCATGTTCGGCAGGCAGGCAATAAAGGTACCGGGAGCAGATATCTGTCCCGCCGCTATACAGACCTTCTGGGTACAGGGAGAATCACTCACCCAGACAGCTCCGTCGTGTATATGTATATGGGTATGACCGAGGGGCCCCTCAACCTCCACTTCGATGTCCGCATCCAGGGGATATACCCAGCTTTCATCTTCTCCTTCGATGCGGACAATCGGTACCCCTCCGCGGTCGCCCATGGACTGCAAGGTGAGAAACACAACCAGGATTATGGACACCAGGAGTACGAACCAGTCTCCCGGCCGCAGTGATAATCGAAACATGGCTTAGACTACCCCGATGGGCGGGTAACTGGTCAAGAGAAGTCCTGTGCATCCGACAGCGGAAAGGCAATTGAAATCCGGGCTCCACCGTTTTTCCCCGCATCCGCCCATATACGTCCGCCATGAAGCTGCATAATCCTGCGAGCAATGGCGAGGCCCAGCCCCGCTCCGCCGTCTTCCCGGTTACGGCTGGAGTCAAGGCGAAAAA
The DNA here is from genome assembly GCA_964554875.1 of uncultured Spirochaetaceae bacterium. GTDB lineage: Bacteria > Spirochaetota > Spirochaetia > JC444 > Marispirochaetaceae > Marispirochaeta. The sequence goes on along the minus strand of CAZKQJ010000007.1, from coordinate 114,028 downwards.
AACGTTGAAAAATCTGTTCCCGAAACTCATCGGGAATACCCGGCCCTGAGTCATCGACCCTCAGCAGAGCCTCGTTCCCGCTTTTTTCAGTATACACGTCAATGCGTCCGCCCTCGGGAACAGCTTTCAGAGCGTTGGCTGCAAGATTGCGGATTACCTGAATTATCTTCTGTGGATCCGCTAAAATCTCCAGCCTGTCGTTATCCATGATACGAATGGTAACGTTCCTGGAGGCTGCCTGTACCATAAAAGACTCAACCGCCTCCCTGACTAGTTCATAAAGAGAGCAGTTCTGCCTGATAAGTCTGATCTGACCGCCCTCTGCAGCAGCAAGTTCTCCCAACTCACCGATAAGTCGCGACATGAGCTCTGTTTCACGAAAAAGACTCTCGATGCGTGCGCGGTCAGGTTCATATACACCTTCGAGAATCATCTCAAGCTCTCCCTGAAGTACAGCAACCGGGGTCCGCAGCTCGTGGGCAGAATCGCTGATGATCCGCCGTTTCCACTCCTCAGATGATTCAAGGGAAGAGGCCATGGAGTTGAATTGATCGATAAGCTCGCCAAGCTCGTCGGATCTGCTGATATCAATCCTGACATGCAGATTCCCAAGGGCAATGGATCTGGAAGCGGCAGCCAAGGCCTCCACCGGGGAAGCAATTCTCCGGAAAAGCACGGCTCCGAGAAAAACTGCCACCAGGGCCACTGAGAGGGAAGAGACAAGTGCGGAGCGGACTACAAGTCCAAGAAATTCGTTATCCCTGTCATCCAGGACGGGAACAATCATGCTGCCGATAAAAACTCTTCCCACGATTCGACGATCCATCATAATGGGAGTGCCGTGTTGAACATCAAAATCCTGTACGTCCCTGGTGGAAAAAAAACCGTGGGTATCGGCGTACACAGCTCCATCCTCCCCTAACACCAGGACCGGAGGCACCATGCGGGGCATCATTCTGGTATGGTCCATCATTCTGTGGCCCGGTGGCATCCGGTAGCCGGGAGGCAGTCGCAGGATCTCCGAGATTCCGGTCAATGTACTGTTCCGGCGATAATAGTCTTCCGCGAGCAGGGCCAGCTGTTCCGCCAGCAGTCTGTCCTCCTGCCGAACCATGCGGGTATAAGCTCTCTGCGTCGAAAAGGCGACAATGGCAATATTGACTGCGGCGCCGAGGAAAATGATCAGCGCAAAGAAGGCCAGAAAAGTATAAAAAAGTCTATGCTTCATGGGTCGGGCTCTCCGGAATTTCCTCTGAAAATTCCATTTTGTAACCCACCCCCCATACGGTCTGGATATAGCGGGGATGCCTGGAATCAGGCTCAAGAAGCTTTCGCAGGTTTTTTATATGTACATCGATAGTACGCTCATAGCCTTCCCAGGGATCGTCCTGGATTAATCCCAGGAGGTCCATACGTGTGAACACCCGGCCGGGTGATTCAAGCATACCTTTCAGCAGATCGAACTGTAGGGATGTCAGATTCAACCGTTTTCCGTCCACCTCGACCCGGCGGGAGACCGGATCAACCTGCAAGCCATAATACACCAGGAGTGTTTTTTCCTCTTTATCCGATCGGGACTCAAGCATTTTCACCCTTCTGAGCTGTGCCCGCACCCTGGCGGCAAGTTCCTTGAGACTAAAGGGCTTGGTAACATAATCATCCGCGCCGGTATCCAGACCAATTAGCTTGTCCTGTTCCTCCACCCGGGCGGTGAGAATAATGATCGGTATTGAGGAGAGCTCCCGAATGCGGCGGGTAACATCAATTCCATCCATCCGGGGCATCATTATGTCGAGTATGGCGACATCCGGCCCTTCCCTGTGGAAGAGTTTCATGGCTTCCACACCATCATGGGCAGCTACCACGCGATAGCCCAGAGACGTAAAATAGTCGAGCATCATGCGGTTGAGTTTTTTCTCGTCTTCCGCCACCAGGATACGGACATTCTCCTCCACCGGGTTCCTCCTGCTGTTTATTATATAGCGCAGATATGAACAAAATGTGAAGGAATCTGCAGTAGATATGATCAGGCGTCGGTCACTGAATCCCAGTCGATCTCCGCTGAGTAGCCCAGACGATGAACGATCTCTTTTATCCGCTCCAGCGAACCGGCATTACCGCCATAGCTCACGGAGATCTCGCCTTTACTCGCGTCAACATTGACGTCTGCAACACCCTGAACCTTTCGGCCGGCATGTTCAATTGTAAAAACACAGGATGCGCAGGTAGCACCGCTCAGTTTGAGTTTAGCCTGCTTGTTTGTGCTTCGTTCCAGATCGTTTTTCATATGACTAAAATACTAATATTTAACTGGAGTGAAAACCATGCTTTCTGTTTTTGTGAGCCTTTGAAGTAACAATGATGTAGTGTTCAGCAATGTGGTCATCCGGCAATTAACAGGTCTCACGACCTTTTATTCCCAAAGCATTCCGCAGCGCTGTGCGCTCAGAGTCTCGGTGGCGACATTATCCTTCCCATCCTTGTTCCACGATACCTTTGGCTTTTCTCCCTTTTTATGTATATTATCCCTGCATTCACAGAAACTACCGGGAGCAGACCTGTCATGATTCATCCAAAACAAGCCGAACTTGCCCGCCTACTCGTTACCCACTCTGTCGCACTGAAAAAGGGGGAAAAATGCCTTATCCAGAGCCATGACGTCCCTGAAGAGATGATCGAAGCACTGATAGATGCAGTCTACGAGGCAGGAGCCTATCCCGTACTTGATTATCGCCGTTCCCGCCTCAGCAGAGCGCTGCTCAAGGGCGCGGACAGGGAGAGCCTTACAAACCTCGCGGAGATAGAGGTCTTCCGCATGAAAAAGATGGACGCCTTTATCGGTATCAGAGGGTACGATAACCCGAAGGAGAACAGCGATATTCCTGAATCCCGGAGCCAGCTCGAGATGACCTGCCTGATGAAGCCGGTGCATTACGAGATCCGGGTACCCAAAACCAAATGGGTTGTGCTGCGTTACCCGACCCCGGGTATGGCGGCCATGGCACAGACTTCTACCAGCAGCTTTGAGGATTTCTACTTTGCCGTAACTACGGGAGTCGATTATGCGGCAATGGCAAAGGCGATGGAACCGGCCCGTGAGTTCCTGGAAACGGCGAAGAATGTCCATATCTCCGGGCCGGGGACGGATCTCAGATTCTCAATCGAATCGATTCCTGTGGTCCCCTGTTTCGGGGAAAGGAACATACCCGATGGTGAAATTTATACTGCTCCGGTACGGGACAGCGTGGAGGGAACAATCAGGTACAACGCGCCTTCCAGCTTGTTCGGTCACACCTATAGCAACATCAGCTTTACTTTTAAAAAGGGAAAAATTGTCGAAGCCAGCGCTGACGAAACCGAGAAACTGAACGCCGTACTCGATACCGATGACGGAGCCCGGTATATCGGCGAGTTTGCCCTGGGATGCAACCCCCGGATTCTCGAACCCATGGACGAGACCCTCTTCGACGAGAAGATTGCCGGCTCGTTCCATTTTACCCCGGGGAATGCCTACACAGAGGCCGACAACGGAAACCGCAGCGCTGTTCACTGGGACCTTGTCTGCATTCAGCGTACGGAATACGGGGGAGGAGAGATAAACATGGACGGTAAGCTCATCAGGAAGGACGGGCGTTTCGTACATCCCTCCTTTGAAGCCCTGAACCCGGAGCATCTTGCCCGCTGAAATTGCGGTAAAAAACGGGACTTGCAGAACCCTTCACGGAGGGATAAGCTGTTCCGGAAATGAACACACAATACCTTCCATTCATGGCTCTCTCCCCGGAATTCCGGGACCCCGGGACGGCCAGATACCGTATACTCCCGGTTCCCTTCGATTTGACCAGCACCTTCCGTAAAGGAGCTGATCGCGGGCCCTTCGCTCTGCTCGAAGTCTCCGATCAGCTGGAGGAATACGATATCGAAACCGGAAGCCTCCCGTGCAGGGCGGGAATTTTCGTTGAAAAGCCCGTTTTAGCCGACGACCCGGAAGAACTCGCGGGCAGAGTTCAGCAGCGAACCCGAGAGATCCTGGAGGCCGGAAGAATCCCCATTATCCTTGGAGGAGAGCACAGCGTCAGTGTCGGCTCAGCCTGGGCTGCCGCCGGGCACTTCGACGACCTTACGGTTGTACAGCTCGATGCCCACAGCGATCTGCGTCAGAGCTATCACGGATCCCCTTTTAACCACGCCTGCGTCATGGCCCGCATCCGGGAGAAGAGTCCGATTCTTCAAGCGGGAATTCGCAGTATGGATATCAGTGAGCTGGAGTTTGTTGATCCGGAGCGCATTTTCTATGCCCATCAGATGCGTGAAGATCCGGACTGGATTACCCGGCTCTGTTCGAAACTCGGGACCCGTACCTATCTGACCATCGACCTGGACGCATTTGATCCGTCGGTTCTTCCCTCCACCGGGACACCCCAGCCGGGAGGTCTGGACTGGTATACGGTACTCAGGCTGATCCGCGGTATTGCAGCAACAAGCCGACTGGTCGGTTTTGATATCGTCGAACTCTGCCCCGACGGGACCCATGCATCTCCCATGCTGGCAGCCACACTTCTCTACAAAACAATCGCTTACATGGAAAATACAGGAAAGAGATGAGCATACGAATACTTGCCTGCGGGGTCTTTCGCACGGACCTGGAAAGCATTATACAGAATTGTCAGTCTGATTTCGAAATAAGCTATCTTGAGGGGGGACTCCACAGCGAACCGAACAAGCTGCGAGAGACCCTGCAGAAGGCCATCGATGAAGAGCGGAACGCTTCCAGAATAATCCTGCTTTACGGCCTTTGCGGTACCGGCACATCCGGCCTGCATGCCCGCAGCATACCGCTGATAATTCCCCGGGTGCATGACTGCATCAGCCTCTTCCTGGGCTCCTCCGCAGCCTATGCCCGGCAGTTCCGTCACATTCCGGGAACCTACTATATCTCCGCGGGCTGGTACGAAGAACAGGTTCAGCCGAAGGGAGCAAAACCTGAAAAGAACGACAGGAGCCCGTCTCACGAAGCCATCAGACTCGATATATCCCAGGATAAACCGGAAGAGCTTGTGGAACGGTACGGCAGGGAAAACGCCGATGCAATCCTCGATGTAACCCACTCCTGGAAAAGAAACTACAAGCGGGCGGTTTTTATCGATACCGGAAACGGTGACCGGGAGAAATACCATAAGCATGTGGAGGCCATTGGTCAGAAGTTCAAGTGGAAGACTGAAACCATCGCCGGATCCACCAGGCTCATGGAAAAGGCGCTGAAGATAGATACCGGTGACGAGGAAATCCTGGTGGTTGAACCCGGTGAGCTCACCTATTTTGATGCAGCTGCGGGCAGACTGAACGCCGGAAAGCCTGAAGACGCCGGACTCGGCTGCTCCCCCCGGCGCCGCAGCTGGATTATCCCGGGTATTCGCGGAAAAAGTCACCGGCAGCGACGTATTGGTCTCGGCATCGACGCCGGAGGGACCTATACGGATGCGGTACTCTTTGATCTTCAGACGGAATCGGTCATGGCCAAAACAAAGGCCCTCACAACCCCCTGGGATTACACCGAAGGCATCGACAAGGCTCTCGAGCAGCTTCCGGCGGATACACTGATCCGTACCGAGATAGTCTCGGTATCCACTACCCTGGCCACCAACGCCATCGTGGAAAACAACCGCCAGACAGTGGGCCTGCTTTTGATGCCCCTGTCCGATTCGGTGGCCGAGGAGATAGAACACCGCCCCCTTCAGCTGGTACGCGGGCGGGTTAACATTTCTGGTGAGATACAGGAGGATATCAACGAGGAGGAGATACGAAAAACGGCCCGCGAGATGGTACGGAACCACGGCGTGCAGGCCTTCGCCGTCTCAGGATACGGTGGAACCGTCAACCCGGTGCATGAAAAAGCTGTCGCCGGTATTCTAAGGGATGAGACAGGGCTCATGGTCTGTGCCGGACACGAGTTATCGGGACAGCTCGATTTCACCGTTCGGGCAGCAACCGCTGTTTTGAACGCCGGCATCATCCCCCACCTGGAGACCTTCTTCCATGCCGTTGAAGACCGTCTCAGGTTCCGCCATATCGACGCACCGGTTCTCTTCGTACGGGGTGACGGTTTCCTCATGAATGCCTCCTACGCCATGGAGCATCCCATCGAGACGGCCCTGTCCGGTCCCGCTGCCAGCATTGCCGGCGCGCGATACCTTACCGGATGCGAAGAAGCCTGTATTATCGATGTGGGGGGAACAACCTCGGATATTGCCTATGTGGAAAACGGCAGCGTGGAGACCGATCCCGACGGGGCCATGATCGGGAATCACCGGACCCATGTGCGGGCGGTGGACATGGTTACCCTGGGCATCGGGGGAGACAGCGAAATACTTTTTGACAGGGGAGAAATCCGGGTCGGTCCCCGCCGGGTAAGTCCCCTCTGCCGGCTCGGCAAAAAGGATGTGGATATCCTTCACAAGCTTGCATTAAGAATCGACGATTTCAGCGCATCCAGCAGCCCTGCCCTGATATGCCGATTCACAGGAAAACAGCCACCCTTCCAGCCGAACCGGATGGAAATGGCGACCCTGGAGGCCTTGAAGCACGGCCCGCTTTCGGTACTGGAACTGGCGGAGAAAACCATGCTCGGGCACTGGCGTTTTCTCAAGCTGGACCGGCTCCTGTCTGTCCGCTCCATTGAGGTTCTGGGGCTTACCCCCACGGACCTGCTCCATATCGACGGCAGACTCGCTCTGGGGTCACCGGAACCTGCCCGTCTTGGTCTTGCCATCCTCTCTCGTCTTTCGGGACTCCCGGAGGATGAGTTTACCCGCCTGGCCTGGGAACAGGCTGAAAGGAGCATCAGCACAGGAGTCATGGCAAAACTGCTGAATCTCGCTCCGGAGGACCCTGCAATAGAGCTTCTTGTGGCAGGAGGTTCCGGCAGGGTAAAACTTTCGGCACAACCATCGGCACCGCTCATCGGCCTGGGAGCCGCGGCCCCCTTTTTGCTGGGAGGTATCCGGCGCAGCCTGGAACAGGAGGCCCGGATCCCGAAAAACGCCGATGTTGCCAACGCAATCGGAGCGGTTACCTCATCAGTACAGGCACTGGCAAAGGCTTCGATTATCCCTGCTGCACCTGAAGGGTACCGTCTTACCGGCTCCGATGACACGATCTATTCCGAACTCGGTCAGGCGGAGGCTTCTCTTGAAACCAGACTCCTGGAGGAGGTCTGCCGGAGGGCAGCCGCGGCAGGCACCAGTGATACCGAGGTCAGGCTCTCGGTCTGGGACAGGGTAGCCTACAGTGCGATGGGTGAACCAATCCTGCTGGAGCGCTGCATGGAAGCGGAAGTCCGCGGTTTGCCGGATCGCTTTTAGTAGCCTGGAATTTCCACACAAGGGGGATCAGCATGCGTAACGGATGTCAGTTAATTACCTATCCCGATTCCATGGGAGGCAGTCTAAGCTCCCTGAAGCACGGAATAGAAAAATATTTTTCCCGCGCCATTACGGGGGTTCATATCCTCCCCTTTTATCCCTCCTCAGGGGATCGGGGCTTCTCTCCTCTGGGCTATGAGCAGGTGGACCCGTCCTTTGGATCCTGGAACGACATTCTGGGGCTAAAAAAGATGGGCCTGGACCTTATGATGGACTTCATGATCAATCACCTGTCCCGCCGGTCTGGCCAGTTTCAGGATTTCCTGCGCCGGGGCAAGGATTCTCCCTACAGGGATTTCTTCATACGCTACAGCAGTTTCTGGCCGGAAGGAGAGCCGACGGATGAAGACCTGGCAAAAATCTACACCCGTAAACCCCGTCCTCCCTATATCGAAGAAAGACTCCCAGACGGAACGGTTGAAAAAATCTGGTGCACCTTCGATACAGAGCAGATCGATCTTAATCTCGATTCTCCGGTAACACGGGATTTCGTGCGGGATTCCATACAGGCTCTCTGTCGTCGGGGCGCCGACTGCATACGTCTGGACGCCTTTGCCTACGGTATCAAACGACCGGGAACCAGCTGCTTCTTTGTCGAACCCGAGGTATGGGACCTGCTGAGCTGGTGCGGAAGCATCGCCGCCGAATCAGGAGCTGAGGTTCTTCCGGAAATTCACGAACACCACAGCATTCAGCTGAAGCTCGCCCGGCACAGCTACCTTGTCTATGACTTTGCCCTTCCCATGCTTATCCTCCAGGCTATCTACGACGGCAGCAGCCGCAATCTCGCGAACTGGCTGTCCATATGCCCCCGCAGGCAGATAACGACCCTGGATACCCACGATGGAATCGGTGTCGTGGATGTCCGGGACCTTATGTCCGACCAGGAAATTGAGAACACCAAGAATAACCTATATTCCCGGGGAGCGAATGTAAAACGTATCTACAACACTCCCCAGTACAATAATCTGGACATTTACCAGGTCAACTGCACCTACTATTCGGCCCTGGGAGACAATGACGATGCCTATCTTCTGGCCAGGGCTGTTCAATTTTTTGCACCGGGAATTCCCCAGGTCTACTATGTGGGACTCCTGGCGGGCAAAAACGACATTGACCTTCTGGAAACGACAAAAAACGGAAGGGATATTAACCGCCATACCTACAGCCTCGCGGAGATTACAGGGGAGGTCGAACGCCCGGTAGTGCAAAAACTGCTGCGCCTTATGGAGTTCCGCAGCTCCCATCCGGCTTTTTCGGGCGATTTTTTCCTGAAGGAGGGCGGTCCCTCAGCCCTGTGCATCGAATGGGAATCGAAAGGTCATATAGCGCGTTTGACCGCGGATTTGAAAAATATCTCTTTCACAGTGGAAGCCACCCGGGATGCAGGCACTGAAGCGGTACCTCTGGATTTCTAAACAGCTTTCCTGGAGCAGCAGCGGCCTCAGCTTTTCTTACTGGAAGCGCAATCGAGGGGAAACACAATATGAAAGACTGTTCCCTGCGATTCCCTGTACTCCAGGGACCCGTGAAGCTGCAGGACCAGCTCCCTGACCAGAATCAGACCGAGGGAACTTCTCTTCCCTGAAACTTCAGCAGAAGGCATACCGATACCATTGTCCCCAATCGTTAAGGCGACAGAGTTGCCGGCTTCTTTCTTCATCTCGATCCAGATTTTCTTCTCCGACTGACCGTGAAAGGCATGTTTCATCGAGTTGGTCAAAAGTTCGTTGATGATGAGACCGCAGGGAACAGCGGTTTCGATGCTGAGCGCGACAGGCGCAATATCGCTGATGAACTGAATTCCCGCTGTATCCTGATCGAAGGATTGAAAAAGATACTGGGACAGGGACTCCACATAGCGGGAGAAGTCTATCCGGGATAAATCATCACTCATATACAGCTGTTCATGGATCAGTCCCATGGACTGGATCCTCTGCTGCCCTGCCTGGTACACACCCTTCATTCCCTGATCATCTATACTGTCTTCCTGGAGACTCAGCATGCTTGAAATAATCTGCATATTGTTCTTGACCCTGTGATGGATCTCCTTGAGAAGAACCTCTTTTTCCCTCAAAGACGTTTCTATCTGTTCCCGGGCCTTTTTTTGATCCGTAATATCGCTGACGATATTCATAACACCGTAGACCGCACCGGAATCATCTTCCAGGGGAGTAACAGAAAGGGAGATCCAGATGCGCTGTCCGTCCTTTCGGATACACTCGAGTTCCCGGTTGATGACCTTTTTTTTCAATTCAACTATCTCTTGCAGAAACCTGAAGTAATCTTCCATATTCTCCGGGGGAATGATGGGCAGGGATTTTCCAAGGACCTCCGCGCTTTTCCACCCGTATATGGACTCAGCCGCCTTGCTCCAGAGCTCGATGGTCCCCTCCCTGTCCTGCAGGACAACAGCGTTGGGAGAATTGTCGATAAGGATCTGCATCCTTGTGTTCGCCTTGCGAAGACTGAACTCGGTTCTTCGTATTTCATGTATACGGTTCTCGAGTCGCTGGAGAACCAGGTTAAGCTGCCGCGTCATGCTGTTGAAGGCGGCGGCAAGAACGGAAACCTCCCTGGGTCCATCGAGATCGGCAAGCAGTTTTTGCTCGCCTGCGGATATCCTGGTCGCCATACTGGTCAAGTCAGCAAGGGGCACAGTAATTCGCCGGGAAAGGAGAATACCAATGAGGGTAGCGATGATGGCGGCCAAAAGAATAGTTGCGCCGGAAAACATGACCTGCCGGACAATCGGTCTGAAGGAACGGGCCCAGGGAATCTCCGTTACAACCGCCCAGTCAGTGGCTGTAACCTGAACATGCATTCCCACCACGGGTTCTCCGTTTATTCCGATATAGCGTTGACCTATCAGTGTCGTGTCTGTTCCACGGCGAAGAAAATCCGCGACGATAGGCAGGTCCGAAACATTCTCCGCCGCCAGTACCCTGGTCAGATCAGGATGAGCGAGCAGCCGTCCCTCGTTGTCAACAATGTACGCGTATCCGCCGTTTTCGATAATCACCTGGCCGATAAAATCCCACATGAACCTGAGGCTCAGTTCCGCTGCCAGAATCCCCTGGAAATTCTTGAAGACATCAAAGACTGGCACTGCAATGAGCGCACAGGGTTCGTTGGTGGACTCGTCGATATACACCTTCCCCACCTTCACTGTCCGCAGATGGAGAAGTTCATTCCCCAGATTCCGCACAACAGAGGCAAACTGCTGCGCCCCTGAACGGTCCAGAAGCGAAAAGCTCCCTCCGGGATTCCCCCGCTGATCCAGGAACACCGCCTGTCTCAGATCATTCTCCTGTCCGATTATGCGCGACAGTATATCAACTCTCCCTTGAATACCAAGGGAGGCAAGGTCGGCTATCCATGCCGCGTTTTCCAGAACCTGAAGACGGGAATCGATAAAGCTGTCGAAGCGCACAGCCGTTTTTTCAGCAATTATCTGAATATTAGACGAAACATAGGCATGCTGACGCCGGTAACTGGAAAAAGTCAGTATGCTTCCCGGGATTATTAAAAGACAAAGACTGAGGTAAAGAAAGGCCTCCGCCAGAATGCGTTGTATACTCCGGCCGGCGATTTTGAACCTGAACACAGGTTTCATTGCAGTATCCGGTCCGCAATATTCAGAAGGACCTTGGAAACGGACAGACCCAGTTCCGAGGCAAGGCGGTAATTTACCTGCAGCGAGATTCCTGCAGTGGCTACCGGAACAGTTCCTGCATCACTGCCTTTGAGTATTTTGTCCGCCAGAATCGCGGCGATTCCGCCTGTTTTATGGAAATCAACGGCATACGTAAGCACAGCACCGGACTCAAGCTGATTGGATATCCCTCCACTGACGGGTATCCTGTGCCGGGCGGCAAACTCACTTAAAAGCGGCCAACCATTCACGGACTGGGTTATGGTATCCGAGGTAACCAGAATGCCGTCGAAATCAACTTCGTCCCTTTTCTCTCTGGCTTCCAGTTCCGCCTTAAGCTCTTCGACACTGCTTACCCGTGCCTGAACAAGCACAATACCCGCCCGTATGGCCGCCTTTTCCAGTTCGGGAATAACAGACCTGTTTGCCTCGTAATCGGGATCATAGGCTGTGAAGATTCTTCGTGCATCCGGAAGCAGCTGCAGAAGATATTCAAAGCGCTTTAAAACGACCTGATTACTGGGAACACGCACGCCCGTAGTATTGCCACCGGGATGCTGTACGGTATCGACAAGACCGGTACCTTCGATATTCCCAAGACCGAATACCAGGGGAACCGATCCCTTCAGCGCTTTCTTGGCAGCGACGGCGGTTCCAGTGGGAAAGGCAAGCACCAGATCGGCCTTTTCGGCTGCGATCCGCTCCAGTATTTCCCGTTCCTGTTCAGATCCGCTGATGCCTTCATGCAGAAAAAACCGGATATTCTTACCCTCCTCGTAACCCAGTTCCTGTATCTTGTCCGTAAATCCTTCAGCTATTCCCAGGAAAGACCTCATACCGCTTACAATATGGATCTGCAGAATACTTTCTGTCTCTTTTCCTGTGCAGGCAGAAAAAGCAAAAATCATCAGCAGAATAATCATGTGCCGTAATATACATCCTTCCGTTTTCATTGCACCTTCCAGTGAAGCATCGACCAGGTTCCTAATGAGAACAAATATTATTCTTCATAATTCTTCACAATAAAGTATAGGAGGATAAAACAGGATTGTCGAATCAGAAAGATGAGTTGTAAAAAAAGCCTTCCCCCCAGGACACTTTACTGCAACAACCTGCAGCCTTCAGCACCCGGGGAGAAAACCTTGAGAGGGAACAGCGGATTGGCGCTCCCGTCAGGATTTTTTACCCTTCAGAAACCGGGAAATCTTCTTGAAAAGCGAGACCTTGGCGTGTTTCTTCTCCGCCTGGGCAAGTTCCGGGCTGATGGTAAAGTTCTCACCGTACTTTTGACGGTAGTACTCCACCCGGGATTCCAGGGACTGGTCCCCTTTCCTGGCAAGCTCCGGCGTCATTTTTCGATTGGTTCTACGGGGCGGCTGGTTCCTCGGCTCCCGCCGCTTTTGCTGTTGCGCTTCGGCATCCGGCTTTTTTCCCCGTCTGGCCGCTCCGGCAGGCTGGCTTCTCCGGGAATCCCGGGGGGCTTCTTTTTTGCGGTTCCGCGGTTTTTCCGTTTTGTCCCGGCGCTGATCGTTCCCCTTTCCGACCCCGGTATTGCGTCCGGTAACGGATTCGATATTCTCGGAGATCTCCCGGCTCCGGTCCTTGTCACGACCGCGGGAATCCCGTCTGCCGCCCCTTCGATCCGGGCGTTTATCTCCCCGCTTTCTGTCGCCCCGTCGGTCATTGCGGCGGTCTCCCCGATCGCGCTTCAGGTAGTGGTCGTGCATGACGTTCATCCCGGCGCTCTGGTCCTCCGCAAGCAGGGAGGGGTCAAGCTCCGCAACAGGAATCTTCATGCCGATAAAACTTTCGATGGCCGGCAGGCCGTAGACAAAGCGCTCACAGGCAAGGGTTATGGCCTTTCCTTCCCTGCCGGCCCGGGCAGTCCGGCCAATGCGATGCACGTAGCTTTCCGGATCTTCAGGAACATCATAGTTGATCACCATGTCCAGATCGTTGATATGCAGACCCCGGGCTGCCACATCGGTGGCTACCAGAAAACGGAGATCTCCTTTCTTGATGCGGTTGATGGTGGAAAGCCGCTTTTTCTGGGGCATATCACCCATGATGTATTCACAGGGAAAGCCGTTCAGGGATAGACGCTTGGCTACCTCCACGGCGGCGAACTTGGTGTTGGTAAAGATGATCGCGTTGGCAGGCTGCATGGTTTTGAAAATCCCGATCAGCGCACGCATTTTTTCGTCCCGGGACAGATGGTAGATACTCTGGTCGATCTCTTCCACCGTAATGGATTCGGGTTCGATCTCGATATGCACCGGATCCCGCATATACTCCCAGGCCAGGTTCTGCACCCGAACGCTCATGGTCGCGGAAAAGAGCATGGTCCTGCGCTCATCCAAGGGGGGCAGCATTTTTACAATGCGCCTCAGATCCGGCAGGAAACCCATGTCAAAGAGCCGGTCCGCTTCGTCGATAACAACCGCGCCGAAGCCCTTGAAGTCCATCTTTTTCTGCTTGCCGAAATCAATCAATCGTCCCGGGGTACCGACAACGATATCCACACCTTCCCGGAGCATCCGCTCCTGATCCGCGTACCCGACGCCGCCGTAGAAACTGCCTACCTTGAAATCAAGGTGGCTTCCCAGCTGCTTCGCTTCTTCCTCTATCTGTACCACCAGTTCCCGGGTGGGAGCGATAATCAGGGCCTTTTTCTTCTCCACCGTGTCGGACAAGAACAGGTGGTAGATGGAGAGCAGAAAGGCCGCGGTTTTTCCCGTCCCTGTCTGGGACTGGGCCGTCACATCCTTGCCGGCAAAAATCGCCTGAAAACACTGCTCCTGAACAGGCATGCACTCTTCAAAGCCGGCTTCCTGGATACCCTTCTGGATATCCGGATGAAAATCAAAGTCTGTAAATCTCATACTGACCTCACTATAGCATTTTTACCGGTGCTGCAACAAGATTCAGCCCCTCTCCCCGATGGAAGGCCGAAATGTCCGCGCAAGGCCTCCCCCGGAGGTCTCCCTGTAGTCCCGTCCCAGGTCCTTTCCGGTGCGATACATGGTCTCCACCACCTGATCAAAACTGACCGAATGGATGCCGTCGGACTGCAGAGCATAGACTGCCGCCTCTACAGCCCTGGCGGCGGCCATGGCGTTGCGTTCGATGCATGGTATCTGAACCAGGCCCCGAACGGGATCGCAGGTGAGCCCCAGATGATGCTCAAGGCCCATCTCCGCGGCATATTCGACCTGCTTGCGGGTACCTCCTATCAAATGGGCAGCTGCAGCAGCGGCCATGGCACAGGCGGTCCCCACCTCTCCCTGACAGCCGACCTCCGCTCCGGAGATGGAAGCGTTATGCCTGACCAGTATGCCGATGAGCCCCGCTACAGCGAGGGCCCGGTAGATCCGCTCGTTCGGCAGCCTGTGGGAATCGGCGTAGAAGGCCAGAACCGCCGGAACCACCCCGGAAGCACCGCAGGTCGGGGCGGTTACAACCACACCACCCGCCGCGTTCTCCTCGGAAACAGCCAGGGCATTGGCAAACAACCTGCCCAGGTCCCTGGTAAGCCCTCTGGCGTCCCGCACCCGGGCCATGTACTGGGAGGCTTTTCGGGGCAGTTTCAGCCCCCCCGGCAGAGGACCCTCCGCAAGGAGTCCCCGCTGTATGCTCTTCTTCATCACATCCCAGACCTGTTTCAGATGCTCTTCGAGCCCCGGTTCCCGGAGATAGGCGTACCTCCAGAGCGGTATCTCCTCTTCGGCACAACAGGCGAGAATCGCCGCCAGACTCTCATGTTCATAGGGGCGCGACGCTTCAGGCTGCCCGGGATACATGATGCTCCCGCCTCCCACACTGTAGACCTCCCGGCTCCCCAGGAGCTTATTCCCGGCATTCCGGGCGCTCAGGCGCATTCCATTGGGATGTTCAGGGAGCTCCTTATCCGGATACCACTGAATCGTGCAGCGTTCCCGGCCCAGAACATCCGTGACTGCCTGATCCGTCAGATGCCCCCGGCCGGTGGCGGCAAGGCTTCCGAACAGCTCAACAGTAAAATATTCTCCCTGGGGGAACTCCTTCAGGAAGAGAGCAGCCGCTGCTGCCGGTCCCAGGGTGTGGCTGGAAGAAGGACCCCGCCCTGATTTATACAGATCAATTACTCCCTTCATGCATGCCATAGAATCCTCGCGAGATAATTATAAATACCTAATATTTTATCATGAATAGTTATATTATCATCAAAAATCTATTTTATAATTGACATTTAGCGCAATCGTACCCAGAATAAAAGTATGCACCTTGACGAACTCAACCGGGCGATCCTCTACCAGCTTCAGGACGGTCGCAGGTCATTTCGCCGTATTGCCGAAGAGCTCGCCGTTACCGAGAATACCGTACGTTCCAGGGTCAATCGTATGGTCGAGTCCGGCGTTCTGGAGATCCGGGCACTGGTGGAACCGGAGGCGGTGCCCGGCGGACAGCTCGCGGTGGTAGGAATCAAACTTGCAACCATGGACCTGGTGAACAAGGGAGAAGAGATCAGCCGCCTCAAGGGGGTTGTCTCCGTCAAGGTTGTAACGGGACGTTTTGATCTGATTATCGAAGTCCTGCTCACCGAAGGCTTCGGCCTGCTGGAGTTTTACACCCAGGAGGTCTCCAGGGTCCAGGAAATCGATTCCGTCGAGACCTTCATCGTCTACAAAAGCTACAACAGCAAAGTCCCCCTGAACCACAGACCAGAAGCACAGCCAAATACAGCGTTCCTGCCTGGCAAGGAAAGGAGTTAATATGGCGCAGTTAAAGAGGACAGCCCTTTATCCGGCTTATGCGGAAGCTGAAGGGGTCAAACTTATCGACTTCGGCGGCTGGGAGCTTCCGGTTCAGTTTGCAGCGGGAATCATCGCGGAACACAAGAGAGTCCGAAGCAATGCCGGACTCTTTGACGTCTCCCATATGGGAGAGATTTTTCTGGAGGGAAAAGGCGCAGCAGCGTATCTGGACCGTCTCGTCACCGGTCAGGTCAGTACCATAAAGGAAGGGGCCTGTCTCTATACAATCCTCTGCAACGGCCGAGGCGGGGCGGTGGACGATCTGCTTGTCTATCGCCTGGGAGAGGAACGCTTCATGCTGGTGGTCAACGCAGCCAACACGGAGAAAGACTTTGCCTGGATTACTGCAGACAACCCTGCGGCCTCTGAGAAGGGACCCGATCTTCACATAGAGGACCAAAGCCCCCGGTGGGTACAGATTGCCCTTCAGGGTCCCAGGGCCCAGGAGTACCTGCAGGAGCTTGTGGATGTCAACCTGCAGGACCTGGCCTTCTACAACTTCTTCGACGGGGTCTCCCTCGCCGGGGTTTCCACACTGATCTCCCGGACGGGCTACACCGGAGAGGACGGCTTCGAGATCTACTGCGAGGCAGCGGAGGGGCCGGGGATATGGCGGACCCTGCTGAACCACGGGGCCGACAGGGGGCTGATACCCTGCGGACTGGGGGCCCGGGACACCCTGCGACTGGAGGCCCGGCTTCCCCTCTACGGTCATGAGCTCACTGAAGATGCCGGTCCTCTGGAGGCGGGACTCAAGATATTCGTGAATTTTGAAAAGGGTGATTTTATCGGCCGGGCGGCTCTGGAAGAGATACTCCGAAATGAGAGATATCGTGTGTTACGGGGAGTACGGATGATCGACCGGGGCGTTCCACGCCAGGGCTACCGGGTATACAGGGAAGACCAGCCCGTCGGCGAGGTAAGCAGCGGCGGAAAATCCCCGAGCCTGGACGAGTTTATCGCCCTGGTACGGGTTCCGAAGGGGAGTCTGAAAACCGGAGACCATATCCAGATAGAGATCAACGGAAAGCGCAGAACCGGGGAGGTCGTTGCCACCCCGTTTTATAAAAAGGCTTATGGAGGGAAACAATGAGTTCGGAAATCAAAAAAGGGCTGAAATACGCGGAAAGCCACGAGTGGGTCCGGGTGGAGGGCAATATCGCGTATGTAGGTATCTCCGATTACGCCCAGGAGAGCCTGGGGGAGATTGTGTTCGTAGAAATCCCGGATGTGGACGACGAGGTCAAAAAGGGGGACGAGGTAACGACCATTGAATCGGTTAAAGCCGCCTCCTCAATTTACGCTCCCGTATCCGGGACCATCAGCGAGGTCAACGAGTCCCTGGAGGATGAGCCGGAGCAGGTAAACCAGGATCCCTACGGGACCTTCCTCTTTGCCGTCGACATGAACGACCCCGGCGAACTCGACTCCCTGATGGATGCGGCGGGATACGAAAAGTTTCTGGCGGAGCACGAGGAGTAAGGAAGAGATCATGTTTGCCTATCTTCCCCATACGGAGTCAGATATCCGTGAAATGCTGGAGCGTACCGGCCTCAGCTCCCTGGACGAACTCTTCCTGGATATTCCGGAAAAGATCCGGCTCAGGGACGGAATCAATCTGCCCTCCGGAATCGGGGAGTACCAGGTGTTCCGGGAGATGGAAGCCCTGTCGCACAGGAACAATGTAGAGCCGGTTTCTTTTCTCGGCTGCGGCTGCTATGACCATCTTATCCCGGCGGTAATAAAGCACCTGACCGGGCGATCCGAGTTCCTGACTGCCTATACCCCCTACCAGGCGGAGATGTCCCAGGGGATGCTTCAGGCCATCTTTGAATTCCAGAGTCTCATGTGCCGGCTTACAGGTCTGGATGTGTCCAACGCCTCTCTGTATGACGGACATACCGCGGCAGCCGAGGCCGCCGCCATGGCGCTGAACAGCTCGAAAAAAGGAGACAGCATTCTCGTCTCCGCCGCCGCTCATCCTTCGACCATCCGCATCCTGGGGAGTTACTACGCCGACATGGGAATTACCGTGGAGACCCTCCCTGCAAAGGAGGGAGTAAGCTCCCTGCAGGAACTGAAGGAGAGGCTCAGCGAAAGGGTCGCGGGAGTAGTCATCCAGACCCCCAACATCTACGGCATACTGGAGGACTTAAGCGGGATAGCGGACATGATACACGCCGCCGGCTCCATGCTGATCATCAGCGCCAACCCCCTCAGCCTGGGAGTCTGCCGTCCGCCAGGAGAATGGGGGGCCGATATCGCCGTGGGAGACTGCCAGCCTCTGGGTCTTGCCCCTGGATTCGGCGGCCCATCAGCGGGATATATCGCTGCGACGGAGAAACTCCTGAGAAAACTTCCCGGCCGAATATCGGGGATGACCGTGGACCGGCAGGATCGACGCGGATTCGTCCTTACCCTGCAGGCCCGGGAACAGCACATCAAGCGGCAGCGCGCCACGTCAAACATCTGTTCCAACCAGGCCCTGGCCGCCCTGGGAACGACAATCTACCTGAGCAGCCTCGGAGAAGAGGGACTGAAAGAGACGGCCCTGCGTAACCTGAACAACGCCGCCTATGCCTTCAGAGAGCTTACCTCTATTCCAGGCGTCGAAGCGGCGTTTGAAGGCAGTTTCTTTAACGAGTTCACCCTCGATTTACCCTGCGACGCGAACATCCTTGTAGCCGATCTTGCCCAAAGGGGCTATTTTGCCGGAGTACCGGAGAAGCGCCTCATACCGGGAGCCGACCCGGGTCGACTGATTGTCGCTGTAACCGAAAAACGCAGCAAAGAGGAGATCGACGGATTCGTCCGCGCAATGAAGGAGACACTTATATGAACAGCGAGTATCCCCTTCTTTTTGAACGCTCCCGTCCCGGACGCAGGGGCTACATTCTGCCGGAAACGGATATTCCACAAAAAGAGGCAGGTGACCTGCTGCCGGCCGCCCTGCTCAGGGAAAAATCCGCCGGTCTGCCGGAGCTCTCGGAGGTGGATGTGGTCCGCCACTTTACCGGTCTTTCCAGGCGCAACTTCGGCGTCGACCTGGGCTTCTATCCCCTGGGCTCCTGTACCATGAAGTACAATCCCCGGATCAACGAGGACATCGCCGCCCTGCCCGGTTTCAGCGCCCTGCACCCGTTGGTCCCGGAATCAGCGGCCCAGGGAAGCCTTGAACTGATGTACCGCCTGCTGGAAGATCTGGCGGAGATAAGCGGCATGGACACCGGCACCCTGCAGCCTTTCGCCGGCGCACAGGGGGAGTATACCGGAATGAAGCTCTTTCGGGCCTGGTTCAAGCACAGGGGAGAACACAGTCGAACCAGGGTGATAGTGCCGGACTCCTCCCACGGAACCAACCCGGCCTCCGCCCATATAGCCGGATTCGAGGTGGTGGAAGTTCCTTCCAACCGCGAGGGCCGGGTCTCCCTGGAGGCCATTACGGAACACCTGGACGATAATCTCGCGGGAATCATGCTGACCAACCCCAACACCCTTGGGCTCTTCGAAACGGAGATCCTCGAAATCGCCGCGGCGGTACACAGTGCGGGAGGGCTCCTCTACTACGACGGCGCCAACCTGAACGCCATTACCGGGCAGTGCCGTCCGGGGGACATGGGCTTCGATGTGGTGCATCTGAACCTGCACAAGACCTTCTCTACTCCCCATGGAGGCGGAGGGCCGGGAGCAGGACCCGTACTGGTAAAAGACCGGCTCAAGGCTTTTCTTCCGGGTCCACTGATCGTCAAAGAGGGAGACAGTTACACCTTGAAGAAACAGGGACCGGAAAGCATGGGACCGGTGGCTGGTTTCTACGGAAATGTGGGAGTAATGATCCGGGCGGCAGCCTACATCCGCAGCATGGGTGCCGACGGGCTTTCCCTGGCGGCGAAGCTGGCGGTGCTGAACGCGAATTATCTCCGGGTCGCCCTCTCGAAAACCCTGGAAATTCCCTACAACTCTCCCTGCAAGCACGAGTTCGTACTCTCCGCCCGCAGGCTGAAGGAAGAGTACGGCATCACCGCAACGGACCTGGCCAAGGGACTCATCGACCGGGGGATTCATCCCCCCACGGTCTACTTCCCCCTTATTGTTCATGAAGCCCTGATGGTGGAACCCACGGAGACCGAAAGCCGGGAAACCCTGGACAATTTTGTGGAGGTAATAGAGGATCTGGTCAAAAGCGCCAGGGAGGAGCCGGAACAGCTCAAGGGAGCGCCCCGAACGACCCCCGTGGGACGCCTGGACGAGGTCCTGGCGGCACGGAAACCGAAGGTCAGCTGGATATAGCGTTCTCCGGGTATACGGCCAGGGTACTGTAGCCTGTACCCCTGCGCCGGACCCGGATCTGCACGGGAATCCTTTCTCTCAAGGCTTCCACGTGGGAGATTATTCCCACCAGTTTTCCCGACGATCGCAGGGTCTCGAGAGCCGCCAGTACGGTTTCCAGGGTCTCCGCATCCAGGGTACCAAAGCCCTCATCCAGGAAGAGTGAATCTATTCTGGTCTTCCGGCCCGCAAGCTCGGAGAGCCCCAGGGCCAAACTCAGACTCGCAAGGAAGGTTTCTCCCCCGGAAAGAGTTTCCACGGGCCGCACCGCGTCGGCCTGCCAGGTATCCACAATAAAAAGAGCCAGCTCTTCGCCGCCGTCCCGCTGCAGGCGGTAGCGGCCGGAAAAACGTCCCAGGTGCCGGTTGGCCAGGGAGACAAGGTAGTCCAGGGTAAGGCCCTGGGCAAAGCGGCGAAAGGCATCTCCCGAGGCGGAACCTATCAGGCCTTTCAGTCGCCACCATATCTGGTACTCCTTACGCTGGTCTTCCTGCATCTTGAGCAGCTCCTGCCGGCGTTTCCGGTTCTCCCTGTCGGCGGTGATTCTGCCCTGACAGTCAAAAAGCTCCTTTTGAGCGGCAGTATACTCTTCATCCGCCTCCGCCAGCTCCTTTTCCACCCTGGAACTGTCCCGGAGTTCCGGGGGTATCTCTTCAAGTTCCCGGCTCAGTTCTTCACGGCGCTCTTGAAGCCTCTTCCGTGAGGCTGCCCACTCTTCAAGGGCTGCCGCAGGAGAATCCGCATCCTCCAGGAAAGCTGCCCGGAACTCGTCAAGGTCCGCAAACCCCGCCTCAAGGGCCCGCCGCTCAAGGTCGCCCTGCAGGGTTTCACTCTCTTTCCCTTTGCTTTCGAAAAGACCATCCGCTGTTTCCAGCCGTCCCTGAAGAACCGCCCGCTTTTCCTTGTCAGAGCTCAACCTGTTCTGCAGGGCTTCCAGCTTTTCTTCCATGTCCCGGACCTTCTGCTCCTTCTGCCGCAGAAGGTCAATGACAGACTGACCGCCGGTCAACTCCGCAAGATTCCCATTGATCTCGGATACCTGCTCCTGAAGCACGTCCCTGCGGGCAGAAATTTCATCCAGCTCCTGTCGACGTTCCGTGAGGCCAAGGCTGTACTGTTCAAGTTTTTCGGAACTGCTTCGCTCTTCGGCAAGAATCTCCTCCAGCTTCTCCCTGGCCTGAAAGTAATTATCCAGGATTGAGACTGCCTCCTCCCGGAGAGTCTCGAAGCCTTCGGATAAGCCGGCCTTCCGGACGATCTGAAGAATCCAGGCTGTTGTCTCTTCCAGCCCCTCTTCTTTTTGACTGAGTGACTCCTGATGCCCCCGTATCCGTTCTTCCACGATCGCAGCCCGATTCAGGGTTCTGGCATGTTCCTCCCTTCCGGCTTCCTCCTGCTCCCGAAGATTTTCCAGCCTGAGACAAAGTTCGTCACGCTTTTTTTCAATTGAAACCGACTGTACAAAGGTCTCGGAAATTTCCGACCTCTTCCTGTCCAGCTCATCGAGGCCGGCTGCCGAGAAGTCCTTGTCCGTCAGCCGCTCAGAGAGTTCGCTGATTTGCTCATCCAGGGCAGCGGCTTTTTCCCGCTGGGCATCCCTTCTGTTCTGGAGAGACGCAAGGCGGATAAGAGCATCTCGATACCGCTCCTCTGCTGCGGAAAAGTCAATCTCCTCTTTTTCCTGGGCCTCTCCGGAAAAGAGTTCCTTCTGCCGGACCCCGGGATGCTCCCTGGAACCGCAGACCGGGCAGGGACTGCCCTTTTGCAGCTTCTCCTTCAACCGCTGAGCAGCCAGGTGCAGATGCCCTGTTTCAGCCAGGTCCCGAAGGGTATGGGCAGTTTCTGAATCCTGACGGGCGGACTCAATCTCTTCCTCCAGTTTTTCGATATGCCGTCGAACCTGCAGGAGCTCAGCCGCGAGAGACTCCCGACGTTCCGCCCAGGGGACAAGGGCCTTCAGTTCTCCTATCCGGAGATCGATTTCTGATAATTCATTCCTCAAAATCCTGGAATCTCCGGTGCGGGAGAGTACCTTTTCGAGTTCCGAAAGCTCCTGTCTGAGAGCACTCAGCTCAGGAAGAGATTCTTCGCCCACCAGGCCGGAAAGACTAGCCTGTTCCCTTCGAAGAAGCTCAAGCTCATCCTTCAGCTTGTGAATCTCCAGTTCAAGGGTTTTCCTTTCTGACAAACGGGAAAGAAAGAGTTCCCGATTCCGGGCAAGTTCATTGAGTCCGCTGCTTTCGGTGGCAGCTTCAAGCTGCTCCTTTTCCGTCTTCAGAACGGAAAGCCTGTTTTTCAACTGTTCAATATTCTCAAGGTTCCGGGATACCTGATTCCGTATTCGCTGGAGGCGTTCCTCCTCATCCCCCAGACGTGCCCTCCGTTCTGACAACAGGGCTTCCAGCTTTTCAGCTTCCCCCTTTTTTTCACGTATTTCAGCCAACTCGCCGCGGGAATCCTTCAGGGATTCCCGAAGATCCTCCGCTTCGGTTTCGACGCTCAGGATTCCCTGATCAATATGTTCCAGGGAGGACTTGATCTCCCGGATTTCCACCGCTGCTCCGGATAGTTCATCTTGTAGAAGATCAAAGCGGCGGATATCGTTCCAGTGGGGTTTCACCTGCCGATGGAGTCTCAGCTGCTCCCGCATCGCGTCCATCGACTCCCTCCGCTCCTCCAGTTTTTCCATTCCGGCCGCAGTTTCATCCAGTTCGACGAAGATTTTCTGTCCCCGCTGCGCCTTTTCAACCGCAAGGACCATTGCATCCCTGTTCTCCCTGGCCCGGGAATAGCGCTCCTGGGCCGCCTTCAGCTGCTCCTGCACCAGAGAGAGGCTCTCTGTATCCAGCACTCTTACATCCTCGATCCGCCGGGCTATCTCCACTCCTTTCTGCTCCTCCTCCCTGGCACGTTCGAAGGCCAGACGGGAAAGCTCGGAATAGATAAAGCTGCCGGTCATCTTCTCCAGCAGGTCAGCCCGTTCATTCGGCTTTGCGTCAAGAAAAGCGGCAAAAGCCCCCTGGGCAAGAAGCACGGACCTTGTAAAGCGGGTAAAATCGAGGCCGGAAAGCAGGGATACCCGGTCCGGGACCTCGCTCAGCTTGTCTTCTATCAGCTCCTCCCCTGCAGAATCAATTCTGGCCAGGCGCATGCGGGGCTGCTGAAACGCCCCGGTAACGCTGCCTCTGGCCCGATGGACCTCCCAGCGGGAACGATAGCTTCCCCGGGGTACCTCGAACTCCACCTCCGCCCAGGCTTCGGCGGTATGCCGGGATACGATTTCCAGAACCCCGGCGCCGGCGGCTTTTCGTTTCTGAAGCCTTGGGGTTTCACCGTAGAGAGCTATGCAGAGGGCATCGAAGATGGTCGATTTCCCTGCCCCGGTGGGCCCGATTACAGCGAACAGTCCGGCATCCACAAAGGGTTCCCGGGTAAAATCAATAAAGAACTCTCCGCGCAGGGAGTTGAGGTTCTTCAGCCGGAGACTCAGGACCTTCATACCTCCTCCCCCGGGAACTCCCCGGTAATATTGTTCTCGGCGATTACCAGAAGCTCCTTATACGCCCGGATCAGTTCGTCGTCCGCTTCCTCGCCCCGGGACTCGCACCGGCGTTTGAAAACCTCCAGAGGCGAGAGTTCGCTCAGGTGCAGATCCGTATCCTCCCAGCCTTCATTACTGGTATCATTCTTTGCATAGCGAACCCGGAGGATCTCGAGGGAAAGCCCCGCGGAGGCCTCCTCGATTCGTTCCTGTGCATCGGGGATCTGGTCGCTGACGCTGATATCGAGCCAGGGGCTAAGCTCCTCATCCCTGCCCGCAATATCCTCCAGTTGCCAGATGATCTCGGGAAGAGATCCGGAAAGAGAGACAAGGCGCCTGAAAACCGGAACAGGAAACTCTTCGAGAGATAACAGTTCCTTTCCCTGAAACTCCGCCAGGACCACGCTCTTCCGGGTCTCGTCCCCGAAATCCAGGGCCAGGGGTGATCCGCTGTACCGGATATGCTCCCTGCCGTCCACCCGGCCCCGACGATGCAGATGTCCCAGGGCGCAGTAGTCCGCCGAAGCGGGAAAAATCGAAGAATCGACCTGTCCCAGGTTACCAACGTAGAGATCCCGCTCGGAAGAAGACCTCCCCCCTCCGGCGGCCAGCAGATGTCCGGTCAGAATAAACGGCAGATTATCATACCCGGAGGCCGCCCGGGACACTGACTGATAATGCTCCTTCAGGCCCGCGACAAGGGCCGCATCCCGCTCTTCGATGCTTTCACCGGCCCTGGGCTGACGAATATCCCGCTCCCGCAGAAAAGGCACACATCCCACGCAGGCGAGGGGCTTCTCTTCTTCGTCCCGCAGAATAAAGAGCTCCTCCCCGGGAGACATTGCACCTCCGACTACATGAACCCGGAATCGGTTCAGGAGCTGGCGGGGAGCATTCAGGGTAGAAACAGAATCATGATTCCCTCCTGTTACCACGGTACCGCGGCAGGGTATGCGGGAAATCCGGTAGAGAAAATCATAATAGAGCTCGAGTGCGGCGTTGGGGGGAGTTCCGGTATCAAAAACATCTCCGGACAGGATTAAAAGTTCAGGTTTCTCGGACCGGACCAGATCGACAAGCCAGTCAACAAAGAGACCTTGTTCCTCCAGGCGGCTGCGTTCCAGGAGCCGATGTCCGAGATGCCAGTCCGAGGTATGCAGTAGCTTCACGTTTCCTCCGGGACCCATTGTAGAGGAGAGGCACATAAACAGACAAGAAGGCAGAAAAAAAATAACCCTCAGGGAAAGGAGGTAAAACCCTGAGGGGAAATAAAAGCGTGTGGGCCTGGTTACCGGGACTATTTCGGATCCCGCTAACACCCGGTAAAATATTTTATGCTCTAACTATAACAATAAACAAAATAATGATCCAGAGGTTACAGATGAATTTCAATAGAATTTTGGTGCAAATACTGTTTTTAGAGTAATTTTAGAGTACTTCTAAAAAAGCTGCTCGTCCAGGGGGAGAACACTCTGCGCCTTTACCCTGGAAAAGATATCAGCGGCCCCGGGAAAGGTGCTGTCCTGAGTATGGGTGAGAATATCATCCTCACCTTCCTGAAAATGCATGATCGGCTGATTCAGAGCTCCCAGGACCTCCTTACGGGAAAATCCCCGCTCCCGGGTCAGATATTGAAAGAACGAGCAGCTTTCGGGCGCTTCCGGGCTTGAGTCCTCCCGGTACAGATAACCCGCTGCATCAAGGATCTGTTCAAAAGGGCTTTTTGAGTAGTGAAAAATCCTGGAAAGGGGCATATCCTTTCGAAGGAGCTCTGCATTCTGCAGCTCAGTGCCAATGGCGGCAACCAGGGAGTGGATATGCCGGTAATCCAGGGATGTCCGGAATATCATGACGGCGATATCCGTGCTGATGGTATTCCTGGAAAGAATCGCGGGAATATCGTAATTAACGATATACAGATCCTTGAAACGCTTGATGTTCTGACCGCAGAGAAGGAAAAAATCTGACTGGGGAACCCATATGCGAAAAAGCTCTTCCGGAGAAAGGCCGAGGATGTCCAGAGCCTCGTAGGCCCCGGTTATCTTTTCCGCCTCCTTTTTTCCGAAACGGGAGATAAAAGCGTTCATCATCCAGGGGGTAAAGGCTTCTACTCCATGCCGGGCGAAGAAGATCCGCACATGGTAGTGCCGTTCCACTACCCTTCGGTCAACAAGAAAATCTCCGGGTATATTAGCCAGAAAGGCCAGTTCTATGGCGTCACGATACCCGGGGTTCTCGTATACGACCCGCATTATCCGGCTCTCCACCTGTATGCCGTTGGTCTCGGGACGCAGGTACAGAAAGACATCCTGACAGAGACTCCCCTGGCAGGCCGGTTTGAATGGAATCAGGACTGTTGGTCTCTCCATACAGATATACTACTTCACCTGATCCGCGGGAGCAAATCAGGATTTCTGCCGGATCAGTCGTTCTTGAAGAGCATAGGCTGGTGGGTGGCCCCGATGACATCCCGCCACAGCGGCCCCTCAGGGTCTACCGTGTTGCGCTTGTTAATGGCGATCTCGATGGGAAGATGCACAAAGGTGTTATTTACCATACTGATCAATGTCTTGGTCCGTCCCGACATGGCGGCATGCACCGCATGGGTCCCCAGCCGGGCACAGTATATTGAGTCGTTGGGATTGGCTGGAGCGGAGCGGATCATGTAACTGGGATCGATATACTTGATGCTGGTCTCCATCCCCAGCTTTTCGAAGTAGTCCCGTATCGCCTTTTTCAGGAAAAGACCGATATCACCGAGAATCTTGTTTCCCGAAAGATCAGTCTGTTGTTCAGATTCCATATAGCGCTGCCCTGCACCTTCGGCAACCAGAATAACCGCATGGTGTCTCAGTTCCAGACGCCGTTTGAGGGCGGCAAAAAGTCCCAATTCCCCTTCCAGGTCAAAATCGATCTCGGGAATCAGAACGAAGTTAACATCGTTGATTGCCAGGGCGGTATGGGCGGCAATGAAGCCGGACTCCCGTCCCATCACCTTGACGAGGCCGATTCCGTTTATCGCATCATGGGCTTCCGTATGAGCGCTGGATACCGCGGCGACAGCTTCTGATACGGCCGTTTCGAAACCGAAGGATTTCTGAATAAAGGAAAGGTCGTTGTCGATGGTTTTCGGTATGCCGATAATGGATATCTTCTGGTTACGCCGCTCCAGTTCCTCGGCTATACGGAATGCCCCGTGCTGGGTACCGTCCCCGCCAATGGTAAAAAGCATGTTCAGATTCATCCGCTCGATGGAGTCGCAGATAGCTTCCACGTCCGCGCCCCCCCGGGAGGAGCCCAGAATGGTTCCGCCCTTGGTATGAATGTCGTCGACAATATCGGGGTCCAGGGGCATCACCGGGATTCCGTACTGGGGCAGAAATCCGCGATACCCGTTGCGTATTCCCGATATCCGGTGGATGCCGTAGCTGTACCAGAGGGTACGCACCAGGGCACGGATCACGTTGTTCAAACCGGGACAGAGTCCCCCGCAGGTCACTATACCGGCATGTACATGGCCGGGAGAGAAAAAGATCTTCTCCCGGGGACCGGCCTTTTCCAGGAGGTCTTGAGAGGTATACTCAATGGTGTAACTCCCCGGCTTGGCATCGATGTTGTAGAGGATAAACTCGTCGTCCCTGACGTAGTTTGCCATATTGTCCCCGGTTTTAGTGGACATCTTGATGGGAGAGATGATCTTGGCCTCTCCAAGTTTGGGAACAGTAAAATTGAGGGAGTTCACTCAGGCCTCCTGATTCAGCGTGGGTCGGTGTATTGTAGAAAACAAAGAAACAAGTATCAAGCAGGATGCTGGAGAACAAGCTTCGCTTACGCAGAACATTATTTTCCTGGTTTTTATTTCAAACTGAATCGCTTGCTGCTATACTTTACTCCAGACTATTGCAGAAAAAGGCAGATACATAATGGCAGAAAATACTGTGGTAATCGGTGCAGGGTTTTCCGGACTGGCGACGGCTGCCCTTCTGGCCCATAAGGGCTACCAGGTTACCCTTCTTGAAAAGAATGATTCCACCGGAGGCAGGGCCAGGGAGTGGAAAAGCGGAGGCTTTACCTTCGACATGGGTCCCTCCTGGTATCTTATGCCGGAGGTCTTCGACGCGTTCTTCGAGTATCTTGGAAAAAATCGGGAGGACTACTTCAGCCTGCATCAGCTCAGCAATTACTACAAGGTATTTTTCGAGAAGGCCGAAGCGGTAACCATTACCAGCAATCTGGAGGAGACAAAGAAGCTCTTCGACAGCTTTGAACCCATGGCGGGCCTGCGTCTGCAGAAATATCTGGACCAGGCGGAGTATAAATACAATGTCGCCATGAAGGAGTTCCTCTACAGGGAATACCGGTCAATATTTCAGTTTTTTAACAGGAGGATCATCCAGGAAGGGCTCAAGCTGAACGTCTTTACCAATATGGATTCCTTTGTAAAAACCTATTTCCAGGACCTCCGGGCACGACAGATTCTTGAGTATGCCATGGTTTTCCTTGGGACAGGACCTAAAGACGCCCCGGCCCTCTACTCAATCATGTCCCATGTGGATCTGAACCTGGGTGTCTACTACCCCGAAGGAGGCATGGCAGGAGCTGCCGAGGGATTCCGCCGCCTTGCCGAGGACTGCGGTGTACGCATCCTTACCGGCAGAAGCGTAACAGCTTATGAATACGGGAAGGACAGGATCTCGGCGGTAGTATGTGGAGAGGAACGGTACCCCGCAGACCTGGTGGTGAACAGTGCCGACTATCACCATGCCGAAACAGACCTGCTGTCACGAGAATACCGCCGCTACAGTCCGGGGTACTGGAACTCACGAGTCGTCGCTCCCTCAATGTTCATAATCTACATGGGAATCAACAGGCGGCTGGAAAAGATGGAACACCATAATCTCTATTTTGCCGAGGACTGGGACCGCCACTTCGACCAGATCTTCAAAAAACCCGAATGGCCCTCCAACCCATGTTTTTACCTGAGCTGCAATTCCAAGACCGACACCACCTCCGCCCCGCCTGGAGGAGAGAACGTCTTTATTCTTGTTCCCGTGGCCCCCGGCCTGGACGACACCGATTCCCGGCGGGAAGCCTACGCCGAAGAGGTGCTCAAGCATATAGAAAAGGTCACAGGAGAAGATCTCCACAAGGATGTCGCGATACGCCGCATTTACAGTCATCGGGATTTTACGGCGGATTACAACGCCTTCAAGGGAACCGCCCTGGGGCTTTCCCACACCCTCTTTCAGACCGCGGTTTTCCGCCCCGCCCATCAGTCGGCAAAACTCAGAAACCTCTTTTATTCCGGTCAGTTTACCCACCCAGGTGTCGGTGTTCCAATGACCCTGATATCCGCACAGGTAGTCGCGGAAGAAATAGAAAAATTACGCGGAAAGCCGGTGGGAGTATAACAGGAGATTATGGAACAGCATCTTGAGGCCCGGAAGATACACAGGGATATATTCAAAGCCGGAAGCAAAACCTATTTCAATTCAAGTCTTTTTTTCCCGAAAAGGGTACGGGAGGAGGTCTTTATCCTCTACGCATTTGTGCGTGTGGCAGACAATCATGTGGACACGATTCCCCAGGATGCCGACGGATTCGCCCGCTTCAGGGAGAGATACACCACAGCTGTACAGGGAGAAATTACCGGAGATCCCGTAGTAGACAGCTTCGTACAACTTGCGTCCCTGCGGAACTTTGATCCCCTCTGGACAGAGGCTTTCTTCAAATCCATGGAGATGGACCTGTATAAAAAAAACTACGACAGCCTGGAGGAGACCCTGGAGTATATCCATGGCTCAGCCGAGGTCATCGGCCTCTTTATGGCACGTATAATGAGGCTTCCCGGCGAGGCGGATTACCCTGCCTGCCGGCTGGGACGGTCAATGCAGTACATCAATTTTATCCGGGATATTGCCGAGGATAACAGCCTCGGACGTCGTTATCTTCCCCTGGAGGAGAGCGGGCTGGACTCCTTGAAGGAAGAGGAGACCCGGAGCAAACCGGATCAGTTTCGCAGCTTTATGCAGCTGCAGACAGAACGCTACAAAGAATGGCAGCGCCAGGCGGAAGAGGGTTATTCCCTTATTCCCCGGCAATACCGCATCCCCATCAAGACAGCGGGAGATATGTACACATGGAGCGCCGGAATCATCGAAAAAGACCCATTTATTGTTTATCGGCAAAAGGTGAAGCCATCCCGGCCCCGCATCATGGCTGCCATTGCAGCCAACATCTTCAGAGCCTGAGGAAGAGCCGGTGAATCTTTACCTGCTGATCAATATGCTGGTGATGCTTTTCCCCCTGCTTCTCTCATTTGACCGGCGGGTAGTGTTTTATCGTCAATGGGGCGCTGCCTTCAAGGCAATTGTTCCTGTCGCGGCGGTCTTTATTTCCCAGGACATATACGCTACCGCCTCAGGGCACTGGAGTTTTTCTCCCATCTACGCCGGAACCCTGAAGATTCTGGGACTTCCCCCGGGGGAATGGCTCTTTTTTCTGACCGTACCCTTTGCCAGCATATTCGTCTATGCCTGTGTACGGGGCTACCAGAGGGAAAAGACCTTGACGGTACCGGCTGACAGCGCCCTGGTGCTTGCAGGACTTGCCCTGACAGGGGCGATCCTGTTCCGCAGCCGGGCTTACTCCTGCTGGGTCATGCTCCTTCTCGCCCTGGCTTTTCTGGTATTGCGTTTTCTTCAGCCCCGGCTGTTGAGGAGTCTCAATTTCTGGACCGCCATTGGTATCAGCTATCTGGCTTTTGCCCTGGTAAACGGGGTGCTGACGGCGGTACCGGTAGTCAGCTACTCCCCGGCGGAAAACTGGGGTCTGCGCATCGGGTCCATTCCTCTGGAGGACTTCTTCTACAGTTTTTCCCTTCTAAGCCTCAATTTTTCCCTCTTCCGTATTTTCCTGGACGGAAAAACGGGACCCTCTCCCAGGGAGGGTTCATATACAGGCCCGGAAGGAAGGGGTTCCACCGAAACGCCCCGTGCGCCCTACCGTTTTATGGAGCGAAAGGACATATAGGATGGGGGCGCGGGCAGTCGTAATCGGCGCAGGACTTGGAGGTATAGCTGCCGCAGGGTATCTGGCTGCCGCCGGCTTTGAGGTAGAGGTCTTTGAACAGGCCGCCGCCCCGGGGGGCAAAGCGGGAAGCGAAATGATCGGTCCTTACCGTTTCGATACCGGACCAAGCCTCCTGACCATGCCCTTTGTATTCGACGAGTGGTTTGAGGCCCTTGGAATGAAGCGTTCCGAGCATCTGGGCTTTGTTCCCCTGTCACCTATTACCCGGTATTTTTTCAGCGACGGAAGCGGGCTGCACAGCTACAGCCGGAGAGAGCTGTTCCTCGATGAGATCCGCGGGAACACCCGTGAGAACCCGGAGCAGGTAGCGCGATATCTTGAGGCTTGCAGAAAAATATACGCCACCGCGGGCAATATCTTTCTCCGGAACAGTCTTCACGAAAAAGAGACCTACCTTTCCAGAGAATTCCTCCGTGCCCTGCCGGGGCTTCCCTTTATCGGCGCCATGACGAAAATGGACTCCATCAACCGCCGGTTTTTCACCGACCCGAAACTCGTCCAGCTCTTTAATCGTTACGCGACATACAACGGATCGAGTCCCTATAAAACCCCCGGCACAATGACCCTGATTCCCCACGTGGAGTACAACCTGGGGGCCTTCGGCGTCGAAGGAGGCATCCGCGCCATACCCGACAGTATGTATGCCGCAGCCCGGGAAAAAGGCGCGGTGTTCCACTTCTCCAGCCCCGTGGAGAAGATCCTCACCGAAAAAGGCCGCGTCACGGGAATCCGGGCAGGGGGAGAAAGGATTGAATCATCCGTCGTCGTCAGCAATGCGGATGTTCTGAGTACCTACGAAAAACTCCTCTTTGCACCAGGTTCGCGGGAAGCCCGGCGTTATCGCCGCCTGGAACCCTCGTCCTCCGGCATAGTATTCTACTGGGGGATAAAAAAGACCTTTCCTGAGCTGGGGCTGCACAACATCTTCTTTTCCTCCGACTACCCGGTGGAGTTCCGGTGGATTTTCGACAAGGGCGATCTGCCTGAAGACCTGTCGGTATACATCAACATCACTTCCAGGCTCAGCACCGCGGATGCCCCCGAAGGAGGGGAGAACTGGTTCGTACTGATAAACGCTCCCGCAGATTACGGACAGGACTGGCCGACAATTACCCGGAGGGTTCGCAACAGGGTACTGGCAAAACTTTATTCCCGGCTCGGGACCGAGATTCTTCCCCTGATAGAAGCGGAAGGAAGCCTGACACCTCCGGAGATTGAGTCCCGCACGTCCAGTACCCACGGTTCCCTCTACGGCATCGCGTCAAACAGCATCTCCGCCTCCTTCCGTCGGCATCCTAACAGAAGCCGCCGCCTCGATGGTCTTTATTTCTGCGGAGGAAGCGCCCATCCAGGCGGCGGGATGCCTCTGGCGGTGCTGTCTGGAATAATAGCCGCGAAACTCGCGATACAACACGGGAGGACTAGATGAAACTCAGCCCGATTTACAGGGATTACAGAATTGCAGCCCTTGTAATAGCCTTGTTCTACTCCGTGGGCGTCGCCGGGCATATCTATCCTCCGACACTGCCGCTGATGATACGCCTAACCCCCTGGGTGCTGCTGATCTTCGGAAGTCTGGTTGTCCTCCATGTGAACCCTCAACCGCAGCAGAGGGCCCTGCTTTGGATCGGGGGTACCTATATTTTTACCTTCATAATGGAAGCCCTGGGTGTAGCCACAGGCCTGATATTCGGGGGCTATGTTTACGGGAGCAGCCTGGGCTTCCAGTTTTTCCAGGTACCTGTGGTAATCGGCTTCAACTGGACAATCATAGTACTGGCCCTCTCGGGAGAAGTCTTCCGGATAGTCAAAAATCCTATCCTGGGCGGACTGCTTGCGGGCCTGGGGGCTCTGGTTTTTGACTGGGTCATGGAGCCCGCAGCCATTTCCCTGGATTACTGGCACTGGGATGGGGGAAGCATTCCGCTGCAGAATTATCTTGCCTGGTTCGGCATAGCCGCCCTCTGTTCCTGGCTGTACGGCAAACTGCGCATACGGACACAATCGCGCCTTGGAATCCTGTATGTGCTGATCCAGCTTATCTTTTTCATCCTTCTGCGGGCTGCGGGGGTTCAATTCCCGTGATTTGACTGGATTCCCCCCGCCGGAGATTGTACAATAGAGCCGTGGGGTTGTTCGCAAACAGAAAAAAATCAAAGCACATCGGCAAACTGGGCCGCTACCGGGCAATAATCGCTAAGCTGATCGCCTACGGTTTCGAAGACTTCCTTATTCATCTGGGGATTATTAAAGGACCGAACATCGTACGAAAGCTCCAGCATCGCAGGGGTGCCTCGGTTTCCCACAAGGATCCCATGGCTATCCGCCTGCGCTATATGCTCGAAGATCTGGGCCCCACCTTTATCAAGCTCGGTCAGATACTGAGTCTCAGAACGGACATTCTCCCTGAAGACTATACCGCCGAACTGAGCCAGCTGCAGACCGATGCCCTGCCCCTCCCTGCAGGAGAAATCAGAGCAGAACTAGAGTGGAGCTTCAATCGCAGCCTGGACCGGATTTTCCGGGAATTCCAGGAAGAGCCCATCGCCTCCGCTTCAATTGCACAGGTGCATCGGGGCGTCACGATTGAGGGAGACGAAGTCGCCATCAAGGTTCGGCGTCCCGGAATTACCAGCATGGTGGAAACGGACCTGGCTATCCTGCGGGACCTTGCCCAGCTTGCGGAGCGCTACATTCCAGCCCTGAAAATCTACGGTCCGCTTAAGATCGTGGATGAGTTCTCCCGCAGCATAAAAATGGAACTGGATTTCTATCACGAAGGCCGTGCCTTTGACCTCTTCCGCAAGAGCTTCTCCGAAGAAGAAGGCATCATCATCCCGAAGGTCTTCTGGGATTATTCAAACTCCCGGGTCCTTACAATGGAATATATTCCCGGTACTACAGTGGGAGAGTTCATCGAGGAAAAACACAGCCCGGAAGAACGCCGTCATTACGCTGATCTCGGTGTCCATTACATCCTTACACAGATCTTCAAATTCGGTTTTTTCAATGCCGATCCCCATCCCGGTAATTTCATCATAACTCCGGACGCTAAACTCTGTCCCCTGGATTTCGGTATGGTCGGGTTTATCGACCGCCACATGAAGGAAGCTCTTTTCTCGATCTTTGAGGCCTTCGTCAGAAAGGACCCGAACAAGATAGTCCAGACCTTTTTGAGAATGGATTTTATAGAGGAGGAGACTTCGATCCACGATTTCCGCCACGAGCTGAACAACCTGATCAACTATTATTACAGCATCCCCGTTGCACACATACAAGCGGGAAAGATCATCGAGGACCTATCCCGGATCATCCGGACCTTTCACATATCTCTTCCCGCCGATCTGGCCCTTACATTCAAAGTCATACTCACCGCGGAGGGACTGGGCCGGGAGCTGGACCCTGAATACAATATAATCGAGGCGGCGGAACCTTTTCTTCGGGAATACATGTTCGAAAGGATCCGGCCTAAAGAGCGATTTACCGACACCCTGGATTTTCTTGCCGAGGCCGGGACTTTTTTCAGAGGACTTCCAAACGACGCCAGCATGATCATGAAGAAGCTTCGGGCCGGAAAACTGAAACTGGAGGTCGAGATAAAGGGACTGGATACAACAACCAGGGAACTGGACAAGTCCTTCAACCGCCTGGCCTTCAGCATTATAATCGCGGGGCTCCTGATCGGATCCTCCTTCATGAATCAGTTCGAAGGGGGTCTGAAAGTCTTCGGATTCTCCATAATTGCCCTGGGCGGCTATTTTGTTGCAGGGGTACTGGGACTCTGGCTGATTATCGGTATTATCCGGTCCGGAAGGATATAGCGCCTTTATATCTTTCGGCTAAAATTATACTCCCCGAAGGAGGCAAGGATCTCCCGGAACTCCCCGTACGCAGCAGCCAGGCCCTCAATTTCTGCTTCTGCCATACGCTGGTATGTTTGAAGAAGTGTTTCCACTTCTCCAAGAACACCGCTCGTTTCCAGTTTTTCACGTACAAAACGCATATCGTCAGGACCCACTTCCGAGGCGCCGACCAGCCGGGTTATTCTCTCCTTTTCTGGTCCGTTCAGCCGGTTCAGCAGTTTAACATAGAAGATGGTCTGCTTTCCCTCGTTCAGATCGGTTCCCACGGGTTTGCCTATCTCCTGCTGTTTTCCAAAGAGTCCGAGTTCGTCGTCCCGAACCTGGAAGATAACCCCCAGAAGCTCCCCGAGGCGGCTCAAGGATTCAAGGGATTTTTCATCGCCCCCTCCGATAAGGGCTCCCGCCATCAGGGGCATGGAAAAGGTGTAGCGTCCGGTTTTGTGAACATAGAGAGAAAGGACCTCCTCTTCTGAAGGAGGCTCCGGCAGAACCCCGGCTCTGATATCCTGCATCTGCCCCAGCCCGACACCGGCCATCTCCCGGGAGCAGAGGGTCATCAGCTTTCCCAGAACCTCCGGAGGAACCCGGATGGATGAGAGAATCTCGCAGCCCAGGAAAAAAGAGATATCTCCTACACAGATACCCAGGGATTCTCCGGTCCGCCCGGCATCCGAGGCGTTTTCCCCTTTGAGATCTTCGGCGAACTGGACATGCATGGCCGGCTTCCCCCTCCGTAAGAGATCCCGGTCCATTATGTCGTCATGAATCAGCAGGGCGGACTGGAAAAGTTCCATTACAGCCCCCAGCTTGTCGGCCTCCTCATCCACCTGGCCGGCAAAGAGTCCCTGCCCCAGCCCGGCAAGTCCTCCCCGGATCATCTTCCCTTCCCGGGAGTAATCGAGAAGTCTCTCTGCTGCAACGGGGCCCAAGGGGTTGATCGCCGCCAGTTCTCCGGCCCGGTGATGGAGAAAATCCTCCAGGTATTTATATATTGCTTTTCTGCGCAGGGCAAAAAACTCTTTCATCCTCAGCATACCTCTTCTGAATATTCTGTTCTGTAGCGCGACACTCCCAGCTTCCTGAATGAGGGGAGCAATGTCAAGCTTTACTGCCCGGCGACTCTTGCCCCGGGCACTACTTTCAGGTAGCTTACACTACATGATACGCTATATTCTATTCGATCTGGACAATACCCTCTACCCGGAATCGAGCATTCTTGGAGAGCGCTTCGAGAAGGGAATCAACAGCTTCGTCGCCAATTATCTCGACATCAGTGAGGAAGAGGCACGGCGTCAACGCAGGGAACGCCGCAGGGAGTTCGGAACAACCCTGCAGTGGCTGATTCAGGTTCATAACTTTACCGATATTGATGATTACATGGATGCGGTACATCCGAAAAGAATGGAATGCTATCTTACAAAGAATCCCGCTCTTACCAATATCATACGCTCCCTTCCGGTTAAAAGGTCAATTCTGACCAATTCCCCCAGGGAACACGCGGAACGTGTTCTGAGCTACCTGGAAATCCTGGACCAGTTCGAGCAGATTTTCGACCTTAGATACAACAACTTTGTGGGAAAACCGGATCCCGCCGTCTACAGCCGCATTCTGGAAGTTATTCAGCAGCGGCCGGAGGAAACCCTTTTTATAGATGATATTCCGGGTTACCTGGAGCCATTTCGTCGCATGGGCGGTCATGCTCTCCTGATCGACGAAATGGGACGGCATCCCGGGGGGGAATATCCGGTAATTCAGCGGATCGATGAACTCCCCGCCTTCCTGGGAAAAGAGTACGGACTTGTCCTCAATCCCTGAAGAATCAGCGGAGCCGTATGCTGGAAAAGGGATGAAGGTCCAGACTGTTCGTATACCATCCGTCCCACTTTTCCGTATCAATCAAATTTGCGGAGGCCCTGAAGAAAACGGGAATGGCCCCCATATCCTCTCTGACGAGAATTGACTCCGCCCTGGCCAGCTGTTTGAAGCGCTCCTCTCCGTAGGGAAGATCCTCGGCGCTCAGCAGGGCCTCGTCGAAGGCCAGATTCCTGTACAATCCGTCGTTGTTCTCGTGAATGGAAATAAAGGGAGCAAGAAAGGCAAGAGGATCCGGGAAATCTCCCATCCAGCCGGCCCGGGCAAGGCTGAAATCATGAAGACGACGGGTAATAAGGTAACTGCCCCACTTCTCGTTGACCGGCTCACAGCGCAGATTGAGGTTCTCCCGCCAGGACGCAGAAATAAATTCCAGAACATCCCGGTTGAAATCCGAGCGGTTATACAGAATGGAAAATGGCGGAAAACCTTTTCCGTCTGGAAAACCGGCCTCTGCCAGCAAGGTCCTGGCCATTGAGGCGTCCTCTTCAAAAAGAGCTTCCCCGGAATATCCTGGAAGATTGGGTGGAACAATCCCGTAGGCGGCGACAAGCCGTCCCGCCGCCAGCTTGTCGACCAGATCCTTCCGATTAAATCCCAGCGACAGAGCCCGGCGAACCCGTGGATCGCTGAAGGGTTCCTGTTCGTTGTTGACCAGGAGATAATAGTTTTCCAGCGTCGGGGCCAGATGAAGGGCATCATTCTCATGGAGTTCCAAAGGCAGCTCCTCCGGCAGGTCCCATACCCAGTCAACCTTTCCGTCCATGAACATGCCGACGGCAATTTCAGCCTCCGGAACAACACGATAAACAAGCTTCTTCACGGCCGTCTGTCCGGCATTCCGATATTGATTATTCCTGGTCAGGGTAATGCCGCCGCTCTCGCCCCGCTCCTGGGGCAGGAAAGCTCCGTTTCCAGCAAAATTTTCAGGATCTGTCCAGGAGGGACCAAATTTATCAATCCGATGCATCGGTACAACAAGAAAGGCAGGATGTACAAGGGCCTGGATAAAATGGGGCATCGGCCGGATCAGTTCGACCTGAAGAAGATAATCGTCAACGGCTCTGATACCTACCACCTCCGGTCCCGCAACACCGGAAAGGTACTCCCGGGCTCCCCTTATGAATAATCCAGGGTACCAGGAAAAGGGCGAAGCGACTTGAGGATCCATTCCCCGCAGCCAGGAATCCACTACAGTCTGGGCGCTTATTCGTATTCCGTCACTCCATACCGTCTCTCGAAGGGTAAAACTGACTTTCAAACCGTCATCGCTGGGTCCCCAGCTCTCCGCGATTCCCGGCACCGGAGCCCCTGTTTCCGGATCAGCACGTACCAGGCCTTCGAAAAGAGCATGGACAATACGCTGCTCTCCGGGGCTCTTTGCATAATGAGGATCGATGCTTTCTATTCCCCGGGTCCCGGCAACAACAAACTCTTCCACTGAAGTACCGAGAAAGCAACCCGGCATGGAAAGGAGACAGGCTGTCAGCAGCAGCAACAGAAGGACAGTTCTCATATCCGGTTACTCCAGGCATCGAGATCCAGAGCAAAGGAGCTGCGGTACCTGGTAAAACCATACTCATCCAGAACCCGGCCCATGCTCTGGGCGCTT
Organism: uncultured Spirochaetaceae bacterium; assembly: GCA_964554875.1. GTDB lineage: Bacteria > Spirochaetota > Spirochaetia > JC444 > Marispirochaetaceae > Marispirochaeta. The sequence continues at coordinate 75,850 of CAZKQJ010000007.1, read as the reverse complement.
CCCCACAGATCCAGAATGACCCGTTTCACCTCCCGCTTGTAGGCCTCCCGTATATAGGTATCCAGAAGCAGCCGTGCGAGTCCGAGGCCCCGGTATTCCGGTTCCACATAAAACTGCAGCAGGAACGAGACCCCCGGGTCCTCATCAAAGAACTTCGCTGCCTGGGGACTGAGCCATGCGTCGGTACCCCAGATCAGCCCTGCGGTCTCCCCTTCCGGTGTGGAAGCCTGGTAAAGTACCAGCTTGTCCGGGTTATCCGGAACAATAGCGCGGCGGGAGAGGAACAGCAGATGGGTCAGATCACGCGGATTGTCTCCGCAGGCCTCCCTGAAAGCCTTCAGGTCATACTCCTCCAGACGCTCCTTCAAGTCCATATCTCCCGGTGAAATTACAAAATCGGTGAGGACAAGGTCTTCCGTCTCTTCCCGCTCGGGACCCAGTTTCTGAAATCCCAGAGCCTCGCATACCTGTTCGTACCATTCCAGGACCCTGGCCCGCATTTCACGCTCCTTGAACTGGAACCAGAGACGCTGAATATCTTCACGTTCCTTCAGGATATTCTTGAAGTTCCGGAATACCCCTTTCCTGGAGGCGAGGGCTTCACGCAGACGCTCCCGGAAAACCGGATTACGCAGGGAATCAACAAAACGCTCCATCAGCTGAAAACCGTCGGCGGAACTCCAGCGGGGAATCAGAATATATCGTGACTCGTCGGCACACTGATCCTCTTCGAGCTGGCTCTCTTCTTCAACTATGCCCTGCTCCAGATCCAGATAATAATAGGATATCTGGTTTTCCATGCCGAAGATTATCTGGTCGATTAATTCCGGTGTCAACTCCATACTCATACCCTGCACTGTAGCATAAAATTTCCCTTAATAGGCAAGAACCTGGGACACAAGCTCCGTTAGAGGCACCTGCCAGATCCTCCCGCTGGACCGTTCGTACACTTCAACCTCATCGTTCAATAAAAGCCCGGAGGTTACGACAATCCGGTAGGGAATGCCGATGAGCTCGGCATCGAAGAACTTGACCCCGGGAGATTCAAGTCTGTCATCCAGCAGAGCAATCTCCGGGCCGAGTTCCTCGTACAATTCGAAGACGACCTTCCTGACCTTGTGACTTTTTCCGATTCCCATCAGGTATACCTTGAAAGGCGCTACTTCCACCGGCCAGCAGATACCTTTTTCATCCCGATGAGCAGCAGCTACCGCATTAAGCAGCCGTCCCATGCCGATACCGTAGGAGCCCATATGGGGATGGTAACGTCTGCGTTTGTCATCCTGAAACTCGAGTCCCATGGCCCGGGAATAGACGTCACCAAGTTTAAAGATATTCCCCAGCTCAATAGCCCGCACCTCTTTCAGGGGATGTCCGCACTGGAAACAGGTATCCCGGCCCCGGGTCCTTACGATATCTCCCACCAGGGATGTTTCAAAATCGCGGCCGAAATTTACATTGACATAATGGAGCCCCGTCTCGTTTCCTCCCATTACCAGGTTGTTACTGTTCGCCACGGTATCGTCTACAACAACCAGGACATCCCCGGAGATCCCCAGGGGTGACATATAGCCTGGAGAGATCCCCAGCTCCTTAATCCGTTCGATCCCGGCAAGGTCCGATATGTTACAGCCGCTTACCTTGCTGAGTTTGTCGACACTGACCTCATAATCTCCCCGTACAACCGCCATTACCAGCCCCCGGGAGGACTGATACATCATCGATTTGACAAGCTTCGACTTGGGAAGTTTCAGATAACGGGACAGGCGATTCATGGAGGTACATTCGGGAGTCAGGATCTTCTCCAGAGGAAGAGGATTTTCTGAACCGTACTCCTTGTGGGCAATGGCAACATCCCGGTTCGCCTTGTAAGCACAATGCTCACAAATGACAAAAACATCCTCCCCTTCCCTGGAAGGCATCAGGAACTCATAGGCTTTGTGTCCTCCCATGAAACCAACACCCGATTCAGCGGCGACAACAGTAAGGTCCAGACGCTGGAAAATGCGCTGATATGCAAGAAACATCCTGGGGAAGAAATTATTCAGGTCGGAATAGGAGCGATGAAAAGAGTAGGCATCCTTCATGATGAACTCACGGGAACGCAGAAGGCCTCCCCGGAGCGTCTCCTCGTCCCTGACCTTGGTCTGAAACTGGTACAGCAATACCGGCAGGTCCCGATAGGAGTTCAAACCCATGCGCAGAAGCTCGACCATGGCCTCCTCGTGGGTAGGTGAAAGCACAAATTCCCGGCCCTGCCGATCCTGAAACCGAACCAGGGACGGACCAACAAGTTCCGCACGTCCACCCCGCTCCCATATCTCGTAGGGATTGATCAGGGGCACCAGGACCTCCTGCCCGCCAAGGGACTCCATCTCCTGGCGAATAATCTCCTTTATACGCCGCAGGGTACGTATGCCCAGGGGAAGATACGAGAAAAGACCCGGCCCCAGGGAACGGATAAAACCGGCCTGCTGCAGGACCAGGAAACTTTTCGCGGAACCTCCCTGAGGGCGTTCCCGCAGGGTTTTGCCAAAGAGTCGGGAGTAAAGCATGGCACCATTCTATGCCATGCCGTGAGGGGGGTCAAGAAAAGCATTCAATCATGGCTCCGCCCTTTTACCTTGACTTTCAGGGGGTATTTGGATAATTCTAAACATGATTTCCATTTTTTATCAGGAGACTATACATGAGTATTATTGAGTACGTTGAAGCACGGGAGATTATCGACTCCAGGGGAAACCCCACCGTAGAAGTGGACGTTATCCTGGAAGACGGCTCCATGGGACGGGCAGCCGTACCTTCCGGGGCATCTACCGGTGTTCACGAGGCTGTTGAACTGAGAGACGGCGACAAGAGTCGTTTCCTCGGCAAGGGCGTTCTTAAAGCTGTAGAGAACGTAAACAACATCATTGCTCCGGAGATTATCGGTCTGGATGCACTTGAGCAGATCGATGTCGACCGGACCATGATCGAGCTGGACGGAACCGAGAACAAGGGCAAGCTTGGAGCAAACGCCATTCTCGGTGTCTCCATGGCAGTTGCAAGGGCCGCCGCGGACTATCTCGGGATCCCCCTTTACAAGTACCTTGGGGCTTACCATGCCAACAATCTTCCCGTTCCCATGGCAAACATCATCAACGGAGGCTCCCATGCGGACAACTCCGTGGACTTCCAGGAGTTCATGGTTATGCCCGTGGGCGCTCCTTCTGAAAGGGAAGCCGTCCGCTGGATCGCGGAGATCTTTCATAACCTGAAGAGCCTGCTCAAGGAAGCAGGGCTTTCCACCGCCGTGGGCGACGAGGGCGGTTTCGCCCCCAACTTCAAGAGCAACGAAGAGGCTCTGACCTTCATCATGAATGCCATAAAAAAGGCCGGCCTGAAGCCCGGAGACGACGTGATGATCGCCCTTGATCCCGCTTCATCAGAGTTCTCCACCAAGAATGCCGACGGTTCCTACACCTATGAGCTGAAGTGGTCCACCGGACAGAAGTTCAGCAGTGCCGAGATGGCCGATTTTTGGGCCGACTGGTGCGACCGCTACCCCATCATCTCCATTGAAGACGGCATGAACGAGGACGACTGGGACGGCTGGAAGGTTCTTACCGACAAAATCGGCGACCGTGTACAGCTTGTCGGCGACGACCTTTTCGTAACCAACACCAAGCGGCTGAAAGAGGGAATCGAAAAGGGTATCGCAAACTCCATCCTGATCAAGGTAAACCAGATCGGGACCCTGACGGAAACCTTCGAGGCTGTGGAAATGGCAAAACGCGCCGGCTACACCGCCATCATCTCTCACCGTTCCGGGGAGACATCGGATAACTTTATTGCCGACCTGGTAGTGGGTCTCGAGACCGGTCAGATCAAGACCGGTTCCATGTCCCGATCGGACCGGGTAAGCAAGTACAACCAGCTCCTCAGAATCGAGGACCAGCTGGAGGGAATCAGCGAGTACGCAGGCAGGAACGCTTTCTACTCGATCAAGCGCTGATTACAGCTGCCTACAAAAAAAAACCGCCCCTCGTGGGCGGTTTTTTTTGTCTCAGGGGAATTATTACATGGGTGCTAATACGTAACAGAAAATCCTCTGTAATTACCGGTAGGGGCAAAATCGTCCCTGTCTACCCGGTCAACCCTGGCCATCGAAGGACCCCGCCGAAGCCACGCATACAGGGAATCCAGGGCGGGATCCGCGCCTTCCGCCCAGACCTCAACGCTGCCGTCGGGCCTGTTTCGTACATATCCTGCAAGCTTCAAAGCCTGCGCCCTTTGTACGGTGGAATATCGAAAACCTACCCCCTGCACGCGGCCGTACACTGTAAACCTGCCGGCCCTTTTTTCAGCTTTCCCCATTCTTCTCCGCATCGAGGGTGGCGGTGATCATCTCCGCCAGCTTGCCGTAATCGAAGGGCTTATACAGTACGGGAAAGGGAATTGAAAAATCGGGGCGCAGAAAACCGGAGGTAATGAACACCTTCTTGTCGGCGCAGAAGGTATGGAGAAACTTTATCCAGTAGTCTCCCCCCAGGACATTCATGCGGTAATCCGAAACAATAAGATCGACACGGCTGTCCAGAAGGTGCTTTATGGCACCAACCCCGTCGGAAGCTACGAGAACCTCGAAGCCCTTCTTCTTAAGGTAATCCCGGAGAGTCAGACGGATGGCGTCTTCATCTTCAACAATAAGAATAACTCCCTGCGCTCCCATTCAATACCTCTTAGTGCAGCTTCTCTGAGATAGCTTCAACCAAAGCGTCAAAATCAAGGGGCTTGGGAAAGAAAGCATCGGCCCCCTCTTCAACTATCTGCCTGCCGTCCTTCTCCGGGTCAAGCCCGCTTATGGAGATGACAAGGGGGTTATTGAGTTTGGGATCCTCTTTTATTCTTGCGCAGAGTTTATGTCCGTCGATACCCGGAAGATCAATATCCAGAACTACACATACCGGATTGTTTTCAGCCAGCAGCCTGCCGGCCTCAAAACCATCGAAGGCCTGGACAACATCATATTCGGGAAGCTTGCGTACAAGTATTTCCCTGAGCATACTGTTCAGGTCCCGGTCATCATCGACAATAAGAATTGTCCGTCTCTCGCTGTCCCTGGTCAATTCGATGAGTTCGTCGGGAATCCTCATGCCTCTGGATTCGAGAAACTCGAGGAGGTCCTCGGCATAGATGCGATACTGACCGCCGGGAGTTGTAAAGGCCTTCAGATGCTGATTCTTGATCCAGTTAATGGCAGTCTGGTTGACTACCCCGCAAATGTTCGCGACCTCCAGGGCTGAAAAGATTCTGATTTTTTTACCATTCTTTGACACAAACGTACCCTCACTGTATGCACAGATAATCTTAAGGATGCTAGTAACAACTATATTAGTGTAACAAATACATCCAAAATGTCAACGAAAAACTGGTCACTATGGAGAGATTTGAACTCAAAAATCGTGTTTTTCAAAGAATAATGCAATATCACGGTAGTGGAAACCCATTTTTTCGAGCTTTCTCATATATTCTTCCCGGGACAGGCCAGCTTTCTTCCGTTTAATCTTTTCCAGACTCCCGGTCAGCGCCTCATCCAGCACTTCAGGTGTGTAGGTTTCTTCGAGAACCGCGCTGATCACTTCCCGGGGGACGCCTTTCTGCCGCAAGCGCCGTTCCATTAGCCTGGGCCCCTCGGGCTTTCTCCGCAGGCGTGAGCTTACATAGACGCGGGCAAAACGTCCGTCGTCAAGAAGTCCCTGAAACGCAAGTTCTGAACAGACCCGTTCTGCCAGCTCCCTTCCGAATCCTCTTTGACAGAGCTTCAGCAGTAACTCCTGCGACGAGTGTTCCCGCCGGGACAAAAGATCCAGGGCCTTCCTGCGAACCAGAAAAGCCTCCTCCGCCGTCCGAAGTTCTTCCATCTCTTCCCGCTCAAGAGAAGCCCCGGCAAAATACCGGGAAGCATCGTAGGATTCAAAGGGGATAAAAAAAGAGGAACCGTCAGACAGTCCGAGCCGAAAGGCGGACTCTGCGGTTCCCCATTGCAGTGAAACGATAGTAATATCAGCGTTTGGAGAACTGGAACTTGCGCCGTGCTCCCGGCTGTCCATACTTCTTCCGCTCCACCATTCTCGGGTCCCGGGTAAGGAAGCCGTTGGCCCTTAAGGGGCGAATGTTTGTCTCGTCATAGGCAACAAGGGCCCGGGAGAGACCATGTCGGCAGGCGCCGGCCTGTCCCGTTATACCTCCACCCTTGACGTTGATCAACAAATCAAACTTGGTCAGGGTGTCGGTAACATCCAGGGGCTGCTTTACAATGTAAACCATGCTGGGATTGGAGAAATAGGTCTCCACGTCCTTGCCGTTGATGGTTATCTTGCCGCTTCCTTCGCGTAAATAAACCCGGGCTACGGAGGTCTTCCGCCGGCCGGTACCTAATGCTAAATTCTTAACCACTCTGCTACTCCTTCAATCGGTTCACACCGAATTATTCAAGAACTTCCGGCTGCTGAGCGCTGTGGGGATGATTCGGTCCAGCATATACCTTTACATTCCGAAACAGCTGACGTCCCAGGGGACCCTTGGGAAGCATGCCCTTTATGGCCTTCTCCAGGGGGGCTGTGGGTTTACGGGAGATCAGGTCACTGAAGGTTTCTGATTTTATACCGCCGGGATACCCTGAATGTCGGTAATACATTTTACGCTGAGCCTTATTGCCGGTTACTTCAATCTTGTCGGCGTTGACAATAACTACATAATCCCCGATTTCCTGGTGGGGGGTATAGTAGGGTCTATTTTTTCCCCGCAGAAGGCGTACAACTTCTGTAGCCACCCTGCCGAGGCGCTTGTCGGCGGCATCGATCAGGAACCATTTCCGCTCTACTTTGCTCGGTTTTACGAATATCGTCTTCATTCAAATCGCCTCAATACTAATGAGAATTGGAACACATATTTCCATACATCCCGAGGCTTGTCAAGCCGTCGAAACTGTATCGTTTGCCCTTTTACGCTGTCCTTAGTAAATTCCGACCATGCGGGTTACCATTAACAGACAACAGTGTGTCGGCTGCGGGTTATGCGAGGAACTTTTACCCGAGGTGTTCATTATGCAGAACCAGAAGTCCCGGGTCAAGCAGAAAGGCCTGAAAAAGGCGAACAAAAACGAGGTTCTGACCGTTGCGGAAGACTGTCCCGCAGAAGCCATAATCATCAGCGAAAACGCTGACGGCGAATCATAATTATCAGAGCCGCGGAAAAAAACAGATACGGCAGCATATCCAGAACCAGAGCAGCCAGAGGAATATCCCCGAACAGTAGCAGGGAACTGTCTATAATACCGAAAAAACTGAGGGTGGTAAAAGTAATCTCCAGATAACGCAGAACAATGCCCATTATTACCAGCATCCATGCGGCGTCCCTGGTCTGGGACCAGAAAAGGATGGCCAGAAATGCGCTTATCCCTCCCAGAACGAGCTGTGCAATATGGGGAATCATCATACTGAATTCCATTTTTCCTCCGCATTTCTTAACATTTTTATGTCTCCCTCCTGGTAGTCTCCGGGGATAATCGAAGGAAGGCGGTAATCCGGGGACGGATAGAGTCCGCAGGCGATCAGCTCCCGTGCCAGTCCGGGATAGGATTCCCTGTCGCAGCGGGGAAAGAGATAGGGACCCCGTCTTTCCCAGGGCCCCCTGGGGAAGCTCTCGTAAAAAACCGGGTCCGCAGCGCGTATCCATTGCAGAAAAAGCCCCGCGGCATAAACCTGGGGAGCAAGCAGAAAGGAAGGCAGCGGAGCCGGTTCAAGGTCCAGGGATTTTCTGCTCAGAACAAACACCCCGCCCCAGGTCCCCGCCCCGGGCAGTACCGGGATCAGTACGTCTGCAGGCTGTTCCGGCAGAAAGGGTCTCCAGATGCAGGGCCTGGACTTCTCCGCCGGTTCATCCTTCCCGTAGCCCGCATCTATGGGGTCCCGGAAAGGGGCACAGTCTGCTCCGAGACGTGATTCCAGCGCATGTTTGGCCTCCGGAAAGGAAGGAAACAGGATAACCTGAGGGTAGTCGGGGAAAAAGCTGTTCAGCAGCTTTGCAGCCCGCTTCTCCCATACCGAAGGCAGAGCGGAAGGTCCCAGTTTATCCAGACTGTTCCTGAACCGCAGAGCAAGCCCCTTCGGGCGACTCCCCAGCATTCCACGTCCCGCATCCTGATACAGATCCAGAAAGCGCCGTCCCTCCGGGGAATAGAGACGAAAACCGCGGCTGCGGCGGATTGACGGAAAATCCGAAAAGGAAACGGCGGAGGGAAGTTCAAAACTCATCGATGTAGACCCTCTCAAGGTGATTCTCGAACTCGGGGTAGAAGGTTGCGCTGCGTCCGGTCTCAAAGCGTACGATAATCAGTTCCCGTTCGCCGTTCAGCCAGGATTTTACCACAACCCCCGTACCATAGGCATCATGATAGACGCCGTCGCCGGGGGAATATGTCAGGGATGCGGAACCCGCCGGCTTTTCGTCCCCCTCCACCTCTATCCGCTCCACCGGGATTTCTCTCAAAAAACAGGAGGGACTCTGGAGGTTCCTCCGGCCCCAGATAAAACGACTGCGGCAGCTGGTCAGGATAAGTTCTTCCTTCGCCCTGGTCAGGCTGACGTAGAAAATTCGCCGCTCCTCTTCGTAATCGACCTCCCGAAAACCGTTGCTTCCCGGAAAGAGCTCCTCCTCCATACCGGTGATAATGACCCGGGGAAACTCCAGCCCCTTGGTATTGTGCATGGTTATGAGTGTAACATACTCCCCGCTCTCCTCTTCCGCGGTCATGCGGGAACGGTCCAGTTCAATATCCTCGAGAAAGGAGATCAGGGCCTCGAGACCGCGGCCGTATTCAGCTGCGGCATTGACCATCTCTTCAAGGTTGGAGGTCTTCTGTGTCGCGGCTACCTCATCCTGTTTCTGATGGTAGTCGAAGAGTCCGGAATCCCGGATGAGAAGTTCTATCACTTCCGCAAGGGGGGCCGTTTCCAGCATCTGCCGCAGCCTTCTGTACAGATCCACAAAACCTGTGAGACCTGCGGCTGACCTGCCGCCAAGAGAGGGCAGAACTGCATCGCAGGCGGCCAGAAGGTCATCCCCTTCCGCCTGGTCCAGGATACGCTGCAGCGTTGAATTGCCGATTCCCCGGGCAGGTTTATTGATAATCCGTCTGAAGGCGACCTCATCCAGGGAGTTGGAAATAAAGGCAAGAAAGGCCAGGACATCCTTGACCTCCTCTCGTTCATAAAAACGCAGGGACCCGACTATCCGGTAGGGAATACCCCGGCGCAGAAAAACCGACTCAAAGGCCAGGGACTGCGCATTGGTCCGGTAGAGAATGGCCGTATCGCTGTATCGACGGTCGCCAAGAAGTCGGGCGCAATACTCGGCTTCTTCATCATGGTCCCGCAGATAGACGATTCTGGCTCTGACCCCTTCCGGATTCCGCGTCCACAGGGTCTTTCCCAGACGTTCCTGGTTATTCGCTATTACAGCTGAGGCAACGGCAAGAATGGTCCCCGTAGAACGATAATTTTCCTCCAGCCGAATAACCCTGGTATCCTTGAATTCCCTGGAAAAGTTCAGAATGTTCTGGACCTCTGCACCGCGGAAACGGTAGATCGACTGGTCTTCGTCGCCCACAACACAAATATCCGTGTCAGGCCCTGAAAGAGCGTTCAGCAGCTTGAACTGGGCCACATTCGAGTCCTGGTACTCGTCTACCATTACCGCTCTGAAGCGCTGATGGAAACGACGCCTGAGCTCCTCCACATCCTCGAGGAGCTTGACCGGCTTCATGATCAGGTCGCCGAAATCGACGTTTCCCATCCTGTCAAGCCGCTCCTGATAGAGCCTGTAGAGGCGGGGAAACTCCGGATCGGACGAGATCGACGTCAGATCGTCATCGGGCCCCAGGGCATAATCCTTGGCCCGACTGATCATTCGGATATAGCGCTTCAGGTCCTGCTTCTTGCGGGAATCCTGGGTCGAGTGGAGCAGGGTCAGGGAATCGTCGTCGTCATAGATGGTAAATCCCGATTTCAGACCCGCCAGGTTTGCGTTGCGGCGCAGCAGCCAGGCTCCGAAGGAGTGAAAGGTCCGGATCATGACCCCGGCTGTTCCGGGGCTTAAGGCTGCAGCCCGTTCGGCCATCTCCCGGGCAGCCTTGTTGGTAAAGGTTACGGCCAGGATCGACATGGGATCAAATCCCGCGACATCGCAGAGGTAGGCGATTCGGGTGGTTATTACCCGGGTTTTTCCGGAACCGGCGCCCGCAAGTATAAGCAGGGGGCTCCCATAGTGTGTTACAGCTTCAAGCTGCTGGGGATTGAGATTCTCCAGATAGTCGGGACTTCTCATATATGTGTAGGACTTTATCGTAAAAGTGCTAACGCCTCAAGGTCGATTCCATTACAGGCGGTAATTTGCGCTTCCAGCAGATCTCCGGCAGAGAGACCCTCGCCATGCAGGACCACTGAACCGTCTACCTCCGGAGCATGGATATAGCCCCGGGCCAGGGCAAGATCTTCTCCCTTGACAGGTTCATCCACCAGAAGTCTCATGGGTTTACCGATAAATCCGGCCAGAACTTCCCGGCTGATCTCCGTCTGCAGGAGTTCCAGCCGGGGCTTCCAGGCGGCAGCACGGTACCGGCTCCAGCGGGCCTGGGGAGTCCCGGCGTAGCGGGCGGCGGGGGTATCTTCCTCGGGGGAATAGACAAAAAAACCGGCCCACAGAAAACGTCCCGCTTTCAGAAAATCCTCCACCTCCCGGCGTTTACGGCTGGTTTCCCCGGGAAAACCGAGAAGAATCGTGGTGCGGAAAACAGCTTCAGGAAGGATGCTCCGGATACGGGAAATCAGTTTCAGATAGGTCTCTGCAGTGCCGCGACGACCCATCCGGCTCAGTATATCTGCGGAAGCATGCTGAAAGGGTATGTCAAAATAGGGCAGAATCCTTGGGTCCTTCTGCATGACAGGTAGAATCTCCTCGGGAAAGCGGTCAGGGTGGATATACAGAAGGCGCACCCAGAAATCTCCGGAAAGAGCGCTTATCCTCCTGAGCAGCTCCGGCAGTTCCTGCCCTCCCCGGTCACGACCGTAGGAGGCCAGATCCTGGGCAACGAGATTAATTTCGAATATGCCCCTTGACAGTAGATCCTTGATCTCCTTGAGAATATCCTCCATGCCCCTGCTGATAACCGATCCCCGGATAAGGGGGATAGCGCAGTAGCTGCAGCGGTTATCACAGCCTTCGGCGACCTTTACATAAGCCGTTCCCTTCGATGTGAGGAGCAGATCCCTCCGGATCTCTCTGGCGGCGTCCGGAAGTATCCGTACCGGGCGGCCTCCGTTTTCCAGTTCCCGCAGCACCTGTATGACCGCCTGGAGGTCTCGGTTGCCCGCCACGGCATCCGCTTCGGGGAGGACCATGGTATCCGCATAGCGCTGGGCAAGGCAGCCTGCGAGAACAATCCTTTTCTCGGGATACCGGGCCTTGAGCTCCATGGTTACGGAGATGGATTCCTCTTTGGCCGGCTGAATAAATCCGCAGGAGTTGACGATGATTGCATCCGCCGCGGACTGGTCATCGGTGTACAGGTAGCCCTCATCTTCGAGGAGCCGAATGAGGTACTCAGCGTCAACCTGGTTTTTGGCACAGCCAAGATTGACGATGGAGACGCTGCGTATGGAAACTGAGCTGTTTTCTTGTGTCATGAAGCCGGATTATCTTTCAGTACATAGGATAGAGGACAAGTTCATACTCTCCGTCAGTGATACGCCACTTCAATAATCGGGCCGCGACCTGTCCGGAGCGACCGAAGGAGACCTCTTCTCCTTTTATTCGTCCCTGTATTGCCCCGGCGTTGGAGGCCCATATCTTCAGGGTATTGCTGAAATTGAGACGCAGGACCTCGTCCCGCTGAAAAAAGCGTTCCTGCCTGGGTTCACTGTCATATTCATAGCGGACCAGACAGTTTCCCCGAAAGCTTGCCGTCAGGGTTATTGCTTCCGGAGAAGAGGAGCGGTACAGCACGCGGGGAGGGACTTCCCGGGAGGCAAGCTGCGTGGTCCCGACGGGAAGATCCTCAGTCGTAACAGCCGGCTGCTCCGGCCTGGTCACCGCCTTGTCCAGACGAAGAACAGTCGTGCCGGCGGAAGAATCGATATCCCGTACAAGGATATTCAGATCATCCCGCCCATCGCCGTTCAGATCAATTCTCCGCTCTTCTCCGAGATTCAGTAAAGCCTCTTCTCCTGCCAGGGAAAGACGTACCTGTCCGTCAGCTTCAAGCAGAGAAATGCTGTATTCCGGCCCGAGACCGGGAAGCTCAATCCTGGCTCCTGTTTCAAAACGCTGTTCCACGATTTCGTCGGAGAAAAGAAACCGTGATTCTTCCCCAGCCCCGGGAGCCTCACTGACCGCCTCATGGACTGCCGCCTCTTCTGGAACAGAACCCGAGGGATTATTCAGGCGCGGGAAAAACAGAATCCCTGCTCCCACCGCGGCGAGTACAACTATCCCGATCAGGACTAGCAGGAGGGGGGATGGGCCTCGTTTTACCAGAAGCTCATCCATGGGAACCGGCTGCTCCTGGATTTTAAAATTTTTATACAGAGATATCATCTCGTTAACATCGAGGCCGAGATAATCGCTGTAATTTCGCAGGAATCCGATCAGATAAGGCTCGCCGGGAAAAGCAGAAAAATCTTCCTGCTCCAGAGCTTCGAGATAACTCTTAGCTATGTTCGTGTCCCGGCACACCTGGTCCAATGAGTAGCCCTCTTCCATGCGCCGGCTCCGCAACTTTTCTCCTATGGATTCCATTCCTACCTACTCATCGGGGAAGATAAAATTATCAATAACATACGATGACGAAGGACTCTCGTAATTGAACCTTGCCTCGGGAATGTTCTGATTTGTTTTCAGATTTTCAAGATCGATCTGGATCTCGTCGTAATCCTTGGTTATTCCTTTCAAACGACGGATAAATCCGTTCTCACCGACGGACATCTCTATCTGACGGAAACCCTCGTCGGTATTCCTCCAGACAAGATTAAGCTTGATAACCTGCTCCCGGGAATTTTCCTCAAGAGGAACATAGCCGGGGCTTTCCTTGTAGGCTATGCTGTATCCCTGACGAAAAAGGCGCAGCCCCTGGGCATCGCTGTCTGACCTGGAGAGTTTCTGGGTGAGGGTAACACTCTGTTCCGGAAGATATACCGTTAACAGCCTGCCGTCGGAAACAATCACCTGATCCTCGGGCTCGGTAAAGTTGATCCGTATACGGTTGGGATTCTTGTAGTAGATAACCCCGGTCAGGACACTGTCCGGCTGGGTTATGCTTATGTCCGCTTCATAATCCTGTATGAACTCATACCTCTCCGATACCTGGTCGAAGAACCGGGAAGCTGTTAGAATCTCCTGGGAAAACAGAGGAACCCCGCCGCCGAATAATCCAAGCACGAGCGCCAGAGCATATATGTATAGAAACCTGATCATTCTTTTATTCGTCCGCATTAGAACCATCTTACTCAAGAGAAACCATTTGTCAAGATTCTCCTAATTCCCGCAGAATTATCCTGCGCAGGGCCGGATCATTGAGTTTAAGCCCCCCCCCGCATTCGCAGATAAAACGGGAATTATCGAGCCGTTCGGAGGCGCAGGCGACACAGTAGACCCGCCCGCATTTTTCACATTTTCCCGCCGGGGCCTCAGGAGGCGGTTCACCGTGGAGTCGCAGGGGCGGAACCGGATCACTGCTTTTTGCCTCCCGCCACTCCCTGCCGCAGCAGGCGCAGCGATAAGTGTCAAAGGCTGCATCCTGGAATCTCTCCTTCAAAAGAAGAAAGCGCCGGGAAAGCTCCGACAGGGTATTTTCAGCGGTACCGATGGCCTCCGCGGCTTCATGGAATTTTCGCCGGGTAATCAGGAGTTCGATCAGGTTCTCGTGGGCCTCGGGATTCCCGGGCTCCAGGCGAATGGCTTCAGTGTAGGCGGTTTCTGCCCTCAGAAATTCACTCTTCATCCAGGCGCAGTTTCCGATTCCCGTCATGGCGAAAGGATCTTCAGCATCCTCGAGTATATCCTGATACAGCTCCTCCGCCCGGCTTATCATATCCACCTTAAGACAGGCGGCGGCGCAGTTCATACGGTAATCCCTGTTCTCCGGAGCCATTCTGATCACCCTCTCATAGAGCTGCACGGCAGCGTCCAGATCGCCCCGGGTGACCAGCAGGTTCGCCCGCTGATTCAGAAGAACATGGGACTCCCCGGCCCAGGCATCCAGGCCGTCAAGATAGGCGATACCTGCGTCGGGCCCCTCTTCCAGACTCACAAGGTAGGCCATGTTCGCCTGGATCTCCTCCTCTTCCGGGGCCGCGGCAAGAGCACGGGACAGGAGTTCCCGGGCGCCGGTCAGATCACCCCTCAGGGCCCGCAGGAGACCCGTCAGGTTCAGGACCCAGCGATTATTCGGGGCCAGAGACCGCGCCCTCTCCGCCTCTTCCAGAGCATCCAGACCCAGGGCATGGAGATTGTCCGCCAGCTTGAGCCAGTACAGATAGTATTCCGGTTCCATCTGGGCCGCCTTCAGCAGGAAATCGACAGCCTCGTGGCGCCTCCCTTTCATGGCAAGCAGGGTGCCGTGTAAAAAAAGGACGGAACTCTCCTCATAGCCTTCCCGGATGAGGGCTTCAAGGATTTCTCCAGCCTTGTCATATTCCTCCCGGCCGAAAAAGACCTTACCCTCCAGGGCTCGGACCTCCGGGCTGTCTGCAGCAAGTTCCCGTATGGCGGGAAGGATTCCTTCCAGATCGAAGTAGGCTTCCTGTGCAAAATAGAGTCTGGCAGCGCTCATGTAATCGGACAGGGCGGCCCGGAAATCCCCCATACGCTCCCTGGCGCGGGCAGCGTTTACAAAGAAAAGAGGAATTTCGCTGTTAATCTCGCAGGCCCTGGTATACGCATTCGCAGCTTTATCCCAGTTCCCGACCCCGAACTCACCGTGACCAAGGAGGTTCCAGATCATTTCATCGTCAGGAAAACTCTCCACCTTCTTCCTCAGGAAGTCTTTCAGGTCCAGATAGCGGTTTTCCATGTACAGAAGATTGGCCTTCTCCTTGATGGCCTGCAGATAATCGGGATCGAACTTCAGACACTCCTCAACAGCGCTCAGTGCTTCGGGAAAGAGTCCGAGCTGAAGGCAGCATTCCGCGAAGAGAAAATACTCATCCCGACCAGGGCCTCCCTGGGAGAAAGCCCTGCGCAACTGTACAAGGGCGGCGGCAAAATGGCCGATGCCATGGAGTGATTCGGCCAGGGCAATACGCCGTGAACGCGGTGCTTCCTGTACCTTTGACCAGCGATAATAGGCCGCCTCCACATCGATGGGAATGGAATTGAGATCAAGCTTTTCGAGAAAAAAACTGGCCCGGTCTGTTTCGTCGTAATTCTGTCCGCCGAAGGCGATCCGTCCGCTGTGGAGGTTCTCATCGGAAAACTCCCCTACCCATTCCCGGTTTATGGTAAATACAAAGGAATCGTCCCGGGCAATGAGACCAAGACGGAAAAGTCCCTTTTCCGGAAGAGGTGCCGGAGTCCAGGGAATGAGGGTCATGGGTTTGTCGTTAAAAACCAGATCGAAACGGTAGTAGCCGTGATTGGAGACGAGAAAATAGTAGTAGCCACCGTCCTCTATACAGCGGAACAGAAAACCCGCGGCGCAATAACCGTTCCCGTCGGGAATGCGTATATCAGCTTCGAGGTATAAATCCCGGTAACGGTACAGGGGATTTGTGACCCAGGCAAAAACATTCTTCCGGGTCAATTGCAGGTGAAGAGCGCCCTTTTCCTGGGACGCGGTGTAGCCGTTGCCCTCTTCCAGGGCAGGAAAACGGCGGCGGCTGAGACGGGAAAAGGAGGTCTTCCAGTGTTCCTCCACCAGATCATCAGGGTCATGTTGCTGCTTTTTCCGAAGCCAGTTGAGCATTGCCTTAGTATACGGATGGGCACCTCCTCAGTCCACACCCGGAAGCGGATGCTTGTCATCCTTGAGAGCGGCGGGTATAGTGATTTCATGCTAAGCATCATTTCACTGGGAGGCTCCATTGTCGCACCGGATAAGCCGGATGTCTCCTTCATTCAGCAGTTTTCTGCCCTGGTTCGGAAGTACCTTGCCGAGAATGAGGAACGCAGGATCATTCTCATAGTCGGCGGCGGCGGCCCCGCGCGAGCCTATCAGCAGGCATACCGGGAAATAAGCGGCGGGTCCCATTCGGAAGAGCAGGACTGGATCGGCATCATGGCTACGCGGCTCAACGCCCAGCTGATTCGGGGAGTCTTTGCCGACCTCTGCCCGGACCCGGTAGTAACCGACCCGACGGCGGTTCAGAAAATGTCCGGAAGAGTGCTGGTCGCCGCGGGATGGAAACCCGGCTTTTCCACCGATACCGATGCTGTCTACCTTGCAGAGCAGTTTGGCGCGGACAGGGTGATAAACCTTTCCAACATAGCCAAGGTCTATACCGATGACCCCAGAACGAATCCCGATGCCGAGCCCCTGGACACAATCTCCTGGAAGGATTTTCAAAGAATGATCGGCGACGAGTGGGTTCCCGGCCGCAATGTTCCCTTTGATCCCGTGGCAACCAGAAAAGCGGCGGAACTCGGCCTCAAGGTAATATGCGCCGCCGGAGGAGACATTGAAAACCTTTCCCGTCTGTTACGGGGTGAACAGTTCGAGGGAACCCTTATCGGCGAATAAATCCCTTCCGGTAATGCCAGATAACCCGGGAGTAGTCATCCGGAAAAGGATTTGACCGGGCAAAATCGGGCAACCATTCAGTCGTATCCGACGGTTCCTGCAGAAAGCCCTCGTCGACCCCTGCTTCTGCCAGGGCATCGGCAAGAAGCTCGTATTCAAAGACGGAAACACCCCGCTCACGTTCAGGCTCCCGGGGGTTCAGGTACTGGGTCATCAGGGAGAATATCCCTCTGGGACCAATATTCCGTCCGTACCAGCGAATCACATCCAGACTCTCCTCCACATACTCGGGGAGTACGAGATGGCGCACCACAAGCCCGCGGACAAGGGTATCCTCCGCATAGGTGATATCCCGATCCCTCAGCATCAGGGGCAGTGCAGCACGAACAATATCAGGATAGTCCTCCCGTCCCGTTTCCCTTTTTGCCAAAAAAGAAGAGAGGGTTTTGATATCCGTCAGGTAAATATCGATCCAGGGATTCAGCATCTCCAGGGTCCCGGGAGATTCGAAGCCCGAGGTATTCCACATCGTCGGGATTTCGAGCCCCCTGGATCGGGCGATTTCAAGGGCCTCGACAACGGAAGGGGCAAAATGGGTGGCGGTAACAAAGTTTATATTGGCCGCACCCTCCGTCTGAAGAAGCAGCATAATTTCCGCCAGTTCCTCAATCGAAACACCACATCCGCTCCCCTCCCGACTGAGCTGCCAGTTCTGGCAGTCTCTGCAGCCCAGGGTGCAGCCGCTGAAAAAAAGAGCCCCCGACCCCGCGCCGGTTACAAGGGGCGGCTCTTCTCCCCGGTGCAGGGTCGCGCAGGCCAGCCGGATGCGGGAGGTCTGTCCGCAGAAACCGGCATGTCCGATAGTCCTGTCGGAACCGCAATCCCGGGGACATAATGTGCAGGAGGCATAAGCTGTTGAAGACAGGTAATCCATGGATCTATTTTACCCGGAGAGCCTCCCTGGGTATACTGGTATGTGGAACAGGAACATCACCTCACCTTGACAGAAGCACAGGGCGCGAAGTATTCTCCTTCACGTTAACATTTTACGCCCGCCGGCGTGGCGAAATTGGTAGACGCGCTAGACTCAAAATCTGGTGGGGGCAACTCCGTGTCGGTTCGAGTCCGACCGCCGGTAAATCAAAAGTCGTCGTAAGACGGCTTTTTTTATTCACTTCTCGGACTCGAACGCAGTCCAGGCGATTGGCCCGAAGGGACAAACGCGAGCAGCAAATCGCACAGAGATGCAGCCGCCGCTATAATTCGCTCAACCTGCGCCTGTAGGCCTGGGCTTCCTGCTGACGCCCCAGAACCTCGAGGGTGTCGGCGATATTGAAGAGGGCGTCCTTGTGGTTTTTATCTATAGTAAGGGCTTTCTCGAAGCAGGCCAGGGCCTTTTCGTATCGTCCCTGAATAAACTGAAGAGCACCGATATTGTTCTGAATAGTCGCATCCTTGGGATTGAGCTCCTCTGCCCGGGTATATGCCCGGGCGGCTTCTCCGTAGTTTCCCGACTGGAAGTGTATAAATCCCAGCTGATTCCAGGCTTCCGCATCGTCACTCCGGAGTTCAAGGTACCTGACGAGCCGCTCCTCAGCGGGTTTGAATTTATCCATCCTGCTCAAGGCGATGGCGCTGTTGAAGAGGGCCAGCAGATGGTCAGGATCGGACTCGAGAACCTGACCAAAGCAGCGTTCCGCCTCTTCAGGATTACCGAGGGATAGAAGGTCCGCCCCCTTGTTAACGAGGATATGCAGCTTCTCGTTCATATTCATCCTCCCCGGGGAGGAAAATCAAAGTTCTTACCAAACAGATCGGTAAGGGTCGACAGCATCTCATCCTCTCCCGGGCCGTCGACACTGATGCGCACATGGTCTCCCTGACAGAGCCCCATGGCAATCAAACCCATTACGTTGGTGAGGTCCGTCACCATTCCCTTGCCTTCCACCCTGATATTCCCGGGATATCCGCCGGCAGCCTGGATAATGAGACCCGACGGCCGGACATGAATTCCCGCGAAGTTCTGAACTTCAACTTCCGCATGAACCATTCTGGCTACAAGTATGCACCCATTCGGGAAAAAAGTCTAATCAGCACTGTTCAGGATACGCAGCCGGGCCAGTTCCTTGCGTATCTTTTTTCTGGTTACCGGTTTCAGAATGTAGGCGTCCGCCTGGTCGGCAAAGCTTTTCTGAATACTTTTATGCTCAGCCACGGTGGTAACAACGGCGATTCGCGACCTGTCAAGGCCTGCGATACCATGATCATCTTCCAGAGAGCGAATACCTGAGAGCACATCGAGACCCGATATCTCCGGCAGCAGAAGATCCAGGATAACCAGATCGTAGGGCAAGCCCTTCTGCAGGGCCTCCCGGAAGGCCTCCAGAGCTTCCCTCCCGTCCACCGCGACATCGCAGGTACCGAACTTGCCAAGCACGGCAGACTCGAGATGACGGGTGGTAAAATCATCCTCCACTATGAGGATTTTCAACTCTCCGGAATCAGCAGGGAGATTTTCCTCAAGAATTCCCTCTTTCTTCCCGCCCGCCGGGGCTGCATAGGGAAGCAGAGGATCAAAGATATGTTCCTTGAGTTCCTCAAGCTTCAGGGGACTCGAAAAAATGATGCTGACAGTAATCATCTCCTGATCTTCGGGCCACTGGCCGGGTTTTGGTACTACTTCCACGAGACTTCCAATGGATTCAAGGGTTTTGAACACGGGAAGCTTCCAGAATCGCTCCTCCTGAAGGGAGGAATTGACGGTTTTCTGGAGCTGCCACAATCCGCCGTTATCCTGAGAAGAGGAAGACACCGCAGGGCGCACAGGAGCATCCTGCGTCTGATTCGCCGAAGAGGCATCAACCCGGAACTCCTGTTCAGCATCCGACTCAAGATTCAGTCGCACCACATCCAGGGCGGATAAAAAACTGTCCAGCTCTGAATCAGCAGGTAGAGAGCCGCTATTCCTGTGAGAATCAAGAATATGCTCCATGGAATGAAGCATTTTCGATGAAACAGGAAAGCCCGCCATTCCCAGTGAACTCTTAAGACTGTGGGCGCTGCGGAACATGGAATGGATCCGGGAAGCAGCATCGATATCTCCCGTTTCCCTGCCCAGCAGTTCTTCGAAATTGAGGAATTCCCGTTCCAAAGTATCAAGATGATCGAGTATCTCGGCCATAAAGGCTTCGCGTTGCGGATCCATAGATAATGTTTCATCCCGGGGCATGAAGTATTAGAAATGGGAGCGCCAACTCCCTTCTTTATAATATGCGATGAGCGTCCGTATTTCAAATACCAGGGCAGAAAAAAGTGAACTATATTCGGCCTCCCGGCCGTCCCGTACTGCCTGCTCCAGGTTTTCTGCTGCGGAAGCGGAGGGACCAGCGGCAATCGAAACAAGCATACTCTTTGTTTGATGGACTTTATGCCGAAGCCGGCGATGTTCAATTTTAAGTAAACAAGCACGAATCTCTTCCAGATCATCAAAGATCCTCGCCTGTACCATCTCCATAAGTTCCATGAAAAGCTCAGCATCCCCCTCATAGATTTCCTGCAGCATGGCCTCGTTAAAGGGTGTATCCACTCTCAGTCCCCCCGGATTTCGCTCACCAGGGCATCAAAGATGGTAAGCATATCCACCGTCGTTTTCCGCAGCCGGGAAGCAATGATTTTTGCAATGGACCGGGTAACCGGAAGCCCGATGGCAGAGTTCCTGTCGCCAAGTTCAAGGAAATCCTTTTTAGAGATAACCAGAAACTCTGAATCCATGGCTGCCACCACCGTAGCCGAGCGTTTATCATCATCTATCAGAGCCAGTTCTCCAAAAAAGACATTATCTTCCGCCCTCAGGCCGACAACGGTATAGTTGTCCCCCGCCCGGGTCCGCTTCAGGACCTCAACACCACCGTTCAAGACGATGAACATTTCGTCTCCCATCTCCCCTTCCCTGATAATTGTCTCACCTTTACTGTAGCCCCTGATCCGGCATATCTTTTCAAGTTCTTCCATGTACTCTGAATACGACCTGATCGCTTCAAAGAGACTGATCTTTTCCAGGCGTTCCCGTATGTCCTGATTGCTGTTCATTGGGGAACCTTCCGGCTTTCAAGAAGAATAGCCATGGAGTGGGGCTGAATCTGGTAGTCATCGGGGGGTACAAAAAAGGGACGGTTAACCTCCAGCTCCTTTACTTTCTGCAGGTTTGAAACCAGAGCGGAGACATCGGAGGTTTTCTGGGCGTTTCTGAGGGCCTCCATTTTCATGCGGTTCGGGGTACCGGTATTCTCCAGGATACCCAGTAAAATCGTGTTTCCCGCGGTCTGAAAACCGCTTCGATACTGACTGTAGCTTTTCCCGACATACTCCCGGGGAATTACAGCGGTGCTCAAGCGGGCACTGCCGTTTTCTCCCGCCAGAAGGTCCTGAATAATATGGGACATGCCGTTGGTTACGGATGATCGGGAAAGAATCCGCCTGGAGAGGTCCCGGGAAAAGATGATTTCATCACAACCGGCATGCTTCAGGTAGCTCTCGTATTTCCGGTCAAGAAGCTCGGCAGTGGTATAGGCATCCCGGGCTATCGCCTTAACCGTCAGCACGGTCATGACCGTTTTGGAATCCACCTCCGAAGGGACGGAGCTTTCCCAGGTATCCGCCAGGACCAGGACCTTACGGGCATTCCTGACATTGGCCCGCTTGAGGCTTGCTTCGGAAAAGTAGTCTCCCCGTACAAACTTCAGTCCCTTAAGTTCTGTCTCTTCTTTTATTTCTTCAACCTTGTCGGATTCAATATTCGAAAGGAGAACCAGCCGCTGGCTGTTCAAATCGCTGCTTCCAAGAATATCCAGCAGAATGTCACGCATGTGGTCCTTCCATCCACATACGATTAGATGATCACTGAGTTTGGGAAAATCCATCAATCCCCTCCTTGCGCGGGAATTTCGTTCAACAAAAACGGACGCCAGCGATCCGGACAGGGCACTGGTAGCGGCGATGCCAAGAAATATGGAAACCACAGCCACCAGACGTCCTGGAAAGCTTACAGGAACCTTGTCCCCATACCCTGTTGTGGAAAAGGTTATTACTGCCCACCAGAAACCGTCCAGAAGATCTGAGAACTGGGTATTTATACTGCTTTCGAAGAGGTAAACCAGTCCGCCGGTAATCAGGAAAACAGCAAAAAAGAATAGAGCCATCTGCATAAAGGGGGAATGAAGAAGTTTTTCGAGAAGGCGCTGCAGACGGCGAAAGGGCATGATCAGTTCTCCAGCAGGGTAATTTCGACCCTGCGGTTAAGTCTGCGCCCTGCCTCGGTGTCGTTTCCTGCCACAGGTTCCCTGGCGCCCATACCGCGTATTACGATCTGCTCCTCCCTGCGGGCCCCGAGCTCTATAAGGGCTCTGGCGGTAACCCTTGCGCGCTCAAGGGAGAGGCGCTCCCGGCCAGCCTCCGTACCTGCCAGGGCCGTATGCCCTGTAATCATGACATCCCGGTCCGGGTAGCGTTTCAGGATATCCGCCACCGCACGAATTTTTTCCTCTTCCCCGGGGACAAAACGGGATGAATCGGGAAGAAAGCGGATATTATGCAGCGCGATGGTAATTCCCGCTTCGTCCACCCGGACCTCGGAGTCTTCTACCTTATCCTTCTCCAGGGACTTCCGGATGTCCTCGGCAACCTTCTCTTTTTCCATCGCTTCAACCTGAATTACTTCGGCGGAGGCTGTTCCGCGAAAAATCCAGGAGCTGCCGTCATTCAACTGCATTACCAGCTCGAACTCTTCGGTATAGGCTGCGAGATAGCCATTTTCGTTGTCCCAGTACAGGCGCTGGGCCGAAAAACCGGATATCTGCTCCGGGGCCAGGCCCCGGCTGACGGGAAAACGATGGTACACCTGATAGGCGGCATCGATGGCGTGGAACATTTTTCCTTTATGATTTTCCTGTCCCAGGTACTTATACGCCACGTTTATTGGAAATCGTACTATCCCCAGGCCGCTGCCTGATTCACGAAAGTCGTGGACCTCCTCCCCGACCCCCGCCCAGGTCTCCCCGGGAGCAACGTCCCGTTCAGGGAACATGGGAACTCCCCGAACAACGGGAAAACTGTATCTGTCGGGAACATTCATGCGTCCGTAAGCGTCACGGCTGTAGGCGGTGGGGTGTTCTTCACTCCACTGGTAAACCCCGGCATCCCCGAAGGAGCGATTGGCAATCTGAAAGATCCCTTCCAGTTCTCCGGTTTCACCCTGCACATCCTTGATGGTGTAGGCTATCTTGTAGCGCAGTTCCGACTGCTGAACAGCCTGCTGCCGGCCATAGCGCTGGATAACAGTCTCATCAACCTGGGCGACGGCCCGGAATTTTGCTCCTGAAACGTACTGGAAACGAAAAACTTCCGCCTCCAGACTGTTTCCAAGCATCAATCCGGTCAGTAAAAGGAGCAAGGAGCTGATCTTTCTCATTTTCATTCTCACGCCTACTTCCTTGACAAATCTATATACAAGCTTATATCTTCAAATTGTATTCCACAGGAAGCCGATGTGTTTGACAAGTTAAGCCAGCCCCAGACAGAAGAGTTGTTCGCGTTACTGAGCAACGCGGGATATTCTCGTCCTACTCTCCTCCAGGCCAAGGTCGTTCCCGCCGTACTCGGCGGAAGGGATCTCATGGCGGAGACTCTGTATGCCGACGGGAGAACCGCAGCGTATCTTCTGCCCCTCCTTGTCTCTCACGGCCTCGAAAGTTCCAGCTCCCAGGCTCTGATCATTACCCCCTCAGCGGAACTCGTAAAAAAGACTGCCCTCCAGTATCGGCGATTCACCCGGGGGGACAGCAAGGTGCCTCCCATAACGACCCTGGGCTGGGACAGCCCGATAAAGCGCGAAGCAAAGCGACTTGCCGGGACTTCCGGTATCATTGTCGGCACCTCTGCCCGTATTATTGACCATCTGCGTCGTAACTCTCTGGACACCAGGGAAATTCAAAGGGTGATAATCAGTCTGGAAAATCCTGTCAGTCGAGAGAACTTTATGCAGGATGTCCTGTTCATTCTCTCCAAAATCCCGAAAAAGAGTCAGATAATTGTTTTTACCCCCAGCCTGGCAGAGACCGGGGTACTGGAAAACCGGCTCCGCCACCCCCTTGTTGTCTCCTCCGAGGACTGGGACCGGAACAACAGGATACAAAGTGTATATGAAGCAGCCGATGCCGTACACAAGGCGGAGCTGCTCTTGAGTCTCTTTTTAAGCAGAAGAATCACCCGGGGCGGAATCTTCTGCCGAACAATGGCTGCTTTAAAGACCCTGGAAAAGAAGCTTGCCAAGGAGGGAATCCGCAGCCGTATTATTTCCACCCGTACTTCTCCACGGAAGAAAGAGGAGATCTTTCAGCTGTTCAAGGACGGAAGCATACCCTGCATCCTGACAGTCTCAATTTCCGTTTTAACCGAGATCGAAGAAATTGGATGCGCGGTCTTTTTTAATCTTCCATCCCCCCCTGAGGCCTATACGGATATAAGTTCGGTGCTTATCCAGGATTCGAACGCAAAGATTATCACCTTTGTTACCAGGGAGGAGTCGGCGACACTTCAGTTTTTACAGGAGAAAAACAAGATGAAAAAAGAGAACTTCCCCGACAACTACGAGGTTTTTCGGGGCAAGGTCGAAGGTATTCTGCAGTCCATACGTTCCCAGGAGGATCCGGAAGAACTCAACCAGTACCGAAAGATGATAAGAAAAATGGTCCCCTTCGGAATGCGCGGATATTTAAGCGCGTATCTCATGAAGGAATCCCTCGGAAACACTGTTCGAGGCGACAAACCCTACAGAACGATTTTTGTATCCATCGGACGAAACCGGCGTGTTTTTCCCAAGGATCTTTCACGCCTCTTTACCCAGACCCTGAACATCGATATGGGAGAGGTTGGAAGCATCAAGGTTCTGGACAACTATTCCTTTATTGATATTCCGGCAAATCTTTCCCAGGCTGCCATAGACAAGCTCGACGGCACTGAATTTCACGGGCGAAAAATTACTGTCAACTTTGCACGTAAAAAGGAGGAAAAAGTCCTCCGCTGATTTCCAACTCCCTCCAAAAAGCTTCACCGCCCCTTCAGATTTTTGAAGGGGCGGTTTTTTTTAGCGGCGTCCTTATACGAGAATAAACCATAAGAGCGCAAACACCATCAGAAGATTGATAAGCAGGGCGGCAGCAAATATCGCCGCACCAAGAAGTTCCCTGAACCGGGCCCCCCGGCTGCATCGCTCGGAAAGGGAGCGCGGTTCTCCCGGGATCATGACACATTCTGCAAAGGGATCGGAAAAGGCCGACTCAGCTTTGGCAGAACAGCCGAAAGCGTAAAAAACCGCGTTGTTCAGCTTGTTGCCGACTATTATTCTGCTGGTCCGTATTTTTCCTCCAGGACAGCCTGCGAGGGCGGCATCGAGCCCCTGAAATGTCTGCAGTCGGTATACTGCTCCGTCGGGCAGAAAAGCCCTGCTCCCGTTTCGCATGCCCACTGCCTCGCCGAAACGCCGGGCCGGCAAGGCCAGAAGGTCCCTCTCGGCCCGCAGGTATCGTCCCGCCCGCCAGATCCGCCGATAGAGGCTGAAGAGCAGCAAGCCCGGAGGCAGCAGAGGTGCCAGGGGTGCCAGGCTCATGGTAAGGCTGATATGGGCGAGAAAAAGCAACCCCGGTGTCCTGAGATACACATAGGCCAGAATGAAAAGACTGAAGGACGCCAGGGTAAGGGAAACCGGCGTCAGCTGGTTCCAGTATTCGTTGCGCTGCCGGCCGGACCAGATCGACCGGCGAAGGATCGTACCAGGGTCGCCGTCGTAAATCAAAACAAGGAGTTCTCCTCCTTTTTTATCCCGGGACCTGAAAACAGGCCGGGAGTTGACCATGACCAGTTCCCCGGAGACCATGATTCGTGTCCCCTGGGGAAAGGAGGTAATAAGGTTCGCCGGAACATGAGTGGGAGAGGCATCAGCGAAGGCCAGTTCGTTATCTTCAAGCAGATCTTCGTCCTCATAGGCGTTGAGGGCCGGAAGGGTAAAGACCTCTACGCCTTTTAAATCTACCTGCACAGACAAGGAACCGTCGGTCAGCCAGATCTGCTCCGCGCCCTGAACCGCCTCGATCTGGCCGAAAAACCGATATGACTCTCCGGTAATCGCCTCGGTGCGTACCGTCGGATAATTAATAATGGGATATTCCATACTTTGATACACGGCATCACGGAATTTTCTCCACTGCCTGCGTACGCGAAAACCTCCGAAAAGAGGAAGTATAACGTAGCCGAGGAGTACAATCCCGACGATTAATACCAATCGTTCCACTTATTGCACAACCACTGAAAAATGAATTATGCTTAAGCTTACCATGGTTGAACGTATTATTGTAGGTCCCCTCAGCTCAAACGCCTATATCTACTCGGAGTGGAAAAAGGAATGTCTTCTTATCGATCCCGGCGGGGATATGGAAGAACTCCTTTCCCATATGGCGATAAAGAATCTGAAACCCCTGGGTATTATCTGTACCCACGGACATCTCGATCACGTGGCCGGAGCTTACGAGCTTCAGCGCCATTTCCGCGACCGTGATCTGGAGGTACCGGTGGCAATACACAGCGCAGATGCCCATTACCTCGGTAAAAACGCTGCAGAATCCCACAGAATCAGCTTCGAACAGATCGGATTAGACTTGAAATCTGTGCTTATGGATTACGATCTGCTTTTTCCCGAACCCGAAGTAATCCTTGAAGACGGCGACTCGGTATTGGATTCGAGCCTTCTGGTGCTGCATACCCCCGGGCATACACCTGGCAGCATATGTCTCTATTCTGAAGCCCAGGGCATTCTTTTTTCCGGAGATACCCTTTTCTTCGAAGGGATTGGAAGAACCGATCTTATGGAAGGTGACGGCGAGGCACTCTTGAAGAGTATTCGGGAAAAACTGCTGGTGCTGCCCCATACGACCATGGTGTTTCCCGGGCATGGACCCAACACAAGCATTGAGCGGGAAATCAAGAACAATCCCTTTCTACACTAGATACTGAAGGACTCACTATAGACTGAAATCCGCCAGCAGACCTGTGCTGACTCCGGGGCTGACAAAGGGGTTCGTCTCTGCTTTAAGATAGGCCCTGTGCAGCTTGTCTGAAAGCTCCCTGATCAGAGCATCCCGTCCCTGTTCGGACAGCCCTGAAAGTTCTTCCCGTTTAGGAAGGACCGCGGCATCCTTGTCCTTCAGTTTAACCAGCTTGTCGATCAGATTGTCCAGGCCTCTGAGCTTTGAAAGGGAAAAACCTCCGCTTTCACTGGGCCGTCCATATACATGCTTGAATCTTGCGTATAAAGCCTGGGAACTGGACACAGGCAGACCGACCCGGGAAGAACCTGTGCTTCCCCGGACCAGACTGCTCAAAGGTATCGTTCTGTTTACACTGGAATGCTGTATCTGCACAGATCCCGGTACTCCCGTCAAGAAATATTCGGCCCCAGGGCCTGTTTCTATTTTCGGAATTCCGGAAGAGGGGTTTAGAAAAAACTATCGGTTACGTCTTTCTTCGGAGCTTTTACAGTCGATGCACATCAGCGCATAAGGGATCGCCTCGAGCCGTTCTTTCGGGATTTTTTTGTTGCAGCGCATGCAGACGCCGTATCGCTCGTTCTTGATTCGCGACAAGGCGGAATCAATAAGCCGGAGCCTTTTTACATCGTTGGTACTCAAGGTTTCGAGGGTTTTTCGGTCGATATCATCAGCCGCGACATCTACTAAATCCTTAGGATCCATGTCACGCACGAGGTTTTCGAAATCCTCGCTCTCACTCATAAGATTGTTAACAATCTCTTCCTTGAGGGTGATGAGCTTTTCCTTCATCTGGTCCACGAACGCTTTATCCATAATCCTACCTTCGCTAAACGTATGCCCTAGGCAATATGGCAAGAGAATATGAAGGAAATGCTTAAAAATGTCAAGGCGCGAAAACAGGGGAATTCCTGTTGCCTTGACAAAGAAAGCGGCTATGTCCTACTATTTCGTTATATTTTCAGGAGGAATTGTGGCCAAAGAGGAAGCTATTGAAGTCGAAGGTATTGTAAAGGAATCTCTTCCGAACACCATGTTCAGGGTGGAACTGCAGAACGGACATGTCATTCTCACCCATCTCTCCGGCAAAATGAGAAAACACTACATCCGGATTGTCCCTGGAGACAAAGTTCGGGTTGCCCTGTCTCCCTACGATCTTACCCGGGGCCGTATTATTTACCGGGAACGCTAGACCATATTTTTTAACGCAGAATAATCCAGACAGCCCCCTCTCCTCCCATTCCGGACTGCGGTACGCCGTGTTCACCGCAGACAGGGGACTCCGCAATATAGCGGCGCACCTTTTTCCGCAGGATTGATTCTCCGGTATCGGAATGGTTTCCTTTTCCGTGAATTACCAGCACCTTTTTAAGGCCCCGCCTTTTGCTGCGAAGCAGAAATCCGTTGAGCTCCTTCAAGGCTTCTTCCACTGTGTATCCGTGAAGATCCAGGGTATCCTGTGGAGCCATGCGACGGATGGTTTTACGGGACGGACTCTTTTTACCGCGAAATGGCCGGTCGGCATCCTTCAATGGATAGGGATTCTCTTCAAGCCAGCGGTTCATGAGATCCTCGCAGGTTTCCTGCTGTCTCTTTGCATCCCTGCCCCGTGAGTTCTGCTTTTCCCATTGCTCCAGAATATCTCCAAAATTCATTCCTGCTCCCTTCTATCCTGAAACAAGTTATCGGAACGAAGAATATCTCCGCTGCCTACCCAGCCTTCTACCCCGTATGCGGTGGAAAGAAGAAGAAAATCACCAGACCGCTGCGTAACCTTGACCGTCAGCCCCTCGGGTAGTTCAAGCCATGCTTCGGCCGAATCTCTTGGAATACGGCGGCTGACAACATCGGAAGCAACAACTGCAATTGGAGAGCTGCGTACATACACGGCATGACCGAAGAGTCCCGCCGCAGCGAAACTCAAGGTGCCGAAGAGCAGCGAAACAAGCAGCAGATAGGAACGTTTGAAGAACATGGCGAGAACAGCGGCCAGGAAAAAGAGATTATAAAAAATGAGCAGAAGGATAAAGGAGACATCCGGCGGGAAATAGGCGGGTAACTGGAACTGACGGATATACTGATCGGAATCAGTCAGACTGTCCCAAAAGGAGCGGACCCTGGGGTCAGGCACTGCATGTCGGGCTGAGGCAATAAGGGTATTCACTGCTTCCGCACGCTTTTCCGTCCCCTCAAGGCACAGCGCCCAGTTAAACAGGAGCCTTCCATTCCGTGGATGTTCAGAAGCCAGATCCCTGTAGAGAAGGGATGCAGCTTCATATTCCTGCTGCTGAAGCAGTTCCCCGGCCTCCTTGAGCCGTTCAAAGTCAATATGTTCTCCAGAAACGGAGAGTATAAAGAGAACCCAGGGCGCAAGAAGCAGCAGTAAAAACTGAAGCAGCCGTTTTCGATGGACCCGAAACAGAAAAAGGAGCAGGGGGCCGGGCACGAAAGCAAGATAGACATAGCGGAGCCTGAAGAGTTCAATCGACTGGGCGCTAATTATCTCAGCCGGAGTATAACGCAGATCCGATAAACTGAAGGTCTCCTCCTCAATGGAAATGAGACCGCCGGATATTACCTGGAATGCCAATTCCCGACCCGGAAGGGTAAAAACCCTGGTATCCCAGGGATCGAAAAAGGAAAAGGCGGGAACACTGATTTCAAAATTCCCCTCCTCCTCAGTTTGAATCAGATACCGGGTCTCCCGATATCCCTGGTATCCGCCCTGGGAAGCCCGATAGTCGTGCGTTTCTTCGCTGCGAACAAGAACAAGACCATCAAAATCGGGCTCCGGGGGGGTCAGATAGGCAAGGTTGCCTTCTCCCGTTATGCGTACAGTCAACTGAATGGTATCCCCCACCCTG
The DNA here is from genome assembly GCA_964554875.1 of uncultured Spirochaetaceae bacterium. Classification (GTDB taxonomy): domain Bacteria; phylum Spirochaetota; class Spirochaetia; order JC444; family Marispirochaetaceae; genus Marispirochaeta. The sequence continues at coordinate 46,118 of CAZKQJ010000007.1, read as the reverse complement.
GAGGTTTCCGGAAGTGGAGAAACATCCATTTCAAAACGCCCAACTCCTCCAGAGGCAGCCACATCTTCGGGCAGGGATTCAACATTGACTGCCAGCGCGTCGGATGTTCCCGGGATGCCTTCCGCTGTAACAGAGGCCTTGTTCAAAAAGAAGCGACCGGCTCCGGTGGGCGTAAAGAGGTATCCCGTTACCGGTACCGTGTAGAGAACGGTATCCCCGTAAAGCCGTCGGCGGATTTCTCCAAGTTCAGGGGCCTCCTCAAAGAGTCCTCCCCCTGACGCCGGGACAGAAACCCTCTCAGGCAGCAGGATCTCCTCCTGGTTTCGCATTACCAGAACCGCCGGAATTGTCTGTCCCTCATAGAAGGGCCCCTCAGGGATTTCCCACTCCAGCTCAAGCGGAATAGAGAGCCGGTTGTCGCGGTAGGTCCCAACACGCTGAATGCCCACTTCCGTTGTATGTCTTTCAGAACCCACAACAAAAGGCAGCTCGGGAAAGAGCACCCTTCCGGTCCGGTTGGACAGCAGAATGTAGCTGACGGAAACAGCGGGATGACTGCTGCCGTCCTCTTTTACCTTTACAATTCCACGGATATTCGGCCCCGCGTATAAACGTATCCCCTCCGGGAACTCCCAGTCTTCTACGCTGACCATTGAAGCCGATGGAACATCAATTTCAAAGGAGAGGGTAAAACGGTCGTTCAGTCCGACGGGATTCGGTAAAAATGAGAGAGCCGGACTGTCTTCCCCGAATATGGATTCTGAAAAGAGAGCAACAAGGAAAAGACCTACCAGAAAGGTCCGTCGCTTTCCTGGTCCCCGCCATGCTGGGATACCCACTGGGACTCCTCCTTGCGTTTAATATACTGTAAAATTCTGTCGACCTCTTCGGATGATGTATCCCCGCCGCTGACCGAGCCGCCGGCAGGGATAGCCCGCTCTTCGTCCGTTTGGCTGCCAAGCCTCAACAGGGTCAATTCCATATTCCTCTTTGCCTCCCTGCTGTCGGGACGCAGAAGAAGAGCCTGTTTGAAACTTTCAAAGGCGGAACGGTAGTGGCTGAGCTCATAATAAAGATTACCCATATTAAACAAGGTCCTGAATTTCAGTTCCGAATCCTCCCCTTCCAGAGCCTTGTTCCATTCGTCTTCGGATGCGGTGGTTTCTCCCAGAGCATAGAAAACATTCCCCAGGTTGTAATGGATGACCTCCTCTTCGTTTATCTGATTTTCCAGAATACCCAGATACGAGACCGCAGCAGACTGATAGCGCCCGTTTATGTATTCATAGTTTCCTTTCAGGACCTGCCAATGGGTCCGATAGGGGGTACACGAGAAAAGCAGCAGGGGAAACAACAGTATTAAAAGGTTCTTTTCCAAGGTATTACCCGCACCAAAAAATATATATACAGAGCGAATACAGCGATCAGCAGATACGGCCGATACGCCGATTCCCGGGGTTCATTGTACCGTACCGACGAGGATCCGAAAACGGTATCGATTTTGCTTATCAGCGCAGGATCATTAAGAGAAAAATACTCTCCCTCTGTTTCCCGGGCCAGATACCGCATATTCTCGGGATTCAGGCGGGTAATCACCCTGTTACCTGCTGAATCATGCAGTTCCCGGTCCTCTTCCAGAGGGATGACTGAGCCTTCCGCCGTACCTGCGCCGATGGATATAATCCGTATACCCTTTTGCCGGGCAGTCTCAACCACGGGGTTTACAGCTCCTCCAAAGTTTTCTCCATCTGAAAAAACGAAGAGAAGCTTTTCGCTCTCCACGTTCCCCGGAAAAGCATCAAGGGCAGCACTAAGCCCGGCTATCAGATCTGAACCACGACGGGAGAGAACCTGAGGTCCGATATTCTGGAACACTGTTTCAAACAGGGTCAGATCTTCGGTTATCGGAATCATCTTTACCCCGATCTCCTGAAAAGCCACCAGGGCAAAACGTGAGGTCCCGCCCCGGGAGTTAAGAATTCCCCGCATCACCTCAACGGAACGTCCGAGCCGTGAGGGAGAGGAGTCCCGGGCCAGCATGCTTAAAGAGACATCCAGGGCAAAGACGATATCCCGGGATTCGATGGTCCGTATTTCCGGACGTCCCTTTCGTTCCGGATCCGCAGCGGCAAATAAGGTAAATACACTAAAGAGTACCAGGGCCAGGGCGGAAAAGAACCATTTTACCGTAAAGATATCCAGGTAGCTTCCTGCCCTCCAGCGGCCGAGACAGTATTCAAGATCCCGTCTGCCTCGCAGGAATTCCAGCCAGAGCAGAATGATGACCGGAACAAGCAACAGGAGTCCAAAAAGGAGGTGAGGATAACGAAACATGGCTAAAGAACCTCCCGCAGCAGATACTTGCGAATGAAAAGGTGCAGCAGTATGGCCATACCTCCCGCAAGAAGGAAGTAGCGATAGGAGGGTTCGGTTTCTGTTCTCACCTTTACCCGTTTTTCCGTAACCGTTACGGAGTCAATGGAGCGAAACACCGTTTCCAGGGCCCCTGGAGTGGAAGCGGAATAGAATCGCCCGCCGGTGGTCTCCGCTATCATCCGCAGCAGATCCTCATCATAACTGCCGGAAAAGACTCCGCGAAAAATCCTGCCCGTCTCGGGGTCGGTGTACTCTCCAGGAACGTCCCCGGGACTTCCGATGCCGATGGCAAAGATTCTGATTCCCAGGGAAGCAGCTACCTCAGCCGCGCTGGCGGGGGTAATTTCACCGGCATTGTTTTCGCCGTCCGTCAGCAGAACGATTATCTTCTCCTCGGCGCTGCTCTGCCGCAGATGAAGGGATGCAACGGCTATTCCCATGCCGATGGCCGTGCCCCGGCCGAGACTCATGAGCTGAAGCTCATCAAGCACGTTGAGGTAAGCCCTGTAATCCAGGGTAGGAGGAACCATGAGGGCCGCTTCATTGGAAAATATCACCAGCCCGACCGGATCATTTTCCCTGGAACGGATAAAGGACCTGATGACCTCTTTGGCCATGGTAAAACGGTTGGAGGGAAAGAAATCCTGGGCCGACATACTGGGAGACTCATCCAGGACAAAGACAATATCTATACCGCGGGTCAAGTAGACCCGCTCCTTGGTAATCCTTCCCGGACCCGCCAGGGCCAGCACCAGCAGTACAAATCCCATCCAGAAAAGAAAATAGGACAAGAAGCTCAGAAAACGCAGACTGAGGGGACTTTCCTGAAAGGTGTCGCCCCGCCATACGGAAAGGGAAAAAGGGATCCTCCCTCCCCGGCCCTTCCAGAAATGGGCGGCGAAAATCCCGGGTAAAAGGAGCCCAAGAAGCAGCAGATAAGCGGGACTCTCAAATATCCACATCGTCATCCTCCTGCTTATCCCTGTCCCGTAATTTGCACTCCTCTTCCACTGCAGATGCAAGTTCTTCAAGGCGCAGGATATCGTCTCCCTTGCGGGCACTTCCCGCTTCGACTCCGGCAAATTTAATCATGTCCGCGTATTCAAGAAAATGGATAAGCCGCATGGCGATATCCCCTTTCGGAAAAAGACTCTGCATCATGGACCGAATCTCGTGAATCGTTGTGGTTATACAGTCCCATCCTGTCCGCCGGCTGATGTAGCTGCGTACTGCGTCGGAGAGACGGTAATAAAAATCCCGGTCCGGCATCATCAAAGCCTGGGAACTCAGTTCCTTCAAGTCCCGTTTGAGCCGCCAGTAGGGACGTTTCCGCGCCAGAAGAGCGGCAGCGGAACGCAGCCGCCGCCGAAGGGCCCCGGAGACGGCGATCAGGGCAAGTGGCCCGACCAGCACAACCATGGCGGTAATAATCAGCAGGGTAAAGGTGCCGGGAAGGTACAACTGGCCCCGGATATCCGCCAGCTCGCCTTCGTTTTCCAGGATGGAGCTGGTATGGATCTTCATTCCCGAAAGAACATAGGAACCGAAATCCAGTTCCGGCAGTGTCCGGGTGCCGGGAGAGAAGGGGGAAAAAAAGATTCGCAGTTCATGATTTTCCCCCCGCTGCTCCACTCTGGCCCCGTGAAAAAAAACCCAGTCAGGCTGGGGCAGCACATCGGGAGGACGGAACAGCTCTCCCCCCTCGGAACGCAGGATAATCCGCAATTCCACCGTGTCTCCCACATAGAACTCCGGGGGAAGCAGGTGGACGGATACAACCCGTGGGGAAGCATACAGAAACGATGCTGCAAGGATGAGAAAAAGGGCTAATAATCTCCGGATACCGGCAGCATTCATGAGACGCGCCTCCGGGTCTTGAAAAATGCCAGCACTTTGGCGACAGGATCGTCACTGGTGTCAACGGAGAGGACCTGGATTCTTCGGCGCCGGCACTCACGGCGAAAGATTACATCCTGGGTATCCCAGAAATCCCTGTAGGCGCTGCGAAAGGAAGGATTGGCACCTCCAGCCAACAGACTGTGCCCCCGTTCGGGGTCCTGGAGTACGAGACTGCCTTTGAGGGGAAGAACCTTATCGCCGGGATCGCTGATCCGTACGGCAATAACATCGTGCTTCCGGGCCAGGAGAGTCATCTCGTTCCAGCCGGTGGCGGTGCGGAAATCAGAGAAGACAACACAGATTCCCCGGGATTTCAGAGATTCGTAAACCGTCTTGAGGGCCAGGCCCAGCTCGGATCCCGCGCCCCGGGGCTTCAGACTTTCCATATCCTGAATGAGACTGGCCACGTGCTTGCGGCCCTTGGAGGGAGGTACCCATTTTTCTATACGATCGGAAAAGAAGACCCCCCCCACCCGGTCGTTGTTGTGGACCGCGGCAAAGGCGAAGATCGCCCCCAGAATCATCGCCATGTCCCGTTTACTCAGATCTCCGACTCCCTGATCCAGGGAAGCCGAGACATCGAATACCAGGGAGAGAACCAGCTCCCGCTCCTCCCTGAAGGTTTTGGCGTAAGGACTCCCCATACGGGACGAAACGTTCCAGTCTATGTTTCGAACATCGTCTCCTTCGGAGTATTCCCGGACTTCGTCGAATTCCAGACCGGGGCCCCGGAAAACGGAACGGTAGTTGCCGGCGAAGAGACCTTCCAGAAGCTTGGCGCTGACAAGAGGCAGGTTACGGATACGTTGAAATAGGCTCTCTTTCTCCATGGATACGGATAATCAGGGAACGGGTACGGCCCGGAGTATCATGGTTATGACATCTTCGCTGCTGAGCTCCTCCGATTCCGCCTCATAGGAGAGGATGATCCGGTGACGAAGCACATCGTAGGCAGTCTCCTTGACATCCTCGGGTATTACGTAGTTCCTGCCGGCGAAAAGGGCTTTTACCTTGGCCGCCCGGTACAGAAAGAGGGTCGCCCGGGTAGATGCTCCGTATTCGATATAGCGGGTGTAGCCGAAGCGGGCCGCGTCATTTTCCCGGGACGCGGTGACAATGGAGACTATATACTCCTCGATCCTCTCATCGACCTTGATCGCAGCGGCGGTCTCCTTGATGATATTCAGGATCCCCGGAGTAAGGACCTTCTGGATGAAGGACTTCTTCTCCACCCCCATGCGCCGCAGAATGGCCAGTTCCTCCTGGGGATCCGGGTAGTTGATCTTGAGCTTCATCATGAAACGGTCCAGCTGGGCTTCGGGCAGGGGATAGGTTCCTTCGCTCTCGATGGGGTTCTGGGTGGCCAGAACGAAGAAGGGCTTGGGAAGATAGTGGGTCTCATCCCCGATGGTTACGTGCCGCTCCTCCATGGCTTCCAGGAGGGCCGACTGGACCTTGGCGGGTGCACGGTTGATCTCGTCGGCCAGGACGATGTTGGCGAAAACCGGTCCCTTTCTGGCCACGAACTCTCCGGTCTGCTGGCGGTAAATCATGGTTCCGATCAGGTCCGCCGGCAGAAGGTCGGGGGTAAACTGGAGCCGCTTGAAGCTTGCATCCAGAACCTCCGCCAGGGTTTTGACAGCCAGGGTCTTCGCCAGTCCCGGGACCCCCTCCAGCAGTACATGCCCGCCGGCAATAAGGCCCATCAGCATGCCGTCGACCATGGACTCCTGGCCCACCAGTCGCTTGGCTATCTCTTTGCGGCAGCGAAGTAACTCGGTACTCGCCCGTTCGACATCAACTTCGGTTCTGTTCGCGGTGCTGCTCATACTAATGATCCTTCACGCTTACCTTATGTTCTTTCAGCTTCGATACTCGGCGTTTTCGCGGATATACTCGTAAGACAGATCACTGCCCCATACCCGGAAGGAACCGGTACCGCTCTGTAAGTCTATCTCAATAAGTACCGTTTCGTCATGTTCCGGATACCCTTTTAGCCCTGGAGAAAAGGATTTTTTCTCCAGGTAGGCGGACAGCTTCGTTTCAAGCTCCGGAGATATCCGGAATTCTCCTTCGGAAAAGATCAGTTCTCCTCCCAGGCGGATGCTCAGAGCCTTTCCGTCCAGGGTTATGCCATTGTTTCCGGCATAATCCCCCAGGGAAGAAACTATACGGCCGATGTTCGGATCATTACCGAAAACCGCCGTCTTGACCAGGGGCGAGTTGACCACAGCCTTGGCAAAGCCCCGGGCCTCCAGCCTGCTCCGGGCACCGGAAACAGCCACCTCGATTACATGGGAGCTACCCTCTCCGTTTCGCACGATATCCCCGGCCAGAGCTGTGCATACCTGCCGCAGGGCTTCGACAAAATCGCTGTATGAAGGAGAAGCCGCCCTGCGGGAAGAGAGGAGGATGCACATGTCGCTGGTACTCTGGTCGCCGTCCACGGAGACGGCATTAAAAGAGTCTTCAACAACCTCCCCCAGGGCGCGGGACATATCCTCCCTTGAAAGGTCGGCATCGGTCATGATGAAGGCCAGCATGGTTGCCATGTTCGGCTCTATCATACCGGCTCCCTTGGCTATTCCCACCACCGTGGTCTCCCCCGCCCGGGCCGAACGGACCTTGGGAAAGCGGTCGGTAGTCATGATTCCCTTTGCCACGGGCAGGGCCGAATCAGACTGAAGACTTCCGGTAAGCTCCGACAGGGAAGCACGGATATCCGGAACCGGAAGCTTCCAGCCGATTACCCCGGTAGAGGCATAGAGCCAATCATCGGGATTTCCTCCCGCTGCCTCTGCCAGACCTGCGGTTATGCTGCAGGCATCATCAAAACCGCCGGGAGCGCAGACGTTGGCAACCTTGTTGTTGACGAGAATTCCCCTGATTGAGTTCCCGTCTATACGCTCACGGCACAGGAGAACCGGCGCGCCGGGAAAAGCGTTCCGGGTAAAGACTCCGGCGGCAAGGCCGTTACCATCTTCGATCGCGATGAGGGAAAGATTCATCGGATAGAGCTTGTGCCCCGGGAGTTCCCGGGGATGAAAGGTCAGGGCTACGCTTCCCGTCCGGAAGCCCCGGGGCAGAACGGAACGAGTCTTGAGAACATCTTCATAATCAACTATGCTTTTATAAGCGGCCATCCGATTGTTATAGTACGTCGGGGATTCGTATTTCAAGGGTTTTTCGACCCAATCTCAGGGAGGTTTTAGGCATGGAGCTTTCTCAACTCGTCAGAAAAAACCGGAGTTACAGGCGCTTCAGGGAAGCGGACCCCATACCGGAAAAACTCATGACGGATATGGTTGACCTGGGACGGATCTGTCCCAGCGGGGCCAACAGGCAGCCCCTGAAATACATGATTGTCTCTGATCGGGAGACACGGGACAAGGTTTTCCCCCTCCTGAGCTGGGCAGCCTATCTCAAGGACTGGAAGGGCCCTGTAGAGGGAGAGCGCCCGACGGGGTACGTAATAATTCTCGGCGATACGGAAATTTCACAGACCCCTTCCGTTGACCTGGGAATCTCCGCCCAGACAATGCTGCTCAAGGCCGCGGAAGAGGGATACGGCGGCTGCATGATCGCCTCGGTAAAGAAAGACTCCCTCAGGGAGCTGCTTGAAATCTCCCCGGGACTCGAAGTCCTGCTGGTTATTGCCCTGGGAAAACCCGGAGAAGAAGTAATTCTGGAGGAAAATGACCCTGACGGGAGCATCTTCTACTACCGGGACAACGAAGACCGCCACCACGTGCCCAAGCGGCCTTTAAAGGAAGTACTCCTCAAGAAATGATTCCCCTTAGCAACTACCACACCCACAACAGCCTGTGCGACGGAGCCGGTGAACTGGAAGAATATCTGGAGGCGGCCCGGCGCAAGGGCTTTACAGCTCTGGGGTTTACGAGTCATGCCCCCCTGCCCTTTTCCAATGATTGGACCCTTGCGGAGGCGGACCTGGAAACCTATTGCAGCCGGGTGCTGGAGCTGAAGAAAACCAGCGATATGGAAATCTACCTGGGTCTCGAGATCGACTACATCCCGGACCGAATGGGCCCCGCTGAGGAACGCTGGAAGCGGTTTGAGCTTGACTACACCATCGGCTCGGTTCACATGATTCCGGCGGAGGGAGAGGCCTGGTCCATTGACGGGCCGGATGATGAGTTTCTGCATGTATACCGGAAGGTCTACAGGCAGGATGGGACAGCCATGGCAGTGGAATACTTTCGCCTCCTTGAGGAGATGATCCTTAAGGGAGGCTTTACAATTCTCGGCCACCTGGATCTGATCAAGAAAAAAAACCTCAAAATGAATTTTCTGGACGAGGAGACGCCCCGGTATATGGATGCGGTACTCCGGGTCCTGGACAGCCTTGCAAAGAGCGGAATATTCATGGAAATCAACTCCGGCGGCCTGTTCCGCGGAGCAACTCAGGAGGTGTATCCCTCTTTCTCCATACTGCAGGAGTCACGACAGCGAAATATACCCCTGGTCATAAATTCCGACGCCCATACGCCGGATGCCCTGGATTTTTACTTTCATGAAGCCTGCGATCTTGCCCGAAAGGCGGGATACCGGACAATCATGATGCTCCTGGATGGAGAGTGGCGAGAGATAGCTCTTGGAGATACCTAGGATGGGAGAGGCCGAAAGCAATATTGAAAGGGAACTTGAGGAGTGCCGCAGGGCATACCTCAAGCGGACCGGGCAATTCAAAAAACTCCTGCAACAGTCGAAGGAGATAACCGCCAACCTGCGCATGAACTTTGACGGCATTGTCCACCTTCTGGGCGATATCTCGTCCCAGGCCTCTCCAGGCATGGGAGGCCACACCAGGAGGACTGCCGCCCTTGCCCGCAGCATAGCTTATTCCATGCGGCTGAATCCGGACCGCAGGCGGCTTGTTTTCTACGCTGCCAGTCTCCACGATCTGAGTCTTACAGGAAGGGAGCGGGACTGGCTCGACGAGGAGAACCGGGAATGGCTTGAACATCCCGACCGGAGCGCCGACCTGATTGCCATGGTCAAAAACCTGGGCCGGATCGCGGCAACGGTACGATCTCATCACGAATGTTACAACGGAGAAGGTTTCCCCAGGGGCCTCAAGGGCGAAGAGATCCCTCTGGAAAGCAGGATAATCTTCGCTTCCCTCAGTTATGACCGGAGTATTGCCCTCAGGAAGGCCCCGGTGGACACAACACTGGAGAGCATGGAAGCAGGCGGACGCTTCGATCCGCAGGTACTGGAACATCTTTCGTCCATCATACACAGCGAAGAAGAACGACGCCGCAAGGGAGACCGCTTGATACTGCTGGAGGAGCTGACCCCGGGAATGGAGCTTGCCGACGATCTTGTCCTCGCGAACGGCCTGGTCCTTTACCCCAGGGGAACAATTCTGGATGAAGAGACCCGTACGCGGATCATAAACTTCGGCGACATGTTTCCCAAATCCGGCCTGATTCGGGTTTACGGAGCGGGCCATTAGAGGCGCACTGATGAAAGAGGAAATACTCAGCTCCCTGAAGGACCGGGAAACCTTCAAGCGAATAGAAAAGATTTTTGATGCCGCTCCAATACGGCCCCTCGGCGACGAGGACAAAATCGTTATTTTCTCGGACCTGCACATGGGAAATCGCCGCAGGGTTGACGATTTTCGCGGCAACTCCGAGCTGTTTTACCGGCTCCTGAAGGATTATTACTGGCCCCGGGGCTACACCCTGATTCTGAATGGAGACATAGAAGAGCTCCAGAAGTTCAATATGCCGGTTATCCGGAAACGCTGGAAGGAGGTTTTCAAGCTGCTGGAACACTTCCACAGCGCCGGCCGTCTGATCAAGTTAATCGGCAATCATGACCTCGAGCTCTCCACGGGGCGCTTCGACAGCATTAACGCAGACCTCCTCGAAGCCCTGCGCTACGATTACAAGGGGCAGACAATCTTTCTGCTCCATGGCCACCAGGCGGCGGATATTTTCCACCGTTACAACGACTTTGTGGGTTTCATGGCGAAATACGTGGCCTATCCCCTGGGAATAAAAAACCGGACCGCCGCGCATAACTCCAAGCGAAAGTATACCGTTGAACGGAGGATCTACCGCTTTTCATATCTGAAAAAGATCGTCTCGATCATCGGACATACACATCGCCCCCTCTTTGAAGGCCTCAACAAGCGGGATTCCCTGCGCTTCTCCATCGAACGGCTTCTGAGGGATTACCCTGAAATGGGTGAAGAGGAAAAAACCTTCGCCCGAAGCCAGATCCTGATCCTGAAGGACGAGCTTGAAAATCTTGAACGCAGGGAGATAAATTCACCGGAATCAAGCTTTTACCACAGCGAGGACCTTGTTCTGCCGAACCTTTTCAATTCCGGGGCAGTCATAGGCAAACACGGAGCCACAGGAATCGAGATCGAGCGTGGAAACATCCGGCTGGTCCACTGGTTTGACGAGTTGGTACGGTCCCGGAAGCGCTATATTCGGGACGTCCCGGCGGAGAACCTTCCGGGAACAACCTTTCATCGCCGCATGATCAAACAGGACCACCTTGAGTACATATTCAACCGCATTACCCTGCTGGGCTGGGTGGAATCGATGGAAGAGGAAGAAAAAACCGGGGACTGATGCGCCCAGGGCCAGCGCATTAAAATAGCTCAGGCAGTTGGCTTGAATGCTTCGTCTGGAGCGAATAGCAATTCTTCCAAATAGCGGTTATTCCAACCAGCCGCTTTGCGCCGCCCCTTTAAGCTTCCCTTGCTATTCTTATCACGGCGGACGAGATTCATAGCTATGCGACGTAAAATTGCAAAGTTTTCAGGGGAATAGCCTTTTCGCATGCGACTTTCATCTTCCCGGAAGACCATGTCCAACACCCAGTGAACGGAGTTCTCTACCCCCCAATGGGCTCGTATCGCTGAGTTCAGAAGCTCTGCATTCGCAGGGAGCGAGCTAATGTAGTAGCGAGTTTCCACACTTTCTTTATCACCGATGGTACGCTGTGCTCTGACCATGGCGATACTCTGTACCCCTTTCCAATCTTTGATATGCGGCTTCAGCCAGTCGATCTCATCAGTCGCCACACATTCACGGACTTCACATCGACCGTGTTCCTTGTTGAAGTCCCTGTGATAATCAATCCACTCTTCTGTTTTCTCAGTCCCGGGTTTGATTTCATCGAAGCAAAACTTCAATTCATCGTGCAGATGAGGTCTATTTCCCTTCACCGCAAGCACATAGTTGGCTTGTTTCTCTTTAATGAGGTTGGCGATATCTGTCTGGCAACCCATAGCGTCTATAGTCACGATGCATCCCTTTAGTTCAAGCAGCTTAAGAAGCTCTGGGATAGCGGTGATTTCATTTGATTTCTCGTCAGTCTTCACCTGACCGAGAACCATGCGGTTCTCTGACGCCCAGGCGCTTACCATATGGAGTGCAGACTTCCCGCTATAATGATCATGGCTGCGACGGGCTGTCTTTCCATCAATCGCGACGATTTCTCCTTGGGTTTGTTCACGGATGGCATTCACCCAACTGAGAAAGCATTGCTGGAGTTGTTCAGGATTGAGGCGAATAAACAAGCGCCGAATCGTATCATGAGAAGGAATCCCATTCGGAAGGGCCAGGAACTTCTTAAGCCAGTGCTCCTTCTCCTTTCCGTAGGTCTCAATTTCCTCCCAGGTTTCACAATGGCAAACAACTGCACAGATGGTGATTACTATGATGTCCAGGATGAGATGTCGCTTATGCCGATCTATCCGCGGATCTTCAATTGCTTGAAAATGTTCAATAATATTCATTGACTGACTCTTGCCCATCTTATGCCCTCTCACTAATTGATGCAAAGAGTCTGCTATATCATGGAGAAAAAGTCTAGAACGTATAAAAATTCATGTATGGCTGCATAAAAATTCAATAATCGCTCTTCGAGCCCACTGCTTGTGCATAACTATGTGCGCTGGCCCTGCTGATGCGCCTTGCAGGGAAGCGTCACTTCGGATTACCATACGATTATGAATGACTCTCCCCGGCTTCTCTACCCGGCAAGGATTCTGATGAAGGTTATCATGAGCGCCAAGGAGACGGAAGAAGAGAACCGGCGGCGCATACAGGATTCCCTGGAACCCCTGGGATACCAACCATCGGGATTCAGCTCCCGGCTCAGCAAGAAAGGCCGCTGGATGAGCATAAGCTTTTTTGCCGAAGTAGAGTCAACCAGCGCCCTGCAAAAGCTGTATGAAGCACTATCCCAGGTACCCGGCGCACAGGTTGTGCTTTAATCAGCTGTCCGCGGAAACGGCATCCCGGGAAAGAATGAAAGACTCTGGAATTCCAGGTTCCCTGAACTCCACAAGCCACTGCCGAAAAACAGGTTTACAGAAATCAGGCAGTTTGTTCAGCACCCTTTCCGGGCTCTTCTCCTCTTTAAGGCGCCCGGGCTTTTTCGAGTAGAAACAGTCGGCGTAGCAGATCAGCTTCTCTTCCCAGCTTTCCGGCAGCATGTCGCGATAAGGCAGATCCATAGCTTCACGCACAATGTCTGCCCGGCTTACACCGGTCAGAAAATGGCGTTCACATACCAGGGCATGGCGAAACCATCCCAGGTCTTCCAGAAAACGGCGACCGATAATACCATGGTGAATATACGGAGACCCGCCGAAACAGCCCAAGGAGGGAATATCCGTTTTGATCATGCCGATATCGTGGAGCATGGCGGCTCCATGGAGAAAATTGAAATCCGTCTCTATCTCCGGGAATCGCCGGGCGACTTCCTCGGCCTTGGCCGCAACCGCCTCGCCATGGGCCAGCAGAATCGCTTCCGCTTCTGATCCCGGCGGATAATAGGCACGGACAATCTCTTCAATGTCCATGGCTTCCATGGCTCGCGGATTTTCCTTATTTTCCTTCATTCAGGGCAAAGGCCTCGGGGATAAAACGCCTGATAGCTTCGGCCACTCCATGATCTTCATGAGACGAGGCAGTAACATAGTCGGCGATCCTCTTGACCTCATCATTGCCGTTGGACATTGCTACCCCTACCCCGGCCCAGGAGAGCATACCGTAATCGTTCATTGAATCCCCGACGGCCATCACCTGTCCTGCATCCAGGCCCAGTTCTTCGGCCACATAGGCCAAAGCTGTTCCCTTGTCGGCGTCGGCGCGCAGAACTTCGAGGAAATAGGGTTTGGAGGTAAATATATTGGCCTTGCCGCCCAGAGCTGCTTTCAGGGCGCTTTCCAGCTTCGGGAGAATGGCGGGATCTCCGGGAATGACGAACTTGCTGCGGGGAACCGTCAGAGAGGCGGCGAAGGACTGGACCTGGTGCCAGCGCTGGCCGGTGAGAAGACAATCCCGTTCCGTGTACTCGCTGGGCCCGGAGACGTAGATATCTCCCTCTCCATAGTACTGCATGGTCAACCCGAATCCCTGCACAATCTCCCAGGCCTCCATGCCGACCGCGGGCTCCAGGGGTTTGTCCAGGACCACCTCCTCGTTACGGGTGGAAATCACCGCAGCACCGTTGTTGACGATCATATAGCCGGGACGGCCCCACATGTTTAGTTCCCGGCCGTAGCGGCGCATGGAGAAGAGGGTACGCCCCGATGCGAGCATGACCGTTACACCCGCAGCTTCGGCGGCACATACCGCCCTGCGGTTTTCATCGCTTATAAAAAGATCCTCCGTCAGGAGGGTATCGTCCAAGTCGAGAGCAAGCAACTGTATCATTCTTCTACTGTAGCAAGGGGAAGGAAGTGATTCAAGATCAGGAAACCCCGGGGGAAGCCCATAGCGCTTCCCCCGACAAATCAACTGCTCAGCGGGGATTGAATGAGGGGGTTATTTTGTCCTCAGGGACATCTCCCTCAAGAACCTCGGGATTCACTATTGAATCGGGAAGTCTGCCAGCCACCTGATGGAAAACGGAATCCACGTTCTGCTTCATAACCATCCGGATAGCATCGGTATTGTTCGCAGCCCCGGCGATATGGGGCGTAACGATCGCCGTCGCGCAGCCGAGAAGGGGATTGTCGTCCACATCCGGTTCATCTTCGAAGACATCGACTCCCGCGCCGGCGATAACTCCCTCCTTTAAAATCTCCGCCAGGACAGCATCCGAATAGATTCCGCCCCGGGCGGTGTTGATAAAGAAGGCGGAGGGATTCATCATGCGAAAATGCTCTTCCTTCAGCATACCCCGCGTATCATCCGTCAAGGGCACATGCACGCTCACGTAGTCGGAACTTTTCAAGACATCCTCCAGAGACAGGAGCTCGACACCCAGCTTTTTAACGGCGGTTTTGTCGACAAAGGGATCATAGGCGACAACCTTCATGCTGAAGGGTGTAAGCAGCTTAGCAACAGTCTGGCCGATACCGCCGCAGCCGATCAGCCCCAGGGTGGAGCCCTGGATACAGCGGGTCATATATTTGCCCTTGTCCCGAAACGAGTTCTCCCGTATGTAGTCGTTGAAGAAGGCAAGCCGGGTGGTAAGAGCAAGGATGTAACTGAGAACAAGTTCCGCAACCGGTTCCCGTATGCCGTAGGGAGCATTACTGAGAATGACCCCGTTTTTATTACAGGCGTCGATATCCACATTCTCGAAGCCGGCTCCGAAACGGCCGATCCATTTGAGCCGGTCGTTACCCTCCAGCGAGGCCGGGCCCACATTCCGGTGCCCCATGAGGATGTAGTAATCGACCCCGGAAAGCTCAGCGGACGAAACCATCTCGCTGTGGGGGCTGTCCGGGCCCAGAAGGATCTTTACCTCAAAACGGTCGTCTCTCTTGAGACGCTCGAGTTCTTCCCGGAAACCTTCCGACTTTTTACTGTAATCCATCTCTACTGCAACGGTTATTTTAGTACCCATGCTTACCTCACTATTTTTGCGGGGTTATAACACAAAAACCCCGTTTGGTCTTCATACATATTTTTTCAGAAAATTAAGATTATTCTTATTACTGGCCAATTCCCCCATTTCAATTTTTTCTATCAAATCCACCATAACAGCATTGACAGGGGTCTCAATCCCGACTTCTGCAGCTTTACGCACAATCATACCATTCAGGTAGCGGACCTCCGTCCGCCGACCCTTGGAAACATCCTGTAAAAGTGAAGGACGACCTTCTCCCGTTCCACTGAAGCGTTCCTTCGCGTGATTCTCAAGGGCGGCACAGGCTACATCCAGACCGTCCTGGTCTATCGTCAGCAGCATCTCCTGCGTCATTCCCCCAGGCAGGGGAGCAAGTTTTATTCCATGGGCTCGGGCAACCGAGGCCGTTTCCACAGCAATCCGGACCCCCACCCGCTGGGCCAAAGGATGCAGCCGCCATTCACCGGCACTCATTCCCGTTAATCCGGAAATTGAGTTGGACATGCAGTTAACTGCCAGCTTGGACCAGAGCCTTGCCTGGATATCAGCAACCACCTCGACCCCCCCGACGGGGGAGAGAAGTTCAGCCAGCGAATGGCATCTTGGGGACGATTCCCCGTTGAGTTCTCCTATATATAAGGCGGTGTTTTTGCTGCTGCTGGTACGCATCACATGTCCCGGAGCATTGACTGCCCCACCCATTGTAACCACACAACCGACCGTACGTTCG
Organism: uncultured Spirochaetaceae bacterium; assembly: GCA_964554875.1. Taxonomy (GTDB): domain Bacteria; phylum Spirochaetota; class Spirochaetia; order JC444; family Marispirochaetaceae; genus Marispirochaeta. The sequence goes on along the minus strand of CAZKQJ010000007.1, from coordinate 30,256 downwards.
GGACCCAAGATGGACGAAATCTTTTCTTCATTCAGACCATTTTGAGCAGAGAGTACCGGCGCGTCCGGCTGTACATAGGGCAGCATCAGGCGAAGGGCCCATTCAGTATCATAGGATTTTACCGCCAGGATCAGAATATCAGCAGGCTTATCAAGATGCTCAAGCTCGTCCGGAAGCAGTGCTTTCACAGATGATCGGAACTCTTCGTCTATGCCCTTCACCGAAATCCCCCGGTCCTGTATGGTGCGCACCTGCAGATACCAGGGGTCGATGAGAATCAAATCACGGCCTTCCCGGGATAGATATACCGAAAGAGCGCTGCCTATGGCACCGGCACCGAAAACAATTATTCGGGGAGTCATTAATCAGACCTTTATCAATTTGCGGAAACAGCGCACATCCTGCGGAGGATTCTGCTGGGACCCGAAAAAGGTATGGGAAACCTCCCCCATGTAGATATCTCCCCTGGAATCCATACTGATTCCGTGGGGAGCATACACCTGGTCCGGGGCTTCGTCCCCCGCGTAATCCCCGCCGAAACGCGCCATCTGTCTGCCCTGGAGGTCATGCACGGATATACAGGCCCCGATGCGGGGATAATTCCCGTTGACCCTGAGGGACGTCGGCAGCTGCCCGATTATTGCCAGCTGTTCCGGACCGTCAGTTATAAAGAGGCCACAGGGACGGTGCAGGTTGTTCCACTGAGTTATGAATACCCCTTTGTCGTCGAAAACCTGGATCCGATGGCTCTCCCGGTCTGCAACATACACACGGCCCTCACGGTCGGTACAGACCGAGTGGACCAGATTGAACTCTCCCGGTCCGGTACCAAAGTCTCCCCAGGAAAAGAGCAGCTCCCCGTCTGCGGAGTACTTGTGTACCCGGGCATTGCCGTAGCCGTCGGCGATGTAGAGGGCCCCGGTTTCCGGCTCCAGGGCGACTTTCGTGGGCCGGTTAAAAGGCTTGTTGCTCAGATATTCCGCCGGCCGGTCCGGATCTCCCAGGGTCATCAGGATCTCTCCATCGGGGGTACACTTCCGAACCGTGTGGTCGCCGTCATCCGCGCAATACAGCATGTCGTCCGGTCCGATGGTCAATCCATGGGGACGGGAAAAAACCCCCTCGCCCCAGGAATCGACAAAGTTTCCATCCCTGTCGAAGACGATCATCGGGTGCCCTCCCCGGTTGAAAACATAGACCCGATCCTGTGAATCGACGGCTACGTCCGACGCATCGAGAAATTTCCACCCCTCCGGGAGCTTAGCCCAGTTGAAGTCAGCCCGTAAGTTAAAATCGCCATCTGATAGTGTATTTTTCATGGCAGCTCCCTCATTCCGATTTGTCATCGTCCTGGGCCTCCGCCTTCAGACGCTCAATCTCTTCCAGTTCCTCGACTGTCTCTTCAATGACTTTTTCCTCGTGGGTTTTCTTTTCTTCTTTTAACTCCTGCCATTTCTCGGGGGTATAGGTTAGAAGCTTTTCAATACCAAGAAACATATTGTTCAATACCTGAAGAATCATGAGTACCGCACCTATCGGTACGGCCATGCGCGGCACGATCAAGGTCGTCATTCTCGAAGTAGAAGGAACGCCGGCACCCATTTGGGCGTAAACCCAGCCGGATCGCAATACCAGCGTGAGAAAATAGATAACGACTACGTTGATAAGAAGCAGAAGTATTTCAACCACCTTCGGCGGCAGCTTGTCTGAAAGCATGGTAATACTGATATGTTCACCTTTGTAAAAAAGAATGCTTCCAGCCAGAAAAACTACATATATCAGACCATAACGTGCATATTCAAGTACCCAGCCGTAGGACAAGCGCAGGAAATACCTGCTGATAACCTCCATGACCATAACCCCGAATGACGTAGCTAAAATCAGCGCAGCCACGATGCCGACAACAGTATTTATAACGCTCATTACGGAGCTGTACAGTGTAAGTGCTTGTTTAATCATTGCTCTACTCCTGTCCTGACTATCGAATTACGCCGATGAAACGCGGGAAAAACATAACGAACTCCGGCACAAAGGTTACTATCATGTTTATTACAAGCAAGAGAATAACATAGGGTGGGACCTGCGCTACAATCCGCTCAAACTTTACATTCCCGGCGTAAGCAGTGGTGTACAGCAGCAGACCGAAAGGCGGCGTCAAATGACCGACCCCCAGAGCAAAAATCAAAATCATCGCTATATGCAGCTGGTGCAAACCAATCAAGGCCAGCATGGGAATAAGAATCGGGCCCAAGATTAAAAGAGCAACCGTTCGTCCGATAAACAGTCCTACAACGAAGAGAAACAGATTCACTAACAGCAAGATCAATATAGGGCTTTGCGTCACCGATACGACTGCCGCAAGTATGATCTGCGGCACCTGGTGCCTGGCAAGGATCCAGCCGAAATTCTGCGAAAAGGCAAGAATAAGTATGGTTCCTGCACAGGTTTTTGCGGACTTTAACAACAACTCGTAAAGCTGCTTTAAATGAAGCGTACGGTAGACGAACAGCCCGATAATCAAGGCGTACAGCACTGCTATTGCCGATGCTTCGGTGGCGGTAAAGACTCCGGAAAATATGCCGCCCAATATTATTATCGGCATGGCCATGGGAATAATACCATGGAGCAGCGACAGCCAGAACTTTTTCCAGCCCATGGGCTTGTGCTTGGGGTGCTTTTGTATGATGGAAATAAAGAAGGTAAGGATCATCATCGACACACCAACTGCAATACCAGGAACAAAACCTGCAGCGAACAGGACTCCGATAGGAACGCCGAAGGTAGCGCCGTAAATAATCATGACATTGCTCGGCGGGATAATCGGACCCACGATGGCCGAAGCTGCTGTTACCGCACCTGCAAAGCCTTTGTCGTAGCCGTCTTTTTCCATGGCGGGAACTAGGATTGATCCGAGGGCCACGGTATCGGCCACAGCGGAACCGGAAATTCCCGCAAAGAGCATGCTGCCGAGTATGTTTACCTGGGCAAGCCCTCCCCGGATCCAGCCGACGAAGGCATGGGCCACACCGAGAAGTTTGTCCATAATGCCTGAAACGGTCATGATATTGCCGGCCAGCACGAACATGGGGACCGCGAGCAGATTAAAACGGTCTATACCGGCGAACAGACGCTGCCCCATTACCATAATGGATCGGGCTTCGCCGGTTGAAAAGTACGGTGCGTAGGTCGACAATCCCAAGGCTACAAACACCGGAAAACCAAGTGTAAGGCCGACCATTAATATTGTAAAAAGTAGTGCAATCATTGATTTACTATCCTAACCCTTGTTTGTAGTAAAAAGCCGGATATGTCCAAACAACGCCTGGTTAAATCCGGACCCGTCCGGAGTTCTCCGGTTTATCTTCATAAAATCCCGGGATACTTAATAAGTATCCCGGGAACAGAACCATACGAAAATAACAGTCTACGGTTGAGATGTAGACAGATCAATATACCGTATTGATTACCTGACCCATTTCACGTAGTTCACCCATAACGCGCTGTACATTGTCCTGCACCTTGTCGATCCATGATGTATCGATTTCGTCTTCAAGGAATTCACGCGCTGTAGGCACCGCGATATCACGCCACTGGGCGAGTTCTTCGGCGGAAGGTACGATGACAGTGTTTCCTTCGGCGACCAGTTTTTCAAGCTCTTGCAGGTCGAAATATTCACGTACCGGGGTCTCCATCCAGATAGCCTTGAGCCAGCCGTCCTGGACAACAGTTTTCAATGATGAAGGAAGGGACTGGTACCAATCTTCGTTGACAATCATGTAGTTTCCGCTGAACTGATAATTCAGCAACGTAGCGTAATCGGCAATTTCGAAAGCACCGATTTGATATACCGAAGCGATTCCACCTTCAAGGGCGCTAATCAAACCGGTCTCCATCGCCATGTACCGATCTCCCGCCGGAAGGCCAATAGCAGCCGCGCCGAGGGCTTCCCATACCGCTATAGTCATGGGGACTTCTTTAACCCGGATCGTTACATTGTATTTTTCCAGGTCTGAGGGAACACGGATCGGTTCAACGGTATAGATATTCCGGAAAGAGTTTACGTGAGCACCGACCATTCGGGCCTGACCATTCGCGCCTTTATAGAAGCCTTCCGCGATTTCCTTGAAAAAGGGTGAATCCTGGGCGAGCATTCTGGCCGCTACCTGAGCATTGGGAATAATGAAGGGGACCGAAAGGGCGTTTATTTCTGGAAATACGTTTCCGATACCAGCCTCGGCGATCGAACCCATGGTAACTTCTCCCGCCCGAACCAGTTCCAGCAGCTCAGTGTCGCCCTTGGCGATTGCGTCACGGGAAAGAAAATTGACCTTTATACGGCCACCGGATGCATTCTGCACATAGTCAGCCCAGACGCGCTCCCGGGTCTGGTGAGCGGCATAATCATGACGCACTACATCGGCAACAAAAGTCTGGCCGGCATCCTCCACGTCCGTACCGGCAGGTGTTTCCGCAGTCTGGGTTTGTCTCTCAGCCTGCTGCGGCGCAGCGGATTGGGTAGCTTCCTCTTTTGAACATCCGATGAAAACCCCTATGACCATCAGGATCAGGAATAACGATAGTACCTTCTTCACAATATCCTCCTCGTAATGAAAGAAAAATCTCAGTTCACAAGATAGATTATAATGACTTTATATTTCTGTCAAACTTTTTATTAATTTATATAATTATATTATTGTTGTGTTTCAATCTTTTTCAGAGTACAATAGGCAGGAAATTTATGTACCGTGTTATGCAACAGAGGAAGACGAGACGTGGGGATTGAAACAGATACAAAAAAAAACAAGTACACAATAAAAACGGTAGAAACAGCTATGGGCATTCTTGATCACCTTCTTTCTAAGGGGAAAAGTGTCAGCGTTACAGATATCGGCATTGCACTTAAGATAAATACAAACATGGCTCACAGATTAATGCAGACAATGACCAGTGCAGGGTATCTCGTTCAAAATCCTGAAACAAGTAAATACAGCCCTTCCCTGAAGATGCTACAGCTGGGAAGAATAGCTCTCAATAACATGGAATTACGGAACCGCGCATTCCCCTACATGGAATCACTATGGAGGGAAATTAAGGTTGCCAATATCAATCTCTCTGTACTCCAGGGAAAAGAGATTGTTGTAATAGACCGCATAGACAGTGGTGGCGTACCCAGGACGTTTACTACTCCGGGCAAGAGCCTGCCGGCTCATGCATCCTCTATGGGGAAAATACTACTAAGTGAGCTGATAGAAGAGGAAATCATAAAGATAACAGGCACTGGAAATCTGCCCAGATTTACGCAACACACTATTCCCAACTATGAACAGCTGCTTGCCGAGCTGGAAAAGGTAAGGGAAGAGGGTGTTGCCTGGGACATACACGAGCAAATACCCAACAGTTGCTGTGTTGCTGCAGCCATTCGCAATGAAGAGGGAAAGATAATTGGCGCTATCAGTCTCAGTTCTTTTGAAATCTATCTGAGCAGGGATAGGATGAATGAATTTGTTCCACAGCTCCAAATTGCTGCAAGCCATATCTCCTTCGCCATGGGATTCAATAACAGCTGAAACTCAACTATCCTGCTTCTACTACAGCACAACTTCATGACCAGCTGATTTAATGGCCCCTTCATACACCCGCATCACCTGCAGCGCGAACTCAAGGGAGCCGCGCTGCGGCTTTTTGCCCTCCAGAATACATTCGAAAAAATACTGCAACTCCCGGAAGATTCCCTGAGTGAACAAGGCTTTGTTTTCCAGTGAAGCGTGACAATTCGATGCCTCCCAGACAACCGCCCCGCTGTCGTCCCCGGGAGCTACAAACTCGGTGGTTTTACCGTATACCATGGGGATTCCCCGATGCAGGGATATACGGTTGTTATTGTAAATATCCAGGTGCCACTTGTCTCCAAACAGATAGTAGGATTCCATCGGCATCGGGCCTGACGCAAGATGCAGATTGGCGATGACTCCGTCCCGAAAGCGAATACAGCAGGAACCATGACCGTTTTTACCGGTAAGCGCCTGCACAGAGACAGGATCACCCCCCACGGCCAGGGCAAAGGAGATTGGATGCACACCGTTCAGCAGCCAGTCCTGAACCTTATCTGTCGGATCAGGCGGTTCATTCTTCCCGGGGATCCTGGTCGGATAAATTGCAAGAATGGAATTAAGATTACCGTATTCGGGGGAACCAGCAATCTCTATCGCCTTGTCGGTTACCGGCATAAAAGCCTTTTTAAAACCCACAACGGCTACAGAATCACCCCTGGAGGCGATCATCTCTTCAATCTGTAACGATGTAATCCCCGGCGGTTTCTCCAGCCAGACGTGCTTTCCCCGAGACAATACTTGCACGGCCACATCCGCCTGTACAGCAGGAGGAAGGCAGATCAGTACCGCCTCAATATCCTCCTCTTCAAGCATTGTACCAACATCGATATAGGCCCTGCAGCCGTATTGAGAGGCTGTATACTCAGCCCGTTCTTTATTTGTCTTCGCACATACAGCCCTCAGCTCCACCGGCAAATAGGTTAAAACCGGCAGCAGATTACGATATGCATGGGAACCTACCCCGATCAAAGCTGTGCGAACACGTCGGGCAAAATCCCTTTGGTAACTCATATTCAAACCCCTGTCTAGCCACTCTCGGACATCAGCACCTCCCTGTCAAGCAAACCCTGTCTTTTTTTGCCGTCTTTATGCTACCATATAATCATGCGAAACATTCATTTTGAAACCGACTACATCAAGAATCCCGCGGGCAGCTGTCTGGCCTGTTTCGGGGATACCAGGGTAATCTGTACCGCCACCATCGAGGAGAAAGTCCCCCCCTTTCTGGAAGGCAAGGGGACCGGCTGGCTCACCGCTGAGTACGCCATGCTCCCGGGGAGCACCGGAGGCGGTCGCAAGCGACGGGACGGAGCTAAGCGGGACGGCCGGGGGGTGGAGATAAGCCGCCTGATAGGGCGGTCCCTGCGGGCCGCTGTAGACCTTGCATCCCTGGGAGAGACCAGCATCGTTATAGACTGCGACGTACTGCAGGCCGACGGGGGCACCCGCACCGCCGCAATATCCGGCGGATGGGTGGCCCTTTACCGGGCCCTGCAGAAACTGGCGGATATCCAGGGAACGAGCGGTCCAGAGGCCTACCTTCTGGGTCAGGTAGCGGCGGTAAGCGTCGGAGTTGTCGAGGGAGAGCTGATCTGCGATCTGGACTACTATCACGATTCCCGGGCAGCGGTGGACATGAACGTGGTCATGCGGGACAGCTGCCTGGTGGAAGTCCAGGGCACCGGAGAAAAGGACGTCTTTGAACGGGAGACCCTCAACAGGCTGCTGGATTCTGCGGAGGAAGGGATAGCCAGAATACGCAGCTCCCAGCTTTCAGCCCTGGGAATCTCCTGAGAAAAGAATGAGCCCGCCTGAAGAATCAGCGGGCTCAGGTACAAATCGATACAGCCTACAGATCCCTGGAATCAGAAGGATTCAAGACGGGTCGTATACCCGCGTTTGTGGGAAAGCAGCTCACCTACCAGGCTTGAATTGTCGCTGACATTCTGCCAGGAATACTTAACCAGATCTCCGGGAATATCCTTCACAAGCCACCATTCATAGCGTACTTCGTAGGACTCGGAAGCGTCCGCGCCTTCTTCTACCATGTAGGAATCCTCGATAAGCACGTGCTCGGCCTGATAGGTCCCGGCGGGAACAACGACCCGCTTCGTTCCGGTAATATAGTTGCCGTAATCTCCTTCAAAATAGCCGACCTCGGGTTCCTCTTCCGGCTCTTCATCATCCGCGGCTGACGCTTCAGCTTCTTCCCGCTCCGGGACCCACTCCCGGATCGCATCCGTCTCGGGATCATGATAACGGAATTTCACAATATTGTAATCCTTATCCAGCAGAGCCTCGGAGATGAACTCCTCTTCGCCCTCGGCCCTGTACGCAAGGAACCACCAGGCAGTACCGTCGGCATTACGCTTCAGCAGGGCCCGCTCAACCTCCAGGGTTTCGCTTCCTTCGTTATCCTTTGCCGTCAGTTTCCAGGCGACCCCTTCCCCCTCGGTAAAATCCTCGTAGCCGTAGCCGTAGCCTCCGGCGTAAAAGACCTGGGTGTAGATAAGGGTGGCAAGAACCGCGTCTTCCAGGGCACCGATACCCACCGCATCCGCCAGGGCCTGCCCCATGCGTGCTTCGGTTTTGGCCATAAGATTACCGGATACAATGTCGTCCACAGAGACACAACCAGTAAAGACCAGAATCAGTGCAGCACCAATCAGAACAGCTTTACTGATCTTCTTGATAAGCTTCATTTTGTTCTCCTTTGAAAGTGTTTTAAATCGGTTAAAAGTTAATCCGCTAAAAAGCATAGCAACGCCCTTGCAGATTGTAAAGCAAAACGTTGACACCGGTACCGTATATTTACTACTATGCATCTGCGCGCCCCCGTAGCTCAGCAGGATAGAGCGACTGCCTCCTAAGCAGTAGGTCATGCGTTCGAATCGCGTCGGGGGTAAAAAAATAGCCGGCCTTGAGGCCGGCTATTTTTTTATGCCTGATGTGTACCGAACGCATGACAGCGTCCGCCGAGAGCAAGCGCAGCGGTCGGCAATCCCCTATTCAACAGATATGCTTCTGTTCCTCCCCGTTCGCTTTGCCTCGTACAGAGCGGCATCCGCCCTCCGGAGCAGAGTCTCCTCCGTGTCGTCCTCCCTGCAGATGGTTACGCCTAAACTCAGGGTAACCTTCTGTTCAATCTCAAAGTCCGTCCCGTCTATGATTTTCCTGAGCCGTTCGGAAAAGGAGAGGGCATCCTCCAGGCCGGTATGGGGACAGAGCAGGGCAAACTCCTCGCCTCCCCAGCGGAAAAGCTGGTCAGTGTCCCGGAGGTTTTCATGGATGATCTGGACAAACTTTTTCAATACTACATCACCCCGGTAATGCCCGTAGGTATCGTTTATCTGTTTGAAATGATCAATATCACACAAAATAAAGCCCAGGGGCAGACGGTAACGCTGTGACCGGTTAAGCTCTTTTTTATACTCCTCTTCGAATTTCAGCCTGTTGGCGGCACCGGTCAGGGGATCGGTGTTGGAAATCCTCCGGATCTTCCTCTCCATTTCAACCCGTTCCTGAACATCCCGTCCGCTGGCATAGAAGAGTTTCTTATCCGGATCATAGAGAATCCGCCAGGATACCCAGTTATACTCGCCGTCGGCTTTTCGAATCCTCAAATCCACCTGGGGAAGGTTGTTTTCCCGCATCAGTTTCTCCTGGGTCTCGAAGAAACTGTCAGTATCATCCGCATGAACCAGTTCCTGAATCAAACGTCCTTCCAGGTCTTCGGGATTTATCCCCAGAAGATTCCGCCAGGCCCTGTTTGCCCGCCTGATGATTCCGGATTCGGTGATGATGCAGAGGAGATCAATATTTACGTTGAAGAATATCTCCCTCTCGTTCTGAAGCTCCTTTTCCCGGGTCACATCGTACTGTACCGCCGCGAAATAGAGGATCCTGTCCCTGGCATCGCAGATGGGGGTAATAAACTGAAGGGCGGTGTATTCGCTACCGTCCTTTCGCCGGTTGATGATCTCCTCTTTCCAGGAGATCTTTGCCAGCAATCTGCTCCACAGACGCTCGTAATAGTCTTTGGACATCCTGCCGGACTTAAGGATGGAGCTCTTCTTTCCCAGGGCTTCTTTTTCTGAATACCCGCTTACCTCTGTAAAGGCTTTATTTATGTAGAGAATAACTCCGTCCGGGTCGGTCACATAGAGAGGTGAATCGAGGTGGTGAACAATCTGCTTAAAAAAACTTTTCTTCATCTACAGTAACATAATACTACAATAAGTACTTTTACGGAATTCCTTTAGTTTCCCGGCACTACTATTTTTGCCAAAAGATGCAGATTACTCACCAGGCTATGGCAAGATTTTCTCCCCGTGGGTCCGCGCCGGCCTCGATTCTGCCGCTTTCGAAGTCGACGACAATAACGCTGGCATTGCCAAAGATGGCACGCCTGCTGACCCGGTGTCCCCGCTCTTCCAAAGCCATCTGTAACTCCCCGCGGAAACCCCATTCAAGGGCCAATTCGTTCCGAACCTCATGGGGATAGGTGATGTCCGGAAAGGAGTGCACAATAAAACGCGGCCGACTTACCGCCTGCTGGGCATTGGCGCCAAAAAGAGCCAGATGAAGAAACTGCTGGATCTGCCCCTGAGGCTGAGTATCGTAACCGGTATTCCCCCCGATAACCAGTTTACTCCCCGGAAGCTCCGCCATATAGGGGTTTACCGTATGCCGCACCCGGCGCCCGGGTACCAGCGCGTTGGGACTATCCTCCTGGTAAAAGACATTCTGCAGCCGCTGATTTATAAGGATACCAGTTCTGCCGGCTACCACAAACTGGGAACCGGTTGAGGTGGTTATGGCCGCCGCATTCCCCTGGGAATCAAGCACGGAAAAGGTGGTGGTATTCCGTTCATGCGCTTCAAGACCGCCGGCCTGCGGCCAGGCCATGGCTGCACCGGGATTTATCCGTTCCGCCTGACTGCGGGCGTAATCCTTGCTTAAGAGTCTGTCCAGGGGAATATCAATGTGCTCCGGGTCGCCTACATAATGATGCTTGTCGATATGTGCCAGATTCATGGCCTCCGCTACCAGATGTATCGTCTCCGGATTGTCCCATTCCCTGCTTCGAAGATCGAAGTTTTCCAGGATTCCCAGGGCCAGGGGCATGACAATCCCCTGGCTGTTCGGAGGTGGATTGTACAGCTGCCATTCATGAAAGCTGCTTACAAGGGGATCCCGCAGTTCCGCCCGGTAGCGGCGAAAATCTTCGAGAACCAGACTTCCCCGGTTCCTGCGGGAATACTCAACGATTTCAGCGGCGACAGGACCATCGTAATAGATATCCCTGGCAGCCTGCAGGGCGGCCGTACGTCCGGCGGGTCTGGCTTCACGATAAGCCGCAATGATCATTTTCATGGTCTTTGCCAGGTCCCGCTGATATATCCTCTGCCCGACATCCGGGACCCTGCCGTTGGGCAAAAAAACTGCCGCTGTCTCCGGCCGTGAAGATATGGATTCTTCCTGCAGCCGTATCCAGGCTGCCATGCCGGTACTAACGGAAACACCGTTTTCAGCAAGGTCCACCGCCGGCGCAAGCAGAAGGTCCAGCTCCATGCTGCCGAACTCATCAAGCCAGAGAAGCCAGGCGTCCCATGCCCCGGGGACAATGGCCCATTCCATTCCGTGCTGGCGCAGATTGGCAGGATTTTTAAAGAATTCCGGATCCGCATCGCTGCCGATGGTCCCGGCGCCGTCCACAGCCTGTACCGTCCCTGCTGCATCCCGGTACAGAGCCCAGGTCCCTCCGCCGAGAAAATGGGAAAACCAGGGTTCCCGCACACTGATTGCCGCTGCAGTTGCAAATGCCGCATCGGCGGCATTGCCTCCGTACTGCAGAACTCTGAAACCGACACGGCTGGCGACCTCGTCCCGGGAGCTTATTGCCATCCGCATACCCTTCGCCGGAACATCCCGGCCATATTGCCGGGTCAGTTCCGGTTCGTCCTCTTCATACGCCTGCCGGTATCCCAGCAGGGATACCGGGATATCCACCGCAACAGAAGCGGGATCAAAGGTATCATAGTCCATCGGGCCCACATCCGTCCCCTCGTGTATCTCCACAGGAGGGATGGAGTCGGGTTGCGGGGCTGTATGCTCCGGAGTGCAGGAAACAATAAAGAGTACGATGAGGACCGGCGATGCTAAGAAAAACAAGCGTTTCTTCACTCCTCCACAACCCCTTTTCCAACTCCTTCCCGGGGATCAGTACCAGCCTGAATCTTGCCGCTGTCCGGGTCGATCACAAGCATCTGGGCATTCCCCCATATGCCGTTGGATGCCAAAGTATGTCCCCTTGCCGTCATAGACCGGCGAAGAGCTTCCGGAGTACCGGCCTCCATGGCAAGCTCATTGTCAGCCTCGAAGGGCCACTGCCCCGCAGGAAACGCACGGGTAAGAAAACGGGGACGTGAAACCGCCTGCTGTGGAGAAAGACCGAACTCCACGAGGCTGATGAACTGCTGGACCTGCCCCTGGGGCTGGGTGTCCACACCGGTATTACCGCCGAGGATGAAGAGTTTTCCGTTCCTGAGAGCGATGTAGGGGTTACTGGTATGGCGCACCTTTTTTCCCGGCTCCACGGTGTTGGGAAACCCGCGGTCGTAGTAAAACATGCGCATGCGGTTATTAATATGAACACCGCTCGGACCAGCGACAAGAAACTGGGCGCCAAGAGAGGTTGTTACCGCAGCGCCGTTCCCTTCGCGATCGACAATGGAAAATGTCGATGTATTGCTTTCTTCAAGCTCCTCGATTACCCGGGGAAAAGGCCAGGTCAAGGCTGTGTCGGCACGAATCAAGCGTCGTGCATTCCGGGCATACTCCTCCGACAGCAGCCGCCGCAGCGGTATATCTTCATACAGCGGATCGCCCACATAGCGGTGCTTGGAGGCATGGGCGATCTTCAGTGCTTCCACCTGCAGGTGAACAGCCTCGGGAGAGTCCACGCTGTATCCGGAAAAATCATAGCCTTCAAGAATATTAAGGGCCAGCAGCATTGTAATTCCCTGGCTGTTGGGCGGGTTCTGATAAACGCGGATACCCCGATAATCAATCAACAGGGGTTCACGCAAACCGGTTTGAAACCCGCTAAAGTCGGAAATCTCAAACAATCCGCCGTGGGCTTTGGAGTAGTCAACGATGCTTCTGGCTATGGGACCGCGGTAAAAATGGTCATTGGCTGCATCCAGGGCCCGCTGTCGTCCAAAGCGCAGATTGTTACGATATACCCGCTGGACATCCCGCAGGGTTTGAGCCATCCGCGGCAATCTGACAGTATCGCCAAAGCGAAGCAGATCTCCGTCGGGCATATAGGCCTCCCGGCTGTAGGGCCAGCTGCGGATGTCGTCTTCTCCCCGCTCCAGCCATGCCGCCATTTCGGCATAGACCGGATACCCCTTTTCCGCAAGGTCTATAGCCGGCTGCAGCAGTTCGTCAAGCGGGGTCCTGCCGTAGGCCTTGAGCCACTCCATCCACCCGGCCCAGGCCCCCGGTACTACCGCCTGGTGCATTCCGCTGCGCCGGGCGTTTTCCGGATCCTGAAAGAATTCCGGCACAGCTCCGCTTGCTGCAGGCCCTACTCCGTCAAGAGCGCGGATCCTGCCGCTGGCGGCTTCATAATAGAGACCCCAGGTACCGCCTCCCATGATACTTGAGAACCAGGGCTGCACGATGGAAAGCACTGCCGCCGTGGTAAAAGCGGCATCCGCGGCGTTTCCGCCGGAGCGCAGCACCCGGACTGCCGCATCGCTGGCAAGATGATGGGAAGATGTGACCGCAAACTGCTGCCGGGACACAAGGGGAGCGGAAAATATAAGCAGGAATAAAGAAAGGATTAGCAGAAAAACAGATATTCTTCGAAACATTACTTCTTACCTCCCCGTCTTGTACACGAAAGCACAGGGTAACCTGTTTAATATATACATAACGCCGGGGAAGGGGAAATTTTGATGGAGTAGAAAAAGAACACTCCGGGGCGGCTGCAGCGTGCACCCCGGAGTCGATATGCAGAAAAAAGGCTACTCTTTTACAAAAACGGATTTTACAATACCATGCCCCAGGCCATCAGTCTCCGTTTTATAAACAAAACTGTCAGCGCCGTCGGCGGAGACGGCGAGACCTCCCCAGTTCGTCCCCACATAGACATTCGAGCCTGAGGCATATACGGCAAAGGCGTCTGAGCTGTAAAATCCATGTCCCGCTTCAGTTCTTTTGGTAAAGCTGTCTCCGCCGTCGTCGGAAACATACAAGCCGAATCCGCTATGGAACGCAGCTACATATAGCACGGACTCCTCAGCATGGACATCCTTGATATTCAGCGCATCCAGACCGCTGGTATCCGGAATTGTCATAAAACTGTTACCGCCGTCGGACGATACGGATAAGCCGTTATCTGTCGCCGCGTAAACGGTGGAGCCGGAGACAAACAGCGCCTGGAGATCATTGCTTGCAAGGCCATCATCCGTAGTCCGGTTCGTAAAAGTTTCTCCTCCGTCGGTGGAAATCGACAAACCACCGTTCGTGGCCGCAAAAACAGTTGAACCTTCAACATACACATCCCGCACCGAATTTTCGCCCAAACCATCTGCGGTGGTCCGGTTGCTGAAGCTGACTCCTCCGTTATTGGATATGGACAGTCCATAGTCGCTTGCCGCATATACAGTTGAACCGATGGTCTGCACGCCATATAGATAAATACTCCCCAATCCGTCGGATGTAGTCCGGTTCGTAAATGTCTCTCCTCCGTCGGTGGAAATCGACAAGCCTCCGCTTGTCGCGGCGTACACAGCTTCGCTGGTAACGAATACTCCATTAACGGAGTCACTCCCCAGGCCATCCGTGGTGGTCCGGTTGACAAAAGATAGTCCTCCGTCCGCGGAAAACGACAAGCCTCCACTGGTGCCGGCGTAGATACCTGTAGGGGGCACTACGGGCGGCGGCTGTTCTATTGTATACATAAAGCTTGTAACCTCGCTGTCAAGCATGCCCGCTTTTTCGGCGTATGCTAATATGCTAAGGTCTTCGTCTATTTGAATTGGACCGGAATAAAGAACTCCATGTTCTTTCGGATCGCTGCCATTGAGTGTATAATAGATTGCGGCTCCGGCGGTTGAAACAGAGAGGGTAACTTCGGTGCCTGCTGCCACCTCCCCGGGCCCGGGAGTGGCTGTCGGATTTGCAACCGTTTCCGGCGGATCATCCCGCACGAACACCATATCTGCTGTTTCTTCACTGATTTCTATTGATGCAGGAGTAAAGCTCCAGTCATCTTTCGCAGGTGTTATGCTTACCGTACCGCTCAAACCGCTCTGAGACCACAAGCCGTACTCGTCTGTAGTGGTGTCCGCGTTAACATCGCCGCTGAAATGTATGCTTACACCAGAAACCGGAAGCCCGCTTGTTGAATCAATGACCTGCCCGGAAGCGCTGTAGTCTGATTCCCCGCCGGAAGAGCCTGATGATCCGGCCCCGCCTCCCGAGCAGGACAGCATGAAAAACATTGTAACGGCGAGTACCCCTGCAATCCTGAGCACTCCTTCCAGGATATTCCGGGATTTTTCTGTTTTATTCATTCCAGTATCCCCCTCAGATATAAGTAGCCATTTTACATGGGTAAGGGAGTGTGCCGGGGCGGTAAATAACCCGAAAGGAGTATTTTATCTTTACCCAGCGCCGTTTTCACAGTAGCATAGCCGGATGAAGGATCAGATTGAACGTAAACGCCTTGCCATACTGCATGTCCTGATCGAAAACAAGCGTCCCGTTTCGAGCAAGGAGATTGCCGCCGAGCTTGCGGAACAGGGCTATACCATAACCGAGCGGACAGTCCGCTTTCATCTGCAGGCCATGGACGATGAAGGTCTGACCCACTATATAGGAAAAAAAGGCCGGGTACTGACCGATCTCGGAAGGGAGGAACTTTCCCGGGCCCGGGCTCATGAGAAGGTGGGCTTTCTCTCCTCCCGTATCTCCCAGATGACCTATTCCATGAACTTCGATTACCACAGCTGCACAGGAAAGGTTGTTGTCAACGTCAGCTACATCTCCCGGGAGTACGCGGCAAGAAGCGCGGAACTCATGAGCAGGGTTTTTCAGGCGGGCTATGCCATGGGTACAAAACTCTGCCTCTTCGACGAGGGAGAAGAACCCGGGGAACTCAGGATCCCCCGGGGCTATGTCGGCATAGGAACCATCTGCTCCATCAGCCTGAACGGCGTGCTTCTCAGGGAGGGGATTCCGGTTACATCCCTTTTCGGAGGACTCCTGGAACTGCGGAATCATCGGCCCAGTCGTTTTGTGGAGATAATCAACTACGACGGAACGACCATCGATCCCCTGGAGATATTCATAAAAAGCGGCATGACCGATTATCTGGGCGCCACATCCTCCGGTACCGGTCTTATCGGCGCCAGTTTTCGGGAGATACCGGCGGAGGCCCGTGACAGAACCCTGGAGATCGATGCCGCCCTTGATGCAATCGGAATGAAGGGCTTCTATATGGTCGGTCAACCGGGACAGACCCTGCTGGATATCCCCGTCGGTTACGGCAGCGTGGGGGCGATAATAATCGGAGGGCTGAATCCCGTGGCGATTCTGGAAGAGAGCGGTATTCCGGTGCAGTCCAAAGCCCTCTCCTCCCTGGTGGATTACAACGTACTGTTTGACTACCGGGAACTCCCGGAACGGATGAAACAGACAGTGAAAGTTTAACGGCAAGTCATTGCCGTTATCTTGATATACTTCACGATATTCTCTATACTTTTACAGTCGCTGGTCTTTTAAGCACGAAGCATGTTCATACATTTGTAAGATCAGTCGGCTCTATCCAAATTCTGAAAGATATTAAGGAGTCATACATGGCAAATGCGTATATTCAGGATGTCCTGGCCCAGGTAAAGGCCAGAAACAGCCACGAGCCTGAATTCCTCCAGGCCGTCGAAGAGGTCCTGGAGACCCTGGAACCTGTTATCAATGAAATGCCCGAGCTGCAGGAGAACGCCATTCTGGAGCGGATGGTGGAACCGGAACGAGTTATTCTGTTCCGCATTCCCTGGGTAAACGACGCCGGCAAGGTATGCGTGAACCGCGGTTACCGGGTCCAGTTCAACAGCGCCCTGGGTCCCTACAAAGGAGGAATGCGCTTTCACCCCTCGGTAAACCTCTCCATTCTCAAGTTCCTCGGTTTCGAACAGGTACTCAAGAACTGTCTTACCACTCTTCCCATGGGAGGCGGTAAAGGGGGTTCCGATTTTGATCCCCATGGAAAGTCCGACGGCGAGGTCATGCGCTTCTGTCAGAGCCTGATGACCGAACTCTCCAGGCACATCGGCACTGCCACGGATGTTCCTGCCGGAGATATCGGTGTCGGAGCCCGGGAGATCGGTTTTATGTACGGCCAGTACAAGAGGATTGCCAACGAGTCTTCCGGAATCCTGACCGGAAAGGGCCTCTCCTACGGCGGATCCCTGATTCGTCCCGAGGCTACCGGTTACGGAGCGGTCTATTTCGCCGAGAACATGCTGGCCACCAGGGATGAAGATTTCCGCGGCAAGGTATGCGCAGTTTCCGGATCCGGAAATGTTGCCCAGTACTGTACCGAGAAACTGAACGAGCTGGGGGCAAGGGTCGTTACCCTCTCGGACTCCAACGGTTTTATCTACGATGCCGAGGGTATCGATGCAGAAAAGCTGGCCTATGTAATGGAACTCAAGAACGTAAAACGCGGCAGAATCAGTGAATACGTCAAGAAGTATCCCAAGGCGACCTATACCGCTGATCAGCGTCCCTGGAGCGTCAAGGCCGACTGCGCCTTCCCCTGCGCCACCCAGAACGAGATCTCCGGCAAGGAAGCCCAGACCCTCGTCGACAACGGCTGCCGCCTGGTTTCCGAAGGCGCCAATATGCCCTCCACCCCCGAAGCCATCGAGGTGTTCGTCAGCAACAAGGTGCTCTATGCTCCCGGAAAGGCCGCCAACGCCGGCGGTGTAGCCGTCTCGGGTCTGGAGATGACCCAGAACGCCATGCGCCTCAGCTGGTCAAGGGACGAGGTCGATGCGCGGCTGAAGGAGATTATGAAGAACATTCACGACAACTCCTGGAACGCCGCAAAGCAGTTCGGAAACGAAGGCAATTACGTAATGGGTGCCAACATCGCCGCCTTCCTGAAGGTAGCCAATGCCATGATATCCCACGGGGTTGTATAAACAGAATGACCGAATTTTACAGGGCCCGCTCTTCGGAGCGGGTTTTTTGTTTCCGCCCTTGCAGGGAGACCAGGGAATTCCATACAATGGTTCCGGTATGTCCATAGATCATGCGAACCTCTCCACCGGCATCGCTGGACTGGACAAGATAATCCGGGGTCTTTTGCCGGGGGACAACATCGTTTTTCAGGTGCCAAGCATCGGCGACTACCTGCGTTTTGTCAGGCCATACGCCGAATTCGCCTCCGACCGGGACCAGAAGCTGGTCTATTTCCGCTTTGCCTCTCACGCAGCCCTGCTGGATGCAGAGGAATACCCGGGCATACAGATCAATACCCCGGACCCGGCGGAGGGCTTTGAGCCTTTTATTTCCAGTATCCATTCCACAATAAAGAAAAACGGACGGGGGGGCTACTACGTTTTCGATTCCCTCTCGGAGCTGACGGATAAGTGGTACTCCGACCGCATGCTGGGCAACTTCTTCATGCTCACCTGTCCCTACCTGCTGGACATGGAGGCCCTGGCCTACTTCGGGATTCTCCGGCAGGAACACTCCCACAACGCCCTGCATCCTATCCACAATACTGCCCAGGTTATCCTGGACGTCTACAACAGCGAAGGACAGCTCTACGTTCACCCCTTGAAGGTACAGCAGCGCTACTCCTCCACCATGCACATGCTGCACCGCGAGGATGACGGGAACTACATCCCGGTAACCAACAGCGCGCTGAACTCGCGGATACTCTCATTCTCCCCTTTCCAAAGCGAATCAGGCTCCTATGAAGACAAGGACATGTGGAACCGCAACTTCACTCAGGCCCATCAGGCTCTAGTCCATCCCACACCGGATGCCCGCCGGCAGGAGTCCTTTCACACCGACCGGCTCCTGAGAATGGCTGTAACCCGGGACGAACGCTTTTTACCCCTGGCCCGGCAGTACTTCTCCCTGAAGGATCTTCTCACCATCGGCCGGAGGATCATCGGTACCGGCCTTATCGGCGGAAAGTCTACGGGTATGCTGCTGGCCCGGGCCATGCTGCAGAAGAAGGACCCTGCCTTGAGCCGTTGCCTGGAGGTCCACGACTCGTTTTACGTGGGCTCCGATGTTTTTTATACGTACATGGTGATCAACGGCTGCTGGTGGATACGGCACCAGCAGAAGGAGATCGACACCTTCCTTTCGGTGGCGGAATACGCCCGGAGGGTAATCCTGACCGGTCAGTTCCCTGAGGATATAATCCGCAAGTTCTCGGACATGCTGGATTACTTCGGACAGTCCCCCATCATCGTCAGGTCCTCCAGTCTGCTGGAGGACAACTTCGGCAACGCCTTCTCAGGCAAATACGAAAGCATCTTCTGCCCGAACCAGGGCTCCCGGGAAAAACGGCTGGAAAATCTGCTCACCGCCATCAAAACAATCTATGCCAGTACTTTAAGCGAAAAGGCCCTGCAGTACCGGGCGCACCTGGGAATCCTGGACAAGGATGAACAGATGCCCCTGCTTATCCAGCGGGTGTCCGGGGATCTGCATAAAAACTACTTTTTCCCCGCCGTGGCCGGGGTGGGATACTCCTATAATCCTTATGTATGGGACAGGGATATCGACCCTGAGTCCGGCGTCATCCGGATAGTCTACGGCATGGGTACCCGGGCTGTGGACCGCTCCGACGAGGACTACACCCGGGTTGTCGCCCTGAACGCGCCGGAAAAACGGCCGGAAACGGGCATGGACGAAATCCGCCGCTACTCCCAGAGACGCTTGGACCTGCTGGATCTGGAGGCCAACCAGCTGGTGGCGGTGGAGTATCAGGATATGGAGGATTCCGTCTCGCCCAACGAAAAGGCCCTCCTTACCAGTCTCGAACGGGAAACACAATCAAGGTATATCTCCTTTACCGGACTTTTCCGAAACACCCCCTTTATTCAGGACATGCGGAAGATCCTCAAAACCCTGGAAGAGGCCTATACCTACCCCGTGGACGTGGAATTTACCCTGAATTTTACCGCCCCCGAAGAGTACCGCATCAATATTGTCCAGTGCCGCCCCTTCGAGGTCCGTCGCAATATCGACGTGGACCTGGATTTCTCCCGGGCGAAGGCGGAGAAGGTTCTTATGGCATCCCCTTCGGGGACGGTAATCGGGCGCAACCGGGAAATCCGACCCCGGCGGATAATCTATGTTTCCGGTGAAAAATACAGTCCCCTGACGGTCTCCCAGAAGCACTCCACCGCCCGGACAATCGGCAGGGTCATGAAGAACTCCGATTCTTCGATGAAAACCATCCTGATTGGCCCCGGCCGTTGGGGGACCACTACGGTCTTTCTTGGAATCCCGGTCACTTTCTCCGAGATCAGCCGGGCGGCCTGCATTTGTGAGGTCGTGGATATGGGGGAGAACCTCATTCCCGATGTCTCCCTGGGAACCCACTTCTTCAACGACCTTGTAGAGCTGGACATACTCTACCTGGCCCTCTTTCCACGCAAGGAGGGAAGCATATTTCAGCCCGAGCTTCTTCTTGAGCGCCCGAATCAGCTGCTCTCCATTGTCGATGACGAGGAGTCCCGGGAGCTTGAGGATGTGGTACACGTAGTGGATACGGACCCCGAAAAAAGCCTTTTGGCGGCGGACCTGATCAACCAGCACTATCTGCTTTCTCTGGAATAGCTTTCAAAGCCGGGGAGAATGATCTATACTTTTTTCCATGAGCACACAGGAATCAAAAACACGCTGTATCGGCATCCTCACCTCCGGCGGTGACTGCCCGGGACTCAACGCCGCCATCCGGGGGGTAGCCAAGGCGGCGATAAACCGCTACGGGATGAAGGTAGTCGGTTTTCAGGACGGTTTCCGTGGTCTGGTGGAAAACCGGAGCATTATTCTTGATGATCGCAACGTCTCCGGGCTCCTGACCATGGGGGGAACGATTCTCGGCACCAGCCGAGACAAACCCCACAAGATGCTCATCGGAGGAAAAAAGCAGGACATGACCGCCGCGGCGGTTGAGAACATCAAACGCCACCACATCGACTGCCTTGTGTGCCTGGGGGGCGGCGGGACTCAGAAGAATGCCTACCATCTTCACAAGAAGGGAGGCCTTAACGTACTGACTCTTCCCAAAACCATCGACAACGACGTTGCCCGTACTGACACTACCTTCGGCTTCGATACCGCCATGTCCATCGCCACCGAAGCCATCGACCGGCTGCACACCACCGCGACCAGCCATCACCGTATCATTGTATGCGAGATAATGGGGAACAACGCCGGCTGGCTGGCCCTGGGAGCGGGAATCGCCGGGGGTGCGGACGTTATTCTCATACCAGAGATCCCCTATAACCTGCATGCAGTAGCCGAACACCTGATGGAACGCCGGCGCACGGGCAAGCGTTTTTCCATCATTGCCATCGCCGAAGGAGCCAAATCCGTGGAGGAGGCGCAGGCCATCGCCGAGGGCAAAACCAGAAAAACCTCTCCCAGAAGGGAGGAGGTTAAATACGACGAGCACGGTTTTGCCTATCATCCGGTAAAGGAGCCGAAGGCCTCCCAGCTGACCCGGCAGATCCAGGAACTGACAGGCATCGAAGCCCGGGTTACCTTTCTGGGACATGTGCAGCGGGGCGGGATTCCGTCCCCCACGGACCGGCTCTACAGCACCCTTTTGGGTACCAAGGCCGCGGAACTGCTGGCCCGGGGGGAGTACAACGTTATGGTGGCCATAAAGGGAAGAAGCTGTCAGGCGGTTCCGCTGAAAAGCGTGGCGGGAAAAAAGAAGCTCGTACCCCTGGACCATCCCTGGATACAGAGCGCCACACTCGTGGGAACCTGCCTGGGAGACCGCAGTATTATTGCGCAACCGCGGGTGGAAAGGGAAACATAGAAGGTTTTTCCTACAAGCCTTCCAGACGTATCCGCAATTCCCCCTTCCCCGGAGGCAGATCGATCAGATACCTGTCCACTTTCTCCCCCTCCGTCTGACGGGTAAAAGAAAGGGCCCTTCCCTCTGCCGTCTCATCCACCCGTTTTACACGGAATCCCTTCGCTATCTCCGCCACAAGGGTCAGCCTCTGGCTGTAAATCTCTGAATCCAGGGCCAATGAATAGTTGACGGAAATCACATTAGCTTTCCAGGCTGTTTGCAGGACCAGAGAATCCCGCTGCACAATGTAACGGGCCACCTCGCCGAAGGGGGCAAACCAGATATCCTGTTCCTGAAGGCTGTCCAGAATCCGGCGGAAGGCGTCCAGACTGAGGGCTTCCCAGCCCAGGGCGGAGGGATCGATGCTACCATCGTCAACACCGTGAAAATTCGGAACCAGCCATCCGCCCCTGGAATAGACCTCTTCCAGGATGGGAAGCAGCTCCGCCTCACCGTCGGATGAAAGAATCCCCCTGGCCCCGATCCGGTAGATGTCCCTGGGGCTCCCTCCGGTAACTCCGCCGTAAAACCAGTCCTCCGGTTCCGCCTTGATTCCCCCGGCTCTGGCGGCAATGTACAACTTTTCCGCGGCAGCCACCGCTGTGTCGGAACTGCGCCAGTAGGGCCAGCCGAGACTGACGGCGGGCAGCCAGGGCAGCTCATCCATCAGTCTCTCCCGGGACCGGGACAGTTCCTCTGCCGCCTTCGCGGGATTTGCGGCAAGATCGATATGATGAACCGTGTGGCTCGCGACTTCATGCCCCCGCCACACCAGATCCCGGGCCTGATCCCAGCTGAAAAGACGCCGTTGAAACGGGCCGTCCTGCCAGTATCCCCGGTCCACAAAACCTGTTACCACGAAAAAGGTCCCCCGCAGGCCCCGTTTATCCATTTCCGGTGCAGCCACTAAATACTGATCCAGGGTACCGTCGTCAAAGGTAACAGAACAGGCGGCGGTATGGCCCTTGTACCATCTGGCGGGATAGATGCGAAGATGTTCCGGCTCCTCCTCTGCCCTGGTACCGGCTCCGGATATTCCGGCACAGGAGAACTGGAGGGCACAGCAGACCAGCGCAAGGATTATTTCAAGGCAGGAAATAATCCTCCGGGGACTGGTCCAGGTCCCAGAATTTAACCTGATAATACTCATGGTCGTACTCCTCAATCATCTGAACAGCGAACAGCGAAGCGTCTGCCTGGGTGGCATGGGATTCCAGGGCTTGCCGCTGGATGCCGACCACTCCAGCCCGGGGAAAAGCTGTCGCACCGGGATAGAATTCCTTCTGTCTGGGGTCAATACACACAAGATGGGCTTTTAGATAGACGTCCCCGGACTGCCGAAGCCTGGAAACCGCCTCCGCCACAATCAGGCCGACAGCTTCGTGCTCAAAGTGCTCCCTGGCCTGGGAGGGCGCATCGGGAGAGACCACAACAGCAGGTTCAAATCTGCGAATGAGCTTCACAATCTGCCTTACCAGGTTCTCTTCTCCTCCCCAGATTCTTATCACATCTCCGGGGTTCAGTTCCTGACTCAGGCTGTTATAGGGATGGTTCTTCAGCCCCAGACGCAGATACCGGTTGTTTCCAAGGACGGCGAGAGCCCGCTGCGCCTCCGCGATTCGCAAAGCCGGCAGATCTTCCCGGGGGCCGGAGTATCCCTCCTGAAAGATCCCGGATTCCCCGTCGGTAAAAAGAACGAGGGTCGTATAAAGACCTTTCAGCCCGGCATGGGCCATGAGGGCGCCGAAATCGATGGACTCATCATCCGGATGGGCATGGATAAAGAGTATATCCGTCTCTTCCAAGGGCTTGAGGCCTTCAGTTTCCGGTTCCAGGAAGGAGGTTTCCGTCGCGGTATGAGTCGTATCTTCCCGGGAAACGTGAAAAGCGGGGAAAAGCAACAGTGCTACTGCAGCGATTCCAAGAAAGAGAGCACCAGCCGCCGCGACTGGTTTCCAGGAGACTACCGGCCCGGAAAGGACATCCTCCTGCTCCTCAAAAAAACCGATAAAGCTTATTTTCAGCTTTCCGAAGCGGAGAAAAGAGCCCTGCCTCAGCCTGCCGGAACGCCCCTCCACACCGGCTATCAGTATCTTTCTGCGGGAACTTACTCCCAGGCTCCCGCCTTCCGGAATAAAGCAGAGTTCATCGGAAAACCAGGAACCTTTTCCCGGCACGGATATAAAATGACGCAGATCGATATCGCTCTCATGGGAAAACCCGCAGCAGAATTCCGTCACAGGCAGATCCACTACATGCCAGATTCCATCAGGAGCATCCAGCCGGATGCGGAGATAGTGACGTATCGCGATTGAGGATCTTGTTGTGAACAGTTTCAGCGGCTCCATATACGAAAAAAGCCGGGACCTCTATGACCCCGGCACTTTAGACCTTTCTGACACGAGATAGAACTACATGCCGAAACTGGCAGCCATTCCGTTGGTTCTTAGGGCTATCCATTCGCCCTTCATCGGCTTGCCGTCTCCGATATCAAAATATACGTAGTATCCGGGATACAGATCGCTGTAGATTCTGACCCGGCCGGTCAAGCCGTTAATAACGATTCGTACCGGTACTGCGGTGTTGAGGTTATCTGCGGTCAGCAGGTAGGCATAATCATTGAGGTCAATACTTTCAACAAGGTCCATTCGGGTATGGCTAATGCTGCGGTATACCTGGGCGCTTAAACCTTTGGGAATATCAGCAGAAACAGGGTCCGCATCATAATTGAGCCAGAGCAGATAGGACTTTCCGTTTCCCCAGGATTTTCGGGGATGAACAGAATCGGCGAAAACGTGTATACCAAACCCGCCGTGCATATCCTCTCCGCCGCCTTCGTAGCGGACATTAAATGCATAGACCATTGGTCCAGCCTGGGGAATTTTAATGTTGGCCTTTGCCAGGGGTTCATCCTTATCAAGCTGATAAAGGCGGTCCCCCAAGAGCTTCCATTCACCTTGGGCAAACTGATGTTCCGGCATAGGGAAATCCAGTCCGAACATGGGGACCAGCAGTCCCAGGATTGCGAAAAGGGTTATAACCTTCTTCATAATGCTTCACCTTCCTCTCTATGTTTTGAAGTTTATTAATCAGACACCTTCTATGGTAGGTCACTCCCCGTGAGCCGTCAAGTTATTTTTCCGTAAGTTCTTTCCATAAGACGCGGAGATTCCCGTACAACTTGCCTTGAGGTGCCCTGCGCAACTACCTTATTAGGGTATGGAAAGCAAAACCGAGCGAGGAGTGCACTGATGAAACAGACAATTTCCTGCGAATGGAAGGGAGGAATGGCCTTTGAAAGCGATATTGGAGGTCATACTGTCCGCCTGGATGCGGATGCCGAATCCGGAGGCAGCGACAGCGGAGTTCGGCCCAAACCCCTTCTTTTAACGGCCCTTGCGGGCTGCACCGGTATGGATGTTGCCGCAATGCTGTCAAAAATGCGCCAGCCCTTGAGCTTCTTTAATCTTGAGGTAGAAGCAGAAACAGGCGAAGAACATCCCAAAACCTACACCCGCATAGAGCTGGTCTATCAGTTCAAAAAATCCGACGGCCTGGACGAGAGCAAAGTTGATAAGGCAATAAAGCTGTCCCAGGAGAAGTACTGCGGCGTTTCGGCAATGCTGAAGAAAGCATGTGATGTGAGTTACAGGGTCGAGTACCTCGACTGATGTCCTGATTTTAAAAGCCGTCCCCTGGATTGGGGACGGCTGCATCTGATACCGGAAAGGCTTTATCAGGCACCTGCCATCATGGCTTCCACATCGGCAGAAACATCGCCAATGGGTTTTATGTCGAAGTTCTCGACCAGTACCCTGGCAACTCCCGGCGAAAGGAAAGCCGGAAGGGTCGGTCCGAGCCGGATACCCTTGACTCCCAGATGAAGAAGGGCAAGCAGTACGGCAACCGCCTTCTGCTCATACCATGCCAGGTCAAAAGAGATGGGCAGCTTGTTGATATCGTCCAGACCGAAGACCTCTTTCAGTTTCAGGGCGATTACAGCCAGGCTGTAGGAATCGTTGCACTGCCCGGCGTCCAGCACCCGGGGGATACCTCCGATATCGCCGAGATTCAGCTTGTTGTAGCGGTACTTTGCGCAGCCGGCCGTGAGGATGACCGCATCCTGGGGCAGAGCTTCGGCCACTTCGGTAAAGTAGCTTCGCTTGGGCTGACGACCGTCACAGCCTGCCATTACCACGAAACGCTTTATGGCGCCGCTCTTGACGGCTTCCACCACTTTGTCCGCCAGGGCAATTACCTGCTTATGGGCAAAACCGCCGACGATTTCTCCCGTCTCAATCTCCGTCGGAGGATCACATTTCTTTGCCAGGGCTATAACCTCGCTGAAATCCTTCTGGGACCGGCCCTCCGGCTCGGGAATATGCTTTACTTCGGGGTA
The DNA here is from genome assembly GCA_964554875.1 of uncultured Spirochaetaceae bacterium. GTDB lineage: Bacteria > Spirochaetota > Spirochaetia > JC444 > Marispirochaetaceae > Marispirochaeta. The sequence goes on along the minus strand of CAZKQJ010000007.1, from coordinate 4,107 downwards.
TCCCGTTACACCGGTGGTAAAAATCCGGTCCTTGTAGGCATCCTTCACCGGGGTAATACAGTTGGTGGTCATGACAATGGGTCCGTTGAAGCTGGCGAACTCCTTGTCCTGCTTCCACCATGAGCCGCCGTAGTTCCCCACAAAGTGGGAGTACTTCTTGAAGGCGGGATAGTAGTTGGCGGGGAGCATTTCGGAATGGGTATAGACATCCACACCGGTACCCTCGGTTTGTTTGAGAAGATCATCCATGTCCCTGAGGTCGTGGCCGGAGATAAGGATTCCGGGATTCTTGCCCACTCCGATGTTGACCTTGGTAATCTCAGGAGAACCGTAGGTTTCAGTATTGGCCTTGTCCAGCAATGCCATGGCGCTTACTGCAGTTTCTCCGGTCTTGAGAACGAGCTGGACCAGTTCGTCGGCACTCTTCTCTTCGAGACATGCGTTCAGGGCTTCAAGTAAGAACCTGTAAATCGACTGGTCTTCGAAACCGAGACGGCCGGCGTGTTCGGTGTAGGCGGCGATTCCCTTGCAGCCGTAGATGGTCAGCTCCTTGAGGGAGCGTACATCCTCGTCCTCCTCCGCAAGCACTCCCACCTGGGCGGCCTTGTCGGCCCACTGGTCCTCCGGAAGCGACCAGGTTGCCGCGTCTCCCCTGGAGGTACCGCCGTTCTTTTTAAGCAGCTGGTCCCGAAGGGAGAGAGTGTCTCTGATAAAACCTTTCAGTTTTTCATCATCAAAGTTGGCATTGGTAATGGTGGAAAAAAGTCCCAGAACAACCTGCCAACCGGCATTCCTGATACTCTCTTCATCCCCGGCCTCCAGGGCAACTGCAGAAAGCCCTTTCATGCTGTAGATCAGAAGATCCTGAACCCCTGCGGTGTGGTCCTCCTTACCGCAGACACCTTTTACGGTGCATCCGGTGTTTTTTGCCGCTTCCTGACACTGGAAACAGAACATTCCCATACGTTTCTCCTTATCAAATAATCTTATTCACAGGGACCGGAATCCCTGCTGTTTTCCAATTTCGCCGTCAGTATGCGCTTGATGCAGGAGAGTTTCTGTAATATATGTTACAATATGGCTGAAATACCCGAAAGAGCGTATCAGGACCTGGCTGCTTCATCCCTTTTTGCCGGCTTCAGCGTAAAGGATATCCGCAGCCTCTGCCAGAACGCCCGTTGTGTTTTTACCGCATACCACAAGGATGCCCTGGTGGCCTTCCGGGGAGACAGCTACGAGCGGCTTCTCCTCCTTACCCGGGGAACCCTGATCGCGGAGATTATCGATGAAAAAGGAACCAGCTTAAAAATGGAAAGCCTTGTGGGGCCGACCCCCGTGGCCACAGCTGTCCTGTTCTCCAGCGAGGCGGTCTTGCCGGTGCAGCTGCGGGCAGAAACAGACGCGGAAGTCGTTACAGTCTCGCGCCAGGGAGTCCTGGATATCTGCCGACGGGATGAACGCTTTTTACGGAATTACCTGAAAGACGCGGGGGACAAGATCAGTTTTCTCGCGGAGAAGATCCGTCTGCTGCGTTTTACCACCATACGGCAGAAGATAGCAGGCTACTTCCTCGACCTTTCCAACCGGCAGGGTTCGGACCATCTGCAGCTGCCCTACAGCCTGGAAAGCCTGGCGGACGTCTTCGGGGTTACACGGCCGGCCCTTTCCCGCTGCCTGGCACAGATGGTGGACCAGAAACTGCTCCGCCGGGACGGACGGGACTACAGTATCGTCTCCCGCAGGGACCTGAAGGAGCTTCTGGAGGAGTAATCAGCCGGAAGCTTCTTCCCGCATCCGGTAGCCGATACCCCGTACGGTCTCGATATAGGCCCCGGACTCCTTCAGTTTTTTTCGGATATTCAGGATCTGTACGTCCACCGAACGCTCGGTCACCGGATAATCATCGCCCTTTATATTCGATATGATCTGGTTCCGTGAGTATACCCAGCCGGGATTTCCCGCCAGAAAAAGCAGAATCTGGTACTCCGTCAGGCTCAGGTCCACAACTTCCCCGCCCCGTTCCACCAGATGCCGCCGGGGATCAATGCTGATATCGTGGATAGTCACCCTTCCGCCGTCTGCAGTGCTGGTCTCATTTCCTGTACGCCGGCGCAGGAGGGCACGCACCCGGGCGACAAGAACCCTGGGGCTGAAGGGTTTGGTAAGGTAGTCGTCGGCACCGATTTCAAGGCCCAGAACGATATCGGAATCTTCATTTTTGGCCGTGACCATCAGGACAGGCAACTCTCGTGTAGCCTCCTGCATGCGCAGATGCCGGCAGATATCGATACCGTTTGCCCCGGGAAGCATGAGATCCAGGATCAGCAGGTCCGGCATCCAGCGGGCCACCTCCTTGATTACCTCGTTTCCACGAAAAACACCCTGGACCTGGAACCCTTCCTTTTCCAGATTGAACCGGATCAGCTCAAAAATAGGCTCCTCATCCTCCACAACCAGGATCATGGCTTTTTCCATTCCTTCTCCTGTCTCCTTGCAGGAATGGTAGCACACATGGCTGACTGGGAAAAGCTGGCAAAAGAGGTGCCGGGGCATTGATTTCTGGCTCGTCGCGGCTTACATTGAAGATAGTAAAGACTATTACTAAGAGAGGACTCCATGACAGAAACAGCCCTGAATTACAGAAAGAGAATAGAGGTACTGCCGGAGCATGACCAGACTGCCATAGATGTGGCCGCAAAGCAGCTTGAAATGCTGCATGCCTCATTTTACACCGGAACGATGGACCTCAACCTGAAAAGAATGACAAAGAATGATGTGCTGAAAACCATAGACAGCATTGACGCCATGGATGTGGATGCCATGCGTTCCTCCTGGATGTTCGAGCCCCCCTTCGACAGTCAGGACCCCGAAGGGTGGCTCAAACAGGCCAGGCTGATCCGGATTGCCTACCTTGCAGAACAGTTTGAGCTGGTCTCCCGCCTGAGGGATGACGACCCCGAAGCCTGGGATGAGATCAACGAGCTGTATTTCGACGATTGAGGCTGTGAGACTCCCGGGTAAGGCTCTTTTTAAAGGTTCAGAAATCAATCATACTGCATTACAGCATGCGAAAACTTGTTCGTCTCCTCTCCCTGCCGCTCTTATTCCTGCTTCTTCTGCCCGCGAATCTCAGGGCGGAGGAGTCGGGGTGGAAAATTGGATTAATCGGAGAATACGCTTCAGGTGAAAGCTCCTATGAGCTCCGGGTGAACGACGGGACCGAGTCGGTACGGAGCCTCCTGGTTTTTCCCCTGGATACAATCTACCTTGGGCTCGAAGCGCAGCATGAGAATCCATCCGAATCAGCACGGTATACTCTGAGGCTTCTCACCAATGTCGCAGCACCGGCGGGCAAGATGACCGACGAGGACTGGCTGGATCTGACTTCAAGGTCGGAGAAGTACATCTACACCGAGTCGAACCTGGATTACCGATCCTTCGACCTGGAGCTTCAGGGAATCTGGGAACTCAGGAATTATTCAGGCTTCAGACTGTTTTTCGGAGCCGGCTACCGCCTGTTCTGGGCCCACCAGCTTATTACCGATTTTAAAGGATATGAACTTCACGACAGTAACGACGACGGCAGCATCGACAGTAAAGAGATAATCCCCTATACCGAAAAAGATGCCATCGACTACAGCATCATCTACCACACGATCGATGCGGGACTTCACGGGGAAAAGGATATTGGAAGACATACCCGCATCGGAATTTTCGCCGCCCCCTCCCTGGGTCTTGCCTTCGACCGGGATGACCACCTGCTGCGCAGCAAACTCTCCACCGGCCGGGGTTTCGGCTACGGCTTCGTACTGCGCGGAGATATCGAGTTCCGCAACCGTGGGCACAATCGACAATCCGACCCCTACCTGCGCATCTACGGCTCCTTCAGGTGGTTTTTCTCTCCGGGACAGCAGCGGCAGTACTGGTATGGAGATGACGACGGGGTTCCCGAAGGAACGGAGTACGACGGTCTGGTTCATGATATGGAGCTTATTGATCCCCGCTTCGGAATCAGCGCGGGTTTGCGATTCTAATGCCTTTTGTAATCAAGTCTTTTGTTCAGGCATAATCCTGTTGCGGCCGGCTTCTTTCGCCCGGTAAAGATTG
>CAZKQJ010000006.1:4375-135919 GCA_964554875.1 uncultured Spirochaetaceae bacterium | reverse complement strand
ATTCTGATTCTATTGATAAGCTGCCCAAGGGTATAACCCGGTATACCCTGGACAGAATAATTGAGGCCCTGGCTTCACTACATACATCCTTTACCATCGAGGATGTAGTCAACCGGGTGTCTCTTTCGAAGATCACCGTCCGAAGGTATCTTGAATACCTCCACGAAAAAGGCCTGATTTCCAAAGGCCTGGAATACCGGAAGGTTGGCCGCCCCCTGGTGGTCTATTCAAGTCATAAGTAGTTCGTTAATGCTCTGGGCGGCTTTTCGGCCTTCTCCCATGGCGAGGATTACCGTGGCTGCTCCCAGCACGATATCACCCCCGGCGAATACCCGTTCCATGCTGGTTTTTCCGTTTTCGTCGGCCACGATGTTGCCCCACTTGTTGGTGTCGAGACCCGGGGTGGTCTTCTCGATGAGGGGATTCGAGTTGTTTCCGATGGCCACGATAACGGTGTCGAACTCCATTTCGTAGTTGGAGCCTTTGATCTCCACGGGGCGGCGTCTGCCGGAGTCATCGGGTTCTCCCAGCTCGTATTTGATGACTTCCAGTCCCCGTACCCGGCCTTTTTCTCCCTCTATAATGCGTTTGGGACTCCGCAGAAAGTGGAAGGTGATGCCTTCTTCCTTGGCGTGGGCGACCTCTTCCACCCGGGCGGGCATTTCCTTTTCGGTCCGCCGGTACAGGACGTGGACCTCATCGGCTCCCATGCGCAGGGCGCTCCGGGCGGCGTCCATGGCGACGTTTCCTCCGCCGAGAACGGCGACTTTTTTCGCCTGGTAGATGGGTGTTGCGGAGCGCTCCTTGTCGTAGGCCCGCATGAGGTTGACCCTGGTAAGATACTCGTTGGCGGAGAATACCCCGATAAGGTTTTCGCCTTCGATGTTCATGAATTTCGGCAGGCCTGCGCCGGTGCCGATAAAGACCGCTTCGAAGCCGTCTTTTTCGATAAGGTCCTGGATTTTCCGGGTGCGTCCGACCAGGAAGTTGGTCTCGAGCTTGACTCCCATCTCCTTCAGGGCTTCGATTTCGTCGGCAACGATGCGTTTGGGAAGCCGGAACTCGGGGATGCCGTAGACCATGACCCCGCCGGGTTTGTGGAAGGCTTCGAACATGTGGACTTCGTGACCTTCCCGGCGTACGTCGGCGGCAACGGTTATGGAGGCGGGACCGGAGCCGATGACGGCGACCTTTTTCCCGGTTTCGGGCTTGATATCCGGGATAGTCTTTTTTCCGTTGGCGTCCGCCCAGTCCGCCACGAAACGTTCGATGCGGCCGATGGAGACCGCCAGGTCCACGTCTTTCAGGGATTTGCCCACGGTACAGGGCAGCTGGCACTGGACCTCCTGGGGGCAGACCCGGCCGCAGATGGCGGGCAGCAGGCTGGTGCGCTTGATTATGGAGAGGGACTTCTCGTAGTCGCCTTCGGCGGCGGCCTTGATGAAGCCGGGTATATCGATCTGTACCGGACAGCCGGAGATGCAGGGGGCGGTTTTGCACTGGAGGCAGCGTTCGGCCTCGATTTTGACCTGCTCCTCGAAGTAGCCCAGGGCCACCTCGTTCATGTTTGTTTTCCTGACTTCCGGGTCCTGGGAGGGCATCTCCTGCCGTGGCAGGGAGAGCCGGTCTTTGGGCTTGAGCTCCTTTCCTTCCAGTTCCTTGACGGTTGTTATGGCTTCCTCGTGCAGTTTGTCGGCGGGTATGTAGCTCATTCCTTATCCAGTCCTCGTTCCTTGATTTCAAGTTCCAGGTGACACTGTTCGTGATCCAGGCTTTCCTGCTCCTTGTAGGAGCCAAGACGGAGCATCATGTTGTCGAAGTCGACCTTGTGGCCGTCGAACTCGGGGCCGTCGACGCAGACGAACTTGGTCTCCCCGCCGACGGTTACCCGGCAGCCGCCGCACATTCCGGTGCCGTCTACCATGATGGTGTTCAGGCTGACCACGGTGTGGACGTCATAGGGCCGGGTGGTTTCGGCGCAGAATTTCATCATGACCGGAGGTCCGATGGCGACAGCCATGTCGGGTTTCGGATCCCGCTCGCAGATCTCCTTCAGGGGGACAGTAACCAGGTCTTTGCGGCCGTAGCTGCCGTCGTCGGTACAGATAATCAGCTCATCGGCGATCTTTTTCATCTCATCTTCCATTATGATGAGGTCCCTGTTTCTGGCACCCATGATGATGATTACCCTGTTGCCAGCAGCCTTCAGGGCCTGGGCAATGGGATGCATGGGAGCGACGCCGATACCGCCGCCCACGCAGACGACGGTGCCGAAGTTATCGATATGGGTGGGGTGCCCCAGGGGTCCCAGTACGTTTGCTATATGATCTCCGACTTCGAGGTCCGCCAGAAGATGGGTGGTGCGTCCAACGGTCTGAAAGATTATGGTTACGCTGCCCTCGTCCGGGTCTGCATCGGCGATGGTAAGGGGGATGCGTTCGCCGAACTCGGTGTCGAGCTGAAGTATGATAAACTGACCCGCCTTGCGCTCCCGGGCGATATGGGGGGCTTCGAACTTCATCCGGAAGACTTCCTCGGACAGCTGCTCCTTGGCAAGTATCTTTTTCATTGTACCTTGGCCAGGGCCCATTCGAAGGCTTCCTGGAGCATTTCCTGGGGCGGCTGCTTGATATACCCGCCGTCAATCATCATTCTGGTCAGCTCCCGGGCTTCCCGGATGTCCTTTTCTGCAGTTGAATAGATCTCTTCCCGGCTCAGACTCAGACGGGCGAGTCCCTCTTTCATTGCCTGAAGGGCAACGTCCGCAGCTTCGTGGGGAAAGACCCCGGTCTCATCCATGGTGGCGATTATGTTGTCCGGGCCGATGCCCCGTTTTTCGGCGAAGTTCGCCAGGGATTCGGCCGCCGCGATAGCCATGCCGTCGGAGATTTTCCTGGCCCGTACAAGCAGGGCCCCTTTCAGAATCCCCGGGAAACCCACCGAGTTGTTCACCTGGTTGGGGAAATCTCCCCGGCCGGTGGCGACGATAAAGGCACCCGCTTCTTTAGCTGCATAGGGATAAATCTCCGGGACGGGGTTGGCGCAGGCGAATACAATTGATTTCGGGGCCATACTCCTGATCCATTCGGGCTTGACCGTATCCGGACCGGGTTTTGAAAGAGCGATAAGAACATCTGCGCCCTTGATGGCCTCTTCCACGGTGGGGACGTTTCCCGGGTTGGTTCCTGTGCACAGATCCCATTTCCGGTAGAAGCGGGAATCAGCCTGTATGTCCTCCCGACCGGCATGGAGGGAACCTTTGGAATCGAAGATAATCATATTCTCCGGGTTTCCGCCGGCTTTGATTATGATGCGGGCAATGGTGGCGTTGGATGCACCGGCGCCCAGCATTACAATCCTGACATTCTCCAGCTTCTTGTCCGCGACCTTCAGGGCGTTGATCAGGCCTGCCAGGGTCACGCAGGCTGTTCCCTGAGCATCGTCGTGCCAGACCGGTATCTCGCACTCCTCCCTGAGGGTGTCCAGCACCTTGTAACAATTGGGTTGGGAGATATCTTCCAGATTGACGGCACCAAAGGAGGGCTGCAGGCGCTTAACAAACTCGATAATGGCGTCGGGATCGTGCTCTCCCTGTCGGTTGCGGCTGTCCATGCAGACGGCGGTGGCGTCGATTCCACCGAGGTACTTCATCAGGAAGGCCTTGCCTTCCATGACTCCGAGCCCCCCCGGGGGTGTACAGTTACCGTCTCCCAGGACCCGAGTCGAGTCACTGACTACTGCCACCATGTTGCCCCGATTGGAGAGTTCATAGGACGATTCGTTGTTGTCCCGTATGGAGGTTGAAATCTGTGATACTCCGGGGGTGTACCAGACGTTGAACCAGTTGAATCCGAAGACCCCCGCTTTAGGAAGGGTCTGCATTTTTCCCCCGTAAAAGCGGTGAGAAGACTCCGCCAGTTTTTTCAGGAAGAGGGTCTTGGCAGCCGCGGTTTGCGCCTGGTCCAGGGTTTTGGAAAAAAGTTCATCAAGATTATCAAGGCTTAAAGAAATCTCGTTCATCTGTTTGTCCTTTTACAAGCTGTTTAATATATCAGGCAGGAAGGTAATGATATTCGGTACCATGGTAAGAAGAACCAGGCACACGAGAAGTCCTGCCAGGTAGGGGAATACCGCGCGCATGACCCGTTCCAGGGGGACCTTTGTAATGGCGCTGGCGACAAAGAGATCCAGTCCCACAGGCGGGGTAATACAGCCGATCGCCAGATTGACCACCATCAAAACCCCGAAGAAAAGGGGGTCGATACCAAGTTGCAGAGCTACAGGCAGGAAGATGGGTGTAAGGATGATGACCGCCGCAGAGGCATTTACCAGGGTTCCGATTATAAGCAGCAGAACGTTCATGGCCATCAGGAATATCACCGGAGAATCCGTGACGGAGACGATAAAATGTCCCAGACGGTGGGGGATCTCCATGTTTGTTAAAAGCCAGCCGAACATCTTGGCGGCTCCCACAATGAACATGATGAGGGTGGTACTTATAACTGCGTTAAACAGAATCCTCGGAAAATCCTTCAGCGTGAGCTCCTTGTAGATAAACATACCGACTATGATTCCGTAGACTGCGGCAACTGCGGCGGCTTCAGTAGGGGTAAAGATCCCGCCGTATATTCCACCGATGATGATGACCGGAGTCATAAGGGCAAAGAAAGAGTCCTTGAAGGAGAGGACCACCTGTTTCGGGGAGAATTTCCCCTCGGGCTGCAAACCCTTCTTTTTTGCCAGGAAGAAACTGATCAGGCACATGCTTATTCCCATCAGGATCCCCGGGGCAAATCCACCGACAAAAAGATCGCCGATGGAGGTTCCTGCAATTACCCCGTATACAACAAGGGTGATGGAGGGGGGAATGACGATGCCGACGGTACCGCCTGCGGCGACGACACCGGTTGCCCATTCGCGGTCGTAGCCCTTCTTTTCCATCTCATCCACCATGGTGGATCCGATGGCGGCGGTGGTCGCCGCGGAAGAGCCGGATATGGCGGCGAAGAACATGCCGGCCACAGCTACGACCTGGGCCAGCCCTCCGGTCAGCCACCCTACCAGGGCAGACGCAAAGTTGACCAGACGCTTGGTCACCCCTCCGGCGGACATGAATGCCCCGGCGAGCATGAAAAAGGGCACCGCCATAAATGAGAAGGAGTCGATTCCACCGTACATCTGCTGTGGAATCAGGACCAGGGGAAGGTCAAGAAAGCCGACCAGGACTATCGCCGCCGACAGGGCCAGGGAGAAGGCAACGGGTACCCCCAGGAAGGTCAGAACGAGAAACGATCCGAGTAATAAAGCCTCCATTATCAGGCCTCCTTTCCGCGGGCATTCCTGTTTTCTGCAAACAGGACCAGTGAATCCCTGATCAGATAGAGCAGCATCAGCACCCCGCTGACGGGAATAATTGCATAGACGATTCCCATGGGCAGGTTGAGTGCCGGTGCGGTCTGGAACATCATGGTTCTGGTCATTTTTGATCCCTGTACAATAAGCAGAAGAATGAATACGAGACTCGCGAGTTTTATGAAGATTTGTAAATAAAATCCGCTCAGTTTCCCGGATAGCATGTCCGGAAGAAGCTGAACTGCCATATGTCCTTTGTCCCCGATAATCAGGGCGGACCCGATAAAGACAACCCAGACAAAGAGAAACCTCGACAGTTCTTCAGACCAGTCGAAGGTGTAGCCGAAGATGTAGCGGGATATGACCTGGAAAAAAATGATTACCAGCATCAGGGCAATGGCGGCTATGGAGATGAAATATAACAGTTTTCTCAGGGCGAAGAATAATCTTTCCATTGTTTTTCCTGTAAAAGGTCCCGGGACCTTTTATCAGTCCCGGGAAGAGTGAGGGCGTATTCCTATTTTATTGCCTGGACGGCATCGATGTTGGCCTGTCCTACCATTTTGCCAAACTCGGCGTACACCGGGTTCGTTGCATCTACAAAGGGTTGCCGGTCTACTTCACTTACCTTCATCTTGCCGGTGGCGATGATCTTGTCCCAGAATTCGTTGTCCTGGTCGGTAGAAAGCTGGCGCTGCCAGGCAATGGCTTCTTTTGCGGATTCAACGATAATATCCTGAGCATCTACGGGAAGCTTCTTCCAGGTAGCCATGGAGATCAGGACAGGTTCCGGGGCGTAGGCATGGGCAGTTTTTGAGGCGTACTGCTGAACTTCAAAGAAACGACTTGTCCAGATATGGGCGCTCGGGTTTTCCTGACCGTCAACAACGCCCTGCTGCATGGCGGAATAGAGCTCGCCGAAGGCCATGGGAGTCGGGGACGCCCCGAGGGATTTCATCATGGCGATGTAGATCTTGTTGGTCATGACCCGGATTTTGAGACCCTTCATGTCGGCGGGGGAGGTAACCTCGCGACGGTCGTTGGTCAGGTGGCGGATGCCGTTTTCCATGTAGCCCAACAACTTGATTCCGTTTTTTTCGAGCTCTTCTCCCAGTTTCATCCCAACGGTATCGAGGGACTTGTAGGCATGGTCCCGGTCCCTGAAGAGAAAAGGCATATCAAAGAGGGATATCTGCGGTTGAAACTGGCCCAGAACAGCGGTTCCCACCAGTGCCATGTCGATGGAACCATAGGTTATTCCTTCAATCAGTTCCTTTTGTCCCCCCAGCTGGGAAGAAGGAAATACCTTGACCTCGATCATTCCCCCGGATTTTTCCGCTACCAACCGGGCGAACTCATCGGCGCCCATTGCATAGGGATGGGAAGGATCGGCGATGTGGCCCAGTTTGATTACGATTTCTTCGGTAATTTCTCCCGAAGCGTTGCCGGATTCCTGTTTTCCTTCCGCTGCCAGCGAAAAGACAAGTCCGAACAGTAGAAGAGCGATAATACCTGATCGTGCAAAGATTTTCATACAAGCCTCCTTGGATTGATTGAATCCATGCTCTCATGCCCAGGAAGGCCAGTAAACAAATTGTACATATCTATGGTTTATTTCTTTTTGTTCTTTCTTTATCATGAGAAGAAAATATTGCTGCACTTCCGGAGGAGAATGGGACCATGAAATATGTATTATTCGCTTTTAACGGGGACCCGATCTGTTTTGTTCATGTAATGCTCAATGCCTTTGATATGCGGGAAAAAGGTCATGAGGTAAAAGTGGTTCTGGAAGGCAGCGCCGTCACAATTCCCAGGGCCATGACGGAACCGGGTGCGGCCTTTGCTCCCCTGTGGGAGAACCTGAAGAGTTCCGGAATGATCGATGTGGTCTGCAAAGCCTGTTCGGCCAAACTGGGAGTAACCAAGGAGGCAGAGGCCCAGGGGCTGCCCCTGGGGGGCGACATGAAGGGACATCCCTCCATGAGCGCCTATACCGATCAGGGGTATACGGTAATTACCTTCTAATCCAGATTCCTGGCTTTAATCCTTTCAAGAGCCCACAGGGTGTACTTGCGTACCCGCTTGTCGGGATCATTCTCCAGATCGGAGAGTATATCCGCACCCTCAGGGGTGTTCAGAAACTCCAGGGCCTTGGTCACCTCGACCCGGACATCCTCGTCGGGGTCCCTGGCTGCGAGAACGATGCCCCGGAAGGCCGCTCTGGTCCCTATGCGGGCCAGCAGGGCGGCAGCTTCGCGGCGTTCCTTCGGATCCCGTTTGGCCAGCCGCCGGATTATGCTTTCCACCCATCCGGTATCTTCCAGAATGTCGTAGATAAGGGGCAGCAGGGAAGGGATGTCTTCGTCCAGCAGGCTTACCAGGGATTCCTCACCCCTTCTGCGCATTCGCTTGAAAGCCTCGCTCATGGCTTCCCTGATTTTCGGCTCCGCGTCCTTGAAAACCTCTATCATGCGGGTAAGGCTGCGGGAATCATGCTTTTCCGCCAGGGCCTGTATGACCTCGTCCTTCAGTTCTCCTGTCATGTCCCTCAGTTTTTCCACCAGTACATCGACGCTGCCCCGGGTTTCCGAGAAGCTGAGTCCGGTTATGGCGGCCTTCTTGACGGTGGATACCTCGTTTTCGTCGAACAGGAGTTCCTTGAGGCGGTCCAGAACCCCTTCGCTGCCGTGGGAACCGAGGGCCCTGGCAACCTGAACCCGGACCCGTTCCACCGGGTCACGCAGCATCTCCACGGTACTGTTCAAAGCCCGCTGTTCCTGGTAGTCGTGGAGTGCCCAGACCGCTGCTATACGAACCTCCGGGTCGGCATCCTTGAGGGCCTTGCGGATGGGGGCGACAAAATCCTTGATTCCGGTAGCCGGCAGGGCTGCGATAAGGGATGCCCGCACATGGGCGTCATCGCTTTCCAGGATACCTTCAACCCGTTTGTTGAAAAGGTTCCCGCTGAAATTGGCAAGGATGGAGGTAAAGTACCGGGCTTCGTCCAGGGGAAGGATGGCCAGGTTTTCCAGGACATGCTGCAGGCAGTAGGGTTTCTTGAGTTGGGCCAGGAGTTTCAGGGCGTCGATACGCACCAGGTGGGGGTATTCTTCCCGCTCCGCTTTCAGGATAGCGATGATCTCTCCCTGGTAAAAACATTCGTTAAAATTGAGCAGGCTTTCACGCAGGAGATCCCGGTGCGGTACCTCGGGGTCCTTCAGCAGCCTGACAAGCAGGGGGGCGATCAGAAAGTCGCCGCTCTCCGGCAGGGCAGGGAGAATCCGATCCAGGAAAGCCGCCTTGTGGGACTGCTTTTCCAGCTCCCGGCATATCAGCTGGACCGCATCACAGGTTCCGCGCAGCTTTATTGCTTTCAAGGTTTCATCGTAGAGTCTCTTTTTATCGGAATGGCTCTTTTCTTCATCGCTGAGGGAAAATACTGCCTTTGCAAGGTTGTTGATCAGCTCTCTGGACCCGGTTTTCTGAAGCAGCTGAGCGGCTATAAGCAGGCTCGCCGGGTTGCTGCCGGAGGAGACGGCCTTGAGAAATCCGGTAATACCGACCTCCGCGGCCTTTGTCAGAAGTTTGTGATTACGGTCCAGCAGTTCCCGGTCTCCCAGTTCAACCTGCTGGAAAAGACGGTCCAGGGTGCCGAGGCGATCCAGGAAGAAGGCCGCGCTCAGGCGCAGTTCGTTATTATCGTGGTCAAGAAAGGAGAGAGCGGTGTTTTCGTCCTGGGCGAATTCCGGATTCATCAAATCCAGGACATGAAAGGCCTGTACTTCGTTGAGTTTCCTGACATCCAGAACTTCCTTGTCCGCAAAGTCGAGATTGATCCTCTCCTTGGCTGCCCGGCGAACCTCGAATACCGGGTCTTCGGTAAACAGGCCTTTCAGAGCCTCGAAGAATTCGTCGTCCTTGTCGGTCTTTAATTCGGTGGCTACAGTCCTCCGTACAAGGGCATGACTGTCATGGAGGCAATCCCAGACGGCCCGCTGTGAACGGTCGTCATCATGGTGCAGAAGGATCTTTGCCGCGAAATATCTTGAAGCCCACTCGGGATCTCCGGTCATCTCCCGTATGTGGGGAATGTACTCTGCGAAGATTTCCAGTGCCTTTTGGCCGTCGAAATCCTCACCCTTTCCCGAGAGGGCAATGCGCCGCATGGCAAGAAGATCGCCGCTCTCCTTCAGCCAGTCCGTGAGGTATCGGGTTTTCCTGGGTTTGTCGAGAACCGCCAGAAACACGTAGAAAAGTCCTTCTTCCGGGATAAACTTGAGTACCCGCCGGATGTCGGATACCCGCTTTCTGCGCCGGACAAGATCTATCCATATTTTGCTGATTTCGAGATTTCTCAGCAGGCTGTCCCCGTACTTGTCCGCTCCGGCTTCGATCATCCGGGAACGTCTGATGAGGGTCCTGGAGTCGTATTTCTCCAGGATCAGGTGTTCGGCAGCCTCCTTGTCGACGGCGGCCTTTTCCAGCCTTTTTTTGAAGATTGAACGGCTGATAAAGCTCCAGATCAGAGCAGCGAGTATTCCTGTAACAAGAACAGCATCGATGATATAGATCCATAGTGGCAGCGAGCCAAGGAGTCCTGTTATATTCATGTATATCCCCCTAGTGTCAACATTGATACTGAAGCTTCAGCATCAGCGAAAATCAATCACATTGTATATCTGGATAGGTTGTACTTTTCCCTTTACCCTGACGGGCTCCCGCTTCTCGACTTTAAACTTTCCATCGATCAGCTCAAGGGTTTCCTGGGTAATTATTATCTCGTCTGCTCCGGCGACTCCCTCCAGCCGGGCCGCCAGGTTAACGGTATCCCCGATAACGGTATAGTCCATCCGCTGGCTGCTGCCGAGGTTCCCCGCAACAAGAGGCCCTGTGTTCATGCCGATGGCAAGCCGCAGGTCCTTCGCGTCTCCGGTAAAAAAGCGCCGCTTCCTGTTTTTGACCATCTGCTGCAGCTCCACTGCCGTAGCCACTGCGTTTTGTGCATCCTCTTCCTCCGAAGAGAGGGGTACTCCCCAGGCGGCCATAATACAGTCACCGATAAACTTGTCAATGTATCCCCGATTTTTCAGGACGACCTCTACGGCTTCGGAGAAGAATCCGTTCAGCAATTCAATAATATAGGCAGGCTCCTTGCCTTCGGAAAAGGCGGTGTAACCCACGATGTCGGCGAAGAAAAGGGTGGCCCGCTTCTGGGCTCCCCCGGGTTTGATAAGGTCGGGAGTATCCATCAGCTGCTGGACCAGGTCGTTGGACATGTAGCGGGCAAACATATCCTTGATTACCCGCCGCTCCTCCTTGGCGACCTCCATGCTCTCTTTCAGCTCCCGTTCCCTGCTCTGGTCGGTGAACAGCAGGGTCAGACCTTCATGCCGTCCCCGTTTACCCTTTAACGGCGAGAGGTTCAGGGAAAAGTCGATTTCCCTGTCGCTGCCCTTGTAGATTCCCTCGATTCCGAGGACCTCGTCGCCGGACTCCTGGGTTTTTTCCAGGGCATTGATGATCTTCTTGCCGATCCGTTTGTGGAAAAAATCACCGATATGGCGTCCAACATCGTCCCGGGAAAGATTCATCCGTTCCGCCGCGGCCTGGTTGAAGTAGTGGATCGCCCCGGATTCGTCCGTGGTAATCAGCAGGTTCGTCATGGAAGAAAAGATATTCTCCTGATAGCGTTCCATCTCCTCGATACGCTGCAGATACTCCCGGGTCTCCTGAAGCAGCCGGGCGTTGTGAAGCATGCCGCCTGCAAGTCGGGTAAAGGACTCGACAAAGGCAAAGCGGATACGTCCGTAAAAATCGGCGCTTCGGGAGTTGATAAAGAGAATACCTATTCGTTCCCTGGCCGTTTTTATGGGAATGGCAATCCCGCTTTTCATTTCATCGTGGAGAAGGACTCCGAGGAAGGGGCTCGGTTTTCGTTCCAGAAGCACTACAGCCTCACCGCAGTCTCCTATAAAGTCGACGATCTCATTGCCGGCGCTTAAGGATTTGGGAATTTCGTAGCGTCCCCGCTTATAGCCGAGACGCAGTCTGCTTTTTCCGTTTGCGGGGTCCTCATAAATATAGAAGGCGGACAGGTCGGACTGGGTAACGTCCTGGGCCTGTTCCACCAGGCGAGAGATCAGGGGTCGGAACTGGAACTCCTCGGACATCAGCATGCTGGTCCGGACCAGTTGCGCAAGAGCCTCTTCCTGGGTTGTCAGCATAGTCCTGTCTCCGTGTAATTCAGCTGATATCAGTATATAGGAGGGGATAAGGTTTATCTACCGGAAAATTTTTTACCATCTCCGCTTCGGACAGAGCAAACTTTAACTCTTCCTGTTCAGTTAGTACCTTATAAAAATGGACACAAATAAAAGCGGTAATAACAATAACGCAAAAACAGAGCACTCCCATGCTGATCACCACAGAATGATGATCCGGGATTTCCGGCGGCGTTTTTACTGGACACTGGTGTTGTCGGTCCCTGTTCTGGGACTCTCGGAGTTCATTCAGGGCTGGCTGGGATACAGCTTCAGCTTTCCCGGGGCGGACTATCTGGTCTTTCTGCTATCCTCGGTCATATTCCTGTACGGCGGCTGGCCTTTTTTGAAGGGGCTTGCAGATGAGCTCAGGAGCAGAACCCCCGGTATGATGACCCTCATTGGTCTGGCCGTCTCGGTTGCGTATCTGTACAGTGCGGCAGTGAGTTTCGGCCTTGAGGGGACCCCTTTCTACTGGGAGCTGGCTACCCTGATTGCCATTATGCTGGCGGGTCACTGGATCGAGATGTCGTCGGTGTTGAGTGCTTCTTCGGCTCTGGAGAAGCTGGCTCAGCTGATGCCCTCCGAAGCTCACAGGAAAAAAGGAGAAAATGTTGAGGACATTCCCCTGGAAGAGGTTGAAAAGGGCGACATTCTGCTGATTAAACCGGGAGAAAAGATTCCTTCCGACGGGATTGTCTCCAGCGGAAAGAGCTATCTGGATGAATCCATGCTGACGGGGGAGTCAAAACCTGTTGAAAAGGGGGAAGGCGATGAGGTTATCGGCGGTTCCGTCAACGGAGACGGTTCTCTGGAGATCAGCGTCGAGAACTCCGGGGACGAGACCTATCTGAGCCAGGTAATCGAGATGGTCCGGAGAGCCCAGGCCGACAAATCCAGGACTCAGGCTCTTTCGGACAGAGCGGCCTTCTGGCTGACCCTTATCGCCATCAGTGCCGGGATTGTCACCCTCAGTGCCTGGCTGATTGCGGGCCGGGACCTCCAGTTTTCCATCGCCCGGATGGCTACCGTGATGGTAATTACCTGCCCCCATGCCCTGGGGCTGGCCATTCCCCTTGTCGTCGCGGTCTCTACCTCGAAGTCGGCGCAGAACGGACTGCTTATCCGCAACCGGACAGCCTTTGAAAATGCCCGCAGGATTACCACCGTTGTTTTTGATAAAACCGGGACCCTTACAAAGGGAAACTTTGAAGTGAGTGAGCTAAGCACCTTCGCCGAAGGCTATGACGAAGACCGGGTCGTTTCCATTGCTGCGGGCCTTGAAGGACACTCGGAACATCCCATCGGAAAGGGGATTGTCGATGAGGCCGAAAGGCGGAATCTGAAAATACCGGAGCTTGAAGATTTTGAAGCCATCAAGGGAAAAGGGGTACGGGGAACCCTGGAGGGAAAAAGTGTGATGCTCCTCAGCCCCGGAGCCCTGTTGGAAATGGAGATTGAAGTTCCTGGAGGAACTGACCGGGGGGCGGAAACCCGGGTTTTTCTGCTTGTGGACAAGATACTGACCGGTTCCATTGCCCTTGCGGACACTATCCGTCCGGAGTCCTTGGAGGCCGTACAACAGCTTCAGTCCCGGGGAATCAAGTGCTGGATTCTTACCGGGGACAATGAGCAGACGGTTGCCGCAGTGGCGGATGAACTGGGAGTTGACGGATACTTTGCCCAGGTCCTGCCGGACCAGAAGCAGGAGAAGATCCGGGAGCTTCAGGACAAAGGGGAGTACGTTGCCATGACCGGAGACGGGGTTAATGATTCACCCGCTCTGGCCCAGGCCCAGGTCGGGATTGCAGTCGGATCGGGGACGGATGTGGCGGCGGCCACGGCGGATATAATCCTGGTCAATTCAAATCCCCTGGATGTTTCGGCTCTGATCCTCTTTGGCCGGGCAACTCACAGAAAGATGATTCAGAATCTTATATGGGCCACAGGGTATAATGTTGTGGCCATACCCCTTGCCGCGGGAATTCTTTTTCCCCTGGGGATTATCCTGTCGCCTGAGGTAGGGGCCATACTGATGTCCCTGTCCACAGTGATTGTGGCGATAAATGCAAAACTGCTCAGCATTCCGAAGGAAAAACCGGTTGACGGATAAGATTCCGAACCTCGATAATAGAGGGAGTACAGCCTATATCTCCAGGACAGGAGCCTGATACCATGAATTTACTGACCAATTCTGCTGAAGATCTGCAAACCATACGAAAAATCTGCTCGATTCTGGACTATTCCGGGGCCCTGGTGCCGAATGCCACCACCGAGATGGTCCGCAAAGCCTGCGAAGAGGCAAAACGAATGAAGTACGCTGCGGTTCCCGTATTCCCCGCCTACATCCCCATGGTGGCGGAGGAGCTGAAAGGAAGCGGAATAGCTCCCCAGGTGGTGGTGGGATTTCCTTCCGGCGGCGCCAGGACCAGCGTCAAGGTAAAGGAGGCGGAACAGGGAATCGCTGACGGAGCCCGGGAGATCGACATGGTAATCAACATCGGTTTTCTGGTGGACGGGGAGTATAAGAAAGCTGAGGAGGATATCCGTGCGGTGGTGGACGTCGCGAAACCCGCGGATGTAACGGTAAAGGTAATTATTGAAACCGGGTTTCTCTCGGATATCGACAAGATTGAAGCGGTGGAAGTGATTTGCAATGCCGGGGCTGATTTTGTAAAAACCTGCACCGGATTCGCCGAGGGAAAGGCCACGATTCACGATATTGCCTTGTTGTATCAGCGGGCGAAGGGACGGATCAAGGTAAAGGCTTCGGGAGGAGTCTGGACCCTGGAAGACGCGGCGGCTTTTATCGAAGCCGGGGCGGAACGGGTGGCCGGACGCTACAGCATAACCCATCAGCTGGAGATGCTGGGACTGGAGAAGCTTTAAGTATTGCCGTCGCTGTCAGCCTTGACGAAAAGACGCTTTTCCGGGTATAAACGCTTTCAATTATGGAAGCACGGAAAAAGCATCTACATACGTTTCCGGACTATTGGGCCGAGGGTTCCCGGAGATAGCTTTCCTGTCGTTTGTCACGAACGGCGGGGGAGCTTTTTTTTTGCCCTCACCGCAAACAGTGCTTCCATGATCCGGTCCTGAAAAAACCATTATTCCAAGGAGTCGTCATGTCCAAACCTGTTTACGATGTAGAGCAGCGTCCGCCCTTAAGCCGCTGGATTCCCCTGAGCTTCCAGCATGTTTTTGCCATGTTCAGTGCAACAGTTCTTGTCCCCCTGCTTACGGGCTTGAATCCGGCTGTTGCCCTCTTTACATCGGGCCTCGGAACACTGCTGTATATAGCCATAACCCGCGGTAAGGTCCCCACCTACCTGGGATCCTCTTTTGCCTACATCGCACCCCTGATTGCTGTCAGTGCCTCCTACGGGGTCGAATACGCTCTGGGCGCCGGATTCTGTGTTGGTATCTTCTATCTGCTGGTAGCCTTGATTATCCGCCAGGCCGGGACCGGATGGCTGGACAGGATGCTTCCTCCCGTTGTTATCGGAAGCGTCATCATCGTAATCGGGCTCAAGCTGGCTCCGGTGGCGATGAACATGGCCATGTACCCCTTTGCGGATCCCTCCCAGGGATACAATGGAGGTTTTGCGCTGATTGCGGCTGTGACTCTGGGTATAGCGATTGTCTCCATGATCGTCCTCAAAGGATTTTTTACGGTAATCCCCATCCTGATCGGAATTGCCGGGGGTTATCTGTTTACCCTTATCATGGGAAGCTTCCTGCCGGCGTTAAATCTGATAGATTTTACCCCTGTCGCAGAGGCATCCTGGTTCGGTTTCGCGAAGCTTGTGCTTCCCAGGTTCAGTCTTGTGCCGATCGTTACCTTCCTTCTGGTGTCCATGGCGACCATAGCCGAACATCTCGGGGATACCATGGTTCTGAGCAAGGTCGTGGGTCGGGATTTCTACAAGAATCCGGGGATCCACCGGACTCTGGCAGGAGACGGAGCGGCAACTGCCCTGGCATCTATTTTTGGCGGACCGCCCAATACAACCTACGGTGAGAACATCGGTGCCATGGCAATCAGCCGGGTGTACTCTGTCTGGGTTATCGGCGGCGCGGCGGTGATTGCCATTTTGCTCTCTTTCATTCAGAAAGTGGGCGCCCTCATACAGACCATTCCGACGCCGGTGATGGGTGGAATCAGCATGATGCTCTTCGGAATCATCGCCTCCGCCGGTATCCGCACCGTCGTTGAGAGCGGGGTAGACTATACCTGTAAACGGAACCTGACCATTACCTCGGTAATCCTGGTAATCGGCATTGGCGGCGGAAAAATCTTCTTCCCCATAACCGAAGCGTTGAACTTCGAGCTTGCCGACGTGGCCCTTGCTACCTTCGTAGGAATCCTGCTGAACCTGATCCTGCCCCAGTCCCTGAACCAGGTTGATGAAGAACAGCACATTGTGGACGAGGCCGAAAGTCTGCCGGAAGTGTAGCAAAGAGAAAATAGAAACAAAGATGGGGAGGATGGGATGGATGGGAAGGACGAGGCCGCTGCCTAAGAATTGAGCTTACCGAGGACGAAATCCCGCGCAGTTTACGCAGAGAAAATCAGGCAAAATCGGATCCGCCGCGTAAGCTCTGCGTCCTCCCCGGCCTCAGGGTGGTCTCCTCTGCGCTCACTCCTCCTCAAGCAGCCCGATCAGTTCCCGGGCATTATCCACCGCCTGCCCCTTGTAGTGGTTGTTGAAGGCCACCAGCAGTACGGATGCCGACGATGCCAGCTGCTGTAAAACCGGTACCCTCTCTTCAAGCTCCCCGGAGGAATAACGGTAATCGTAGCGGCTCACGTTGTTCCCGGTCCACCAGTTTTCCCTGTTGCGGCCGTGAAAGCGAACATAGGCGACTGGACTGCTAATCCGGGGGCTGAAGTCGGGGAGTCCCTCCAGGGCTGGGTAATCCGAGAGGACGATTCCAATACTGCGCTTTCTCAGCTCTGTAACAACCCGGGGCTGGAACCAGTCGGTATTGCGGAACTCTATATGCAGCGGAAGTCCTTCAAGACAGCTGCAGAGGGAATCGAGATGCATGCGGTTATCACGGTTGTAGTGGAAGCTGTAGGGAAACTGCAGCAGCACAGAGACCAGACTGCCTGCTTCACGCAAGGGGGCCGTTCCTTCTTTAAAGGCTGAACAGAGGGCCTGCAGATCCTCTCCCTTTTCGTGGGTCATGCTCCGGTGTCCTTTCAGGCTGAAACGGAAATTCTCATCCACCGTTTTCTGCATGCCCTCCAGCACCCTGGCGGAGGGCATGGCGTAATAACTGAAATTTATCTCCACAAAATTGAAAAGTTCAGCGTACAGAGACAAGTATTCGTTTTGCCGGGTGTCTTCAGGATAGACTGTTCCGACCCAGTCGGCGTAGGAGTATCCGCTGGTCCCTATGTAAATCTCCATGGGCTCAGTATAGCCTGTTTTGCCTTTGTAATTGCTAATTTTCTGTTAATTAAGGACATAGCGCCCTTCAGGCAAGTGCAGAAAAGGGCTTGGGTCTTGTAATTGAGCAGCGTTTTCTATATTATTGCCCGCTGTGGGAGCACTGCTTCCGCCCCTGCTTGTTTTTAACAAGAATACCAACTTTCTTGCTGACTCTTGAGATTGAAAAAGCAGGAAATACACTTATATTTGAGAGGTAGAGTACTATATGAGCATTGATATTACCAAGCTGAGGAATATCGGTATCAGCGCCCATATCGACTCCGGAAAAACAACCCTGACCGAGCGTATTCTGTTTTACTGTAAACGGATCCACGCGATTCACGAGGTCCGGGGAAAAGACGGCGTCGGGGCCACCATGGACTCCATGGAACTGGAACGGGAGCGGGGTATCACCATCGCTTCCGCTGCTACAAATGTTAAATGGAAAGACACCCAGATCAACATCATCGATACACCGGGGCACGTTGACTTTACCATCGAGGTAGAGCGTGCCCTGCGGGTTCTGGACGGGGCAATTCTTGTCCTCTGTTCCGTCGGCGGTGTCCAGTCCCAGTCTATTACTGTAGACCGGCAGATGAAGCGTTACAATGTGCCCAGGATCGCCTTTGTAAACAAGTGCGACCGTACCGGTGCCAATCCCTTCAAGGTTCGGGATCAGCTGGAAACCAAGCTGGGACACAACGCGGTCATGATGCAGATCCCCATCGGCCTGGAAGACAAGCACGAGGGGGTCGTGGACCTCATCACCATGAAGGCCTACTATTTCGAAGGCGAGGACGGTACCGAGATCGTGGAGCGGGAAATCCCCGCGGAACTGCTCGAACAGGCTGAGGAGCGCCGGGAAATCATGCTGGATGCGGTTTCCATGTTCTCCGAAGAGCTGATGGAAGCCATGCTGGAAGAGCAGGTAACCGAGGAGCTTATCCACGACGCAGTCCGGCAGGGAACTCTTTCGCTGGAACTGACTCCGGTATTTCTCGGGTCCGCCTACAAGAACAAGGGAATTCAGCCCCTGCTCAACGCCGTTCTCAAGTACCTGCCCAATCCTACGGAGGTACAGAACAGGGCCCTCGACCTGGACAACAATGAGGAAGAGGTACTGCTGAAGGCCGATGATTCTGCTGCTCCTGTTGCCCTGGCTTTCAAACTTGAGGACGGGCAGTATGGTCAGCTTACCTACATCCGTATTTACCAGGGGATGATCAAGAAGGGAAGCGAACTCTACAACGTCCGGAACCGCAAGAAGTTCAAGGTCGGCCGGCTCATCAAGATGCACGCCGACCACATGGAGGATATCACCGAGGCACACTGCGGCGATATTGCTGCCCTTTTCGGTATCGACTGTGCTTCAGGCGACACCTTCTGTCAGGCTGATCTGAACTATTCCATGACCTCCATGTACGTACCGAACCCGGTAATCACCCTCGCAATCCGGCCCAAGGATAAAAAAGCCGCGGATAACATGGCCAAGGCTCTGAACCGCTTTACCAAGGAAGACCCGACCTTCCGGACCTATGTTGATCCTGAATCAAACGAGACTATAATTCAGGGTATGGGCGAGCTGCACCTGGATGTCTACATCGAGCGCATGAAGCGGGAATACAAGGCGGAGGTTGAAACCGGAGCTCCCCAGGTAGCTTACCGCGAGGCCATCAGTCAGCGGGCGGATTTTAACTACACCCACAAGAAGCAGACCGGTGGTTCCGGCCAGTATGGTAAAGTCATAGGTTACATGGAACCCCTTGAAGAGGGTGAGGGAAACTATATTTTCGAGAACAAGGTTAAGGGTGGAAACATTCCCACTGAGTACATCCCGGCCTGTGACAAGGGATTCCAGACTGCCATAGAGAAGGGAACCATGATCGGATTTCCCATTGTCGGTATCAAGATGGTTCTTGAAGACGGAGCCTCCCACGCGGTTGACTCCTCGGACATGGCATTTCAGGCAGCTGCTCTGGGTGCTTTCCGTGAAGCCTACAACAAGGCAAAACCGGTAATCCTGGAACCCATCATGAAGGTTTCGGTTGAAGGGCCCACGGAATTTCAGGGAAATATTTTTGGCTCCATCAATCAGCGCCGGGGTATAATAGTAGCATCCGTCGAGGACGGAAATTTCTGCCGGGTTGAAGCTGAGGTGCCCTTGAGCGAGATGTTCGGCTACTCCACGATTCTGCGTTCCCTGACCCAGGGAAAGGCTGAATATACCATGGAGTTTGAAAAATACGGGCGTCTGCCGGCAAGCCTTGCGGAAGAACTGAAGAAAGAGTTCGAAGAAAAAAAGAAGAAAGAAGCTGGAAAATAAGGGGGTAGGGAATGGTTAAATCTGAACTGATAAAGCGCAGTCCGCTCAGGGTCTTCGAGAAATCGATCAACGGGGGGCTCGGCAAAGGGAATCTTGGTGTTCTTGCCTCTCGAAAAGGGGTGGGTAAAACTGCCTGTCTGGTCCATATAGCAACCGACCAGCTCTTTAACGACAAGCATGTTATCCATGTTTCTTTCTCTTCCCGGGTTGATCACATAGTCAGCTGGTACGAGGACATCTTTACAGAGATATCAAAGATGCGGGATCTTGAGAATGCTGTTTCTGTGCATGATGAGATTGTGAAAAATCGTGTTATCATGAATTTCAATCAGCAGGGAATCAGTACCGACCAGATCCTGAGAAGCATAAGCGCCATGATTACCGACGGCAATTTTGCCGCTGACCAGGTACTTTTTGACGGTTATGATTTTAATGAAGTCACACTGGAGGATGTCGCCAAATTCAAAGCCTTTGCCCAGGATCATCAGCTGGAAATATGGTTCAGCGTTTCTCTGAAGCCGGAAGAACCCTGTTTTGACGATACTGGGTTCCCGGTACAGCTAAAGCCTTTTACCGAGAACCTGGATGTAATCATCACCCTGGCCTACTCGGGGGATCATGTTAAGCTCCGGGCTGTCAAGGATCACGAGAATACTGAACTGAACACTATGCATCTGATGCTTGACCCCAAGACCATGCTGATTGCCAGGGAATAAAGTCCTCGCTGTATATATGCACATCAGGCCGCTGAGTCCCGTACTTGGCGGCTTCTTTTTTAAACTGCCTTATCTATGCCTGCTTACACCGATTCTGCTGCACCAGCCGGAAAGCGGGCAGCGGCTGCACCAGGGGCTGACTGGCGTACAGGTCTCTCTGCCGAAAGCAACCAGCAGAGTATTAATCTCGATCCAGTATTCTTTCGGCAGGATCCGCATAAGGGCTTCCTCGGTCCGTTCCGGTGTTGAAGTAGTGATCCATCCGGCGCGATTGGGAATTCGGTGTACATGGGTATCCACACAGATTGAGGGTATCCCGAAACCCAGGCCAAGAGTCAGGTTCGCGGTCTTTCTTCCCACCCCAGGCAGGGCCAGAAGCTCCGACAGCCGGGAAGGCACCTTTCCGTTGTGCTTTTCCAGGAGTATCCGGGATACCTTCAGGATCGTATCGGTCTTGGTGCGGTAGAATCCCGCTGGATAGATGAGATTCTCGATACTGTCGGAGCTCAGCCTGAGCATTGCAGAGGGGGTGTCCGCGGCGGAGAAGAGCCGTTTGGATGAAGCGATGGTAACCTCGTCCTTGGTACGCAGGCTGATAATGGTGGAGACCAGGACTCTGTAGGGATCAGGTCCTTCTCCGGCTATTTTCGTTACCGATGGTATTTCGGCAGTACCTGTTGCCTGCCTGAGGACTGATACGATCTGTTTCCAGGGAAGATTCATAGAGGGAGCAGAAGCACCACTGCGTGGACGGCCACGGCCCTGCTTTCTCCCACGGCATCGACGCTTTCGTTGGTCTTTGCCTTTATACTTACAGTTTCAATGTCAATCGACAGATCCGAGGCTATCAGGCTGCGGATATCCTGGATATGGTCCTTCAGCTTCGGTTTTTCGAGGATCACCGTTGCATCGACATTGCCCACCCTGTACCCTGCTTTCCGGATCAGCTCCATGGTCCGGGCCAGAAGTTCACGGCTGTCGATGTTCCTGTAGGCCGGATCCGAGGGAGGGAAGTGGCTGCCGATATCTCCCAGGGCTGCGGCTCCCAGAAGAGCGTCGATAAGGGCATGAATAAGTACATCGCCGTCGGAGTGTCCATCTTCACCGAAAGGAGCCGGAACCATTTTGCCTCCCAGAAGAAGGGGGCGCCCTGGAACCAGCCTGTGCAGATCATAGCCCATGCCGATTCTCACGGGGCGAGGTCCTCCTGGTAGGTTATCTTTCTGTTTTTTTCATCCCCGGGGATTGTGGCGACCACGCCGATATAGCGGCCGAATATTTCGGTATCGTCGATGTAGAAGCCTCCGTCTTCGGCGGCTTTGATATGGGCTTCAAGGATGTCGCGATATACAAAGCCCTGGGGAGTCTGTATACGGAAGCTTGTCTCCCTCGAGAGGTGATCAATAATGAATCCGTCCCGGGACAGTATCTTCATGGCATCCACCGAAGGAACGGCAGGCGCGCAGCCTCCGGCTTCCAGCGCCTTGAAGGCGACCTCTTCCGCGATTTCCGGTCTGCACCAGGGACGTGCGCCGTCATGGATCAGAACCACATCGGGATCATACCCGGATAGTGCCTTGAGTCCCGCGAGGACCGAGGCCTGTCGGGTCGCTCCTCCGGAGACAAAGATGACTTCCCGGGAACGCGAAAAGTCCCGAAGCGCTTCCGCTGCTTCCGCCTCTCCGTTTTCCGGGATGGTTACAAGGAGATAGCTGAAGATTTCCGGGTTAGCAAAGATACTCAGAGCGGTGGAGAGAACGCTGCCTGTGCCGAGGGGCAGGTATTCCTTTTTCATGCTGCCGCCGAAACGCTGACTTGAGCCTGCGGCAGTAACGAGAGCGGCGGCACGCATGAAAGGCTCTTATTCCTGGGATTCGAGCTTTGAGAAGATGAGGTTTTCCACCTCTTCCTTCTCTTTTCCGAGGGAGTAGGATATTTCGTCTACCAGCAGCTTGAGCGCACTGTCAAAGAGTTTGCGTTCCAGAATCGGGAGTTCCTTTATCTTGCTTCGATGGTAGAGAGTCCTGACAACCGTCGCAATATCCATGACGCTGCCGCTTTTCAAAAGGTCAAGATTCATCTGGTAGCGCATCTTCCAGTCCGCTGTTATCGGTTCGTGATCCTCGGAGATCAGTTTCAGTGCCTTGTTCGATTCGGCCTTGGAAACTATGGCCCGGATTCCAAGCTCATCCGCCTTGTCCACGGGGATCATGACTGTCATATCCGAGACTTCGAGATAGACTATGTAATAGAGAAGCTTTTTGCCCTTGAAATCCTTTTCTTCGATGGCGGTGATTTTGCCGACACCCTGAAGCGGATATACGACTTCCTGATTGACCTTATATTGTGTCGAGCTAGTACCCTGTACGGCTGATTCCATAACGGTTAGTATACAAAAAATCACCACCTGAGTCAAAGGGCAGATGATCTTTGCCGGTTGCCCAGTTTCAGCTGATCAGCTGAGTTGAAAAACTATATAAACATGATAAAATAAGTTGTAATTAACCGCCGACCCATCGGACATGTCTGTATTGTAAGGCCATCACCTCTCGATGAAACTTGACACAGCCGGAAAAGGGGAGATTGTTTAGACTGATGAATAATTCTGGAATTATCGGCATACATTCAGGGAGAACGGCAGGAATATCTGAACAAGCCCTGAGGTATTTTCCTGATCATTGCGAACAGGAGTCCCGGGTAATCGCTTTGAATGAACTATCGCTGACAACCTGCGATGCCTGTCTCGGATGTGCTTCCGGTAACTGTTGTGTAAAGAATGACGGCTTGGCGGAGGTTTTTGATGCACTGAAGCAAAGCTCTGCCGTCGTTTTTGCTGCCCCTGAGTATTGGGGAGGAGTCCACGCCAAGGCTCGAGCGTTTTGTGAGAGGGTGTGTTTTATGGGGAGGCATAATGAACTTTTTCCCCTCCGGCATCTTTCGGGAGTTATTATAGGTGTAAGCGGATCAGGATCCGAATGAAGAAAAGTCCCGGGCCGAATCTACCGCAGCTCTGCGGCGGAACAGCGATGAGGAAGAGCTTATTGAGGTTCCCCTCAATTTTTTTGGAGACAAGGAGATACCCATGAAAGAGTACGATGTAATTATTATCGGTACCGGTCAGGCTACGGGTACCATTCTTCCGGAACTCCTGAATGCCGGCAAGCGCATCGCGGTTATCGAGCGGGACCGTGTGGGAGGATCCTGCGTCAACTGGGGCTGTACCCCGACCAAGACCCTGGTGGCAAGCGCCAGGGCCGCCCGTATGGTCCAGCGAGCAAAAGAGTTCGGCATCGAAACCGGGCCTGGAACTACTGATTTTTCCAGGGTCATGGAGAGGGTAAATTCAATACGGAATGATGCCAGCCGGGGCTTTCAAAAATGGCTTGAAGAGGTGACGGATTTTTATCCCTTTTCCGGCAGTTTTGTCGATGAATATACGGTACGGGCGGGGGACGAGCTGATACGGGCAGAGACGATTATCATTCACGCCGGTGCGACGGCCCGTACTCCCGGGATTCCGGGTATTGATTCCGTCCCCTGGCTGGATAATAAAAAAATCCTGGATCTGACCGAGCTTCCGGAACACCTTCTTGTACTGGGGGGATCCTATATCGGTCTGGAATTCGGCCAGGCCTTCCGGCGCTTTGGAAGCAGGGTGACGGTACTGGAACGGGGAGACCGCATAATCTTCCGTGAAGATCCCGATATCAGCAGACTTGCGCAGGAGCTGCTCGAGGAGGAGGGGATGGAATTCCACCTGGAGACTGAGGTCATTTCTGTATGGTCCGACAAGGGGGAAGTCCGTGTCCGCTACAGAAAGAGGAATGAGGAAAAGGAGATTTCCGGCAGCCATCTGCTCGTGGCCGCTGGAAGGAAGCCTGCCGTCGAGGGACTGAATCTTGAAGCTGCGGGGGTCCGCAGGAACCAAGACGGATATATCCAGGTGGACGATTATGGACGCAGCAGTCGTGACCACATCTACGCTCTGGGGGATGTTAACGGAAGGGGTGCCTTTACCCATACATCGGTCCACGACGGGCAGGTTTTTCTGGACCATTACCTTCGTGGAGGCGGGAGAAAAATTGGCGATCGGAATCTTATCTACGCCATGTACATCGATCCGCCCCTGGCCAGAGTCGGGTTGAACAGGGCTGCTGCGGAGCGCCGCGGCCTCGAATATATGACGGCGGAAATGCCCATGAGTTCCGTCAGCCGGGCAAAGGAAAAGAGCGAGACCGGCGGAGTCATGCAGGTTGTCACCGAATCAGGGAGCGGTAAAATCCTGGGGGCCACCATATTCGGTACAGGCGGGGATGAGGTAATCGCTCTGCTCGCCCTGGCGATCCAGGCGGGGATTCCCTATACCAGGCTGCAGGAGACAGTTATTCCTCATCCCACGCTTGCGGAGCTGGTACCCTTTTTATTCAATAACCTGAAAAAACCGGAGTGATGCTGCCTCTTTTTTGACTGTCTTGAAGCGCCGGCGCATCTTGAAGTACCTTGAGTAGCTGTGATAAGTATCGAGAGCAAGGAGCAATAGAAAAGTATGATTCACCGGCGTTCTGCAGGGATTCTTCTTCATCCTACATCTCTCTCCGGCCCCTACGGAATCGGCGATCTCGGGCAGGGGGCTTATCGATTTGTCGATTTTCTGACCCGCTGCGGTATGAGTCTCTGGCAGATCCTTCCCCTGGGCCCGACTGGGTTTGGCAACAGCCCCTACGCATCGGTTTCCAGCTTTGCGGGGAATCCGATGCTGATCAGTCCCGATATCCTGATGGAAGAGGGGCTCCTTTCTTCCGCCGATCTGAAAGGCATGCCGGATTTTCCCCAGGATCGGGTTGACTACGGCCTGCTTGTCCCCTGGAAAACCGGTCTGGTTCGCAAAGCTGCCGGCACTTTTCTTTCCGGAAACTCCGAATCCGACGGCAAAGCCTTTGAGAATTTCTGCCGCGAGGAGTCCTGGTGGCTTGACGACTATGCCCTGTACGCCGCTTTGCAGGACTATTTCAAAAACCGGAGACCCCGGTCATCAAAAAAAGGACCTCTAATAAACAGCCGCTGGGACAGGGACATCGCCCTTCGGGAACCGGAAGCCATTGCCCGCTGGACTGAAAAACTGCATGGAGAAACGGAGATAAGAAAGGTAATCCAGTTTCTCTTTTACCGTCAGTGGCGTCGCCTCAAAAGTTATGCCGCCGAACAGGGAATACGCTTTGTCGGTGATATTCCGATCTTTGTCGCCCCGGATTCCGCAGATGTCTGGGCCTGGCGGGAATTTTTTCAGATTGATGATGATGGGCGTCTTTCAGCCCAGGCCGGTGTACCCCCCGACTATTTCAGCGCCACGGGTCAACTATGGGGCAACCCCGTGTATGACTGGGAGGCCCTGGACCGGGACAGCTACTCCTGGTGGATCCGGCGCATTGAATATACCCTCAAACAGGTCGACTGGGTCCGGATTGACCATTTTCGGGGCTTTGAAGCCTACTGGAGCATTCCCGCTGATGCAAAGACGGCTGTTGACGGTACGTGGATCAAAGCTCCGGGCCTCCAGATGTTCCGGGAACTGAAACACCGGCTGGGACGTCTTCCCATCATTGCCGAGGACCTGGGGGTAATTACCCCGGAGGTAATAAAGCTGCGCCAGGACCTTGAATTTCCCGGAATGCGGGTTCTGCAGTTCGGTTTTGAGTTTGACCTGCAGCGGGGCTTCAATGCAGAACACCACTTCCTGCCCCATAACTACGACACCAATACGGTTGTCTATACCGGTACCCACGACAACGATACTACCGCCGGGTGGTACTATTCCATGGACGGACGGATTCAGGACCTTGTACGCCGCTACCTTGCCAGGGATGACCACGATATTGTCTGGGACTTTATCCGCATGGCCCTCTCCTCAACCGCGGGTTTCGCTGTGATCCCCTTTCAGGATCTTTTATCCCTGGGCACGGAGTATCGCATGAATACACCCTCTACGGTTGGACCGCAGAACTGGGCCTATCGGCACCGGCCGGAAGACCTGAACGACCTGATCTCCTCACGGCTGCGGGAGATGAACACCCTGTACGGCCGTCTTCCGGAGTCTGCTACTTGAGAAAAAAGCTTGCGCTTCGTTTCAGTCTGGCGGTCCCTCTGCTCATGCTTATTATGGCAGCCTCGTGCACTACTCTGGATTATTCTGCCTATGATACACGGAGCCTGGATTTCCGACTGCAGCCGGCACAGAACGGGGCCCTGCGGGACTTTTCGAGAAAAATCGAAGAGGACATTGAGCCTGGGCTCTCGGCACTGCTGCTGGTCCCGGAAAACGATGAAGCCCTGCTTTGGCGTCTTGCCCTGGCCGACTCGGCGGAAAAATCCCTGGATATCCAGTATTTTCTCTGGGATGATGACCGAACAAGCAGAATGCTGATGCACCGCCTCATTCTGGCGGCAGACCGCGGCGTGAAGGTACGGATACTCGTTGACGATATTTTTACCAGCCATCCTGATCTTGCTGTGGCTTCCCTGAGCAAGCACCCTAACCTGGAAATCCGCATTTTTAATCCCAATCCTTCACGGAGCACCGACGCCGGTGCAGCCTTTCGTTTTATGCTGGAAGTCAGACGCTTGAACCGTCGTATGCATAATAAACTTTTTATTGCCGACGGAAGAGCGGCGCTGATCGGCGGACGAAATATTGGCGACAACTACTTTGGTCTTGCGACAGACTATAATTTTCTGGATCTGGATGTTCTCGCGGTTGGAGAAAGTGTCGATGACATGGCAGCCTCCTTTGATCTCTTCTGGAACAGTCCTGCCTCTTTTCCCGGTGTCCGGCTTCATAAGCGGGGTTCCGTTGAGTATCTTGATGAATTGCGCACAGTCTACGGGACAGAGGTTCTGGAGGATACCATCCTGAGCGAAGAAAGATTTACTCCCTGCTCATGGATCCCCTTCTTTCATGAACGATATACACGCTTTATTCCCGCCAGCGTGCGCTTTGT
This sequence comes from uncultured Spirochaetaceae bacterium, assembly GCA_964554875.1. Taxonomy (GTDB): domain Bacteria; phylum Spirochaetota; class Spirochaetia; order JC444; family Marispirochaetaceae; genus Marispirochaeta. Next base: position 108,835 of record CAZKQJ010000006.1, on the reverse strand, counting down.
TTCCGATCATCCCTATGACGATGACGGCCGGGAGGTAACGGAATCCCTTGTTGACCTGATTGGTAACGGCTCCGGCGATATCATAATGTCCACCCCCTATTTTATTCCCGGCCTTGAGGGAATTCACAATTTTGCCGGGATAGCAGAACAGGGTACGCGGATGCGTCTGCTTGTACCCTCCCTGGGGTCGATCAATCATACGGCCGTACACAGTCATTATAGAAAGTATCGTAGAACAATTCTTGAAAGCGGGATTGAGGTCTTTGAATACCGAAAGGACCCCCGGGGCGGCGGGCGGGAGCTTGCGGAAACGGCAGACAACGGCGCCGGCTTTATTAGCATGCACATGAAGGCGGTCGTCGCCGGAGAGTCGCGGTCGTATGTAGGTTCCCTGAATCTCGATCACCGGGCTATGAGGATCAATACCGAAAACGGACTTATTGTTGAATCAAAGCAGTTTGCTGACAGCCTGCGCAGTCTGCTTGAGTCCTTTATGGTTCCGGAGGAATCCTGGAGGCTGGTCCTTGAGGACGGCAGAATCCGATGGAAAACACAGGATGCTGTAAGAAAAACGGCTCCTGCCCGCTCGGTATTTCAGCGAATCTCCGAATTCATGTACCGGCTTTTACCTATCGAGAATATGCTTTGATCCGGGTCCTCCCTGTACGATACGGGCGGGCAGAGGCGGCCTGGAATAGCGCAGGTACTTGAAGGGGTGGATATCCAGGGGATTGGGAAGCCATCCGCCGAGGACCTCGGCATGAACAAAATTGTAGGAAGGGGAATGCTTGTAGGGGATTATGCCGCCTTCTTCAAGGATCAGCCCCTCGGCTTCCGCCATTCGGCCGTAGCGCTCCCTGCCGGAGAGGGACATGGCCTCTTCGATAAGATTGTCGTAATCAGGATTTGAATAGCCCCCCTTGTTAAGATTGGAGTCGCTGACCCACATTTGCAGAAAAGCCAGGGGGTCGGCGTAGTCCCCGATCCAGCTCATAAGACCGATGGTGTAATCCCTGGTTTCTATGGAGTTATAGTAGTCTCTGTAGGGCACGACGCTGAATTGTGCTTCCACTCCCAGTTCATCTCTCCAGGCTGTCGCCATGGCTGCAGCCAGTTCCCGGACCTCCTGGCTTTCAGGAATCTTGAATACCGGCTGAGGAAGCCCCCTTCCTTCCGGATAGCCAGCCTCCTCAAGCAGTTTCAGAGCCTTTTCACGGTTCCTGGTGTTGATACCCCGTACCTCCGGGTATCCCGAGATTTGCGGGACCGCCCTGAAGGTGGGAACCGCGTAGCGCTCCTCCGTTCGCAGCTCCTCCCAGGGAACGAGGAGCAGCAGGGCTTGTCGTATCCGGTGGTCCTCCCAGGGCTCCTCGTCGCAGACAAAGTAAAAGTAGGTGGTGGCGAACTGGTGAAACACCTGCAGGGTGGAAGTGTCGTCCAGCTTGTCATAGAGGATGTTCCCCGAAGCCCAGAGAATCTCTTTGGCGTTAAAAAGGTCCGTAAGATGTTCGTAATCGTCGCTCAACAGGAAGATTATCTCATCGCTTCGGACATTCTTGCGATCCCAGTAATACTGGTTTTTTCTCAGGATATACTTTTCGGGACTCCGGGAATAGAGCATAAAGGGGCCGTTACCGATTACCGACGGCGCGTTTTCCCAGTCCGGGTTCTCCCTGAAGGCGGAATGGACGGGAGAAAAGCTGTGATGGCACAGGATCTTTAAAAAGTGGGATGCCGGATGATTCAGGGTGACCTCGAGAACCCCCTCTTCGGGCACGGTGATGCCCACATCCTCCCGTTCGCCGGAGCCGGTACGATACGCCCTGGCACCCTTTATAATGTCCAGCAGAAAGGTATACTCCGCCTTGTCTTCCGGATTCAGGTGGAGCAGCCACGACTCCCTGAAGTCCTCTGCGGTAACCCGGTCTCCGTTCCAGTAATACGCATTGGGGCGGAGATAAAAGCGGTATACCAGGCCGTCTTCGGAAACCTCAAAGTCCCGGGCTACCCCGGGGACCGGTTCCAGGGTCAGGGGATGATAGGTATACAATCCCTCGTAGAGGGCGGTGTAAAGCTGGGCTTCGGTGGCGGAATAGGAATGATGCGGGTCCAGGGCTATGGTTGTGGAACCGAAGCTTACGCTGATACTCTCTGCGCTGAGGGCAAGGCTGGTCAGGGCGACAATCAAACTTATGTATTTTTTCATGCTTTCTCTTTATCAGGTCAGATAATTCTTGATGGAATCGATATAATGCTGGCCGCGTAAGGGTTTAATGAATACTTCGTTGAACCCCGCGGCATTCAATCGTTCGATCTCCCCGTCGTCGGATGTTATGGCGATAAGGGGAAGATCAGGATGAGTCTCCCGAATACGCCGCGCTACCTGATCGCCGTTCATGCCGGGCATGTACTGATCAAGAATGACCAGGTTGTAGGAGTTGTTCTGAAAAAGTTCCAATGCCTGAACTCCGTCATGAGCCAGATCGCAACTGATGCCATGATTCTTCAGCTTCATTTCAAGCAGTTTGCGATTGGTGAACTCATCTTCCGCATAAAGAACACGTTTTGTTGTCACCCTGCTGCTCCTTGAACCGGTGATGGTATAAACGCAGAAGCCGGTCGGCTCTTTGTGCGTTACCCGGCTATGTGCAGACCTTCGTCAGGCTAGGGTAAACAAAAGCTCCAGCGTGGTCAAGTAATTATTCTGACGTGACTTTTTGCCGCTCTTGACAGCCTGGCCGGCGATTCATACTCTGGAGCTTCCTATGAAAGATTCACTGCGTCGTCTGAAGGAACACTACGAGCCTCGAATACGTCCGGAAAGCATGGGCTATGAGATCCTTGACTGGGAGGATCAGGAGAGTCAGTTCTGCCGTTTTGAAGTGCTGGCCAGGAGGATCGACATCTCCGGAAAAAGCCTTCTGGACCTGGGCTGTGGTGTGGGAGACCTCTGTTCCTACCTTCAGCAGAGGGGAATCGAAGCTTCGTATACCGGTGTCGATATCCTGGAGAAGATGATTCTGGAGGCCAGAAGACGCTGTCCGCCGGGACGTTTTATCCAGGCCGATCTGCTCCGGGAGAACCCCTTCGGTGACGAGCGGTTTCAGATCGCCTTCTGTTCGGGCATATTCAATCTTGAAACCGGGAATAATGAAAAACTGCTGGACGATTATCTGAAGCGTCTGCAGGAGCTGACCACCGAAACCGTGGTAATCAATCTTCTCTCCATTGTCTCCCGGGACCAGCAGGACAGATACCATTATTTTGATCCTGAAAGCGTACTCAAGAGGGCCGGAGGCCTGTATCCGCGTGTAGAAATAGAATCAGGGTATTTGTCCAATGATTTTACCCTTATCTGCCGGCAGGAATCTTGAGTCCTGAGCTCAGGTCTTGACCCTGAACCACAGAACTGACTATCTTACATTAAAGCATATGAATGGAATTAGAGTTATTGGATTATTTAGCGTTCTCGCCCTGTCGATTCCTCTTCTGGCCCTTGTCTTTGCTCAAGGGGGCAGCGCTGAAGAGGAAATACTGGAATATGTCGAAACAGCTATTTCGCTGGGGCCGGAGCAGGATATCGGGCTCGAACTTTACCGGCGCCCGGAAAGCCGCGATCGGGTTATCGATTTCTATTCCCAGGTTGCCGGTTCCCGGGAGATCGCAGAGCTGATTCTGCATTATTCGAACCGTTACGAGGTTCCCCCTTCGCTGGCCTTTTCCCTGGTGTATGCCGAAAGCAGCTTCAGACCCAGGGCAGTCAACCGTAACAGCACCTCCATCGACCGCGGTCTGTTTCAGTTGAACAACCGTTCCTTTCCGGATCTAACGGAAGCTGATTTCTTTGATCCCGTCGTCAACACGCAGCACGGGGTGGCCTATCTTCGTTACTGCCTGGATGAGGGAAAGAACCTGGTTGTGGCTCTGGCCATGTATAATGCAGGAAGAACCCGGGTAACGGAACGGGGAACCCCGCGCATGACTCTGGACTATATAGCGAAAATTCTTGATTATCAGCGGGATCTCGAACGGCACTTCGAAAACGGTCTGATCAGCAAGCAGCAGCTGGTAAAATCAGACGTCAAGGGCGGCAAACGAGTTGCCTACGTACTTGACAAGAGTAAGACCGTAAAATAGCTTGATTACCACTATGGTAATCGTATTAAACAAATCCATCAGCGCTGCTGATAAAGAAAATATCCGGAATTTCCTCACCCGGAAGGGATTTACCGTACGGGAAATCGTCGGCGAAGAGGAGACCATCTTCGGGGCCGTGGGGCTTGTGCAGATTGACCGGCGGGAAGTGGAGCTTCTTTCCGGGGTGGACCAGGTTATTCCGATAACGAAACCTTACAAGCTTGCATCCCGGGAATTCAAAAAAGAGGACAGCCTGGTTTCGGTCGGTCCCGTCAAGATCGGGCCTTTACGTCTGGCGGTTATTGCAGGTCCCTGTGCCATCGAAAACCGGGAACAGATCATGGAGTCCGCCCGTATAGTGCGGGATTCCGGGGGCGTAATGCTTCGGGGAGGGGCCTTCAAACCCAGGACATCTCCCTACGCCTTTCAGGGACTGGGCGAAGAGGGGGCCCGCTATCTGAAGGAGGCCGGGGAAAAGTACGGGCTTCCGGTTGTTACCGAGATTGTCGCCACAGAGCACGCGGACATGCTGTCGGATATCGTGGATGTCCTGCAGGTCGGTGCCCGCAATATGCAGAATTTTGAACTCCTGAAGCGGATAGGCTCGTTGAACAAACCCGTAATTCTCAAGCGGGGAATGGCCGCTACGATTGAAGAGTGGCTCATGGCTGCCGAGTACCTGATGGCCCACGGCGCCGAGAATGTGATTCTCTGTGAAAGGGGAATACGAACCTTTGAGACCTATACGCGAAATACCCTTGACCTTTCAGCTATTCCTGTTATTAAAAAGCTCTCTCATTTGCCGATAATCGTCGATCCTTCCCATGCCACCGGTATCCGTGAAAAGGTGATCCCCATGGCCCTGGCCGCCGTGGCAGCAGGTGCTGACGGTCTGGTTGTCGAGGTCCATCCTGATCCGGACAAGGCCCTTTCCGACGGACCCCAGTCGCTGCTGCCGGAACAGTTCGAGAAAATGATGCGGGACATCGAGGCCATGGCCCCGGTGGTGGGTCGTGAACTGGAGCGCCCGATACGGCGGGAACATGTTGTTCTCTCAAGGGATACTGCCGTCTCCGCCTCTTCTGCTGAGGGGACAGTGCGGGTGGGTTTTCAGGGGGAGCATGGAGCCTACAGCGAGAAAGCCCTGTCTCTCTACTTCAGCAGCATGGACGCGAAGAGCATTCCTTTAAGCAGTTTCCGTAAGGTTTTCGATGCAGTGCTGCAGGGGGAGGTCAGGTACGGTGTCGTCCCGATGGAGAACTCTCTGGCCGGATCGATACACGAGAATTATGATCTGTTTCTGCAGTATCCGGATATAAAAATCCTGGGGGAACGCCGGGTCCGAATCCGGCACACCCTGATCGGGAGACCGGGTGCAGGCCTCAAGGATATTCGCAAGGTCTACTCCCATCCCCAGGGGCTTGCCCAGTGCGCGCGTTTTCTTGATGAAGCCCTCCCCGAGGCTGAACGGGTTCCCTACTATGATACCGCCGGTTCTGTCGGTTTTATCGCCGGACAGTCGGATAATTCCCTCGCGGCTATCGCCAGCGAAGAGGCTGCAGCGGTCAATGGTATGTCCGTACTGAAGGAAGGCATAGAGACTAATCCCAGTAACTATACCCGCTTTTTTATAATTGGCAATGCTGATGAACCATCGGAGCCGGACGCCAACACCGCCTCCCTGGTCTTCGCGGTTCCCGACAAATCCGGGGCCCTCTTCAGCTGCCTGAAGGTTCTTGCGGATCGGGGAATCAACATGAAAAAGCTCGAATCCCGACCAATACTTGGAAAGCCCTGGGAGTACATGTTCTACCTTGATGTTCAGCTGCCCGGTGACCCGGCAGTATTTAGCGAGGCGGTGGAGTCTCTTAAAGAGGTTTCCGAGGACCTGAGGGTTCTGGGGGTCTTCCGCAGCTGACGATGGGACGCTCTAGGTCACGCCGGTATCGATGCCCAGCTTTTTAAGCTGTTCGATCTCTTCCTTCTTGGCTATGTACTCGTGGCGCTTCTGGTTCGACCGGATTACCACGTTTTTTATTGCCGAGATTTCGATCTTTATTCCGCGTATACTGGCGCGCAGTTCTCTGGGGGCTTCGCTTTTAAAAAAGGTGTCCAATGCAGGCAGGGTATTGAGGATCTTGTGCAGCTCGTCAACTATGCTGCTGACATATTCGTAGACTTTCTCCTCATCGCTGCTTTCCAGGCGCATATATGCCGACGAAACCTTGCTGGACAGCATGTTCAGGGCCCTGGCCCGTTTCAGCACATTCTCGGAAAAGGCGTCATAATCGACCCGGACCATACGAGTTGCTCCGGTCTTCTCATCAAAGAACTCCACCATGTACACATGTTTTTCGCCTTTCTTCTGGACAACGTTCATTACCCAGCGACGAAAGCGTTCTCCAAGGCTTAATCTTCGCTGATCAAGGAGTTGCTGGCTTTCGTTGAGTTTGGCGATGGCCTTCTCCAGATGGATACTCGCGCCGGACAGAATCCTCGCAGCCTCCAGAAGCAGCGGTTTGTGGGAAACTTCCTGTCTGGTCTCCTGTTTCTTCTCCTTGATTTGCAGGGAGTTTATCAGGTCCTGTTTCAGCTTGTCCCGCTGGGGGGAGAACTCCTCCGCCACCAGTTCATTTACCAGTTCGGGAAAGAAGGGCGTATCCGGCAGTTCCCGGGGGAAGGAGCGTTTAATCTGGTTAAAGGCCTCCTCCATGGCCTGACTCGAAGGTTCGCCGGAGATTGACAGCTTGTAAAGGACCCGTTCCCGGATATCCTGCTTGTAAAGCTCCCTGCTGAAGGCGGTAACATCTTTAAGCAGGGAGAATATCTCGTTCGTCAACTTGGAGAGCTGGTTACACCCGTCACTGACAATATTTGCCGAGAGGGAGTCGCTCCCCTGTTTTATGTGCTGTACCAGGTCCGCCATTACCCGGGTGTTCAGGGATGTTGAACTGACTCCCAGTTTGGTCCAGTGAAAGTAGTTCAGCAGCGAGGAGATATTCTTCAGGCGTTTGAGATTGAGAAAATCGGCGCTGAACTGGTAGTAGTTGGTCAGAAATTCGAGAATGGATTCGAACTGGGAGAGTCGGATGCTCATCTTTTCGTTCTTTTCCGATTCCAGGTAGGGCTCGTTGCTGGGGGTGGTGACCTCGGATATCTTGAAATCGCCTTTGTAGGGGTCCTCCTGAACAAGTCCCTTGCGCAGCAGAACATTGTAGACGTTCTGGAAAGAGGTGTGGTATCGGCGGAAGTTCTCTTTCAGTTTCGGCATCAGCCGCTTATCTATATATTCACGCCGATACGCTACCGCCTGGTTCAGCGCGTCGTCAAGATCGATCCTCTCTTCCATATTCTGAACATTATGGGATAAAATGCGGCATCCTTCAATCTTTTTACAGGGTATTTATGGGTCAGGAAGGTAAATTCCCGCCGGAAAAGCTGATAATTCCTCTCCTGTACACGAGAGGGTCCCTGCTTCCATCTCTGTACTCAGAGTTGTCAAAGCTTTTTGGACCCATTGATTATACCAGTCGGGAGCTTTCTTTTTCATTTACATCATACTATGACAGGGAGATGGGTCCGGAAATACGGAGGATCTTTCTCGGCTTTGAGGACCTGGTCGATCCGGGAGACCTGTGGAGGATCAAGAAAGCCACAAACCGCCTGGAGGAGCACTTTTCCGAGGATCAGGCGAGAAAGGTCAATCTTGACCCGGGACTCCTTGATCTGAACCGTCTGGTACTGGCCACCACAAAACACGCGGGGCACCGTATTCCCCTGGCGGAAGGTATTTACGCGGAGATTACCCTCCACTACAGGCGCGGTCGCTTTGAGCCACTACCCTGGACCTACCCCGATTATCGGAGCGAAGGGTATCAGCGGATTCTTCTGGATCTCCGGCAGATTTTTCACGGGCAGCTGAAGCAGGGTCTCTGATCCCCGGTTTATATCAGGTATGAACAGCCATATCTCCTGTGTCGCCGCAGCGACCTTTGCTGCGTTGAGTATCTCCTGCGGATTTCATCCCTTCGAGATGGAAGTCGAGGTGCAAATTCCCCTTGTACCTCCGGGGGCTTCCGATTGTGTTGGTGACCAGGTCCTTTTACAGGTGGACAGCGAAGAGTCCGGAGGGATCGACATCAGTGCCCGGGCGGGGGAGGTAAGAAGGTTGAAGCTTCCCAAAGCGCAGGTTACCGTTTTTACCGCCTTTTACGACGGAGGAGTCCCTCCTGCCGGAGCTGTCCTGCCCTGGGACGGAGAGGGGGAGAATCGTGTAAAACTCAGCTTTGCACAGGGTTTCTGCTCCTCTGTTTTTACCCGCCTTGCAGAGAAGGGGGTTCCCCTTTCGGTTATCAATTATCGGCGTCTGAGCAGCGAATGCCGCCTGCGCTCCGGGGGCAATCCCTTTCTGCTGGATAATGAGCGCATATTCAGGGCTCTTTTGGCGGGAAGTTTCTCTGTCCGGGATATTGTCATGCGCAGAGAGTATCGGCTTTCTCCGGAGGCCCTGCCCCCTGGGGAATGGATTCCCGCGAACCCCCTGGCGGAGAAGCTTACAAACCTTGGAGAGGCTCGGGTCTACGAGGGACGCTGGACATTTTACAGCAATGGAAAAGCGGCTGTACTCTGGTGCGACAGCATGGGTTGGCACTTTTACGCCAGGGACGGGTCTTTCAGCCGCGGAGGTGTATGGTGACTCTTATACCCTGAAGATTCCTGATTGAGTGAGTTTTTCCGCTCCCTTGTCGGTGATCAGGTAGTCGTTTTCCTTGCGGAACCCCCCAAATTCTGTATGGTAGAGCCCAGGCTCCACTGCAAGCACCATTCCGGGCTGAAGCAGCGTGTCCAGTTCCCTGCGGTCCCGGAGCACCGGGTTTTCATGGGTTTCAAGGCCTATGGCATGGCCAAGGCTGTGGGGCATCGAGAAACCCTCCCGCGAAAAAACCTCATCCACCCGGCGGGCCACAGAGGAGGAGGGGACTCCCGGGGCGAGGGCAGCTTCCGCCGCGGCGCAGGCCTCTTCCACCAGGGCCCCCATGCGCTCCTGTTCCGGGCTCAGCGAACCGGTGATCAGGGTCAGGGTGACATCGGTGGTATAGCCCTTAAGCTTTACGCCGAAATCAATGATGGTCGGACCCTTCAGGTCCAGAGCAGCATTGGAAAAGGAGGGGTAGGCGTGTATCCCGAAGCTTCGTGCCGGGTTGGCGACGATGGTTTCGAAGCCCGTTCCTTCCGCTCCCGCCTGGCGGATCTCCCGTTCGATAAAAAGTGCGGCATCGAGCTCGGTGGGGAAAAGTCTGTCACGGAAACCCTGGACAAGCTTGCCGATTACCTGGTTGGTTATTCCTGCGGCTTCCCGGTAGATATCCAGTTCAGCGGCATCCTTTATGCTGCGGAGCTCCGTAATCTGGGCTTCCGCCCCGTTTTCCCGGCAGAGAAAAATGAACTCCGGGGCTTCGATCCGGAGGTTCTCCACCAGAGGAACCGGCATGTTCGGGGGCAGCTCGATGCGGGCGTTTCTGGAAAGGCCGAAACGCCGGGCAACCCCGGCGATCGCCTGAACCGGACTGCGCTGAAACTCACTGTAGGCGACCAGTGCGTCGGCTGTGCCGTAAATCTCCGCAAGGGGCAGGTCCCAGGCGACAAGCAGAGAGGCCCCGCTGGAATGGAAGAAGAAAACGGCGTCGGAGGGGTGTCCGCAGAGGTAGCGCAGGGAGGCGTTTCGTCTGCCTTCGGTATCCTCCACGACTACAAGGTCAATTCCCTCTTTTTCCATCCAGTTTTGCAGACTGTTCAGGCGATAATTTGCCATTATACTGTATCCTTTGGCTTCCTTCAGCCCACCACGATGTTGACCAGTTTGCCGGGCACCGGAATGATCTTGCGTATCTGTTTGCCCTCGGTAAGCTCCTTGATCCGCGGATGGTTCAGGGCCGCTTCCTTCATTTCTTCCGGGCTGATGTCGGCGGCTGCCTCGATTTTGGCCCGGACCTTCCCGTTGATCTGGAACACCAGGTTGATCATCTCGTCCCGGGTGAGCTCCTCATCGTACGCGGGCCAGGGCTGTCGACCCGCCAGGGCTTCGTGTCCCAGACGCTCCCAGAGTTCCTCCGCAAGATGGGGAGCGTAGGGTGAAATGAGCAGCACGAAGGGTTCTATGAGCTGCCGGTTCAGGGTCTCTTCCTTGAATACCTCGTTGACGAAGATCATCATCTGGGCGATGGCGGTATTGAACTCGAGAGAATCTGTATCGTCGGTGACCTTCTTGATGGTCTTGTGCAGGATCCGCTTCAGTTCCTCCGACGGCTCCCTGTCGACCAGTTCCTTGTCAAAGAGCCGCCACACCCGGTCGAGAAAACGGTGAACCCCGGAAATGCCGGAGGTCGACCAGGGTTTGGATACCTGGAGGGGACCCATGAACATCTCGTAAACCCGCATGGAATCAGCGCCGAAATCCCGGATAATGTCATCGGGATTGATGACATTCTTGAGGGATTTGGACATCTTGGCAATGACCTGTGTAAGGGGAGTGCCTGTGCCTTTTTCCACAAAGCTGTCGGTCTCCGGTTCTTCAACCTCATCCGTGGGTACGAGGGTCTTGTCGGGCCGCTGGTAGGCAAAGGAGGTGATCATTCCCTGGTTCACCAGGCGCTTGAAGGGTTCTTTGTCTCCCACCACACCGATATCGTAGAGCACCTTGTGCCAGAAACGGGCGTAGAGCAGGTGAAGTACCGCGTGTTCAGCGCCGCCCACGTAGAGGTCCACGGGCATCCAGTAGTCGATCTTGTCCCGGTCTGCCAGGGCTTTGCCGTTATGGGGATCCAGGTAGCGCAGGTAGTACCAGCAGGATCCCGCCCACTGGGGCATGGTGTTGGTTTCCCGTCGCCCCGGTCCGCCGCATTTGGGACAGCCGGTGTGGACCCATTCGTCGATCTTTGCCAGGGGAGACTCTCCTGTTCCCGAGGGTTCGAAGGAGTCCACCTCCGGGAGCCTGAGGGGAAGCTGGTCTTCCGGTACCGGCACGATGCCGCATTTCGGACAATGGACAAGGGGAATGGGTTCTCCCCAGTAGCGCTGCCGGCTGAATACCCAGTCCCGGAGCTTGTAGTTTACCGCCCGCTGCCCGAGCTTTCGTTCCTCCAGCCATGTGATGATGCTCTCGATGGCCTCTTCCTTTCCCATTCCGTCCAGAAAGGAGGAATTTACGTGGGGGCCGTCCCCGGTAAAGGCTTCGGTTTCGATGGTGCCGCCCTTGAGAACTTCAATAATGGGCAGGTCGAATTTCTTTGCGAACTCCCAGTCCCGCTGGTCGTGGGCGGGGACCGCCATGATAGCGCCGGTTCCGTAGGAGATCAGGATATAGTCGGATATCCAGATGGGGATCTTTTCTCCGTTCACCGGGTTGACCGCATAGGCTCCGGTAAAGACGCCGGTCTTGTCCTTGGCAAGGTCCGTGCGTTCCAGGTCCGATTTGAGCCTGGCCTGCTCCAGGTAGACCTCTACAGCAGGTCGATGCTTGTCGGTGGTGATCTTTACCACGTAGGGATGCTCCGGGGCCATAACCATGTAGGTGGCGCCGAAGAGGGTATCCGGACGGGTGGTGTAGACCTCCAGGGACTCCAGGTGTCCGTCGATCTGAAAATGAACATTGGCGCCCTCGGAACGGCCGATCCAGTTACGCTGCATGGTTTTTATGGATTCCGACCAGTCCAGGGTATCCAGATCCTCCAGGAGCCGGTCGGCATAGGAGGTTATTTTGAGTATCCATTGGCGGATGTTCCGCCGCTCCACCAGCTGTCCGCAGCGTTCGCACTTGCCGTCCTTGACCTCTTCGTTGGCAAGTCCAGTCAGGCAGGAAGAGCACCAGTTGATGGGAGTCTCCGCTTCGTAGGCCAGTCCCTGCTCGAAGAGCTTCAGAAAGATCCACTGGGTCCAGCGGTAATACTCCTCGCTGTGAGTGGAGATTTCACGGTCCCAGTCGTAACTGAAACCCAGGGATTTGATCTGGGTACGAAAGTGATCGATATTCCGTTCCGTAGTGATTTTCGGATGGGTTCCTGTCTGAATGGCATAGTTCTCGGCGGGCAGGCCGAAGGAGTCGAAGCCCATGGGGTGGAGCACATTGTAGCCCCGCATACGTAAAAAACGACAGTAGATATCCGTTGCAGTGTATCCTTCGGGATGTCCGACGTGGAGTCCGGATCCGGAGGGGTAGGGGAACATGTCGAGCACGTAGCGCCGTTTCTCTTTAGGAAAGGAGGGGTCCTCTTCTACCTTGAAGCTGGAATTCTCTTCCCAGAAGCGCTGCCATTTCTGCTCAATCTCGGCGTAGGGGTATTTGCTCATATCCGGCATGATACCCACAGGAGGAAGCAAAGGTCAATCTCATACTTGACCCCCCGGAACTGCCCCGGTAGGCTGGCTTCATGAAAGAGCATCCCGATTCCCGATTGACCGTTCCCGCCCATACCACCTGTTCCGCGGTATTGAATATACAACCCGGCGAACGGGTTCTGATTATTACCAATCCCGTACAGGAGGTCTTGTCCATCTCCCAGGCACTGTATCTGGCCGCGGCAGAACTTGGCGCCGACCCGGTACTGATCGTACAGCCGGTAAAGACCCAGCTCGATTACGCCGATTCCTCCGTCCTTGCGGCTCTCGGGAGCGGTCCCGATGTTGTGTGTTCCATAAGCGCCGAGAAAATCGGCAAGGATCCTGCGGGCCTGAAAACGCCCTACCGCTACGCGGACCGGGAGTTCGACCATATCTTCGACTACCTGCTGAACGGGGAAAAAAGCATCAGGGCCGTCTGGGCTCCTGGGATTAATGAAGACATGTTCTGCCGCACCGTGGGAATCGATTACGGCAGGTTAAAAAATGAATGTGCCCATGTCAGCGGTCTGTTCAAGCGTGCCGAGAGCATGCGGATCAGCTGTGCGGGAGGAACTGACCTCTATGTCGGGTTAAAGGGTCGTGAAGGAGAGGCTGACAACGGAGATTTCGGGACTCCCGGCAGCGGAGGCAACCTGCCCGCGGGAGAAAGTTTTGCATCGCCCGAGCTGGGTAGCGTCAGCGGAGCCATCGTTTTCCGTGGATCCATCTCCCTGAACAAAGGAGACATTCTCATCAGGGAACCGATCGTTGTGCAGGTAAAAGAAGGCTTTGTCGTTTCCGTTGAAGGGGGACAGGAAGCCGGACTTTTAAAGGAGACCATCGCCGCCGGAGAAAGCGGGGCGGAGCGTCTCGCCGCCGAAGGGGCCCTGCCTCCCGGAATGGGAGAGGTCTATCGCCGGAACGCCCGTTCCATCGGGGAGATTGGAATCGGCCTGAATCCCGCTGCCCGGGTTACCGGCAACATGCTGGAGGACGAAAAGGCATACCGAACCTGTCACCTGGCGGTGGGGGCCAATTACGCCGAGGACGCTCCGGCGCTGATCCACTGCGACGGCCTGGTGCTGGAACCATCCATCAGCTTTCTTCTGCCCGGGGGAGAAGAGCAGCTCGTAATGATGGACGGGGCACTGATGCTGTAAAACCGGAGGCTCCGGGCAGTTTAAAGCTTGTATTCCATGAACACGCTAGTGTTGTAGACCCGCTTGTTCTGGTCCGGCAAATAGTCGCGGTCTGTCTTTTTCCAGCTGAGGGTATTTGCCGCTCCCACCGAGGTTGTTCCGTTCAGCGGGTATTTCCAGGCCAGTGTGGATCTGCTGAACAGCAGGTTTCCATCTGAACCGGAGACCGTATTCGGCAGGGTCGTCATCAGGTACCCGGCGGTCTGCATGGAGATATTCCCGGCCCGGGGAAAATCCCAGCTCATTCGCAGTTTGGAAGCTGCCCCCGCGCCGTAATCTCTTCTTTCGACTGCTTTTTTTGAAGGGTCGGCTTCGAAACGAAGAAAGGTACTGCTGCCGAAAATCAGGCAGCCGGCGTGGGCTTTGAGTTTGAATACACTTCCGCTGGCGGTATGCCGCTCATGCTGCATTGTTAAGGTAAGGGAATTCCCGGAAAAATCCATCAGTGTACCGGAGAAAACATCGTAATGCAGATGCAGCCCGTAGCTGGTCCATGAATGTTCCTGCGGACGAGGGCTTGCGGAAAAGAGAGCCCCATCGGAGATCAGGACGAGGTTGTACCAGTCATACCCGCCCTCAAGGAAGAACTGCAGATCAAAATGGCTGAAGACGGAGGAGGTGCGTGAGACAAAGGGGTCTCCGTAGCCGAGGTCAATCCCCATGCTGCCGGTCCCGGTATGATACGAGTTTCTGTCATATTTTTCATTGTTTCTGTAATGCTGTGTACCCACATAGCCTCCGCCGAAGGAAAGGGAGGCGTTCCGTATCATGGAATGTGTGGGCCGTTGTTTGTTTCCGCTTACAAGATCGTTAAAACCGTCCATTGGGCTGATAAAAGTCGCCAGCAGCTGGTTTTCCGTGTACGTATCCAGGTAAATGCGGTGCAGCATTTCTCCCAGGGAAATCCCTCCTGCCGTGGTCACAACGAAATCGTTCACCGCGGCTGTCGCTCTTTCTCCAAAAACCTCCCAGGTGTAGCTGCCCAGGGCCGCAACAAGGCTGGATTCAAAAGCGTTAAGATTATTTGCCCGGGCGGCGGCATAGTATGCGTAGCCCTGGTACGGGTGTCCCAGCTGGTTTACCAGAAACATGCTGCGGTCCCACTGCCATGGTCCGGTAAGGTTGTTGTGAATACTTTCGAAACTGATCTTTGAGAATTCCGTTTGCCCTATGAACCTGTTTACCGAAAAGAGGGCCAGGTTGCTGAGAAGGGCATTGCCGATTCCAAGGCTGTAGTTCTTTTCTTCCGAATAAACAGGTTCCTCAGGATTTTCCCTTGCAAAGACGTCAGGAACCATTACACCAGGCACAATAAGACAAATTAAAAGAGTAACGATTTTTTTCATGCAGCCAAAAAGTAGCAGGCAGACCGCTTTCTGTCAAAGGGCAAGGTCGCCCGTTATCATTATAACCTGAATCCCTTCCCGTCTGCGCTCTCTGCTCCGGCAACCGTGGCTTTGATTAAGAAGGGTCTTTTGGGTTTGTTACTTCTCTGCTACAGCGCTGCCGCAGGGGCACAATTGAGAAATAACCCCGGATATTGTCGTTGTCTGTATTGAAGGTTGTCATGAATGTATTGTCTGACTCAAAGGGAAGGGAGTCGAGCCACTTCCATTCTTTTACAGTCTCTGTAATTTGGATCCCTTCCTTGGCTGATAGGGCCATAAGGGGCTCTCTGTGTAGGGCTGGGCTCCCGTCAATCAGCCATGTATTATCCTACCAGACAAGACAGGCTTAGGTGCAGAGTATTCCGGTGTATTAGTGCAGAAAGAGCTGCGCTGCTTTAAAGGTGTACAGCAGTGCAGTCCAGGCTCAGATATCCTTCGGGAGCGTATCTTGCACCTTCGACGTCAACGGTGGCATCGCTGAATATAAGACGGATAACTGTCATCTCCCTTTTTGTGAGTGTTCCAGTTTTTTCGGTGCAGATTATCGAAACATGTCCCAGTGCTTAGACGCCCTGAAGCTGCCCGATGATTGCATTACCTCTTGTCATCCGTCTGACGTCAATGGAAAGTATTATGCTCATTACTGCCGGAGAACCCTCGGGGATAGCCGCCACGGCGATACCAACAACTGATAAAAAAAGTTCGCTCACCGGCATACGGGCCAGAAAAAAACCGAGAGCAAAAATGCTCCCTGCCGCTGTAGTAACTATTCCGCTTAAACATAAACCAAAGCGGTTTGCCTGCTGCAGAAGTGGTCTGGAAAGGGGGGGCAACGTCCGAGAGCCTTGTGTTTATAAGGCCTATTTCGGTCTCTGTGCCGGAGAAGATCACTAATGGGCCAGAGTAAGCCATGCACCTGCTGTCGCACAAAGTAGCTTCCTCATTGTCCGCCTTCATCTCTTGGGAAAGGTTTCGGATTCGCCAGTCAGGGACGCCTCGTCGATTCTTGGGTCTTCAAAAGCTGAAGATCTGCCAGAACCTTATCTCCCGATAAAAGTATAAAATATCGCAGGGAAAAAGCTCTTCCGCATCTGTGGTCTTTTTTCACCTTTCCGAGAGACACGATTTAAAACTGAAAGCATGTTCCGCACGGCATCTATGATCTTCTCGGCCTTGGCTTCCTGCAGATACCCAACCATAGTTTTGATTATATCAATAACCTGAATTATCCATGAAGCAATCCAGTGAACTAAAAGCGCTATAACGAGTTCAGCCAGAAAAAACACATAAGTAGTACCTCGTGAAAATGATGAAGAAATAGAAGCAGGGATTTTTTTCGACTTGCCAAGGACACTCAGGTGCTCATCCATTACAAATGCCTGGTGCTGGAACCGTCCACCAGTTTCTTCCATCTTGGGGAGAAGATCAACTCGTAATGGAGGATGGGTTTTTTTAGTCTTTAAATGTGAAATAGAGGATTCTTTACATTCAAGCCAAGAAAACGATAAAAGTCGCGATCCGCCGAATAATGTTCATCTACCCCATGAGCAAGACATAAAACTGGCAGGAATCTCGTTCCATCTCTTCCGATTATAGAAACACCGTAAAGACGTCTCCAAGTGCTCCTGTATGGCTGGCATTAAGCAGGAGTATTGGTACATATAGCGTAATTTCAGTGCGTTAGGGGTTTAGCCGTTCCTTAAACATATTTTTCTTTGACAAGTGGGTTTTTGTGTTTTACACTTGAAACAAGTTGCATATAAGGAAATTGATGCAACAAAATTAGGGGGAATGTATGAAGAAATTGATGACAGCTCTATTGATCCTGTTGTGTTTCGGGGGGTATGTAATATTTGCTGCCGGATCTTCTGAAGCTTCAAATGAGGGAGGAAAGATCATCATTAAACTCAGCGACCAGGCAAATGAAGATAATCCGCACTATGCCGCGGACATATTTTTCGCCGAGAAAGTCGCAGAAAAAACAAATGGTGCTGTTGAAGTTAAGGTTTTTCCAAACAGCCAGTTGGGAAATGCGCGGGAGACTCTCGAAGGAACCCTGACTGGAACGGTTGAAGCAACAAAAGCAGCAGCAGGTGCCCTAACCTCTTTCAGTCCTGGTTTTGGAGTCTTCAGTCTCCCCTATGTATTTACCAACAAGGAGCAGGTTTTTAATGCCTTGAACGGGGAACTGGGAGCCAGGCTTGAAAACCAGCTGGAAGATACAGGTTTCAAGGTTCTAGCTTATTATGACACTGGATTTCGGAGTGTTTTCAATAAAAAGCGGCCGATCAACAATTTATCAGATATGAGCGGATTGAAGATTCGAGTTATGAACGATCCAATCATGATTGATACCTTCAATTCTTTAGGCTCTCTGGCGACTCCCCTGGCATATTCGGAGCTTTATACAGGATTAAAACAGGGTGTTGTCGATGGCGGTGAGCAGCCGGCAGTTTCTTTATTCACAATGAAATTCTTTGAGGTCTCGGATTATTTTTCTCTTACCAATCACTTCTACGATTTAAACGTTGTAGTCATGAGTAAAGCCTTATTCGACAGTCTTGAGCCCAACATTCAGAAAGCGCTGTTAGAAGCCGGAAAGGAAACTCAGGAATATGAAAGGCAGGTGTGGCAGGAATTCGAAGATGGTGTGATAGCTAAAATTGAGGGAACCGGGATGAAAGTGAACAGTCTTGACCTCGGCCCCTTTAAAGCAGCTGTCGACGATGTAATTGATTCAAACAAAGATAAGATTGGTGCTGATATCGTCGATATCGCCCTTTCATATTCGCGATAGGATAGTTCAGAAGATCTGCTCAAACGCCATGGCGACTTTCGGGGCGCCATGGCTTATAACAACAACTCATGTTTGGAGATAGAATCAATGCGAATGTATCTGAACTCCTGTAATATAGCTGAAATACAAGAAATTGCAGGCTTGGGAATTCTTGGCGGAGTGACCATGAATCCGGCAATGATGGCTGAGCTTAATTCAGACTTTGTAGGGCATCTGCAAAAGATTTGCGATACTGTTGATGTTCCAGTCATGGCTCAAGTTGTCTCGGAGAATACGGAAGATATCGTCAAAGAGGCAAAAGCGCTTTCGTCCATAAACGAACGGATAATCGTTAAAATCCAGATGCGGCAAGATGGTATTGCGGCAATGAAAATCCTTACCGATGAAGGAATAAAAGTTTGTGCAACTGGAGTACATTCGATAATTGAAGCAATAACAGCAAGTCAAGCCGGGGTAAACCATGTGGCAATATTTATTGGGCTCCTGGGAGAAGTTGATGAAAATCCAACAGATGAGCTGATCTCCAGAATACGCTCGATTTATGACAGACATGGTTCATCGACAAAAATAATGGGTGCTGTCCGCAGTGTAAGTCAGCTGGTCGAATCAGCAGTTTCCGGTGCGGATGAAACGACCTGCAGTTATGCAATATGGAAAAGTTTTTTTAGTGTTCCTCATACAGTTAAACGCTGGGAGAAATTTATTTCCGCATGGCGTAACACCTATGGCGATATGAACTGGTTATCCGGATATTCTGGAAAATGAAGTATTATGGGAGCATGTTATGAATATTCGAAAAGCGCTATTCTCCGGCGTTCTTGAATGGGTATCCTTACTTGCCTACGCGGCCCTTATTGTACTGACGGTAATTCAGGTGCTGTCACGATATGTTTTAAAAATGCCGGTTACTTTTACAGAAGAAATGGGTAGATTTCTTTTTATTTGGGTATCTTTCCTGGGTGCAGCTCTTGTTATGAAAAACGACAGCCATATGCGTCTGGATATACTTAAGGATAAACTATCTACTCGTGTTACGACTGCACTCGAACTCTTTGTATATACGGCCATTTTAATTTTCAGTGTTGTTGTTTTTTCAGAGAGTTTTCGTTTGATAAAAGCTACTACCAGACAGATTGCGCCTGTATCGCGTTTGCCCATGGCGGTTGTCTACCTGGTCCTACCGATTTCTACATTCTTTATGTCGCTTTATTCAGTTCGATACATGTACCTGGCGATCAAGAATATCGCCCGCGACAGGAATGATAAATGATAACGATACTTTTAATAATATTCGGAGTTTTCATCGTTGCAACAGTTCCCGTTGCGTATGCTCTGGGTTTGTCATCGATGGTCTGGGTTGTTTTTTCTGAACGTGTACCTTTAATCATGATTCCCCAGAGAATGTTCGCAGGAATCGATAGTTTTCCATTATTGGCGATCCCGTTCTTTATTTTTGCCGGACAATTAATGGCCACTGGCGGTATATCAACCCGCCTGATAAATGTGGCGCAGGTTCTCGTGGGGCGTTTTAAGGGCGGACTCGCATACGTGAATATTGTAGTAAGTATGCTTTTTGCCGGCATAACAGGATCGGCTACGGCGGATACATCGTCTATTGGATCTGTTTTGATTCCCGCCATGAAGGAAAAGGGATTTGACAGTGATTTTACGGTCGCCGTTACAGCGACTTCGGCAACTATAGGGATTATTATTCCTCCCAGTATTCCTATGGTAATTTACGGCATATTAATGAACCAGTCGATCGGAACTCTGTTCATCGCCGGTGCGATCCCGGGGCTCATGGTCGGAATTATCTTGATGCTGACCAGTGGTTTTATATCCGGAAAAAGGGATTATCCGGCTGGTGATGCCTATTCGATATTGGAAACTGTCAGGATAATAGCTGATGGGATGCTGCCCCTATTTACCATTGTTATTGTTCTTGGCGGAATTATATTCGGGATTGTGACGCCGACGGAAGCTGCGGTAATGGCTGTTGTATACTCGTTCATTCTTAGTGTGTTTGTATACAGAAGTGTGAAGATTACCGATCTTCCGCGGCTGATGATGGATACAATACTTATTAATGGCATGGTAATGCTTATGGTCGGGACGGCCACAATATTCAGCTGGATAATCACTAGTCAGGAACTTCCTAAGGAAATAGGCAACTTTCTTCTTGATACAATAAGCAACAAGTATATGATGCTTATGCTGTTTAATCTGGTTCTGTTGTTCGCTGGTGCCGTGTTGGATCTGACGCCGGCCATGATCATCTTTATACCGGTACTTGCGCCAATAGCTCAATACGTGGGGATCGACTTGATACATTTCGGAGTTATTTCAGTCGTCAATCTCGGTATTGGTCTGTTTACTCCTCCGGTAGGCGCCTGCTTATTTGTGAGTTGTTCAATCGCTGATATTTCGATGAGAGACTCGATACGAGGATTTATCCCATTTTACATCGGGATGTTTATCTCCCTGATGCTGGTTACATACCTACCGGCCTTGTCATTGTGGCTTCCATCGCTTTTAATAAATTGATACTATCCATCCAGGCAGTTTTTTTGGTGGAGCGGTGAGAGGTGGAGAATCTTGGTAAATATATTCGACGGCAGCGAATACATCAGAAACGGACGCTTCAGGAAGTCGCGGATGCAATCGGGGTATCAAAAAGCCTTTTGTCAAGGATAGAAACAGGCAAAGTCATTCCCGCCGTTGCTACCATATCAAAAATAGCTGCGTCACTGCAGGTCTCGATTTCTTCGATTATCGATGATGAACGGCCGCTGGATGCAGTTTTTATTGAACGTGAAAAGATGGATAAAAACTTGATTACCACCGGCCGGGGATACAGTATGTTCCCGGTTGCCTCTGATTATAATCATAAAAAGATGCAGCCTGTTTATTATGTGGTAAAGCGTGGGGAGATTAGTGAGGGCACTCTGTCGCATGAGGGAGATGAGTTCATCCTCATCCTGGAGGGTGAAACAAAGTTCAGAGTCGGGAATGTCGAATATACAATGAAACCGGGGGACTGTCTGTATTTTAACTCAATTGAACAACATGGAATCGAACCGATAACAGATGAGGTTCGGTACATGTCTGTTTTTGTATAGGCGATTGCGTTGATGATATCGTTTTTCTGTATTGTTCAGGAAAAAGCTGTAATGATCTTTCTTCTGTCACTCTAATTCACTTCGGCGCCTTGTCCAGGGGAATTTCCGGTTCGTCCTCGGTCAGGTTGTTGATCCACTTATTGCTGACGGTACGATAGACCCCTATTACCGATTTGATGATCTCCTCGGAGCTCGCCAGCAGGAATACCAGCCAGACCGGCCAACGGAGAATAAGCCCGCTGGTTACTGCCAGGGGTATACCGATGAGCCAGACTCCTCCCACATCCAGGGCCATGCTGAAGCGGGTGTCCCCGCCTCCGCGGAAGATCCCGACGATCTGTATAATCGACAGGGCTTTGAAGGGAAAGACCAGGGAGATGATGAGCAGGAACTGGATTATATAACGGGAGGTTACAGGGCTGACGCTGAACATCTGCGGAACCAGCGGAGATACCGCGGCAAGTACGATCCCGGTACAGACCGCGGTCATTGGCCCCAGCAGGGAGAACTGACCCGCCAGCCGCCGGGCATGCTGTTCCTTCCCGGAGCCGATGGCGTTGCCGATCATTATATGCGCCCCGTTTCCCATCCCGACAAAGAGCACCATGAGCATCCGGAACACTGTATCGGCGATATTTCGCGCGGCGATTACCTCGGTACCGATATGTGCGAAGACGGAGTTCAGGACTACCATGCCGGTTGACCAGCCGATTTCGTTGAAAACAACCGGCAGGGAGGTCCTCCGTACACGCCTGATAAGGGGCATGTTCCAGTCAAAGAGCTGTTTCAGGGGGGCCGCCGAGGGGCGGTCGCGGCGGTAGCTCAGTACCACGATAATGCAGGTCTCCAGGGCCCGGGCAATCAGGGTCCCCAGTGCAGCTCCCCGGACGCCCAGGGCCGGAAAGCCGAACATGCCGAAAATCAGGACTGCGTTGAGGACCACGTTAGTGGAGAGGGCAGCAGCGGCGGCGTTGAAAGGGATCCGGGTAAAACCGCAGGAACGCAGAACCATGACAAAGCTGAAGGTAATGGCCGTCAGGGGATAGGAGAAAGCTACAATCCTCAGGTACTGAGCGCCCTCCCGTATTACACGCCCATCGGCAGTCAGGAGTCCTATGAGCCTGTCCGGGACAGCTGCGGCAGTAAGGCTGACAAGCATACAGGTGCTGACACTTACAATCAGGGTCAGGCCCTGTATGCGGTGGATGGTGGCAAGGTCCTTCTTGCCCCAGAACTGACTGACGAAAATACCGGCCCCGGAAGTTACCCCGAAAAGGAGCATCATGACCAGAAAATAAACCTGGTTACCCAGGGCGACGGCGGCAATACTGCTTTCTCCAAGACGTCCGATCATGAAGTTGTCGATCAGATTGACCGACGACAGAAGAAAGCTCTGGGCCGCGATGGGCAGTGCAAGGGAGATGAGGGATGCTAAGAATTTCCGGTCAGGGCGTATGTTCATGAGCTGCAATTCATATCACACTTTCGTATCTTTATACAGATCGGAAAGGATTACTCCGGCGATTACCAGTCCCGCGCCGGTCCATTCCGATGGAGTGAAGAATTCGGCAAGAAAGATCATTCCGAACAGGACGGCAAATACCGGTTCCATGGCATAGATTATGACGGCTTTTACCGGTGTAACATAGCGCTGATACAGGTTCATGAGCAGCAGGCAGATGAAGCTCCCGAAGAAGGAGAGATAAAAGAGGGACCAGCCCAGATTCGCATCCAGAATCACCGGAGCTGATTCAATGAAGGCGGAAAGCAGAAAGCTGAACGCTGCCGTCAGGGCGAATTGCAGAAAGGTCAGCACCGGAACGCTTCCGTGACGTCCGTAGCGATCGAGGAGGATAATAAAAAAGGCGTAGGAGACGGCGCTGCCGAAGGCCAGCATGTCTCCCAGGTTAAGGCCGCCTTCGGAGGGCAGGTTCAGAAGTACCAGACCGCCGACAACGATGACAAGGCCGAATATGTTTCCCCGACTCAAGGGCTTGCCGGTAAAGGGTATCTGCAGAAAGGGAACGATCAGGGCAAAGAAATAGGTTATCAGCGCTGATTTTCCTGCGGTGGTATAGACCAGGCTCGCGTTCTGAAAGGCGTAGCCGGTGAACATCAGGATCCCCAGTACGAGACCGCGCTTGAAGATGACGGGGCTAATCTTTTTCAGTTCCCGGTAGCAGATCGGAAGAAGCAGCAGCGCGGCTATCAGAAAGCGGAGACCCAGAAAAAGGACCGGCGGCGCAGAACGCAGACCCTGCTTGGTGGCGATAAAGGTCGCTCCCCACAGGAGGGTCACAAAGAGAAGAACGAGTTCGGCCTTGCGGTTTTGCTGCATGGATAGCAAGCTACACCGGGGGGATAATCTTTGGCAAGCTTAGTGTCCCGATTCGTGGGGATAACCTTGTCTGTTGTCCGGGTATTACCGGAGAATTGGACAGGCATGGCAAATACTTTTAGGGGCAACGGATAATCTCCAGTCTAAAAAGATATTGCCCCGAATCCATCCCCACGCTTCGGAACACTGCAGCTTATTTCAGGTACTTGTCAAAAAAGCCGAGTATTGTCTGCTTTGTCAGGGTCTGAAAAAACTCCCGAGTTCCATGCCCGCCATTTCTGATCGTGTAGAAATCCACCTTTTCTCCCAGGCCTTCTGCCACGATTCTGTCGTAAAAGGCTTCACTCTGGGAATGCGGTACAAGGGGGTCGTGGTCACCGTGGAGGATGAGCATGGGGCACATGGAGTCATTGATATAATGTATCGGGCTGGCTTTACGTAATTTCTCCCAGACTTCCGGACCGTCTTCTCCCACCAGGGCCCCTCCGTGGGTGTCCCCGATGCTCTTCCAGCGGTGGGAAGGATCATTCCTCATCTCTTCAAGATCCTTTTCCATGAGGCTGACCAGTTCCGCCGGTCCGAAGAGATTGCAGCAGGCCTGTACCTCGGAGGAATATTCCGGCCATTCATTGGATATATTGTCTCCGAGATTCATCGCCGCCATGGAGGCAAGGTGTCCCCCTGCGGACCTGCCGATCACTCCGACCCGCCCGGGATCGATCTGGTACTCCTCCGCATTGGCCCGCAGAAACCGAATGGCTGTTTTTACGTCGATTATCTGATCCGGATAGTGCCCCTGGGAGCTGCTGCGGTAATAAATTGATGCCAGAGCGTAACCCGCTTCTGCAAGAAACTGCATCTCCGCAACCATCAGGTTTTTATCGCAGCCCCGGAAGCCTCCGCCGGGAATCCAGACAATAAGAGGTCTCCTGGTCCTGTCCTCTTCATCGTCACATCCCGCAGCGATGCGCATCTCGCTGTTGCCATTCTGCACCATGAGTGACAGCATCAGATTCAAGGGCCTGCCGTCGAGATCGCTGACACGGGAATAACAGATGTTGTCCAGGAAGTTTATGCTTCTCCGGTCCTTTCCGGGATCAAGAGTGCTTTTCATGCTTTGTATCCTTCGATCCTATCTCACTATCCAGGCGTCGTAGATGACCCCCGGCGTTTTCTGCGAAATTACGCAGCCGAAGGCCACAAGGGTGTTGAGCCAGAGGTATTCTTCCGCCGCGGTCTCGAAAAAGAGGTGCTGCTTGAAATAATATTCCCCGGGGTCCACCGGTTCCCGGGCGGTCCTGCGTTTCAGGACCTCCTCCGTCTGGGTTGCGTAGCCCCGGGTGGCGAGGCTGATGATCGCCCCCTCATCGGTTTTGAGAATGTATCGGGTATCGATGTGCCTGGTTGTGGGGGCCAGACGGCTGCTTGTGTTCCAGTCGGCCCCCACGGGCAGCACGGTTCCCCGCAGCCTGGGACCCTCGAAGCGGCCGCCGGTAATGGGAATGATTTTGAGAAATCCCCCTTCCACTGACCCGACTTCGATGGGTGGCGCTACATCGGCTATAAGGCGGTACAGAAACTCAAGTTTCGGCCCCGGCGGGGTAAATCCGTTTCCCCGCTCTCTGGTGTATTCTGCAAAATCCCCGCTGATTTCCGCCTTCATTCCTCAAGCTCCGTTGTATCCAGAATCTCCCGTATCATGGCAATCCGTTTATCTATAAGGGAGGGCCAGGTATTCCTGTCAAAAAAAGGATTGAAATCTTCTCTTATCAAGGAGACCTTCGAAAGCATGTCTGTCTGTCCCGGATGGGAACCCAGGGTAATATCCACCGGCAGGTCACGGACCTTTCGCATGCTGTTCAGATAGTCCCGGCGCGTGGAAATCGGGAGATCATACTCCCGTATAAAATCATCCGTGAGAGTGTTTACACCTACACCGCCGTGCATCCCGCAGCGGA
The DNA here is from genome assembly GCA_964554875.1 of uncultured Spirochaetaceae bacterium. Taxonomy (GTDB): domain Bacteria; phylum Spirochaetota; class Spirochaetia; order JC444; family Marispirochaetaceae; genus Marispirochaeta. Next base: position 83,523 of record CAZKQJ010000006.1, on the reverse strand, counting down.
AGCTCACACCGGCCTTATCGGTGGTATCGAAGAAGAAGGAGGTGGTACCCGGGGTGTGTCCGGGAGTATGGACGGTATCGACCTGGATATCTCCCAGGACAACGGGTGTATCCTCGGAATAGTAATGGTCCGGTTTAAGGCCGCCGTAGGGGTAGCCTTCGGTCAGGACCATCTCCGGATGTTCAGAAATGAAATCATAATCCTCTTTTGCCATGTAAAGCCTGGCGCCGGAGAGTTCCTGTACCGCCCTGATGCCGCCGCAGTGGTCGTAATGGGCATGGGACAGGAGGAGAAGCCTGATATCGTGGGGATCGAATCCCAGCATGCGGACACTTTCGAACACCAGATAAACCTGGGGCTGCATGGTGGCATCGATCAGAATGAGTCCTGCGGAACTTTCTATCAGATAGGCCCCAACCCAGCTGTTCCCGACGTACCAGGTCCGGGGTGCTACCATGAAAGGGGCGACCGCAACCTCCCAGGGGCGTTCACAGCCCTGCCTGAGGAGATCGAAGGGATTGCTCAGGGGTTCCTGGCTGTTTTTCATTATTTCCTCTTTTATGTCAAAAAATAAACGGAGCCTTCTCAATGAAGGCTCCAAAAATGGAACTGTTAACGCAATCCCAGCATCTCGGTGGTTTCTCCGATTTTTTTGTCCCCTTCCATCAGGCGTTTACGGCTGGCATCCAAACCGAGGTAGGTAAGGGGCATGCGCATTTTGGCAAACTGGTCGATGACTTCCGGATCGGCCAGAATGTCCTTGAAGGCGGCGTTGATCTGTTCAGCGATCGCGGAGTCCATCTCCTTCGGTCCAAGGATGAAGAAGTCGAGGCCGTAAACGGTATTCTCATAGCCCAGCTCAGCGAGGGAGGGATAATTCGAGGCCCCGGAATCGCGTTCGGGCATGCCGGAAATGGTGGCCAGGATTTTCATCTTGCCGGCTTCCACATACTGCAGGGCGCCGGGGGTGTTTATGAAGGCGGCGTCGATCTGTCCGCCCTGTACCGCAACCAGCTTGTCCGCGTCGGATCCGGCTTCTACAATTCGGAACCTGGCGCCGCTGTCCCTGGTCAAAAGTCCGGCCATGAAGTGGGAGGACCCCTTCAGCTGTACACCCAGGGTTATCTTGTCCGGGCTGGCTTTGCTGGCTGCAACAAGATCTTCCACGGAGTTGTAGGGGGAATCAGGGCCGATGCACAGGGCATAGCTTCCGCCGACGGGCATTACAACACAGGTGGTAAACTCATCCAGGGGGGATTTGTCGTACAGGCCTGCGTAGTAACTGGCCAGCAGACTTGTGTGATAGAAAAGGATCGTGCTGCCGTCGGGTTTGGCGGTACGTACCTGTTCTGCCGCTACACTGCCTCCTCCTGCCGGCTGATTGACAACGACGAAGGGTTTGCCCAGGTTTTCCTGCAGGGCCTTTGAAATGATACGGGCTGCAGCATCCGTGCCGCCTCCGGCTTTGGCTGGAACGACAAACTGCACAGATCCTTTGGGCCATGCCGCGGCGCTTCCTTTATCGCTTTGTCCTTCGGCAACAAGGGAAAATGCAACGAGGGCCAGCAGAAGGGTGATGAATGAACGTTTCATAGCGTCTCCTTTTCTTTTCGGGAAAATATTCCGCATCCACAGGGATGCGGTTTGTTATCTGTTTACCTTGCTCCCATGGTGTTTACGCAGGTAATCCTTGATATACGGCCAGACAATGCTTAAAACCGCGGAGGCCAGCAGAAGTGCGGAAATCGGCCTGGTAAAGAAGGGCCATATTCCCTGGTCGGTATAGGTAAAACCTTTGCGCATATTCAATTCAAGCATGGGACCCAGAATAAAACTCAGGATAAACGGACTGGTCGGCAGCTTGACCATATCCATCAGGAACCCCAGGGCGGCGAAGGCGAGGAGCAGAACAAAATTGAAGGTTGTGCTGGAACTTACGTATACCCCCACGAAACCGAGGACGATAATCACCGGGTACAGGTAGTGATAGGGGATCTTCAGGATCATCGGGAAGAGGCGCATGCCGAAGTATTGCTGAAGAAGGACCAGGATCGCCGCGAAAATGGCGGTGGCAAAAAGGGTAAAGACGATATCCGGATTGTTGGTAAAAAGCAGGGGACCCGGTTGAATGCCGTGGATCATCAGGCCGCCCAGCAGGATTGCCGTTGTTCCGTCTCCGGGAATTCCCAGGGCCACCATGGGAATCAGGGACCCGCCGACGGAGGCATTGTTTGATATTTCTGATGCGAAAACCCCGTCTACACAGCCCTTTCCGAATTTTTCCGGGTGCTTCGAACTGCTCTTCGCCTGGGCATACGCTACCATGTTGGACAGGGCTGCCCCCATGCCGGGGAGAAACCCGATCCACAGACCGATCAGGAAGGAGCGCACCAGGTTAACTGCGTTTTCCAGATACTCTTTGAGGCTGACACCAAACCCGGTGATGTTCCTCATGTCCACCGGAGGCAGTTCTTTTTGTCCCCGCGCATAGTCGGTTACAATCTGCTTGATAGCGAAGAGGCCCAGCATGAGGGAGATCAGGTCGAAGCCGCCGTTGAGGTAATAGTTGCCGAAGGCAAAACGCGGAAATCCGTCTATCGGGGCGAACCCGACGGAGCTGAGTAAAAGTCCTATTGCTGCGGCTGCCAGGCCCTTGAATACATTTTCCCGCGACAGTGCTGCTACCAGGGCGATGGCGCAGAAACCGAGGGAGAAATACTCCCAGGGGCCGAGTTTCAGGGCAAGGTCGGCGATGACGGGGCTTAAGAAAGTGGCTATGAGGATGCTGAAGAAGGTCCCCATAAAGGAGGCGGTGATGGCGGCTCCCAGGGCCTTGACGGCCTGGCCGTTCTTGGTCATCGGGTAACCGTCGAAACAGGTGGCGATGGCTGAGGGAGATCCGGGGATTCCAAGCAGGATGGAACCGACCATGGCGCCGGACACACCGCCGACCCATATACTGATGAGCATGGCAAGTCCCAGGTGAGGGTCCATGCCGAAGGTAACCGGCAACATGAGGGCGACACCGAGGCCCCCGCTGAGCCCGGGAATGGCCCCCAGGACAATACCCACGGCACTGGCGATAAGTACAAGCAGAAAGGGACCGGGACTCATAAGTGAAAACAGACTGGATAAAAACATTTCCATTCCAGAGGCTCCTTTAAAAAATCATTCCCGGGGGGAGAAAGGAGTTAAGAACTTTGCTGAAAACAAAGTATACAGCTCCGAAGGTTACCAGGGAGTAGATGATCCCCCGGAGCAGGACGGTCTTTTCCGGGCCGGCGATCTGCCGGTAGAAGAAAAAAACCATGACCGGTGTAGCTATATAAAAGCCGACTATTTTAAGTGCCAGAGAGTAGATGATAAAAAGCAACGTCATTATACCGGCCCGTTTCCAGCCCTCCCTCGTCAGGAAATGTTCGGTATCTTCGGTTGATTTTTGCCGGGTAAGGATTAATCCAAGACCGCTTATAACAAGAATGATGCTTCCCAGATAGGGGAACACCCGAGGTCCGGGATCGTCGGTGAAGGTTTTTACAGGGATCTGCATGGTTAGAAGGATCCCTGCAATACCGAGAGCCAGAATGATAAAGCCCAGTCGTTTGTCGTTCATCATGATTTTACCCTGTATGTGCGGTAATTGCCCCGGAAGAAACTTCCGGGGTATCACTGCGATGTTCTATTCTGTCGCCAGGCCGAGTTTGTCTGCCAGGGCGGCTATCTTTTCGTCCTCTTTCCGGATAAGTTCCTGTGCTTCCTGCACAGTGTAATATTGGTATGCGCTGGACATCTTTTTAAGCTGTTCCTGCACCTCGGGGTCCGTGGCCATATTTTTTGTGGCAGTATTTATTTGCTCCACGATCGCCGGGTCCATACCTTTGGGACCCCAGACTACCAGCGGTGCGATCCAGCTGAAATTGAGTCCCTGATCAATAGCCGGTACATACTGGGGATACTTGGGATCCGGAGTCGGATCAATTAGGCACAGGACCTTCATTTTTCCGGCCTCTTCATACTGGGCGGCGGAACTGGACCCGAGGTTTCCTATATCAATATGCCCGCCCTGGATCGCTGCCACCTTGTCAACTTCTGAAGCCGCTTCGACGAGTTTTAGTTCCACATTTTCTTCCATCATGATGGTTCCGGCAATAAAGTGAGTGGTTCCCCCCAGGGCGACTCCTACCGTCCTTTTTCCGGGGTTTCGGCGGGCGTCCTCCACAAAGTCCTTCATGTTGTCCCAGGGTGCATCGTCAGCGACCGCATATACCTGGGGCGGATAGCTCTGGGCGATCGCGATGGTAGTGAAGTCCGATACAGGGTGATCATAGCGGCCGGTGTGATTGTAAATGATCATGCCGGTATGCATAAAAAGAAGGGTCTGGCCGTCAGGTTTTGCGGTGCGTACCTGTTCATAGGCAACGGTTCCGCCCCCGGCGGGCTGATTGACGACGACCACGGGACTTTCGAGTTCCCTCTGCAGGTAGTCAGAAAATATTCGTGCCATCAGGTCGGTCCCGCCGCCGGCTCTTGCACCAACGATGATCTGGACCGGACCCTTGGGCCACTGGGCTTCGGTACCTTTTTCCGAGGTTCCTTCCGCCACGGCAAAGGAAGCGGCAGCCAGCAAACACAGCAGAATGATTCCTGTTCTTTTCATTGTTCCTCCTATCAGGTAATGTTCTTTTTTGACTTTTATTTAAACGCCTCTTCCAGGGCGTTTATAATCAGGTTACGGGCTTCCCGGTATTCGGCAAGGCCGTGGATTATGAATCCGTGATTACTCTCGAGGAAACAGCGCATTCTGACATCCACCCCCGCATGGATCAGCATCATGGCGTACCGCTCCGCTTCCTTTCTGAGACAGTCCTTCCCTGCGGTTATAATCAGGGCGGGCGGAAGCCCCTTCAGCATCTCCGGTGTCGCGCACACAAGGGAGAAAAAGGGGTTGGAGTAATCCTCTTCGTTTTCCATATAGAGCCTGGAGAAGAATCGCATCCGTTCCACCGGAAGCAGGTTTTCGGGCTCCGCTTTTTCGGCAGGATCGGTAACCGCGTCCAGAAAGGGGTAATCAAGGATCTGCAGGCAGAGGGAAAAGTCCCTGGTCTGGTTTGCCATGAGGGCGATGGCGGCGGTAAAATTTCCTCCTGCGCTGTGACCCCCCAGGGCTATCCGCTTCCTGTCGATCTTCAGGAAATCCGCATGGTCGAAGCTCCATTTTACCACGTCGTAACATTCGTTCAGGGCGCTGGGAAAGGGATGTTCCGGGGCAAGACGGTAGTCGATATCGATGACCTTGCAGCCGAGGCTTTCCGCCAGCAGGGCGGAAAAGACGGTGTCCCGCTTTTCGTAGCCCCGGACAAAACCGCCGCCGTGCATGTTGATAAAGAGGGGGCAGGGCTCTTCTACGGTCCGGGGGGAGACCAGAATGACTCTGGAATCCCCCTCCCGTGTTGGTATGATCTCCTCTTTCCAGTCCACGCGGTCCAGAGAGCCTTCCATTTCCGGGCTGAGGTATGTTTGAACAACTGATGAACTTCGAAGCTGCTCGGCAATTTTCAGTTTTTCGTCGTATGTCATGGGCTCGCTGTCTCTCCGTTGCAAACATCCTGCGGCAGTCATGCCGCTTTCTTCTCACGACTGTGCGTTACCCTGTAAAAGCAGGAATTGTGCCAAAAATTATGTTGCTGAATAATTCTTTCTCGAAAACAGAGGAGGGATGATGTAACTGTCTGAGGTGCAGCAAATTACGCGCCCTGGTTTTCTCTGTCGGCCATACCTGTAATTCCCAGGGGAAATCCAAATAATCTTAGTCCTGAGATTATTTATGTTGCGAGCTGCGTCAGGTGTTGTAGTATTGAAACAGGTGTTGCATCGACTTCGATAAAGCAAGGCCCGGAGGTCCCATGGCAAAGATACTCTATGTAGTGCCCAACGAAGAACTTCAAAAGCAGATGAAAAGGGCGATTCATGAACACAGCAAGTATTATTATCTTATCTATCCAAAGCGTGAGTATATCGATGTCGAGGTTACCGCCCGTACAAGTGCAGATCTTGTGGACTACGAGGAGTGCAATGCGGATGTAATCGTCGCCCGGGGTCTTCTGGCAACAATACTCAAGAAGATTCATCCTTCCATACCCGTGGTTGAAGCCCCCGTGACCATGACGGATATTATGAGTGCCGTCAATGAGCTGAAGAAGAAGGTTAAGGAGAAGTCTCCCATCGCCCTGATCGGACTCGGGATCGTTTTTCATCAGGTAAAGGCCGTGGAGCAGCTTCTGAATGTCGAAATTGTGCCCATCGACTATCTGCATCAGCCCAAATCTCCGAATGTCATCAAAGAGCTTCTGGATGAGGCGATATCCAGGGGATTCTCGTCCTTTCTGGGAGGAGCCACCCTTGTGCAGCAAGCGGAAAACCTGGGGTATCCTGCAGCCTTTGTAGACAGCGGTGATGAATCAAAATGGCTGGCCCTGAACGAAGCCCAGCATATTGCCGCCACCCGGCGCAGGGAGCGTGAACGTTCTGCGAGGTACGAGACAATCCTGAACCACTCCCTGGAGGGGATTATTACAACCGATGCGGAAAAGCGGATAATCCAGATAAACTCCGCCGCAGGCAGAATCCTCGGGGTGGATCCCTCCGCCGCCGGAGGAATGCGGATTGAAAAACTGATCCCGGAGCCGAAGTTCATGTCTCTCCTGGGCAAAGAGCGGGATTGTGTGAACGAAATTTTCAAACTGGGTAAGAAACGGATCGTTCTTAACAGGATCTCTGCCACCCTGGGCCGGGAGAATATCGGCAGCGTTATTACCTTTCAGGACGCAAGTAATGTGCAGTCGGCGGAAATAAAAATTCGCAGTGAACTGCATCACCGCGGACTGCTGGCCAAATACAGTTTTGAGGACATTATTGGTGAGAGTCCGGTTTTGAGACGTACCATCGAAACCGCCCGGACCTTCGCCGGAGTATCCTCCAATGTGATTATTATCGGAGAGACCGGGACGGGCAAGGAGCTGTTCGCCCAGAGTATGCACAGCTCAAGTCAACGCAATAACGCCCCTTTTGTTGCAGTTAACTGTGCCGCCATTCCGGAAAACCTGATGGAAAGCGAGTTCTTCGGTTATGCGGGGGGAGCTTTTACCGGAGCATCGAAAGAGGGGCGTATGGGGTTTTTTGAGCTGGCCCACGGAGGGACCATTTTCCTGGATGAGGTATCGGAGATCCCACTGAAACTGCAGAGCAAGCTGCTGAGGGTCATACAGGAAGGAGAGATAATGCGTATCGGCCATGACAAGATCATTCCTGTAAATGTCCGCATTATCTGTGCCTCCAATCGGGACCTGAAGCCCCTGGTCCGGGAGGGACTGTTCCGGGAAGACCTCTACTATCGGCTGGCGGTTCTGCAGCTCCGGCTTCCTCCTTTACAAGAGCGGGGAAGGGATATCCTGCTGCTTGCCCGCCACTTCATTGCCCTGTATTCATCCATCCTGACAAATCGATCTGCGGTGCTTTCTTCTTCCGCCGCGGATCGTCTGTTGAATTGTCCCTGGGAGGGAAACATCCGGGAACTCCGGAATATCTGTGAGCAGCTGGTGGTGCTGAACAGGTCAGGCAGCATAGAAGCTGAAGAGGTCGATGCGTTGCTTGCTGTCGATGGAAGCGCTCATGTGGCAAGCTCCGGGACGAAAAACCGCGTACCCGATACATCGGCGGAGGGGATACTCCAGGGGGTGGAACGGAACCTGATTATTTCATGTCTTGAAGAGAATGGCTTCAATAAAACCCGGACGGCCCGGGCTCTGGGAATGAACCGTTCGACTCTGTGGCGCAAGATGAAAGAGTACGGTATAAACTGCGATATCGTCTTGGAGAAGCAGGTTCCCGGTCATCTATTCCCTGACCCTTTTCTCCCGCCTGAGAATGGTAACCGAATAGGCTCCTCCTATCAGAAGCAGTCCGCCCAGAATCTGCAGAGGACTCAAGCGTTCCCCGAAAACCAGAAAGGAAAACACTGCGGCAAAGAAGGGACGGGTCAGTTGGAGTATGTTAGAGAGGGAGACCCCCAGCCTGGGTACTGAGCGGTAAAAGAGGGAGTGTCCCAGACCGATTCCGATAAGACCGGAAAGAATCATGACGATCCACATGCCGGCTGAGGCCTGAAACTGTACCTGGGCACCCTGGATCAGCAGGTGGCTGGCCAGGAAGAGGGGAGTAACAAAGGTAAAGACCGCTGCGTTTACAAAATAGGGGGAAAATCCGGGGAGCCACGCCCGTACCATGGTGGTAAGTCCCGCCCAGGAGAGGGCCGCCGCCAGTACCAGGACCACGCCGGCAAGGGGCGCGCTGCTGCCTTCGGAGCCCGGCGACACCGTAAGCAGTACCCCCGCCGCCGCTGCGGCCAGCCCTGTGTAAAAGAGGGGCCGCTTCAACAGGGACCTTTCATCGGCAAAAAAAAGGAAGCCCAGAAGCACGCTGAAAATGGCCGCAGACTGGTAGATCAGCATGGCAAGACCCGGGTAAATGATGTACAGGGCGCCGGTGTAGGCGGCCTGGAAGCCGAAGTTCATCAGGGCGATGAGGGCCATTCTGGGCAGCAGATGGGCCAGATTTTCTCCCACGTGTTTGCGTTCTTCCTGAGGGGCAGCTGAGAAGAAGAGGGGCCACAGCACTATGAGAGAGGCCAGGTAGCGGGCGAAGGACTGGAACATAACGGGGAATCCCGCGCTTACATAGCGGATCATCACCGAGGTGGAGGCCCAGACCACCGAGGCGCTGAGATTGAGTATGATTGCCCTGCGATAGGATGCCTGCACTGCGCTGCTCCTGTTCAAAATGGATGATGCGTGACAAAGACTGAATTTAGCATAAAATGTATAAAAGTGTTTAGCCAAAGAGGGTCAAATCGTGTATGATAACAGACAGATTGTACACGATTTTACTGCTTTGAAGGAGTTATCATCAATGAAAAATCATTTGAAGAGAACATTGGCATCCGGAAAGCATGCCCTTGGTGCCTGGGTTACCATACCGAGTTCGGATGTTTCCGAAGCCATGTCTACCCTGGAGCTCGACTGGCTGCTTTTTGATCTCGAGCATTCCGGTTTGAACGAACAGTCGGCCCAGGTTCTTATGCAGGGCATGCGGGGCGACAGGGTGACTCCATTGATTCGGGTCGCCTGGAATGATCCGGTGCTGATAAAAAAGGCTCTGGATATCGGGGCCCACGGGGTCATTGTTCCCATGGTAAATACGAAGGAAGATGCCCTCAAGGCGGTACAGGCCTGTACCTATCCGCCCAAGGGAATCCGGGGCTGCGGTCCCAAGCGGCCCTGGATCTACGACCCGGAGTACACGGATACCGCGGATGAAGAGGTCCTGATGATTCCCCAGATAGAGACCCTGGAGGCGGTGAACAACGCGGACGAGATCTTCTCTGTGGAGGGGGTGGATGTATGCTTTGTGGGCCCCTTTGACCTGTCGGTCTCCATGGGCTTCAGGGGTAAACAGGATGATCCGAAGTTTCAGGCGGCGGTGGATAAGGTTCTGGAGGCGGCGAAGCGCCACAAGGTGGTTCCGGGAATGTGGCTCGGTGCCGGGCGCCCTGTTACCGAGCGGCTCAAGGACGGCTGGAAGTTCATCTCCATCGGACTGGATCTGAATCTGCTGGTGGACGGGACAAAGGCGGCCTTGAAAAAAGCTCTGGAGTAGAGGAAGGAGCCGTGAGCAGGGAGCGCTGGAATGAACGCTACCGGGAAAGGTCCTCGAAAACCCCTTCGCAGCCGAATATGCATCTTGAAGAACTCGCAGCTGATCTTGAACCCGGCTTTGCCCTGGATCTGGCTGCCGGGGACGGAAGAAACGCCCTCTTTCTTTCACGAAAGGGCTGGAAGGTTACGGCTGTGGATTTTTCTGAAGCAGGAATAGAGCAGGGCAGGGCTTTTGCAGACGACGAGGGTCTGTCCATAAACTGGCTTGTCCGGGATCTGAATGAATATGTTCCACTCCGGAAGGGCTTTGATCTGGTATGTATTTTCTATCTTCATATCCCTGAGGAGCAGCTCGCGGGTATCCTGAAAAAAGCTGCTGCCGCCGTTAAACCCGGCGGCAGCCTGCTGATTGTCGGTCATGATCGAAGTAACATCGGGCAAGGTGCGGGAGGGCCGCAGGACCCGGATATTCTGTATACACCGGAAGAGATCTCAGCTCTGCTGCCGGACATGTCCGTCAACTATGCAGATAGAAAGAGATGCCCCACCGACCACGGAGGACTGCCTCCAGGGACAATACAGATCGACTGCGTAGTCCGGGCTACTTGCCCCCTTTAAGAATGTCCCTCTTCTCCAGATACTCCTCCCGACTTATCTCTCCGTTGACATAGCGTTTCTGCAGGGTTTCCAGGGGGGTCTCTCCGCCTGCAGCATTGCCCGAGCGCAGGGGACCGTTGTTCCTGAAAAGAAAATAGGCGACGACTATTAATAGAATGAGTCCGATTCCCATGCTTATTATACCTCCGTAGGGGAAATTGCCGAACGGGAAGAACCCGTTGCAGAATCCGTTTCCGTATCCGTACATCATGGCATTAACCTCCTGTGGTTATTCCTTACATTCAAGATAATAAATCAAAGATATGAATGAATTATGAAAACCGGAGGTTTTTTCCGAAAAAAAGCGGATTCCTACAGCTCGATATGGAAATACCGCAGAATGCTTGTAAGCAGGATGTAACTCAGGGCGGTAATTGCGCAGGCAGTGCTGATACTGATCCAGAAAGGAATGTTCCGGCGCAGCAGCAGGGGAAAGAGTATGAAAAAAAGAAGAGAGGGGATTACCAGCCAGAAAATGGATGATGAAAGTGCTGCGATCTTTTGGGGTTCCACCTTCTCAACCCGCATCCAGATCAGGGCCAGCAGGGATGTAAGCGGCAGGGATGCAATCAATGCTCCGAAAAGGGAGCTTCGCTTGGCAATCTCCGAGACCAGAACAACGATCAGCGCTGAAATAATCACTTTTAGCAGGTAGTACAGCATTTTCGACCCATCCTTCAGCGTGATATGTCAACCATGTCATAGAATATGACCGCCAGGAGTCCCGTCCATCCTACAAAATGAAAAAGCACGTTCCCCATGGTATCCAGGCTGGATTCTATTGTGTTAAGCACGGCGCTGATAAGAAAAACGCTGCTTATGAGCATCAGGACCCCAAGAACATGGGAGGCTATGTACATTATCCGATTATCCTGCTCCCGGTAACTGACGGAGATCCAGAGCTGCATCAAGGTGGCCCAGATCACCGGAATGGCCACGAAAAAGAGCAGCAGATTGTTCTCTGAAGGGAGCTGGAAATCAAGATAGAACTCAAAGTACCAGACTCCAAAAACAGCGATGGTCATGTCCCGGATAAAAATAAACAGGGCCTTATTCATAGCCAGTTTACTATACTCGGATCTGAGGAATTCGAAAAGGGTGAAAATAAGCGGGTGTGACTAAGAATAATACACGAAAAATAATTCAGGAATATTGACACGCGTAAAAGAAATCAGTATTCTGATGCAGGTAAGCCTGAAGGAGTAGGAGATGGGTCAGAACAAATCAGGATCATGGACATTCTTGACGAACCACTCGCATGTACTGCTTTGTCTTCTGCGTGACCCATCGGTACGTATTCGTGATATTGCCCGGGACGTTGATATAACCGAGCGAGCTGTTCAGCGAATAATCGCTGATCTCGATGAATGCGGTTATATCGAACGGATACGGGATGGGCGAAACAACACGTACAGGGTTTTTACCGACCTTCACCTCAGGCACCCCATCGAAAAACACAGGACGATTTCCGATCTTGTGAAGATGGTTTTCGGAGAAACCCCTCAATAGGAGTATCCTTAAGTGGACAAAAGATTTCTTGAGAATCTCAGCCTGCCCCGGGAGGCCCGGGAACTGCTTGAGAAGGCCCCTGCGGTGCAAGTCGCCTCTAGTATTGAAGATCTCGAAGCTCTGGCCTGCGGCGGGTCGGAAAACCGTGAATGGAAGGTTTCGTACACCCTCCCCGACGGAAGGGAAATGCACGAGCTTGACATTATGCGGGTCAAGAACGGTGTGAGCGCCAATTATGTAGATCCATACATGCGCCGCCGGGACCCTGACTGCATGTTCATTGCCGATGATAAACCTTCGGATAAGCCGGGTTTTGAACAACGCTTCGGATACTCCTTTGAGAACCTGCGAAACGAGACCTTTACCTGGCTGGCGGGACAGGAGCTGGCGATATTTGCTTTTGAGATGGGACAGCCGGGAATCGGCGGCGAAGCGCTGGCGATCTGTCCTGCCAATGCCGGGTTTTTTGCCTTTGGTCTTGGTCTGCTCCAGGGAGTTGTGGATATTACGGGCAGCAAAGAACCTTTTGAAGCTTCGCTGATTATCTATGTTGCTCCGCCATTCCGGCATACACATTTTGACGGCAGGCAGGTGGTTGTACACAAGCGCAGCGATATTCACGAGATATTCTCCTTCAACCTCTATCCGGGTCCCAGCGCCAAGAAGGGTGTCTATGGAGCCCTGATTAACAAGGGAGTTGACGAGGAGTGGGTTACCGCCCATTGTTCCACCGTTCAGGTAATAACCCCCTACGACAACGTTGTAAGCTTCATGCACGAAGGGGCCTCAGGAGGCGGAAAGAGCGAAATGCTGCAGCAGCCCCACAGGTATCCCGACGGACGTCTTCTTCTGGGCAGGAATGTAAAAAGCGGCGAGGAGCGATTTGTCGAAATCCAGCGCACCTGCGATCTTCATCCGGTCTGCGACGATATGGGACTCTGTCATCCCGATTACCAGGAGAATAACGGCAAACTCTGGCTCAAGGATGCAGAGGAGGGCTGGTTCGTCCGGGTCAACCATATCGAGAAGTATGGAACCGACCACGACCTCGAGGGGCTGACCATTGCACCGCCACGGCCGCTTCTGTTTCTGAATATCGATACGGTGCCGGGAGGAACAGCCCTTATCTGGGACCATATCTATGACGACCCTGACACCCCCTGTCCGAATCCCCGGGTGATCATTCCCAGGAAGATAATTCCCGGTGCTGTGGACGACAAGGTTACCGTGGATATCCGCTCCTTCGGAGTCCGGACTCCCCCCTGTACGGCGGAGCAGCCCAGTTATGGTATTCTGGGTATCCTGCATATTCTGCCTCCGGCCCTGGCCTGGCTCTGGAGACTCGCCTCGCCCCGGGGATACGCGAATCCGAGCATTGTGGAAAGCGCCGGCATGAGCAGCGAGGGGGTCGGCAGTTACTGGCCCTTTGCCACCGGCAGAAAGGTTGACCAGGCAAATCTTCTGCTCAATCAATTCAGGGGATCATCCCGGACCCGCTATATTCTGGTTCCGAATCAGCATATAGGCGCCTGGGAGACCGGTTTCATGCCCCAGTGGCTGGCCCGGGATTACCTTGCCCGGCGGGGGCATGCCCGATTCCAGTCCGACCAGCTGGTGGATTCCAGATGTTCCCTGCTGGGCTATTCCCTGCAGTCCATGAGGATCGAAGGGATCACCATTCCCAAATGGTTCCTTCAGGTGGATACCCAGCCGGAAATAGGTCCGGAAGCCTACGACAGGGGCGCCGAGATCCTTAAGAGCTTTTTCCACGAACAGGTTGGGAAATTCCTGCATCCGGAGCTGGATCCCCTGGGAAAAGAGATTATCGATTGCTGCCTTTCCGGCGGCAGTGTGACGGATTATAACAGTCTTCTGGCGTCTGAGGACTTCTGATCCCATCACTGCATATCACTATAGGAACAGCCCCTCCCCGTCTTGGGAGGGGCTGTTGTGCATGGGCCTGGAGAAAAGATCTTTAGCGAGCGCAGATTAGCTCTATCTCTACAACTCCGCCCTTGGCCAGGGAAGAAACGCCTATGCAGGAGCGGGCCGGATAGTCCCCGGTAAAATAGCCGGCATAAATTTCGTTAACCTTTTCAAAGTCCTTCATGTCCGTCAGGTAGATTGTCGCTTTCAGAATGCTGTCGAGTCCGAGGCCTGCCTCCTCGAGGATCGCGATAAGGTTTTTGAAGACCTGCCGGGTCTCCGCCTCAACCCCGCCGGGGACAATATTGCCGCTTGCCGGATCGATTCCCAGCTGACCCGTTGTGAACAAGAGGGAATCGTTCATTTTTGCGTGAGAAAAGGGCCCGAAGGCGGGGGGGCCTTTGGGTGTATTAAAGGCTTTCAATGTGCTCATGATTTTCTCCTTCACCTAAAATATATACAACAGTCCAGGATCTAGGAAGTTTTATGAATTACTCCTCCCGTTGCCTGGTTGGTGGGGGTAACTGTGACCTCGCAGATCTGGACGTGTTCGGGCACCGATGCAGCATAGAGGGCGATGTCTGCGATATCCTCCGGCCTGAGGGCTTCGATTCCCTTGTAAACAGATGCCGCCCTCTGTTCATCTCCCTTGAAACGTATAGTGCTGAAATTGGTCTCCACCATTCCGGGCTGAATATTGCTGACCCTTATCGGCTGATCCACCGTATCCATGCGCAAGCCGTCACTCAGGATTTTTACTGCCGCCTTGGTGGCACAGTACACCGCACCCCGCGGATAGGCTGCGATTCCCGCTGTGGAGCCGATATTTATTACCTGTCCGCCCCCGCGTTCAATCATACCCGGTACAATCAGGCGGGTAAGATAGAGGAGGCCTTTGACGTTGGTATCGATCATGGCTTCCCAGTCGCTGATGTCTCCTTCCTGCAGCTTGTCCATCCCGAGGGCCAGACCGGCGTTGTTTATCAAAATATCGATGGATTTCCATTCTGACGGCAGGGATTCAAGTTTTGCCTGCACTGAATCGCGGGATGTCACATCAAGTTCCAGAGCGTGTACCTCGGTTTGATACTTTTCCTGCAGGTCCCCGGCAAAAGCTCGTAACGGACTCATGCTGCGGGAACAGATTATCAGTCGTGCGCCATGGGCTGCGAAACCTTCGGCACAGGCGCGACCTATCCCGCTGCTCGCACCGCTTATAAATACTGTTTTGCCTGTGATTCGTTCCATAGTGTTTTGTCCTTTGCTGCGTTTTTCTGTCGGTGACATGATATTCATGAACCTGAACCTAAAATATGGGCTTTATGCAAATAAAGCAAGTGCGGCTTCGACAGGTCGTGTCAGACTCTTCAGAGAATCTTAATGACCCTGGATCAGCTGGCTGAGGTACACGATTATCAGGTTTTTCCTTGTTTACACGAAAAAATGGGTTTAGAATGGTGTACAAGACCAATCTTTTTGGAGGCAAATATGGTTTCTGGTCCTGTTGCAATTATTCTACTGATAGTTGCAGTCGTACTCATCATATTCGGTACGGCGCGACTGAAAATGAATCCCTTCATTGTTCTTGTAACTGTGGCAATTCTTTATGGAATAGGGATAGGAATGCCCCTTCCTCAGGTTGTCGATACCGTGACCGGAGGGTTTGGAAGTACCCTGGGGTATATAGGTATCGTGATCATTGCGGGAACAATTATCGGTGTACTGCTCGAGAAGACCGGCGCGGCCCTGTCCATGACCCAGGCGGTACTCAAACTTGTCGGTCAGGATCGTGCCCCCCTGGCAATGAGCATTGCCGGTATGATCGTGTCCGTACCTGTGTTCTGTGACTCGGGGTATGTTGTTCTTACCCCTCTGAACAAGTCATTGGCGGTCCAGACGAAAAAATCCATGCCCATGATGGCGGTTGCCCTGGGTACCGGACTGCATGCCACCCATGCCCTCGTTCCTCCCACTCCCGGCCCTATTGCAGCGGCAGCGGAACTTGGCGCTGACCTTGGTACGGTAATTCTGCTTGGCCTTTTTGTGGCTATATTCAGCATGCTGGCAGGCTACTGGTACGCCGTGAAAGTTGCTTCGAAGTACAAGATCGATATGGAGCTGGAGGAATCCTATGATTCCCTTATTGCCAAGTACGGAAAACTGCCCGGAACCTTTCACTCGGTGCTCCCTCTGCTTGTACCGATTCTTTTGATCTTTTTGAATTCCCTGGCAAAGCTTCCCGGCAGACCCTTTGGCGAAGCAGCAATGTTCAAACTGCTTACCTTCCTTGGAGCTCCGGCTGTAGCTCTTATAATCGGTGTTTTTATCGCCCTTACTCTGGTTGTCAAGGATAAACGAGCCGAAGCCCGGGACGAGTGGATCGCGCATGGTGTCCACAACGCCGGTCTCATTCTGGCGATTACCGGTGCCGGTGGCGCTTTCGGTAAGGTCCTTCAGGCCTCTCCCATGGTTGAATATATTGGTGCAACCATGGAAGGACTGCCCCTGGGACTCCTGCTGCCCTTCCTGATCGCGGTTGTTATCAAGACTGCACAGGGAAGCGGTACCGTATCCATAATTACAACAGCAGCGATAATGGCTCCCCTGCTCGAACCCTTTGGCCTGAATCCTGTCCTGACCGTTCTTGCCATCGGATCCGGTGCGGTTGTTGTATCCCATGCCAATGACTCATACTTCTGGGTTGTTTCGCAGTTTGCTGGTATGCCGACAAAGATGGCATATAAACTGTGGACGCCGGCTACCGGTATACAGGGCGTTGCATCATTTATTGTTGTAATGATTCTGTCCCTTTTCATGTAAGGAAACTGACCTCGTTTCTTTGTTGGATTTTCTATCAAATTTTGGCGACCGGAGTGCCTGGCACTTCGGTCGCATTTATATTCTTAAGCTTATAAGGGTGTGTATAGTATGAGGGGAATTCTGTATCAACTTCGACTGCGTCGAGCTCTTAACGCCATGTCTACCGGAGAGCACGCCGTTGCACGCAAAATCTGGAAAAAGCTTTCAAAGGGGAATCCAAATGCTCACGGCATGCGTCACAATATAGCGCTTACATATATAGGCGAGGAGCGTTATGCGGAAGCTGAACCTCTGTTGTTTGGTGAAATCGAAGATTTCGGAGAGTATTACCCTCGTCTTAGGGCGCTTGCCGACATGTATTACTCCTGGGGAAAACGCTCGGCTGCTCATGAATGGTATAAAAAAATAGACCAGCGCGATGATTGTCCGGACAGCGAGCGGAAACTCATTCAGAAGCGGGTAGAATTAAGCTTTGAGGATTCGCTCTACTCGGATGTTCTTGAATCCCTTGAACATGTTCGTGAAGGTAACGCTTTGCTGGAGAAGGAGCAATGGCAGGAGGCCCGGGAATCCTTCAGGAAAGCAAGCGAACTGGACCCGACGAACATTCAGGCGATGAATAATATCGGAACAATTGAACTGAATAACAATGATGATCCAAAGGCGGCCCGGGATTGGTTCAAAAAGGCGCTTGAATGGTCGGATGTCCCCTGGCTGCGTAAGAACCTGTCATTGGCGGAGAAAGCGATAGAACTATAACAGATGTATTCCCGCTTTACGGCAGCGTTGCAGGTGCTCCTCCGGCCAGAGCCCGGACTGGATCTCCCCGATGTGGGCTTTCTGCAGATAGAGCATGCAGAGCCGCGACTGACCGATGCCACCGCCGATGGAGAGGGGCAGCTCGCCGCCGAGGAGTCTCTGGTGAAAGTAGAGCTTCCTGCGTTCCCCCACTCCCGCTGCGGAGAGCTGTTGTTCAAGGCTCTCCGGGCTTACACGGATACCCATGGATGAGAGCTCGAAGGGTATGTCCAGTATCCGGTTATACACAAGAATGTCCCCGTTCAGGCCCAGGAGTCCGTCTGCGGTTTCGCTAATCCAGTCGTCATAGTCCGGAGCCCGTCCGTCGTGGGGTTTTCCGTCGGACAGGGGGGCGCCGATTCCCGCCACAAAAACCGCGCCGTATTCCCGGCAGGCCTCAAGCTCCCGCTCCTTGGGAGAGAGGTTAGGGTAACGGTCCAGCAGCTCCTGACTGTGAATAAAGGTAATCTCCTCCGGCAGATAGTGGGAGAGCTGTTCATACTCATGGCAGATGTATTTTTCGGTTCGACGGATTACATCGTAGATCCTGCCAACGATCCTTTCAAGAAAGGCCCTGCTGCGCTGCTCTGGCAGGATGCTCAGTTCCCAGTCCCACTGGTCAACATAAAGGGAATGGGTGTTGTCGGGGTCCTCATCGGGGCGTATGGCGTTCATGTCGGCGTAGAGCCCCTCGCCGGCTTCGAATCCCAGGTCCGCCAGGGCCATCCGTTTCCACTTTGCCAGGGACTGGACAATCTCGGCGCGCCGGTCCTTCAGGTGCCGTACCGGAAAAGATACGGGCCGTTCAACACCGTTAAGATCGTCATTTATTCCGGTTCCGGATTCAACGAAGAGCGGGGCGGTTACCCGGACAAGGTTGAGCTCGAAGGCAAGGTTGGTCTGGAAATAATTTTTTATCTTAAGTATCGCCTTTTCGGTCTCCCGGGGGTCCAGAATTTCACGATAGTCGGCAGGAAGCAGCAGGGTATCTTTCATGGGTAAGGAGGGTAGCATTTTTTTTCCCCTTTGGGGAGCACCTCCGCTTCTTGGCGCCGCCAGCCATTGGCCTTTTTATTCGCCTACTTGAAATATTCTAAACGATAAAATAATATTGATAAATAAATCTCGAATGGGTTATAACCCATAAGGAGTAGATAAGATGAAACGAGTAGTGCAAATTTTACTGGTGCTTCTTCTGGTTTTTTCCGCGGCAAGCTGCGGTGAAAAATTGTACACCCCGGGGTCCTACGAGGGGGCCGCCCCCGGTATTCACGGCAAGGACGTCATTGTCGAGGTGACCGTGGATGAAAAGGAGATCAAGGAGATCAGGATACTCCAGAACGAAGAGACCCCCGGTCTCTCTGATGCGGCCTTTGAGAGAATTCCCAAAGCCATTATCGACGGTCAGACTCTGGCGGTAGACACCGTAGCCGGAGCCACCTACACCAGCAAGGCGATAATCGCAGCGGTTACCGAGGCGCTGGCAGCTGCAGGCGCGGACATTGCGGCTCTGTCTGAAGGCAAAGCCGAAGCGGACGTCGTTACAGCCGCAACGGAAAATCTCGAGGCGGATGTGGTTGTAATCGGTGCGGGCGGGGCCGGACTTTCTGCGGCAGTATCAGCACACCAGAACGGCGCCACGGTTATAATTCTTGAAAAAATGCCCCAGGTCGGTGGTAATACCATAATCTCCGGTGCTGCCTATAACGCGGTCGACCCCGAACGGCAGGAGCCTCTGGGAATCGAAGACTCCATTGAAAAGCATTTTACCCAGACCTACGAAGGGGGAGACAAGCTCGGCGAGCCGGTACTTATCCGGACCCTTGTAGAGAACGCACTGCCTACCCTGCACTGGATGGAAAGCCTGGGCATGGAGTTCCGGGACGAAGTTTTTACCGTTCTCGGCGGACTCTGGCCCCGGGCCCACAAACCGGTGAAACCCCTTGGTACGGGTTATATAGAGACCCTCATGGCCTACATCGAGGATAATAAGGACAGAATCCTGCTTCTTACCGACACCCGGGCTACCGATCTTTATAAAAGAGACGGTCGTGTGATCGCGGTGCAGGCAACGGGTCCCGATTCCACAATCCTGGCCCAGGGGAAAAAGGCGGTTATCATTGCCACCGGCGGGTTCGGAAACGACGTGGAAAAGCGAGAGAAATACAATGAGATCTGGCCTTCCCTGAAGAACATCAAGTCCACCAACCACCCGGGAGCTACCGGCGACGGCCTTGCCCTTGCCGAGATGGTGGGTGCCGATCTGATCGGGCTCGAACAGATACAGCTGCTGCCCATGGGTGACCCCAACACGGGAAGCCTTGCCGGAAACATCGAACAGGGAGTCGAGAACCGCATCTTTGTCAACAAGGACGGAAAACGCTTTGTAGATGAAGGAGCCAGAAGGGACGTTATGACTAACGCGCTTTTTGAGCAGGAAGACTCCTTTATGTGGATTGTTCTTGATTCGAACAATTATCCCACCATGGATACCAAAAACAATTTTAACGAAACCATCGGCGAACTGGTTGAGCAGGGAAGAGCCTACATGGCTGATTCCCTGGAGGAACTGGCGGGAAAAATTGACGTTGATCCTGAAAACCTGAAAGCCGCAGTCGCCGAGTTCAACCAGGCTGTGGAGACCGGAGGGCCCGACAGGTTCGGACGAACCTTGTTCGACAAGAAGATCGACACCCCTCCCTATTATGCGGGAGCGCGAACCCCGACAGTTCACCACACCATGGGCGGAATCAAGATAAACGAGAGCGCTCAGGTCATCGACACCGAGGGCAAGGTGATCCCCGGACTGTATGCCGCCGGAGAAACAACCGGAGGAATCCACGGAGCAAACAGGCTCGGCGGAAACGCCCTTCCGGATATCCATGTATTCGGCAGGATCGCCGGAGCCAACGCGGCAGCGGAATAAGAGCTGTCGTATATAAATACAAAGGCCGTCCGCAGCGGACGGCCTTTCCTGTCTGAACCGGAGAAGATGAAGGATCCAGTTCGATGAAAATTCTCAGATACGATGCGGCGGCGATTGTTCTTTCCCTGGTCGTGTTTATTCTTTTTACCTGCTTCGGTCTTCAGCGTTCCGGAGAGACAGGATATCTGATTATCGAAGACAGCAGCGGCAGACTAATCTACCCTCTCTCGGAAGAGCGGGACGTGGTGCTGAAGGGTCCTGTGGGGAAGTCTCACATTCATATAGAAAAAGACTCCGCCCGCTTTGTTCACTCCGACTGTCCTGACGGACTCTGTGTGCAGTCGGGAACCGTGGAAAGACCCGGGGACTGGGCGGCCTGTCTGCCGAATCAGGTCTTTATCTATATCGGCGACAGGGATTAGCAGGAGCTGCCATGTACAATGAAAGAGTCCTAAACCGCCTTGCCATGCTCGGGGCGCTGAGCCTGTTTCTATCTACAGTGGAATATCTCTTTCCCCGTCCGATTCCCTTTATGCGTCTGGGCCTGGCAAACCTGCCGGTAATCCTTTACCTGGATCTGCTGAGTTCGGATTCGAAGGACTCCACCGGGACCTATTTTCTCCTTATTCTGATCAAGGTTCTGGGACAGGGAATGGTAAACGGTACCATGGCCTCCTATGTGTTCCTTTTCTCCCTGGCGGGCTCTTTTTCCAGCGGTCTGGCCATGTGGCTGGCCTGGCGCTATCTGCGGCCGAACATCTCTTTTCTGGGCGTCAGCGTACTTGGTGCCCTGGTGAGCAATATGTCCCAGATTCTGCTTTCCATCGTATTCATCTTCGGTCCTGCGGCCTGGCGTATTCTTCCATGGTTCCTGGGCATCGGTCTGGGATCCGGCTTCTTTATCGGTCTTTTTGCCCGCAGCTTCGCGGAGAAATCCCGCTGGTGGAAGGCCCTGAAGGATTCCGCCCTGGAGACAGCATGAAAAAGCCGGTAAAGAAAAAGCGGCGTCCTGACAGGCTTGCCCGCATAATGAACCCCACCGTCCGTTTCTGGACCGGGGTTTCCCTGATTCCCGGCTTTTTTCTCAGCTCCAGCCTGGAGCTCCTGCTGCTGCACTGCCTGGTTTTTGCGGTTGCCGTAGTTCTTGCAGGAAAGCGCATCCGGGTCTTCTACTATGCCATGATGATCCTCTCCATAACTCTCTTCCATCTATTGAATCCTGTGGGACGGGTTCTCTGGGAGCTTGGTCCTGTTACCCTTACGGCGGGAGCACTGGAGCAGGGACTCATGAAGGGGTTCACCCTGAGCGGTCTTGTGCTGCTCTCCCTTTTTTCGGTTACCCCGGACCTCCGTTTTCCCGGGCGCCTGGGGGGAATGCTCGCCCGGACCATGTACTACTTTGAGGAAATCCTGAACGGTCGGGGTCGGCTGGAGGTAAGAAACATAATCGGCAGCATGGATTCGGTTCTTATGCAGGCCCTGCCTCCCGGAGACGAGTCTGTACCGGAGACAGAATCCGGTACAAGGTTCAGGGGCACGGTGCTTCAGTTCCCTGTCATTATTCTGCTGGAAGTCCTTGTCTGGGGGCCAGTTGTATTTTTCTTTTTTATTGTGGGATTATAAAAATGTGATATGACCCCACTTCAGTCGGGGGTCACTTTTGAATGGAATGTCACAATGATCCTTGTCCCATGAGCGGAATCGATTGTCACTGTCCCGCCTAATTGTTCTGACAAAAGATTGACCAATGTCAGGCCATCAGAATTGTCTTTGGAAATTTCTTGAGGGATTCCGGTTCCAGTATCCGCTATCGTAAGCATTAGAGCCCCTTCTTTACTCTGTTGAAGGTTTAATTCAATGGTCCCTTCTTTCTGATCAGGAAAGGCATGCTTTACTGCATTTGTAAGGAGTTCATTTGTTATGAGCCCCGCTATAACAGCGGTTTGTATGTCACTCTTGACAGTTATAACATCTGTTATAAGATGAATGCCGCTTTCTTCGCCTCCAAAGGACTGAATAATCGATAACGCAAGTTGCTTGATATAGCTGCCTAATTCCAGCCGGTTGATATCGCCGCGCTGGTGTAATATTTTATAGATCTCCGAGACTGTTTCTATACGATGACGGGTTTCTTTCAGTGTGGTTTGGGCTTTCTTATCTATTATCTTCGGCTCTGCAAGACCAATAAAAGATGAGACCATGGTCAGGTTATTTTTAACCCGATGCTGAAGCTCCCTCATGAGCATTCGATTTTTTTCTATTTCCTGGTGTAATTCTCGGGTACGTTTCTTGACCATTTCCTCAAGGTTCTGGTACACACCAACATTTTCCATTGCAACGCAGGTTGTATCTGCCAACGCTTGAAGGAGATTTATCTCTTCTTGAGAGGCGGAATAGTTACTGGCCCAATAATTTCCTATGGCGCCAATCGGTGAAGATCGACGGATTGGAACCATTGCAAGGCTGTGGACAAAGGTTGGGCGATATACGTCTGCCGGGATGCGCTTATCCTGATATATGTCATCGATTACGACGGATTGACCGTTCTGCATCACCCACCCGCTGATACAAGCTTCCATAGGAAATTTTCGATTCTTCCATAAGGGAGAAATTGCATCTTCTTCAGCGTAATAACACATATCACCGTCTTTTAGGATAAACGTAGCTCCATCAGCGCCGGTCAAATCCCGGGCAGCTGTACGCACAATTCTCATGATTGTCTGAATGTCCCTAGCCTGCGACAATTTCTGTACGACTTGAACTATCAGTTCCATCCTCTTCGTGTACGTTGAACTAAACAGATCAGCAGTATCGTTTGAAAATTTTTCCAAAATAACTCCCGGATAATCCTGGGTGGGGAACTAATCTGTTATTTCGCACTTGTGATGTCTTTTCCCATAAAGATCAAATGAATTATATCTCCCTGGATGTCTATTCTAGTATAGAATTTGTATAATATCAATAGTAAACAAAATAAAGAAATTATAACAAATGGTGAAGGTAAGATCATATATATACAACTTTTGATGAAAACCGGTATACTGTAAGCTCAAAAACCAAACAGAGATGAGGATTGCCATGTACTGCAGAAACTGCGGAAAAGAAGTTGACGAAAAGGCGGACTACTGTATGAATTGCGGTGTCCGTCCTCTGAAATCCAGAAACTACTGCCAGAACTGCGGTGCCGCAACGACTGAGGTTCAGGATATCTGCCTGCGCTGCGGTGTCAAGCTTTCGTCCACCGTTATCACCCTGGATACCGACAATGACACCCTGCTGCTCGTTCTCTGCATTCTGCTGCCCCCCGTGGCGGTGTGGCTTAAGACCGGCAACTCCGGAAAGGTGCTGCTGAATATTATTCTGTGTTTTCTTCTGGCCTGGTTCGGCGGAGTCCTCCACGCGTTTCTGGTCCGGAAGGTCAGGTAGATCCGTTTTCCGTTGATTTGCGGATTTCCGGAAGGATCACTATAATGGATCGAGGTTCCGGGGGGTAATAGTGGATTCCAACAAAAAAACTATTCTGCTTGTGGAAGACGAGGCGATTATTGCCCTTGCAGAGAAGCAGATGCTTCAGAAGGCCGGTTACCGGGTTATCCATGCTTTAAGCGGAGAAAAAGCTGTCCGCTGTACTGCGGACGACAACACCGAAATCGACCTGGTCCTGATGGATATCGATCTTGGAAAGGGTATAGATGGAACTGAGGCTGCCAAACAAATCCTGCTCCTTCGGGATGTTCCCATCGTTTTTCTCTCCTCCCACACCGAACAGGACTATGTGGAAAAGACCGACAGGATCAGTTCCTACGGCTATGTAGTCAAGAACAGCGGCGAGATGGTCCTTTTGCGTTCCATAACCATGGCTTTCCGGCTGCACTCCGCAAACAGGGAACTTCGAAGGAGCAATGCTGCAATCTCCAGCGCCGAAAGACGCTATCGTCTGCTCTTTGAAAACCTGACAGCAGGATACGCGCTGCACGAGATGATCTATGATGATTCCGGCAAGGCAGTGGATTACCTTTTTCTTGACGTCAATCCCTGGTTTGAACGAATCACCGGCCTCAAAGCCGGGAAGACCATCGGGAAGACTGTCAAGGAGATTCTCCCGGAAACCGAGCAGTACTGGATCGAGACCTACGACAGGGTTGTTAAAACCGGAGAATCCCTCTCCTATGAGAATTATTCCAGAGAGCTGGACCGCTATTACGATGTATGGGCCTTTCTGCATGAGCCAGGACAGTTCGCCGTGGTAATCAGCGATATAACGGAACGAAGACGGGCCGAGGAGCGCCTGAGGCAGCAGAAGGAATACCTTGCCACGACCCTGGACGCCATCGGGGATGCAGTTATTTCCACCGACAGGGATACGAATATCCTGACCATGAACCCCGTGGCCCAGAAGCTTACGGGATGGCCTCTTGAACAGGCTCGCGGCGAAGCCCTGTCAAAGGTTTTTGCCATAAAGGATGCAAGGACCGGTGCTGTTGCTGCCGATCCTGCGGAGATTGTCATTCGGAACAACAGGATAATCGAGCTGGGCAATCATACCGCCCTGGTTTCCCGGGACGGCAGAAGGATGCAGATTGCCGACAGTGCTGCTCCTATCCGGGATGAAAAGGGGGATGTCGAGGGTGTCGTGCTTGTTTTCCGGGATGTAACCGAACAGTATCGCATAACCCGGGAGATCGAGGATACGAAGAATTACCTGGAAAGCGTGGTGGAAAGTGTGCAGGAAGGTATCTCTGTTCTGAACTATGACCTGAGCATCGACCGGGTTAACAGTACTACCCATACCTGGTTTCCGGGAGAAAGCGATTTTACCGGCAGGAAATGCTACAGTGCTTTCCGTGGGCGCACAGCACCATGTCCGGGTTGTCCGGTTCTTCGCTGTTTTGAAAGCGGCAAACCGGAGATGAGCGAGCTGCAGGGCTCTGCAGGATCCCCGGTGGAATGGATCGAAGCCTTTGCCTATCCCATTATCGATGAAAAGACCGGCAGAGTGGAAAAGGTTGTAGAGTTCAAACGGGACATTACCGCGCGCAAAAAGTCGGAGCAGGAGCTGCGGGAGCGGGAAGAAGAGTTCCGGGCTATCTTTGAGAATAATCACGCCGTCATGCTGCTTATCGACCCGGAGGACGGATCGATCGTAAACGCGAATCCCGCGGCCTGCCGCTATTACGGCTGGGACCTGGAAACAATCAGGGGGATGAATATCTCACAGATCAATACCCTGAGTCCTGAGGAGATCGCTGCGGAGATGGAGCGGGCCCGGAGCTACCGAAAAACCCATTTTGATTTTCGACACCGCCGGGCCGACGGTTCGGTGCGGGATGTGCAGGTATTCAGCGGACCGGTTAAGCAGAGGGGACGATCCCTGCTGTATTCCCTTGTGTATGATGCGGGGGGGGGAGAGAGAGGGGTGAACGGTCGGCTTTCAAAGCACCCGGGAACCTGTTGATTATGGACGCAGAATAGTGCGTGTTTTTCCGTCTTGCCCCGGTATCTCCAGGGTGAAATGAAATCCTTTATCCATATCGATCTGTGTTGAACCACCCAGCTGCGAACTGAGGCCTTCAATGATCATCATTCCCAGCCCTTTTGTTATCTCAGCCGTGGGTTTTGTCATGCTGCCGTTATCTGCGTAGGAGAAAATGATTCGTCCCTCCTTTTCGCGGCAGTCCAGCCTGATCTCCGGATTCTCCACCTTGCTGAATGCGTACTTCATTGAGTTTGTCGCCAGTTCGTTGATTATCATCATGAGGGGCACCATGGACTCTTCCGGAAGATGAAAATCATCTCCCCGCACCATGATCCCGATGGGGAATGACGAGTTCGAAACGATGTCCTTGAGAATACGTCTCAGATGGTCGACAACCGGAATCGTGTAATCCGATTCCTGCTGATTCAGGATATTGTGCAGTCTGTACAGGGCGTTTATGTGATTGTGCAAATCCTGCATCAGATCGGGGTTATATGATCCTTTCTCCTGGTCACGGTTGAGGTCGATGTAGCTTATGAGCATGTTCAACTGATTCTTGATGCGATGGCGCATCTCCCGGATCTGAACTTCCTTATAGCCGATTGTATTCTGCAGCTGGGAACGGATCTGTATTTCCTTCAAATCGTGTTCGATCATCCCGGCAAACTTTTCTATAAGCAGCTTATGATCCTCCGTATAGCTGTTTTCCTTTGAGTCCAGCACACACAAGGTGCCGAAAACCTCGCCGTCGGGCCAGAGGATCGGAACGCCGAAATAGGAGATCATTTTCAGTTGAACGTCCGGGTTGTCTTTCCAGTTCTTATCCGCAAGCGCGTTCGGTACCAGCAGGGCTTCGCGTCTGCCAACGACAGTTTCGCAGTACAGGCCGCAGCCCAGCTCAGCTTTTTCGCGGGGTTCATAGGGGTTATCTTTGGTGTGACTGGATTTGAATACCTCGATTTCATCTTCCAAAAGCCGCATGATAAGCCCGGAGGGAACACCGATTATCCGCGCTGCTATATCGACCAGTTCCTGCCACTTTTCCTGGAAGGATTCGTCGATTTCGGGTTTGGTTGAGGAGGAGATCGGAACTGTGACAAGATTGTTTACGTTGACTACCTGGACACGGGCGGATCTATCCATGCTGATCCTGTGTAATGCGGGTCATTACTGACAATATACCAAATAAAAAAACAGAAGTCAATATGTCAAAAAGCTCAAATTTATGTATCAATCCCTCGCTCCATCCTGCTCCGTCCCATCCCGATTCCCTCCCGCAGCAGTTCTCTCAGCATTCTGATTCTTTTCCCCGGGGCAAAGCTTCTTATGATCCCCGCTGCATGATGGATCAGCACCGGTAGCCGTCCTTTCAGCTTTATTCTGGCTATCCTGCCGATTCCGTATCCGCTGGCCAGGGGAACGACGTAGCCGAAGTACCGGGGCCGGTACGGGCGCAACGGTTTACGGTCAATGTGACGCAGGATGTTCCCGGCCGCTGAAGCCCCCTGCTGTATCGCCAGGTAGCTTGCCATGGGAAGGCCGGCATCACCATCGCCGAAATGGGCAATGTCCCCTGCCGCCCAGCACTGCTCCCCGATTCGTCCGTACCGATCCACCCTCGCCCTGCCGGCAGCGTCGAGATCGACCTCTTGTACCCATAATTCTATGGGAAAGCTCACTCCCGCGTTCCAGATGACAAGGGGGCGTTTCAGAATTCTTCCGCTGGAAAGGCTGACGCCCTCCTCGCTGAACACCTCAAGGGTCGTGGAGGTGAGGATAGTTATGCCGAGTTTTTTCAGCTCCTGCTCCAGGTAGCTGCGTGCTTCGGGGCCGACTCCGGCAAGAATGGTCTTCCCTTTTTCGATGACGAGGATCTCCGGCTCCCTGCCATTTTTGCGGGCCAGGCGCCTCAGCTGGGATGCCGTTTCGAGACCGGTATATCCGCCGCCCACCAGAACCGCAGTGTCCGGGTTCTGGGAGTGGAAGGCTGCAAGCAGAGCTTCAATGCCGGAGGCACTGCGCACGGTAAAGCACTTTTCGGCGACCGTTTTATTCCCGTGAAAATCGGTGGTGCCCCCAGATGAAATCAGAAGGTAGTCAAACTTGAATTGCTGCCCCTCCGCATAAAAGCGGCACTGTACGGGATCCACGGAACTGACCCGGGTCTGATGAAAGATAAAGCCGTATTGTTTCGCCAGTGAGGAGAAAGCGCATGTTACTGATTCACGGGAGTAGCGCCCGCCCAGGAAATCCGGCAGAAGGGGGAGGAACTCGAAGGCGGGCCTCGGGTCGAAAAGATGGACCTCCTGTCCCCGGCCCGAAAGCCTCCGGGCAGCTTCCGTTCCCGCAAATCCGCCGCCGATGATGGCTATTCTTTTGCCCATTTTATGCATCTCCCGAAAGGTGCCCGGATTCACCCCGGCTGAGACCGCTGATATACACGCGGCCCGGAAAGGTCTTTCCCGCAAAAAAGGATTCGGGATTTTTTGTCCCCCCGATCAGTCGGCGCAGATCCTGGGTGGTAAATCCCCGCCGGATGGACAATTTGCCGTCGTAGCGGGCAAAGCTTTTGTACAGAAAAAGGAGGGCAAAGAGTTCATAGCCCAGGTACGAGAGGCGGGAGCGGCACAGGTCGTTCATTAAAAAGGCGATGCCGGTTTTTTCCTCCACCAGGTCGAGTATCTGCGGGATTTGTGAATCGGAAAAATGGTGAAGAAAATGGTTTGAGAAGATAAAATCAAAGCACGGCATTGTGCGAATATCGAAAACCGAAGCCTGGAGGAGTTCGATATTCTTTCGTTTTTCAATAACCCGGCGGGCGTAGCGGGCAATCCGGGGATCATTGTCCAGGCAGGTGATGCGGATCGGGATGCCCTTTTTTTTACAGTAATCCGCAAGCCAGAGGGCGGTGTCGCAGCCGCCGGCCCCGATGTCGAGAAAGGTGTAGGGTTTTGTACTTCCAGGTTTCATCCGGGAGACGAACTCCTTTTTGATCAGGCGGCGGGAAGCTGAGAAGAGCAGATTTATCAGCCGGAACTGCCGGACGGTCCGTATAAGCATTTTTTCATCGCACGCCGGATCGTCCATCAGCTCCGGTTTTGTTTCCCGACGGGGAAAGGTCAAAAGCGGCATAGGCTATTGCCGGGAAATCTTACGCATGAAACCGGTTTCCACGGTGAGTCCTGGACCGAAGGCAATGGCCAGAACATTTCCTTCCCGGCTGTCGGCAAGGATTTTCTGCAGTACAAACATGATGGTTACCGAACTCATGTTGCCGTAGTCCCGGAGGACCTCGTAGGACACGCCGAGTTCCGCAGGATCGAGCTGCAGGGCCTCCTCAATTTTTTCGAGGATGGCCTTCCCGCCGGGGTGTACCGCCCATATATCGATATCCCCGCGGCGGCGGCCGCTTTTGTCGAGGATCCCTTTGAGGATATCCTCAAGATTCTCGTTTATTATCCGGGGCACATAGGCGGAGAGCTTCATTTTGAATCCCGTATTTCCCACCCGCCAGGCCATGTCTTCCTCGCTGTCGGGAAGGATCTGGGAGTTGAAGGAGTCGAAGGCGAGTACAGCTGCGTCCGCTTCCGTCGGATCAGCGACAATCAGCGCCGCGGAGGCCCCGTCGGCGAATATGGCGTTGGCGACCATGGTATCCAGATCGTCCCGCTGCTGAAAGTGTACGGAACAGAGCTCCACGTTTACCATCAGGACCCGGGCACCGGGCTCTGCCCTGCAGATTGAATGAGCCAGGGACATCCCGGTCAGGGCAGCGTAACAGCCCATAAAACCGATATGGTAACGCCTGGTAGCGGCAGGCAGCTCAAGCTCCCGGGCCAGGTGGAAGTCGAAGCCCGGAGCGGAAAAGCCGGTACAGCTTATGGTAATTAGATGGGTAATGGTATTGGTGTCTGCGTTTCCTATGCGTGCAAAGAGGTCCTGTACAGCCAGCGCCGAGAGCCGGTTGGCCTCCCGGATAAAGAGGTCGTTTCTCTCCTCCGTTGTGGGTTCAGGTTTCAGGCTTTTTGTGGGCGGAAAAAAGCTGTAATCCGCCGGATCACGGCCGTAATCGGCGATGACGGAATGACGTTTTTCGATGGCGCTTCCGGCATAGATGCGGCGCATGAACTTTTTCTGCCGCTCCGTTGTCCCCTCGATTCCCAGATTGAACTCCAGAGCAAAGTCCTGGGAGTAGGAATAGTCCGGAACAACGGTACCGATTCCCAGAAGATACGCGCCTTGCTTATTGTTTGACTCCTGCATGGGATAAAAGTACTATCTTCATCAGGCAAGGAAAATAAAAAGAGGAAAATAAAAACAGGAGAAAAAAACAGCCCATGGATGAGAAACGGCGATTCCGGCAGCGTCTGAAGGATTTTGATCTCACCCTGCCCGAGAGCAAACGGGAGTACAACCGCATGCTCTTTACTCCGGTGGCACAGGTTTATTCCGGTATTACCCGGGTGCTCTCCTTCGGCCGGGACGCGGCTTGGAAGGAGAAGCTGGTCTCGCTGCTTCCGGAGATCCCTGAGCCACGCATTCTGGACCTTGCCTGCGGACCGGGGGATCTCAGTTTTCTGCTCGCCCTCCGGTATCCTTCCGCCCGCATACAGGGGATCGACCTGAATACCGATATGCTGGACCGGGCGGCTTCGAACCTTGCACGCATGCCCGGGAAAATACAGGAACGGATCAATTTTTCCCCGGGAGACATGAACGAACTCCCCTTTAAGGACGGGGAATTCGATATTATCAGCGGAGGTTACGCCCTGCGGAACTCCCCCGACCTGGGGCGCTTACTGGATGAGATTCATCGTATGCTGAAGCCCGGAGGATACGGCGCCTTTCTCGATTTCTCCAGATCAAGCCGGAAAGGTTTGGGGAGGCTGCAGATTGGACTCCTGTCGTTCTGGGGACGTCTCTGGGGTCGGGTCTATCATGGTAATCCTGAGGTCTACGGCTATATTGCCGAGAGTCTTAAAAGTTTTCCGGATCAGGCTGAGTTTTTACGCCTCCTTGAAAGCCGCGGGTTTTCTCCCCTCCAATACCTGCCGCGGATGTTCGGCATGCTCAGGATCACGGTGATCAGGAAGAACTGATGCTCTTTATCGCCAGCATAGCGTAATGCTTCGAGAGGCTGTGTTTAAAGGGACTTGCAAGGAGCAGCTTAATCACTCCGTTCCGCAGGAATGAGGCGATTCTGCCCTGTATGGTCCCTGTCTTCATGGAGAGAACCGCCTTGCTTGCGGCTGTTACGGCGGCTATCCGGCGACGGCGGGAGTAGCTGCGAAGAAGTCCGGCGCTGTATCCACCTTCCAGCATGGAAGCGAGTATTCCTGCTGCATGCTCCGCGTCCCCGAAGCCGGTGTTCATTCCCTGGCCGCCGATGGGGGGAATCGTATGGGCCGCGTCGCCGAGAAACAGAAGTCTTCCCCGATAAAAATCCGTCATGATCCGGCTGTATATTCTGAAGGGGCTCGTCCACTCTCTGTCTGCCGGGTCAAGGGTGAAGCCTGAACGCTGGAATACCGAACTTTCCAGGTAATCAGGGTCGGGATCCTCCATATAAAAAGGTGTCTGAACCACCCAGCGCCGGAACTCCCCGGGAAGGGGAAAGGATTCCACCGATCCTGAAGGGGTAAAAAAGAGATGCGCCTCTTTCTCCAGGCCGGATCGGTCCCGGTAGTCCCCCATCAGAAAGGTGTCGGAATATTCACGCCCGGGCATGCCGATGCCGGAGAGCTGCCGCAGGCTCGAGCGGAAGCCGTCGCAGGCGCAGAGGTAGTCAGCGTCAATATTGAGGGATTCCCCCTTTTCCGTGCGAACAACGGCGCTGATATGGTCCCCGTGATCGCTGTATTCCATGCATTCATGGTTCTGCAGGAATTGTATGCCGGGAAAGGATTCAAGCTTCCGCCGCAGGATCTCTTCGGTCCTCCGCTGGGGAAAGGAGAGTATGTATTGGTAGGGCCCGGGTATGGCGGAAAAGGAGAGGTGTCCGATGCTGTTCTTTTTTCCATGGACAAAGGCATCGGTAATCCGGACCCCGTTGTTTATGAAGCTTTCTTCCAGTCCGAGCCGGGCCAGAATACGGAGGGAAGGAGGGGTTAGCCCGATGGCTTTGGAATGCCGGGAAGCTTCGCTCCGCTTTTCCACCAGCAGGGTATCGATATTTTTCTGTCCCAGCAGGTTGGCAAGCAAAAGGCCCACGGGGCCGGCTCCCACGATCAGGATCTGCGTTCGCATAACGATAAGTATACACGAAAAAACCGCCGGGGCTGAAGATTAATCCCCATGCTCCGGCGGTGTTCAGGTTTTCTAACTGACCTTTGACCTATTCGTCAAAAGCCATGCCGGGTTTCCACTCCTTCCAGACATTGCCTACAAGGTCGGGAGAGGGTTTAAGGGTTTTCTTTCCGGGTTTCCATCCCGATGGGGTAGCCTCGGTCCCTTTCTTTTCCCGTACCAGTTGGAAGGCCTGGATCTGCCGCAGGGTTTCCGAAACGTTCCGACCTACCGGGGGAGTAAGGACTTCAAAGCCCTGGATATTGCCGTCGGGATCGATCAGGAAGCGGCCGCGGGTGTTTACTCCGGCAGCATCGTCGTAGACTCCATAGGCAGTACCTATTGCCCCGCCTCCGTCGGAAAGCATGGGGAAGGGTACGCCGCCTTCTACCATTTTTGAAAGTTCATGATCATTCCACATTTTATGAACATAGATACTGTCCACGCTCATGGAGAGGACAGTTACGCCGAGTTTCTCGAACTCAGCATGCTTTTCGGCGACCGCCGAAATTTCTGTTGCTCAAACAAAGGTAAAGTCGCCTGGGTAAAAACACAGGACGACCCACTTTCCGATGTACTCGGAGAGCTTTACCTCGATGAACTTGCCTTTGTGGTACGCGGCGGCTGAAAAGTCAGGCGCCTTCTGTCCAACTTTGATCATAGGCTTTTTTTCCTCCTGTACTGTCTGTTCGCCGGAGGCCGCTTTTGCGGGTTCTCCGCCGACGGGTCCGCTCTTCGGTCGCTGACAACCCGGTTTGAATTCTTCAGGCATTTCTGCCTCCTCCCTCTTGCTCCTGCGCCGGAATGCCCGGAACAGAGAGGCAAGAACTAAGTTTTGTTCTAGCTATATTGTAATCATTCTTAATAATAACGCAAGGAATTTCTTGAGAATAATTATTAGTTTCTTGACAGCATACTGGGGACTTACTAAAATCGCATCGGAAGTTGATAGGATCTGGTGGTCCTCGCGGTCTTCAAAACCGTTGGGCGTGTAGAAGCGTCGGGAGGTTCGATTCCTCCCTCTTCCGTAAAAAACTATGGAAAAACATCAGCTTGCAGCACTCCCCCAGATCGAAATACTCCTGCAGAACCCCGGGGTAGAAAAGTATATTGATGCCCTTGGGAGGCCTGTGGTAGCAGAGATTGCCCGAAGCCTTGTGGACGGAATCCGGCGTTCGGTACTGCAGGAGAACAGCGAGGTTCCCCCTTTTTCTGAAATCCTGGAGAGGCTTCTTGCCGAATGCAGAGAGACCGGGAAGGATAAACTGCAGAAGGTGATCAACGCCACCGGAATCATCATCCACACCAATATGGGACGGGCTCCCATTCTGCGGGAAGTCTGGCGGGAAGCGGAGGAGATCAACTGCTCGTACTCCAATCTTGAATTCGACCTGAAAAGCGGCAAGCGGGGTAAAAGAAAGGGGCTGATCCCTCTGCTGGTTTCACGGCTGGTGGGGTCGGAGGACGCCTTAATCGTAAACAATAACGCTGCGGCGGTTTTTCTTATCCTGCAGACCTTTGCCCGGGACCGGGAGGTCATTGTAAACCGGGGAGAGCAGGTGCAGATCGGGGGAGGATTCAGGATACCGGAGATTCTTAAGCAGTCCGGCGCCCGTCTGGTGGAGATCGGTACCACGAATATAAGTGACCGGGAGGATTACCTCTCGGCCTTTTCCGACGAGACCGCCATGATCCTGTCGGTCCATCGTTCCAATTTTGCCATCCGCGGGTTCACCGACTCCCCGCCGGTCCGTGAGCTTGCACGGATAAAACCGGAAAAAGTCCTTCTCTGTGTAGACCAGGGGTCCGGGGTCATAGACGAAGCCCTGCCCGGTGAAATATCCGTCCGGACCCATCTGCATGACGGCGCCGATCTGGTCTGCTTTTCCGGCGACAAGGTCCTGGGAGGCCCCCAGGCGGGGATTATTGTGGGAAAGAAGGAGTTGATCGCGAGGCTGGAGCGGCATCCCCTGATGCGGGTCTTCCGCCCGGGGAAGGCGGTCTACTCCCTCCTGGAGGCCGGCCTGGTTCGGCGTCTGAACGGACGGAGCAGCATGGTTACCGAGACGCTGGCTCTGAGCATGAGGGAACTGAAGCGCCGGGGAAGGAAAATCCTGCAGGGCATCGACCGGAGCAAAGCCTCCATCGTTGAATCCAGCCTTACAAGCGGAGGGGGTTCGGCTCCGGATGAGAGCTTTCCATCCCTGTCGGTACAGATCAATATCGGACGGAAGGTGGACACAATTCTCAGGGCCCTGCGGAATGCCGATCCCCCCATCATCGGGATAATCTCCGAAGATAAGGTCCAGCTGAACCTGGCAACTATTCTGCCGGAGGATATTCCCCGAATCCGAGCGGAGCTGCAGAACCTACTGGGAGGATAGTCCGTGCACATAATAGGAACCGCCGGACATGTGGATCACGGCAAGACGGCACTTATTCAGGCCCTTACGGGAATCAACGCCGACAGACTGCCGGAGGAAAAAAAGCGGGGAATGACCATAGACCTGGGATTCGCCCATTTCGAGACTCCCGAAGGAGAGGCGGTGGGGGTCATCGACGTTCCCGGGCACGAACGTTTTATCCGAAACATGGTGGCCGGTGCCTGGAGCCTCTCCTGCGCCGTTCTGGTGGTTGCCGGGAACGAGGGCTGGATGCAGCAGACCGAAGACCACGCCCGGGTGCTCGAAGCCATGGGCATACAGGAGGTCGTCTGCGCCCTTACCAAGGTCGATACGATTGACGATGAGTTCCGCGAGCTGGTGTCCGAGCTGGTTCAGGAAAATCTGACCCGCATCTTCAGGAAAGAGATCAGCATAATTCCCGTATCCTCCATTACCGGCGAAGGTATCGATACCCTGCGCGGTGCGGTCGTGGAGATTCTCCGCAGGATGCCCGCGTCCAAAACGGGAGGCTCCGCGTTTTTTCACGTGGACCGGGTATTTACAATAAAAGGATCGGGCACTGTCATAACCGGGTCTCTGGCGGGGGGCGAGCTCTCTGAAGGGGATGAGATCAGCATTCTGCCCGCAGGTCTAACGGCGAAAATACGAGGGATTCAGTCCTATTACAGCTCCCTGAAAACGGCATGCCCTGTATCCCGGATTGCCTGCAACCTTCAGGGCATAAAAAAGGAGGAGGTCTCCCGGGGTTGTGTTGCCGCCAGAAATCCTGCCGACTTCAGGTGTGAGAGGGAGTTCATTATTCAGTGGGAGGCCCTGGATGAAAGCCGCAGGGCCATTCGGAACCACATGGAGCTTGAGATAGCCAGCGGAACGGGCCACTACATCGGCAGCATTCATTTTTTGAAAGCGGAAGGTTTTGCCAGGATTGTGCTGAATGAAAAGATCCCGGTCGCCAGTTTCGATCCCTGTCTGTTCATCCAGCAGGGGGGCTATCACATTCTGGGAAAGGGCCGTTTTATCTGGGCGGGAGAGACGGACCGGCATTTCAGAATCCGCCTTGCCGAAATTCTCAAGGACTATCCCGCCCCGGAGGCCATAAGCGACGAGGCTGTGCTGCGCTTTATGCTGCAGGGCTGGTTTACCTATACATCCAAGGCAGTAAAGCGGACGATAAAGCAGTTTGCAGCAGCCCAGTCCCTGAAAACACGGGAAGTTCAGAACACCGTGGTTCTGGAAGATTTTCTCCTGAAGGAGGCCGACAGGCTGAACCGTCTCTGCTCGAAACCCGGCGGAGTAGGAAAGGCGGAGTACCTTCAATCCGGGGATATTCCGCTGGAGATCAAGGAATATCTTATCGACCGTGGATTGACCACCTACAGAATTGTACAGAAGGATCGGATACTGATATCCCCGGAACAGCTGGGCGGGGACTACGGCCTGTCTCCCCTGGCAAAAAAGATCATGAATATGCTGGAGAAACAGAAAAATGCGGGACTGCAGCTGAAGGAGATACCGGAGCCCGGCGCACGATCGGAACTGCGCAACCTGGCGCGTATGGAGAAGGTCGTGGCCCTGGAGGGGGATATCTACTTCAGCAGGGAGAGCTTCGACGCCCTGGCCCGGGTTATACTCGAAGGGCTCGATGCGGGAACATCCTTCTCCATCCCCGAGGCAAAGGAAAAGACCGGTCTTACCCGGAGATACATGATTCCCTTTTTAAACAAGATGGAAGAAAAAGGCCTGGTAAAACGCGACGGTGACAGTCGGGTTGTGTGCTGAAGCCCCGGCCTACGGGGTAACTTTGATTCCTGAGCCTTCCACGACTTCTCCGATTTCCCTGTAGAAGGTTCCGGACGCTTCAAAGGCGGCTAGGACCTCCTGTATCTTTTCGGAGGGGATCGCCGCCAGCAGACCGCCGGAGGTTTCCGGTGTGAACATGAGGTGGCGCATCTCTTCTTCTATTGAAGCCGCAAAACTGATGTGCTCTTCATAGGCCCGTTTGTTCTTTCCGGTTCCCCCGGGAAAGAGCCATTCGTCGGCGTATTCCATGGAGCCCTCCAGAAAGGGCAGGGAAGAGGCGGATATCTTCATTCCCACCTTGCTCTTTTCCGCTATTTCGAAGGCGTGGCCCAGCAGGGCGAAACCGGTAATATCGGTACAGCCCTTTATTTCATGGTCCACCAGAATTTTCGCGGCGTTTTTATTCAGTTCCATCATGCTGCGGACCGCTTCTTCGATGTGGGGGGCTTCGGCCTTCTGACTTTTCGCCGCTGTGGTAATAATGCCCGAACCAAGGGCTTTGGTAAGGATCAGCTTGTCCCCGGGGCGTGCCCCGCCTTTGGTCATAATAGAATCCGGATGGGCAAAGCCCATGACCGACAGCCCGTACTTGGGTTCCCGGTCGTCCACGGTATGGCCCCCTGCCAGGATTCCGCCGGCCTCTTTGATCTTTTCCGCGCCTCCCCGCATGATTTCGGTGATTATACTTTCGTCCAGCTCTGCAGGAAAAGCGCAGATATTCAGGGCCACCGCGACCTCGCCTCCCATGGCGTAGATGTCGCTCATGGCATTTGCCGCCGCAACGGCGCCATAGCTGTAGGGATCGTCCACCACGGGGGTAAAGAAATCCACCGTAAGGATAGCCGCCTTATCGTCGCCTACACGGTACACGGCGGCATCGTCACTGATTTCGAGTCCTATGATCAAGTTGTCGTTCTCCACATCGGAGAACATTCCGGCTAATGGCTGCAGCACCTGCGCCAGGGAGGAAGCCCCCCTTTTGGCCGCTCAACCGGCTGCGGCAGTCATGGATGTTAGCCGTATCTCCTTCAGCGACATCGTAACTCCTCTGGATTATTTTCAGCCCTCAGGGTAAGGTATTTTCGGTGCAGTTTCAATCCTCTTCAATGACCAAAAGGGCAGTGGAAATACGGAAGACCTATGGTATAAACTTCTGGGATGCGTGTATTGTCAGTAACGCAGAATATGCTGAATGCGATGCAATCTATTCCGAGGATCTCAACACCGGGCAGTTCTATTCGGGTATACGGATAATCAATCCGTTTGTGGAATAAATCAGGAAATACAGGAAACAGGTATGCAGGCAACCGCCAGTAAAAAGTACGTCGGGCTCCTGTCCGGGGTACTATGTATCAGTTTTTCAGCGATTTTCGTCAAGCTCGCGGCGGTGGACTCCACGGTCAGCGCCTTTTATCGTTGTTTTTACTCCTCCATTTTTCTCTTCGGCGTTGCTCTTGTACGGGGGGAACTGCGGAGCGCCTCCTGGCGCTGGTTGGTTCCGGCCCTCTGGGGAGGTCTTGCCCTTGCGGCGGACCTGATAATCTGGCACAAGACCATTCTGTACATCGGCGCGGGGCCTGCCACTATTATGGCCAACAGCCAGGTTATTTTTGTGACCATCTTCGGCTTTTTCTTTTTCAAGGAGCGCATCTCTCCCTGGTTCCCGCTGCTCATTCCCTTTATATTTCTGGGCCTTTTTCTTACCATCCCGACCATCCAGGTTCTGGTCTCTCCGGGAATCGGATTCTTTCTCGGGATTCTCGTGGGGATTGCCTACTCCGGTTACCTGCTGGGCCTGCGCTTCGCGAAGATGAAGGCCGGGAAGGGTTACCCCGAGATTCTCTCCCTGGCGGTGTTCATGGCGGTGACCGGCGCCTTTGTGGGTACCTACGGCGCTGTTGTTGAACAGGTCGATTTTATCGTTACCTCCTGGCGGAGTCAGCTCTTCCTGGTCCTGATGGCCCTGCTCTCCCAGAGCATGGGATGGATTTTGATAAAAACCAACATAACCCAGCTTCCCTCTCACCGGGGAAGCCTCTTGCTGCTGATACAGCCCATGCTGACCATGCTCTGGGGTTTCCTGCTTCTGGGAGAGCCTCTGGGTCCCGTGCAGCTCCTGGGGATGGTTCTGGCTCTGGGTTTGATTGCCCTCTACCAGCTGAGGCTGGCGCCGGAGGATTAGGGAAAAACTACAGGATGTACAAGTATGCATATTAGAGGATAGCTTGGAATAGGCTATAACGTCGTATTCTCTGAGCTGTTACAACAGCATCTGACATATGAGTAAGGCTATTTCAGCATGTGCTTCTTCATTTTCCGCCAGAGAGTGCTTGGATCTATGCCCAGTTGCCGTGCGGCCTCCCTTTTGCTAACGCTGGTTTGAAGCGCCTGTAAAATGCAATCTCTTTCATTCAACAGCACTATAGATGAGAGATTCCCTTGTTTTTTTTCCAGCTCTTCCAGGGGGACTGCCGCTTCTAAACATTCCTGCGCATCGTCTATATCGGCTACGCTATCCTCCGATAAAACACAGAGCCGTTCACAAAAGTTGGAAAGCTCCCTGACATTACCCGGCCAGCTGTAGTTTGTTATCAGGTGCTCAGCGGCTGGAGTTAAACAGGTCAGACTATTCCCGTTTTTCCTCCTGTTTATTTGGATGAAATGTTCGCAGAGATCCAGAATGTCCCTGGGGCGTTCACGTAATGGAGGAAGATTCAGTTTGAGTACATTAAGACGATAAAAAAGATCTTCACGAAAGACACCTTCGTCTACCAGCTTTCGCAGGTTTTTATTGGAGGCTGAAATTATACGGATGTCGATGGGGATTACTCTGTCGTGCCCGATACGCATTATTTCTCTCTCCTGCAGGACCCTCAAGAGTCTGCTCTGCAGCTTCGGGGATATATCCCCAATTTCATCCAGAAATACTGTTCCTTTATGAGCAAGTTCGAATAAGCCTGTTTTACCACCTTTGGATGCGCCGGTAAATGCGCCATCCACGTATCCGAATAGTTCGCTCTCCAGCAGGTCCTCTGAAAGAGCAGCACAGTTTATTGCTATAAAGGGCTGCCCTCTACGCACACTGGCATTATGGATGCTCTGAGCGAAGAGCTCTTTACCGGTTCCGGTTTCTCCGAAGATGAAAATGTTTGAATCTACCCGGCTGAATTTCTTTGCTGTCCGGACGGTTTCCAGAATCCTTCGCTCAGAACCGATTATATCCTTGAAATAATATTTTGCCACCAGTCCTTTCTTGTGTAGCTTGGACCGGATTCGTCCCTCAATTTCCTGGATTTTGGAGATGTTTGAGAAAGTTACAACGGCTCCGGCGTCCCCGGCGGAAACACAGTTAACGGTGTAGAGGTTTTTCTTTATGTGAACAAGTTCCCCGAGGATTTTGTTTTTTCCCGACAAAACTGCCTTAATATTAAGTTGAGGAAATAAGTCCGAAGCTTGTACTCGAGCCTCCTCATCGTCCAGGCCGTCAAAGACCTTCTTTGCGTGGTTATTGGCAGTTGTTATAAAACCTTTTCGGTCTACGGAGAGTATTCCTTCAAAGGAGTAATCCATAATACCCTTGAAACGATCCGTTCGTTCACGCTCACGGCGCATAAGCCGTACTGTGCGGATAGCTTCGTCCACGGTCTGAAGGACCGTCTTGCGGCAACTCAAGATCATGACATTATTAATGCCCATTTCGCGACAAATGGATGTTCCAGTTCTTCCTGCGATGACCGCTTCAACTCCTTCCCGGACGGCCTGCCTTATTGTATCGCGCAGTCTTTCAGGGTCGTCAACCTGGTAGCTAACAATCTCGCAGGAGAAAACATTCCTGATCTCTTCAATTCCGTACACTGTATTCAGAGGTCCGACAACAGCGATCTTTTTTGGAGAGTATTGGCGAATGCAGGAGTTCAATGCAACGGTTATATCGAATCCGGTTACAGTTATATCGAGCACGGGCACATCACCACGCTTTACGCGGTTGGCGGAGTATCCTCTGGCAATGACTATATCTGCATGCAGTAGATCATCCTCTTCAATTTCGTCGACCATTTTGGCTACAATGGACTGTTTGATGGCAGCTCTCTCCGGATGTTCACGGAATATTTCTTCCACAGTCTTTTTCATGGATTCGTACGGCACGATGAAGGTGATATTAATCATAAACTACCTTGGAATGATAGTTGCACATATGCAACTCATTTTGCATCGAAAAAGTCGGAACTGCAACATATTTTCTTCATGAAAATTAATTCATTCTATAGATTCTTATTGTGTATTTCTCTATATAACCTTGTATCTCTTAGCAGGTTATAGGTTTATTCCGGAGTACCCTTAATATGGGAGACAGACAATCATCTTCTCCAGCGTTGGCATTCTTTTTGCTGTTCTCCAGTAGCGAATGTTTGATAATAGATAGAGGAGTATTGCCCATGAATTTTGACCTTCTGTTTTCTCCCGGTGTCAAAGGAAAACTTGAAATAGCGATTATCGGTGTCAGCGGGTTTAATCACTCGTTGTTCAAGTACGGTGTACGCAACGGGACCTTGTCGATCCGGGTACTGTGTGGACGGAATATTCAAAAATGTGTGAATGCTTATAAATCAGTTGGTATATCGGATGAAGATATTATTCATTGTATCGACCGGGAATCTGGACTTGAGGCTTTTGAAGCGGGAAAATCGCTGATTTTCGATGATGTGCCTCTTGCTATGCAAATGCCTGTTGATGTTGTTGTAGAGGGAACGGGAAACCCGGAAGCTTCCGCCGGCTATGTTCTTTCCGCGATAGAGAACGGGAAGAACGTCGTAGGGGTTACCAAGGAATCGGATTCCGTTGTTGGATCTTTACTGGCCAGAAAAGCCAGAGAGCGTGGAGTGGTTTACTCCCTTGCTGAGGGAGACCAGCCCTCCCTGCTTATCGGGCTTATAACCTGGGCAAGAACCGCAGGGCTGAAGATACTGAGTGTCGGTAAATCAAGCGAATACGACTTTATTTATGATCCGGAGAAGTCAACGGTTCAAGTGCTCGATAAAAAGATAAGCGTCAAAGATTTCGCTGAAGTTTGGGATTTAGGGAATGATTATGAAGATACAGTAAAACGGCGCAGCAAGTTGCTGGAAGAGTTCAGCCAGCGGGCAATTCCCGATCTTGCGGAGATGGCTATTGTCTGCAATCATCTGCCGGATATTAATCCGGATACTGAATCCCTTCACTATCCCGTTGCACGGGCTGTTGAAGTCCCCGACCTTATGTGTCCCAAAGAGATGGGCGGACTTCTCAGCGGGGAATGCAGAATAGACGTATTTAACTGTCTGCGTCGAATGGACGAACAGAGTATGGAAGGGGGTGAATTTGTCATTGTGGCCTGCGATGACGATGAGACCTGGCAGGTACTTGAAGAAAAAGGGGTTCCTGTAAGCAGAAATGGAAAAACTGCTATGATCTATTACCCCGCCCACTATCTTGGGTTTGAGGCGCTATTCAGTGTTCTTTCCGTGGGACTCCTTGGTCTCCCCACCGGAGCAGACAATCCAAAACCCCGCTATGATGTAGTTGCCCGGGCATCAAAAGATTTATCTAAAGGTACGCAACTGAAAGCTGTGGGGCATCATCATGTTATCGACGGGTTTGAGGGAATTATACGTCCTGCACAATCTATTGATGCGAATACTCAGCTTCCGTACTATATGGCAGACGGCATGACGCTGACCCGGGACATAAAGGCAGGAGAACTGCTGACAGCAGAAATGCTTGAGCCAAACGAGTCCGCTATACTGTGGACGCTTCGGAAAGAACAGGATGGTGTGTTTCTTAAATAATATCATTGAGACAAAATAATGATAAAACTCGGTGTAATTGCAGACGATTTTACCGGTGATACAGATATTGCCGGTTTTCTGGTTGCTAACGGTGTGTCTACAATTCAGACCAACTGCATACCACCCACTGTTTTAGCGGCTCGGCCGATGCTTTTGTAGTTAGCCTTAAATCCCGCTCCTGTCCAAAAGACGAGGCGGTTCAATCTTCTCTGGCTGCTCTCACATGGCTGCAAGAACAAGGATGTACTCAGTTTTATTTTAAATACTGCTCAACTCTCGACAGTATCTCCAAAGGAAATATCGGTCCGGTGACTGATGCACTGATGAAAGTCCTGGAAATGAGCTTGACCATAGTATGTCCAGCCCTGCCGGTAAACTGTAGGACCCTCTACAAGGGTTATCTGTTCGTACATGACCAGTTACTCCATTAATCGGGGATGAAAAACCATCCGGTTACTCCCATGACTGATTCCAGGATATCGCGTGTAATGGAAAGTCAGTCCGAGGGCAGAGCGGACAATCTTTATGCGGAGGTTCTATATAAAGGAGTCGAGGCGGTACGCAGTCAACTATAGAACTCACAACCACAAGGATACAGCTATGTAGTCCTGGATGCTCTTTCGCAAAAACATCTTGAAACGGCTGCTGCAGCGGTTAAGGATATGCCCCTTGTAACCGAGGGTTCCGGACTGGCTGCGGGTCTTGCCGGTCTTGATCCTCATAATGCGAATGATACTGCTGCTGCGAAGTCCGCTGGACGTCCGAAGAGTGCAAAAACCGTTGTATTATCGGGATCGTGTTCGCAAGCTACCAACCGACAGGTTAATCTCTATAAGAAACAGGTCGATTCATTGGGAATAGACGTGCACAGATGTCTGCATGATCTGGAGGATCCAAAACAGGTGCTAAAATAGATTCTTCCCCGCCTTGATAATGAAGCAGCGCCTTTGCTTTATGCCCCTGCACCTCCTGAAGAACTGGTAAAAATACAGGAGCAATACAAGAATGAGGATGCAGGTCGCGCGATAGAAAGTTTATTCGGTAGTCTTTCTGTAGACCTGAAGACCGCAGGAGTTAGAAATTTTATTGTTGCAGGCGGAGAGACTTCAGGAAAGATATCAGTGCGCATAGATGATTCCTCAATTCTCGCCACTTCCACAGGCTCATGTCTGGGAAGATTGTCCGCCGATGATCTGTCCGTGGTCGATTATAACGGTATACCCCTCTCAGGTCCGCCACCTTCGAAGGAGGTTCAGTTTCATCTGGCTCTTTACACGGATCCCGCCTGCGGCAGTGATGTACACCTGCATTCAATCTGAACAACAATGCTTTCCTGTCGTGCGGATCTTGAGCCGGGAGAGATTATCAGACCTTTTACCCCTTATTTTGTCATGAAGATCGGGAAAGTCGAACTTATACCATATTACCGCCCTGGAGACAATGCTTTGGCGAATGAACTTGGTAAATGGGCCGGCAAACGGACAGCTTCCCCGTTGCAGAACCACGGGCCCGTAGTAGTCTGTAAATCGCTGTCTGCTGCACTGGATCTTATGGAAGAGTTTGAAGAGGCCGCAAAGCTTGCCTATCTTCTTAAAGGTGATCCAGTCAGGTATTTGTCGCCGGAGGAGATTTAGTTCCTTGAGAGTAAATAAAAAACGGGACTGCTCCTATTGAGCATATCCCGTTTTCTTGTCTATCAGGGACGAAGCACTATCTTTATTGCTGCATCTTCTTTATCAGCAAGATCGAACGCTTCCTTTATGTTTTCGAGTTAAACTCATTTTCGTAATAAGTGGTCTGATATCCACCTGACCATTAATAACCGGTCTGAAGGTTTCCGGTGTCCGGAAGTATCGTTCCTGCCATGAGTAAAGTACCAGGCAGGTATTGATGAATTGCAGACCATCGTCGTGCCAGCGGCTGATATTGAGCGTGATGGGCTGTGTGACCCAACTGTAAAAAACAAATTTACCGTTGTGCCTGATCATCTCGGATGCTGCATTAAAAGATGTTTCGCTACCGGCAGCTTCAACTACCACCTCAGTACCGATTCCTGTCGTAAGATACTTTACTACTTCGACCGGATCTTCCTGGGGTTAATTTTATTGTTAGATCGGCTCCAAGATTCTCGGCAATATTGAATTTACCATCCAAAACTACAACTTTGCTGGTACCTTTTTGCTTGGAACATTGGGCAATAATCTGTCCGGCGGAACCTCCTCCCATTACAACGACGACATCTCCAAGCTGTACCTGTGAGTTCATGCCGGAATCCATTGCGCAGGGGATTGGCTCGCCTAATCCTGCGAAATCCATATCTATCCTCTAATGGGTTGATGTTTAGATCTTTCGAACCAGATTTCTCCTAAGAAGCACCGGAGTGCAATTTGCAGCGGGATGAAAAACCACGAAAGCTGCTGGTAAGACGTTGTAATACTCAGTATCTATCACATTATTATGCGGGCTGAAATAAAAATATAGACTAACTAAATAGGAAAAGCATTGCACTCTTACA
Organism: uncultured Spirochaetaceae bacterium; assembly: GCA_964554875.1. Taxonomy (GTDB): domain Bacteria; phylum Spirochaetota; class Spirochaetia; order JC444; family Marispirochaetaceae; genus Marispirochaeta. The sequence goes on along the minus strand of CAZKQJ010000006.1, from coordinate 38,871 downwards.
ATATTCTTCTGCTACTAGTGCAATATTACTATTGCTACAGCAGAATGCGCTTGACTAAGTGTGCACTTACTGGAGAAACAAAATGTGTGCTTTCTGGAGAAAAATGAACAATATCTCCAACATGTGCATGTTTGAGAAGTTAAATTGGCATGTTAAGCAACATTTAAATTTATAAATAGTTCTTGGTATATTTTTTGCATCTATTTTTTCACGTCCGCTATCTGTGAGAATACAGGTGGAAATTAGATATATTGATTGTACCCGGAAAATGGTTCCGGAAAAAACAGAAAAGGACTTTTAAAATGCCAACGGAAATGATTATTCTGTTTTTCTTTGTGTTCATGTTTTTGGGTGTACCGGTGGTAGTTTCCCTTGGTATTACATCCGTAGTTTATCTGATAGCAATCAATTTATCCCCGATAGTCGTAGTTCAGCAGATGCTTAACAGTATGGATAAGTTTACTCTGTTGGCGATACCATTTTTTATCATGGCTGGTGGTCTGATGCAGCAGGGGGGGATCTCCAGACGAATCGTCACGTTTGCAAAAAAGCTGATGGGCCCGTTACCGGGAGGGCTTGCCCTTGTAGTTGTTCTTGCGAGTATGATGTTTGCCAGTATGACAGGTGCAGGCGCCGCAACATGTGCCGCTATAGGAAGCATTATGCTTCCGGAAATGAAAAAAGATGGGTATGATGAAGAATTTTCTGCAGCCCTTCAGTCTTCAGCCGGAATCTTCGGCCCGATTATTCCGCCAAGTATCCTGATGGTTATATATGCCATCGCAACAGATACATCTGTTGGAGACATGCTTCTTGCCGGTGTTCTTCCCGGAATTGTATTGGGTGCAATAATGCTTTTGGTGACTTTCAGGATAAGTCTGAAAAGGGGTTATAAAGGCGAAGGACATTTTTCGTTGAGGGAGTTGGTCTTAAGCTTTATCGATGCGTTCTGGGCTCTCCTTACTCCGGTTATCATCCTTGGCGGTATATATTCCGGGTTCTTCACGCCCACTGAAACAGCCGCCGTCGCCACACTTTACAGTATTATTGTAGGTATGTTTGTGTATAAAAGTCTCAGCTTCAGGGACATGATATCCATTCTTTACCGCACAATGAAGCTGGCGGCAGGTATTTTGCTTATTGTAGCTGTCACCCAGGCATTCGGCTGGATCCTTACCCGGGAACAGATTCCTCAACTGGTTGCAGCAGGATTCGGCAGCATCAGCCAAAACCCAATTGTGTTCATGCTCCTTGCGGTAGTTATGCTGCTTATTACCGGTATGTTTATCGATGCCGTGCCTGCCTGCAGCATTTTTGCTCCCATTATAGCGCCAACAGCCATAATGCTGGGGATAAGTACAGTGCATTTTGGTGTGGTTATGGTTGTAGCCCTCTGTATCGGATTAATAACACCTCCTGTAGGGATGAACCTTTTTGTTGTCTCCTCGGTTTCCAATATTCCTGTGCATAAGATAATTAAAGATTTACGGCCATTTCTGATTTCCGCACTGGTTGGAATTGTTGTTCTTGTTCTCGTCCCTCAACTTTCCACCTTTCTGCCTGATTTAATCAGTGCAAAGTGAAAAATGGCGTGATTATCCGTTTTTAGTAAGCGTCTGAAATTATCGAAAAAGAATGATCTTTTTCGTTAATAATAAATAGGAGGAATTATATGAAAAAACTGAGCAGAACAGGATTACTGCTGGGATTGATTGCTGCGATTATGGTTTTTTATGGATGCGGAGGAGGCAAGAGTACTGACAGTGCTTCCAGTGAAAAGGTACAAGTAATAGAGCTGAGTCTTGCGGGACCTCTTCCTGAAACAACTCCCGGAGGGATCGGGCTCAATGAACTCGCTAAAAAGATCAATGAGTATTCAAAAGGATCTCTAAAAGCTACCGCATATCACAATGGTACTCTCGGGAACTCTACATCAATGGTGGAAGGTGTTCAGCAGGGCACTGTAGATTTTGCCGTAACAGGAGATGCCTACTATTCTGGTCTTGTTCCTGAAATCCAGGTATTTGAGCTTCCATACCTTTTCAAAGACCGCGCAGAGGTTGAAAAGGTTCTGACCAGCGAGGTTTCTGAGGAGCTTCTGGCCAAGTTTGAAGCCAAAAATATGAAAGGGATGGCTTTCTGGGGGATAGGGTTCAGAAACCTTACAAATAGTGTGCGTCCTGTAAAGTCTCCGGCCGATACTCAGGGTCTTAAGTTGAGAACTCTCCCTGCCCCGATTCAGGTCAAGCTGTGGAGTCTTCTTGGTGCAGTATCCACGCCCATCGACTCTTCCGAGGTGTATACCTCTCTGCAGCAGGGAACAGTGGACGGCCAGGAAAATCTGCTTACCGACATCTATTTCAACAAGTACTATGAAGTGCAGGAATACATGACAATGACAAAGCACACCTTTACTCCCTTTATGCTCAGTATGAGCCTGCAGACTTGGAATAAGCTCAATGCTGACCAGCAGGAAGCAGTCACAAAGGCGGTAAAGGATGCAACCGCTGTTGTGAGCAAGGAAGCTGCTGTAGCGGAGGAAAAGGTTCTTGCTGAATTGATGGATCTTATGACTGTCGAAACAAATCCTGATATTGCAGCTTTCAAGGAGCAGTCTAAGGACTCTTATAAAGTCTTTACCGACAAGTATGGTTCGGAGTACGTCGATAAAGTACTCGCACTACTCGAATAATAGCTGACGGAAAACGGGTTTCCTTGTTTATTATAAGGAAACCCGGTTTTCCTGGAGAGAAAAGAAGCACGTATGAAAATAATTGATCTTACACTTCCGATAATTCCGCACTGGCGGTATGGATTTGAGTCTAGACCGGGGAAGGAGATGGCTAAAGGTGATGGACTGAATACAACTAACTTCAGTCTTGGAAGTCATAACTTTACCCATATAGATTCGCCGAGGCATTTTCTCGAGGATGGGAAAATCCTGAGCGACTTTCCACTTGAGTTGCTGATCGGTGAAGCTCTGATTCTGGATGTTTCCCATGTTGGGGCCAACCAGGAGATTACCGCGGATATGCTGGCTGAGGCTGCCTACGGTCAGGACATTCCGAACATGGTACTGATCAAGACCAGCTGGGATGCCAGGATGTCATGGGAGACAACCGAGTTCTGGGATAATGCTCCATATATCGGGGAAGAAGGCGCGAAATTTCTTAAAACTCTCGGGTTCAAGGTAATAGGTTTTGATTTCCCCCAAGATTATGATATCCGCAAACTCCGGTTTGTGCCGGCGAAAGAGACCTTTCAGCCGACCCATGAGTACCTGCTGAAAAACGATATTCTCATGATCGAGTATCTCTGTAACCTTCATAAAATCAAGGTTGTACGCGTAAAGGTCGCAGCCCTGCCGCTGAATCTGCAGAATGCAGATGGAGCACAGATCCGGGTTGTTGCCATGCTTGATTAATGGGGTAAATATCTAGGGAGTGCATGAATGAGGAATAATGAACACAGTATAAACTCTGAAAAGATTTTAAGCACTGCCATAGGCTTGGCGGTTTTTGGGACGGTATTGATTGCCAATCTCGCGGTATTCTCACGCCTGGTGAAGGTCTCGCTGCCTGCAACAGAGGAATTGCTTCGTTATATTTTTGTCTGGATTATCATGTTGTGTACTGCCTTGGTTTACAATGATAATGGCCTGATCAGTATCACAATGTTTGAGGAACTGATTGCAAAAAGGGGACAAAAACTAGCAGTAAGGATGCTACGGACATTCGTTAATGCCTGCGTACTGTTTTTCGCCGGTTTTTGTGTTTTTTATTCTGCCCGGATTGCATTGTTCCAGTTTTCCAGTGGTAAATTAACCCCAGTTATGGAGATTCCCATGGTGATAGTTACTTTGGGTATGACTGTTGGTTCAATTCTGTGGGTAATAATTGCCGCGATAAAAGCTGTCAAGCTGTTCAAAGCCGAATAGTTCTGCATCCCACGACCGAGCCTGGCAGTGAGATTAGTTGTTCATCTCAATGGGGTGCAATATTTTCGGTCTCTGAAAAAAGATCGGATGCGTAGCAGAAACTGAACCGCCCCGGAAATCCCGGAGACTGTTTCTTGTGACTACAGGCCAATGGCGATGTCTTCCAGTTGATTATAATATGCCGTCTCAAACTCAGCCGGAGGCATATATCCTAACGGTTCAAGAAGTCGCTTGTTGTTGAACCAGCTTACCCATTCCAGTGTAGCAGCCTCAACCGCTTCAAGGTTTTTCCACGGACCTTTTTTGCGAATTACTTCAGTTTTGTACAGCCCATGCTGACCATGCTCTGGGGTTTCCTGCTTCTGGGAGAGCCTCTGGGTCCCGTACAGCTCCTGGGGATGGTTCTGGCTCTGGGTTTGATTGCCCTCTATCAGCTCAGGCTGGCGCCGGAGGACTAGGGGCGGCTCCGCACTACCGGTCCATGGCGAGACCATCTTATCCGCTGGTATTTAGATGTCAGATATTGACTCCCCGCTTCGCGCGTCCTAAAATTCAATCAAGGACGGAAATGCAATGAAAGTATGTAGTTTATCCTTGTTTCTTTTCCTGGTGGTCTGTACAGCCCTGAGTGCAGCCGAGACCTTCGGGAACCCCCAGGCGCCACGCACGGTACTGATTGCCCTTGAGAATACCCGGTATAAGGATCGTCTTGTCGATACTCTGGTGAAAAAACTGGATGACGGTTCGGTGTACTTAACCGTGGTGGATCACAAGCGTAAGGAACTGGATGGCCTTGATCCCAGGGATTTTACAGCGGTTTTTATAACCAATTCGGGGGTGCAGGCCAAGGTTCGTCCCTGGGTACTGGATTGGCTGGACTCGGTGGCAGAGTACGATGATAACGTGCTTATCCACACAACACAGATAACCGAATGGGATCCCCCGGTTAAGGTGGATTCTATAACCTCTGCCTCGAAGAACTCGAATATAGACGGTATAACTGACGATATTGTCCGTCGCTTGAGGGCGCTCTTCTAATGACCGGGCGGCTTCGAGGCGGAGGGGTGGTTCTTCTCGGCATCTACATTCTGCTGCCCCTGTTTTTCACCGCCCTCTATTTTGTCGGTAACCTCTACTCCTTTACCGCACTTTTCGAGCTCTACAATCTTTCTATAATTACCGGGGCTCTGGCGTATATCCTGTTTATGGGACAGTTTCTGCTGTCTGCACGACTTCGCTTTATTGAAAAGTACTTTGCCCAGGATAAGCTCCTGGCTTTCCACGGAAGGATGGGGATGGTCCTGGGAGGATTAATTCTGATCCATTTCATCATCAAGTATATAAGCATTCTGATTTACTCGGGACCTGGCCTGCAGAGTAGTCTCGGATTCGCAGCCCTCCTTATCTTTGTTCTGCTGATGCCCGCTGCACTCCTGGTCCTTCAGGGACGGGCAAAGAAATGGAAGAAGAGTGTGCCCTACGGCCGTGCAAAAACCGGGCACAACCTGTTCGCTCTGGCCGGAATTCTTACGGTGGCTCATGTGTATCTGGCATCCAGCACCGGGACCATGGCCCTGAAGTTCGTGACCCTGGGCTGGGGAGCCCTCTGTTTATCTGCCTACGTCTGGCATAAGCTGATTCGCCCGCGCAGGGCCTTCGAACTTGAACTGGAAAGGGTGAGGGAGTTGTCGCCGGAGATAAATTCCTTCCGTTTCCGGAGCAACGGTCCGCTTTCCCGGCGCAGCCCGGGGCAGTTCGGATATTTCTCCTTTGTCAGCGACAAGCCTGGAAGGGAGGAGCATCCCTTTACTGTTGCCAGTCCTCCTGATGATGAGGTGGAAATAATCGTAAAAAAATCCGGGGATTTTACCTCGGAAATGCCCAATGCTCCCCTCTCGACCAGGGTTCTCTTTGATGGCCCCTACGGTCATTTCCATCTCGCCGGTATGGCCCCCGGAACGCCCCTGTACTGTATCGCCGGCGGAATCGGTATAACCCCTTTCCTGAGCATGATCAGGGACAGAAAGCTGCGGGAGGAGCATCCGATCCGGCTAATCTGGTCAGTTCAGAAAGTCCGGGACCTGGATGCCGCCCGGGAGATCATCGATTTATCCGGAAAGGGCGAGGTGGATCTGAGGATCCATTACACCAATCAGGGGCCGGACGGGGAGCAGCACCGCTTCGGCCGTATCGATCTTGAGTCTCTGGCGGATCTGATCCCGGAAGCGGACCGGAAGAACGCGAGGGTATTTATCTGCGGACCCCAAGGTTTCGGAAAAACCATGCGCCGGGCACTGAGATCCCTGGGAGTTCCCGGATCTGCCGTGAAAGAGGAAAAATTCTCCTGGTAAAACGGTTGCGCCTGGGATGTGTTGTGTACGGTTCTCCGGACCAGCTTTCCGGGGGATATCGCTACGATCGCGAGTTGCTCCGCTGTGCCCGGATGCGGGGACATCAGGCGGAGTTTATCTCGGTTTATCCCGGTTCCCGCTTCAGTCCCGCAGGGCTTGAGGCCTACGATCTTCTCCTGATCGATGAACTCTGCCACCCGGATTTTATTCCTGGCGACGGGGGCCCTCTCTGCGTCGGGGTCGTTCACCACCTCGCCGTGGATGAGGACCTCCCTTTTCCTTCAAAACTGTGCCACCGACGGCAGGAACGGCGCTTTCTGCAGGCCATGGACGCGCATATCTTCAACAGCCGGGCCACCAGATGCTCCGCTGAAAAGCTCTGCGGTAACTCCCTGGAAGGGCAGGTTGTCTATCCGGGAAGGGAAGAAGTTCCCTGCCGGGAGGATTCCCCCGCTCCGGCCGAAGAGGGCTTGAACATCCTGAGCGTTGGAAATCTGATTCCCCGCAAGGGAATCCACCGCGTACTGATGGCCCTGGCCCGTTGCGCTGGAAGGGAAAAGAAGCTCCCCCCGTGGCGCTACCGTATTGCCGGTGCTGAATCTGACTCCAGGTACGCGGCCCGGCTGCGCAGACTTGCCCGACGTCCGGAGCTGGCCGGGAGAGTGGAGTTCTGCGGCAGATTGACGGACAGCGAACTGTGCGAGGCCTACCGGCGGGCGGCCATCTTCTGCCTGCCTTCGGATCACGAGGGTTTTGGAATCGTCTACCTGGAGGCCCTGGGGGCGGGCTGCGTTACCATCGCTTCCGCATCCGGGGGCGCGTCAGAAATTATCGATTCGGGGAAAAACGGTTTTCTTGTATCCCCGTCCAATAACCGGGTCTTGAGCAGCCTGTTGAAAGATCTGCTGCGGGATAGTCCCCGGCGAGAAGAGATTTCCCGGGAAGCCCGTAAGCGCTGGAATGATTTTGACCACTGGCAACAGTCAATGACTCGTGGGCTGGAGTGGCTGGAATCCTTCGCAGCGGTTAAGTCGTCTCCCGAAAAGTCCCAGGGGTAATGTCCCTGACGCTTCCGTTCAGGTCGTGTCCCATCTTAAGCGCCTTTGTTTTCAGGTAGCGGCGGTTATGCTGGTTCGGTTCAATGATGATTGGAATGCGTCCGGTAATCTCTATTCCCTCTTTGGCAAGGCCGTCGAATTTGTGGGGATTGTTGCTCAGCAGCTTGATGCTCTTTACCCCCAGCAGCCGCAGCATGTTCGCGGCGATCCTGTATTCCCTGGCCTCCGGAGGAAACCCGAGGGCCATATTAGCCTCAACGGTGTCGAGACCGGCTTCCTGAAGGCGGTAGGCCTTTATCTTGTTCCCAAGACCTATGCCGCGTCCCTCCTGCCGCAGATACAGCACCACCCCCTGGGCCCGGCGGCCGACATAGCTTAAGGCTGTCTCCAGTTGACTGCGGCAGTCGCAGCGCAGGGAGCCGAATATGTCCCCTGTGTGGCATTCGGAATGGACCCGGCACGGCAGATCGATGGCGCCCTTCAGTTCGCCCCGATAGATCGCGCTGTGTTCCTTGCCGGTTGATTCCTCGTAGAACACGGCAATCTTGAACTCCCCAAAGCGGGAGGGAAGGTCCGCCGTGGCAATGAGGGTGACATTCCCCATGCTGCGGGGAGGATCAAGCTGATTCAATGAGTCTGTCAGATAATCTGAAGTCATATTCGTCACCCCTTGGAAACGCTGGACCGGTATCCGGCCCAGGCGTCGTCGCTCTCCCAAACCCGAATTTCCATTGTATCAATCCTGCGGCGATCAGCCTGGTCAAGTTTGAGCAGCTTCGTGAGGCGCTCTGCAATATACATGCAGAGGTTTTCCAGGCTGGTTTGCTTGTCCCGGAAGTAGCTGTCCTTATTCAGATTTTTTCCATCAAGCTCTCGAAACAGAGCGTCCCGGGCCGCCTGTAAGCGGCTGATGTCCAGGGCGAAACCGTTTTCATCGAGTTCCCGAATTTCGAAGGACCAGTCCAGACGGTACCGGTGAGAATGGGGAACCGTCTCCTCCTCAAAATCTCCAACAAGCGAGTGGACGGCCGAAAAACTTCCGTTGACTCCGACTAAAAACATCTACTCCTCCGGGTCGAGAGCGATCAGGCCGAAACTCTCGTCTGGTGTATCTATAAGAGTAAACGCATCGATTGCCCGGGACAAGGGAAATCGGTGCGTTACAAGGTCCCGGCGCTGCATACTCTCTGCAATCTGAAGGGTTAGATGCATGCGACGCTCCTTGTTCCACAAGGATCCAAGGGAAGACCCGATGCGGGATACCTGACTGCTGATGAGCTTGAGCCGCTTTCGGTGGAAGTTCCTTCCCAGATTCAGTCCGACCTCCCGGTCGCCGAACCAGCTGGCTGCAAGCACGCGGCCCTCGAATCCAACTCCGTCGATACAGCTCTGAAGGCCTGCCGGAGCAGCCGACGCATCCACCGCTGCGTCAAAGTTTCCGAATTCGGGGACATCCCCGGTGCTGGTAAAGAAGGCGATCCTTTTTTTGTCGAAGAACCGGGCCTTGTCGGGGAGGGGATCGACCACTGTTACAGTACAGCCCTGGTACCGCTCGAGCAGCTCCGCGGTCAGGGTTCCGACTATGCCGGCGCCGCTTACCAGAATCCTGTCTCCGAGACGGGGATTAAGATCGTGTACTATGGAGAGGGCCGTTTCGGTATGGGGAATCAGCAGGGCCGTTTCATTGTTCATTGAGTCGGGCAGAGGTATCAGTTCCTCCGGACGGGCGGTAAAACGGGTAACATGGTCCCGGAAGGCGAAGAATCTTCGTCCGGTATCGTCCGCTGCCACATTGATATAACCGTAGCGGAAGGGGTAGTCGAAGCTCCCCGAGAATCCGTCCATGGCCGGATCGGATTGCATTCCCTGGGGAAAGTCCCCGGTGAACATCAGTCGTTCGGTTCCTGGACTGATGCCCTGAAGGCAGCTGTGCAGGACAAGTTCTCCCTCTTTGGGGGAGGGAAGGGGTTCTTCGCGGATTTCGATTTTCCCCGGAGCGGTGAAGTAGAGGGCCCTGCAGCCGGGGGCGCTCATGATGCTGACTCCCCGGACTTTCCCGCCGGAGAGAGGTCCCAGACTACCTCATTGTCTATTATGCGGATCTCATTTACCCGGGGCTTGTGTGCCTGATTGAGACTGAGAATCCCCGCCCCGTCGAAGGGACCGATCCCGGGCCCCAGAATTATCGGGGATGTCACCACGAGCATCCGGTCCCAGAGCTGTTGTGTAACAAAAGCGCTCAGCACCCCGGAACCCCCTTCGACCATCAGGCTCTCCAACCCTAGTTCCCCGATCCTGCTGAGAATCTCCCCCAGGTCAAGTCCTGATTCCCGGCGGGGTACTGCCGTAATCTCGACGCCCGTCGCCCTCAGCCGGGCTGCGCGGTCCGAATCGAGGTTCTCCCCACAGGTAAAGAGCATGGTCGGAACCGCAGGGGCCGTAGCGGCGATTCGGGAGTCCTCCGGCAGCCGCAGACCAGAATCAAGGATTATCCGCAGGGGAGTTTCCTCCGGGTGACTCCGACAGGTGAGGAGCGGATTGTCCTTCAGCACCGTTCCGATACCCACAAGGATTGCATCGTGGCTTCTTCGCAGGTCCTGGGCAAGGGACAAACTGCCTGATTCCGAGATATAGCGGGATTCGCCGTTCCGGGCGGCGATATTTCCGTCGATGCTCTGGGCGAAGGTGAGCAGTACCCGGCATTTTTTCACAATATAAATAATACTGATAACAATTATCGCGGGGCAAGGAGTCACAGGCAGTGCCGCGGTTTTTTACTGTTCTTTTATGGCTCCGGGGGGTATTTTTTTCCCTATGGAATCTGTTTCCAGGGTCCTGTCGCCGCAGGCCATGGCCCCATTCTCGATAATGACCCGCCTCTGGTTCCCCCTGCTTCTTGGAGTTGTGCTGCTGTCGGCCTTTCTCAGCGGATGGTACTGGCTGGTAATCGGGACGGTTCTTCTTTTTTACGGCTTCATGCTGCAGTTGTCCGAACTGGAATTATCCCTCCCGGCGGCACTGAAGAGACCGGCGAATCAGGTAAGTCTGCTGCGTTTCCTCGCCGTCCTTTCCGGGCTCATTGTATGGGAAGGGCAGTCGGTGCCGGGGTGGATCCCCCTCGTACTGATCTGTACAGGGCTGCTCTTCGACTTTCTCGACGGAATGCTCGCCCGGCGCATTTCCTCCGGCGAAGTGGAACGGGAGTTTGGCGCCTTTGTAGACCGGGAGAGCGATGCGCTGGCGCTTTTTTTTATCGGCCGGGCTCTGGCGCAGAACAGCAACGCGCTCCATCCGGTTTTTCTCATCGGTGCGGCCCGGTATTTCTTCGGGGCCCTCTTTCTTGTTCTGCCCCTGCCTGTCCCCTCGTCGAAGCCTTTTGCGCACTTTTCCCGGAACGTGGCCGCCCTTGCCCAGTTCGCTGCCGGGGCTGCACTTTTTCCCCATCTTGTCCCCGGTTTTACCGCCGGGATACCCGGAGCGTCCGTAATCATCAATGTGTACGGCTGGTTCGCCGCGGCCCTGATCCTGGTTTCTTTTCTCTGGGAGTGCATCCTCCGTGCCGGGGAGTTCCGGCTCGCCGCGGGACCTGCCTGGCGGGGACTGCTGAGGTCCTTTTTTATGTATTACCGTCTGCCCTTCCGTTTTCGCCGCATGAAGAGGCTCTATGCCGGTTTTGTCATCCCGGGCAGTCTTGTCTTCGATGTGGGAGCTCACCTCGGTAATCGCATCCCCCCCCTGCTTTCCCTGGGAGCCCGGGTCGTCGCCGTCGAGCCGCAGCCGGGGTGTACCGGTCTCCTCTCCCTCTGGTACGGTCGGCGCAGGGGAGTCGATCTGGTTTTCGCCGCCGCCGGTGAAGCGCCGGGAAGGACCCCGCTCTATGTCTGCGGAGAGTATCCCACCCTGAGCAGTCTGGCCCCCGACTGGGTGGCCAGGGTCAGTGAGGACCCCCTCTTCGACGGCCTTCGCTGGAAAGAGGGGGAGCCCGTGGAAGTAGTTACCCTCGATGAGCTCCGGCGCAGCTTCGGGGAGCCGGATTTTGTCAAGATCGATGTGGAGGGCTATGAGATGAAAGTCCTTGCCGGGACCGGGGAACCTTTAAAGGCTCTCAGCTTCGAGTACCTGCCAGCCTCTGCCGAAACAGCCCTGCAGGTGATCGATCAGCTGGAGGCAGTCGCAGAGTATCGCTATACTGTCTCCTGGGGTGAGTCCATGCGCTTTATTTCAGGGGACTGGATGAATGCTGCGGAACTGCGGATCCTGCTGGGCTCCCTTCAAGACGGGAGCCGAAGCGGAGATATCTATGCCCGCCGCTGGGAGAGAAGCAGTGGGGAAGCTTAAAGACTTTGGCGCAATTTTTATTATCCTGCTCTTTACCGGCTCCTTCCGCTGGTTTTCCCCGGACTATCCGCGGGCCGGGCTGCTTTCTCTTGTACCGGTCCCGGAGCTGCTGCTGGTTATGATCCTTTTTATCGCTTCCCGGAGAAGACCCCTGGGCTGGCTGAGCCGTCTGGGTGTTCCGATTCTGGGCTGGCTGCTCCTGTGGAACGCCGGCGAGAGTTTCTACCGCTATTTTTACCGGGAGCGCTTTTCCCCCGTCCATGATCTGCGGTATCTGTCGGGACTGGTTTCCATGCTCAGCGGCAGCGACTTCTGGATGAGTTTTGCCGGGACCGTCCTTCTTTCTGTTGTTCTCTTTCTTGTCGTCCTCGTACTCGGCCGGCTGCTCTCCGGCTGGCTGCACCGTGTTCTGAAAGCCCTGGACGAAGGATGGATTCCGCTGCTGCTGATCGGCGCCGCCCTGCAGCTCGTGCTGATACCCGGGGAGGTCCCCTCCGTCATCCTCGCGGAAACAGCCGACACCGAAGCGGTACCGGTGCTCTCTTCCGCAGAGAGCACGATACCCGAGGTATCCATCCCGAAAGAGGCGGTATTTATCGACGCTGACGTGCATATTTTCATTATCGAAAGCTATGGTCACACCCTCTTCTCGAATCCCTCCTACCGGGAGGTTCGGACAAGTCTCTACCCGATCCTGGACCGGGAGCTCGAGGCCGAAGGCTGGCAGATGCGTTCCGGGTTCATGCGTTCCCCCGCCTTCGGCGGCCGCTCCTGGCTGGCGGACGCGACGATCCTGACGGGAATCCAGATCGACAAGCAGGAGCTCTACGACAGCCTGCCCGCATCGGGGGGGCGCAACCTGACCCATTTTTTCGAGGAGGCCGGCTATTTCCGGCTTCTTGCGGCTCCCGGCACCAGCCAGGCGGGTGAAGAGTGGCGAAACTTCTACCGTTTTGACCGTTATCTCTTTCGTCATGATTTTGACTACCAGGGGCCATTCGTCTCCTTCGGGGCAATGCCGGACCAGTTCCTGCTCTATCGGAGCGGTGAACTGCTTAAAGAGCTCGAACAGCCGGTGTTTGCGGTCTACACTCTGGTTTCCAGCCATGTCCCCTTCGAGGTAATCCCTGAATATGTTCCGGATTGGGAGCTTCTGGGGGACGGATCCGTTTTTTCCCGGGGCTATCTGCGGCGCTTTGACAATAACTGGCTCTCCGGCAGTGAGTATCCTGAAGGCTTTATCGCCGGAATAAGCTACTCCCTGCAGTCCATCCGGGGATACCTGAACCGCTATGTGGAGGACGGGGCCCTGGCGATAATTATCGGGGATCATCAGCCCCGGATTCCGATCAGCGAACGGGACTCAACGTACTCGGTACCGGTCCATTTCCTGAGCCGCCGGCCGGGAATTCTTGATAACCTCCCCTATGCCTGGCTTTCCCGCAGCTTCGTTCCAAAGGAGATAAACGGGGAACATCCTGATATGGCCGAGCTGGCCTTCCTGCTGCGGGATCTGGCGGGAGGTCCGGAGGCGGGAAATGGCGCTAGGGTTTTCTGAATACCAGAAACCGGTACTGAGTAACACCCCGCAGGAGCATATGCTGCAGGGCGGTTCCTCCGACTATGTTTTCGGCCCAGGGTCTGATGGAGGAACGCAGAAATGGTGCTGCCGCGGCGGCGGTGATATCCCGGGGCCGGAAGAGTTTCAACCAGGGGGTAAAATCCTCAGCGGAAAGGCATTCGAGCCCGGCCTCCGTACAACGGCTGATCCACTCGGCGGCCGGACGGATCCCCGGGGCGTGCCAGCAGCGGCGGAACGCAGCGAGGAGCGATTTTTCTTTCTCTCCCAGGGACTCCTCCTCCCGGGTGAGCATGTCGTCGCAGATAATAAAGCGTCCTCCCGGGGCGAGACTATCGGTGATGAAGCCGGTAATATCGCTTGTTTCCGGAAGATGGACAAGGCTTTCGACGGCATAGATTATCTGCTGATTCCGGAAGAGCCGGAAAACCCCGGGGTCGGAAAAATCACCCTCAAATATACGGATCCGATTCTGAAAGCCCTGTTTCAGAATAATCTCGTCGCCGAGCCGTTTCTGCTCCCGGCTGATGGTGACCCCTGCGAAACGTCCGCCCAGGGAAGAGGCCAGATCGATCATGCTGCCCCCGACGCCACAGCCCAGGTCGAGGATCTCTTCGGCGTTGACGGCAGCGATATGTTCCTGGATGCGGCGGTTTATGTAGAGTGCCGACTGCCGGGCGTTGCGCACCTCCGGGGCCCAGACCGGCCGGTGGATAGCAAGCTGAGCGCCTCCGCGGCCGAGACGCAGAAAGCGCCGGGTGTTGCGGTTATAGTATTCGGCGACCCCTTCCTGGTGTGTTGCCATCCTGCCGATGCCCCCTGTATGACTGCTGTCGTTGACAGGCTATATCATTTATCCCGATTGCGGAAAGCCCTGTGAAAGGATCAGCATTTTTATCCTCCGGAGGCTACGGCCTGCTGCTGGCGGGCAACGGAGTCTCCGCATTGGGAAACAGCCTTTTTCTGGTGGGGTTGATGATCTATTTTTCAAGCCGCTTTGTATCGCCCCTGGTTCTGGGAATCGCCCAGGCCGCGGCCTTTATTCCCATGCTCCTTTTAAGCTATCCCGCCGGTGTCCTTGCCGACCAAAGATCCCGGCCGCAGATTCTGGCGGCCAGCGATATTATCCGCGGAACCGCCCTTTGCTGCAGCGCCTGGCTCCTGCCCCGGGTGGAAGCCTTAGCCGGAAGAGCAGGCGCTCTGCTCCTTGTTCTGCTGGTACTGATAATGGGAAGCATGCAGGCATTCTTCCAGCCTGCAGTGGTCTCGCTGGTTACGGATCTGCCCCTGCGCCATGATAAGCCCCGACGGGACCGGCTTGCCCTGCGCACCGCCGTCAATCATCTGGCCAGCCTCGCCGGGCAGGGGCTGGGAGGCCTCGCACTGATGCTCCTGGGATTCCCCGCCCTGCTTTTTCTGAACGGCTGCGGATTTACCCTGAGCGGTTTCAGCGAACTTCTGATACGCGAACCCCGGAACAGCCTTCCCCCTCCCCGGGAAGCACCGCGCTGGCCCGGGCCGGGAGAAATTGTACGGGAGCTGGCTGCCCTGAACCGCAGGGGCGCCGGGGTTGACCTTTTCATTCTGAATCAGTTTATGCTGCCCCTCTTTATGGTCAGCTTCCCCTTTTACATTCAGTACCGGCTTGAGCTTGCCCGGAGTTACGTGGGCTATCTCTTCGCCTCGGTGCTTGCCGGCAGTATTCTCGCCTCTTTGGCCCGCGGTCGGGTACATGCATCCCGGAGTTTCCCTCTTCGGAATGAGTGTCCCCGGGGGGGCTATCTCTTCGGTCTGCTTACGGGACTGATCGCGCTGGGGGCTTCGCTGCTCTCCGCGCATCCCAGGATCTGGCTGCTTTTTATCGGGGCCTTTGTTCTGGGGTTCGCCGTCGCATCCGTCTATCTTCACACGGTGGCGGTGGTTCAACTTTTGGGTGAAGCCCATACCAAGGGGCGCCGACAGGGTATTCTTGAGGCAGCCAGCGGAATCCTGACGCCCCTGGCGTATCTCGCGGGAGGGGCCGCTGTAGATCTTTTACCCCTGGGATCACCTCTGGTTTTTCGTGTTTCCGGGCTGGTCCTTGTTCTCTTTTCCCTGATCAGAATCTCCTTGGGAGTAAAAAATCGCGAAGGCTTTTAGTCGTCTTACTGTACTGTCCTGAATCGTGGGGATAAGAAGCTCTTTTAGCCGGGTTACCCCGCAAAAAGGGAAAAATTCACCGGATACGGAACAGCGGAACGGATAATCCATTTATTTATCTACAGTTAATCGCGATCCATCCCCACGATTCGGGACAGTACTTAATCAATACGGACAAGGCCCCGCCGCTGTCGGTCACCGTTCCCAGTCTCTTAGCGAGGCCGCGGGATCTGCGCTCATCGACCTGGTCTGTGAAAAAAGCTGAAAAAAGTGTTATTTTCCATAGAAACAGCAGAATTCCGACTTTCGCGTTTCCCGGAACATCCTGTATACTAAGCTCGTTGTACCGGCCGCATTTGGCTGATCACTTCCTGAAAGATTATTAATGAGGGTTTTATGGAAAAAGAACGATTGGAGTTTCGCGGCGGTTGGGGAATGGCCTTTATTCCCCTGGCAGTTTTTTTTGTCTTTTGCGTGCTGCTTTTTCTGGTGTTTCTGTCCTATGACATGCATGCCCTGGCCATGGGAGGATTCCTGGGGCTGATCATCGGCGGACTTTTCGTAAAGAATTACAGCGCCTACTGGAAGAGCGTATTTTCCGGAATTGCTTCTCCCAATTCGGTGACCATTATCGTAATCCTGTTTATTATCGGGATGTTCTCCCAGATGATGAAAGACAGCAATGCCTCGGAGGGGTTTGTCTGGCTGGCTCACAGAATGAACCTGACCGGCGGGACCTTTGTGGCCTTCGTATTTTTTTCCTGCTGTGTCATTTCCACCGCCACCGGGTCATCCATCGGAACGATGTTCGCCGCCTACCCCATATTCTTCGCCGCCGGTACGGTGCTGGGAGCCAATCCCGCGCTGCTTGCCGGGGCAATAACATCGGGCTGTATCTTTGGCGACAACCTCGCACCCATCTCCGATACAACCATTGCCTCCGCTGCTACCCAGCAGTTTAAAAACGGCGAGCCCGCGGATATTGCGGGGGTAGTGGCATCCCGTTTCAGGTATTCCCTTGTTGCAGGTATAATTGCCCTCGTTCTCTTCGCCCTGTTCGGGGGAGGCGGAGACGTCGCTGCGGACGTCGAAACCATGGGCGATCCTCTGCGGCTTGTAATGCTGATACCGGTGGTCGGGCTGCTGTATACTGCGGTTAAAACCAGGGACCTCTTCAAAGCAATTACCGTCGGACTTGTGGTCGGTACTATTACCGGGCTGGTCTCGGGGATCTTTAGCCTGGAGAGTCTCTTCGCCTCCTCCGGTGAACTGGGAAACCATGTTTCCGGGTTTCTTCCCTCCGGCGTGTCCAGCATGATGTCCACGGTTACCCTGGTTATTTCGGTTTTCGGGATTATGGGTGTGCTCGAGGCAGCAGGGGCTATCGACCGGATGGTGGCGGCTATTCTGAACTCCGGCTTTGCCAAAACCGATCGGGGAACCGAACTGGCGATCACTCTCGGTTCTTGTGTTACCTGCATGATCTTCGGAGGCGTTACCAGCGCGGCGATCCTTACCTTCGGCCCGGTGGTGAATGAAATCGGTATGAAGAAGGGGCTTCATCCCTACCGCCGGGCAAACCTTCTCGACGGTTTCGTGAATACGATTCCCGTGGTCATCCCATTCTTGAGCGTGTTTGTTTTTATCTCTGTCGCGCTTTCCGGACTGGATCCCGTGAGCATAGCAAAGGGGATGATTTATCCGGTCATACTTTTCTTCGTTCTGCTCTTTGCCGTAATTACCGGCTGGGGCAGAGCGCACGAATAAGGCAGACAGGGGTCAGGATTTTTTGTTCAGGTTCCGCAGCATGACCTTTATGTGGGGACCGTCTTCCGACCGTTCCAGTTCGAAGGGTTCGCCCTTCGGACCGGGATGGCGGGATAGAAAGGCATCGATCTTTTTCACATCTTCCCGTTCCAGCTGCAGCGCAAGGGTCTGCCCGTTCGCCTCGACATGTCTGCTGCTGCGGGTCCCGATAATGGCCGCCCCCACGGCGTTCTTCTGCAGTATATAGGCGGTACTTATATTGGCGATTCTGCAGTCGTATCTGCCGCTCATCTCCTCCAGTATCTGCAGGAGCTCCTGATACGCCTCCCACCCGCCGAAGTCGTCTATGATGATGCGGTATTTAACCAGGGAGCGATTATCCAGGTCCCGCGGCGGGTCCGGCTGTCCCAGCCAGCGATCCGTTAAGAATCCCCCTGCCAGGGTCCCGTAGCAGAGCAGGGCGATATCCTGCTCTTTACAGTATGCCTGCATGGTGTTTTCCACCCGCCGGTCCAGGAGGGAATACTGGGCCTGCATGCTGGAAATTGTTATTCCGGATTCAAGTATTTCTCTGGTGCGGTGGGTATCAAAATTGGTCAGAGACACCTGGGAGATTTTTCCCTCTTCCTTAAGTTTCTGCAGTTCGTACAAGGCTTCCAGATATCCGGGTACATCATACTCCCACCAGTGAAACTGGACCATGTCCACCTGTTCCACCCCGAGTTTCCGGAGACTGCTGTGGACGGCTTTTCTGATGTCCTCCGGATTCAGTTCCGCGAGAACGGATCTGTCCGGAACATACTTGGTATGGAACTGAATATCCTCCCGGTTGCCCCCGGCGGCCAGGTGTTCTTTGAGAAAAACGCCGTAAAACTCCTCCACACCCGTATAGATGTCGGCACAGTCAAAAGTCGTGAATCCCCGGGAAACCAGCTCGTGGAAGGCCTTCAGCACATCCTGCTTTTCGATGGCGCTTTTCAGGGCATGACCTTCGGAGAGCTGCCATCCGCCGTTGATAATTCTGCTGAAGCTGTAGCCGTTTTTCAGGGTGTAGCGGGTGTTCATTGGGTACTCCGTTTTCAGTCGTTTGTATTCGGGGTGAGCGGCACAATCGTGCATTCGGAATGTCTGAAGCTCCGTTTTGCAATCCGGGTAATGCGGAAGCGTGCCCCGCAGTTGGGATCGGGACAGGCGATATCGCTGTCCGTTGTCATCCAGTCGGTCCCCGCGGTCTCCCGCTGCTTGGCGGGAATCAGGGGGAGGATAGCCGCCAGGGCGTAGAGGGAGAACTGCGTCTCCTTGGGAAAAACCAGGTTCTCACCGATCACCTGGAAATTGACTCCTTCCTGGTGGGAACAGATGAAATCTTTTTCACTCCGGACAGTTTCTACCTGAAGATCGTAGAGATAAAACTGATCATCCTGCTTTTCAGACATGAAAACAGCATCTATTAAGACGGGGGCGGGTGTCAATATTGAAACGTGTATTTTTGAATAGAAACAGAGATCGATTCCTTTCACCGTTTTTAACGGTCACCGTCAAGCTTGTATTTGTTCAGTTCGGCTACCCTCCATACTGCTCGGCCCTTCTTTCTTTACTCTGTCAATTTCTTCCAAACAGGACGTTGATTGTCAGGATAATTTTTCCTATCATGGGAAAACCCTCACCAACACCGGTTTTTGGAGTAAGCAAATTGGAGAAGTTCTTAAGCAGGTTCAAGTATTTAATAATAATTCTCCTTGCTGTAATAATGGTCTCTATTTTCTCGACACAATACAGGAACATTCGTCAGGTAGTGGAAGACAAGTACGGCAGTCAGCAGCTGCTGGTGGAAAAGAATATTCTGCAGACCGTAAGCTATATCGATAATGCCTATAAGATCGCCGAGCATCAGCTGAATCGGGAGATGAGGGAGTACTCTGAGCAGATGCTGGAAAAGTATAGAGAGAACCCCGATGTAATGGGGTGGGATCTGTCCGAGATGCAGGAACGTTTTGCCGGGTATGATATTTATATCGTCGATAAGGATTTAAAGATAATTCGGACCACCTATGAAAAGGATCTGGGCCTCGATTTCTCAAAATTCGGCAGTTTTGCAACCATTGTAAGGGAAAGAATGGCCGGGAATCAGTTTGAAGTTGACAGGATTGATCTTTCGACCCAGGCGGGAGAAATAAAAAAATACAGTTATATGCCGAGCCCGGACAATCAATACCTGTTTGAACTCAGTGTGAGTATTGAGGATAAATATCCCTCCTTTCAAAGCCTGAACCTTTTCAAGGATGCGACTTCTCTAACAGAACAATACGAGATGGTTGAAGATATAGGCTTTTACAGCGTAGAGCCCCTGCGCCATGGCGTTGCCAAGCTGAGAAACAGCAAACGGCCGTATTTGAACCCTGATGTTCCTGAGTTTGAAGAGGAGCTGGCACGGCAGGCGGTTATACAGAACGTCATGCAGCAGGGTACAAGAAATATTGATGGAATACAGCACAGCTATCGATTTTTCCCTGCGTTGATCAGTAACAGGGAATCCGAGCAGGGCTGGAATTCTTATGTAGTCGGTATTGTCTATGATGATCATGTTATGCAGGAAGAAATGGCACAGCACAGGAATCTGTTTTTGGCCAATATCATTTTAATGACCGTGCTCTTCGGCAGCTTTATTACCGTTGTAGTCTATTTAATAAAGAGTTTTGAATATCAAGCCCATCATGATAAATTGACCGGACTGGCAAACAGGAAATGTTTTGAAGAAGAATTCAATAAATTGAAAAATAAAGCAGATTCTGCCGGCCAGAATATCGGACTTGTCTTTATTGACATCGATAAGTTCAAGGAAATTAATGACAATTTCGGACACGACACCGGCGATGAGGTCCTGAAAAGTATTGCCGCTCGAATGGAAAACAGCCTGAAAGAAAAAGACCTGAAAGCCAGAATGGGGGGAGATGAATTTATTATAGCTCTGACTGATCTATCTTCAAACGAACAGATAATGGAAGTAACAAAAAGATTGATTGTGGAACTCAAGAAACCCTTATTCATTGGCGCGACGGAAATACCCGTCAGTGTCAGTGCGGGAGTCAGTTTTTATCCAGATGAAAGCAGCGAAATAGAAACATTGCTCAAAAATGCAGATTCTGCGATGTACCAGGCAAAGAGAAAGGGCAAAGATATAGAATAAGTCTGACCGACCGGCAGAATTGCTGCTGAACCAGGATTACCAAAAGTAAATCTTTCTCTTATCCTTCCGTTGGCGTATATTTGAAACCGGAGGCATACCATGAGAAGCGGTGGATCGTCCGGAAAGATTCTGATAATTGAGGATGACAGGGAAATAGCGGGCATCGTTGCCCTGAACCTGAAGGATGCCGGCTTGGAGGCGACCCAAATCCACGACGGCAAATCGGGTCTTGAAGCGGTCCGCGCCGGAGGATGGGATCTGGTTATTCTCGATATAATGCTCCCGGGACTTGACGGTATATCCGTCTGCTGCAGGATCAGAGAAACAGACGCACATACTCCGATAATGATGCTGACGGCCCGGGCGGAGGAAATCGATCGGGTTCTGGGTCTTGAGCTCGGAGCTGATGACTATGTGACAAAGCCCTTCAGTATTCCGGAGCTGACAGCGAGGGTAAAGGCTCTTCTCCGGCGGGTCAATCGGGGCGGACTTTCGGCGGAAGAGTCAGCTTCGGCAGGCAGTCCCGGGATCCTGAAAATCGGAGAGCTGGAAATTGATTTTGTCAAACGCAGGTGCAGAATACGACAGAATCCCCTGGAGCTTACCGTAAAGGAATTCGAACTCCTCAGTCTCTTTGCGAGAAATCCGGGCAGAGCCTACAGCAGAACCGATCTGCTCAATCTGGTCTGGGAATATAATTTCGAGGGTTACGAGCACACGGTGAACACCCATATAAACAGACTCAGAAACAAGATAGAAAGCGATCCTTCTCATCCTGAGTACCTGTTGACTGTCTGGGGCGTGGGATACCGCTTTGCTGAGGAATCAGAGGTGGAATAATGCTCCTGAAATCCTTCTATGCCAGAATCTCACTTCTTTTTCTTGCAATGATTCTTCTCCTGGGGGCAACCAGCCTGTATATAGCCTTTGAGGCATCCCGGCTTCTTTTTGGGGAGGTGGAACAGAAGCTGAACCGCGAATATGCGGCGAATATCGCCCTTGAGCTGGAATCCTTTACTGCAGAGGATTTTGCCGAAGAAGATATAAAAGAGGTGATTCACTACATGATGGTGATGAACCCCTCCGTCGAGATCTATCTGCTCGATCATGAAGGCAATATACTCTGCTATTTTTCTGAGATAGAAGAAGAGGTAAGATATCTGAATGTGGATCTTGCGCCTGTTCGAAGATTTATTGAAACCGAAGGCGTCGGCAGTATTCTGGGAGATGACCCGCGCAACAACAGGGTGCAAAAACCCTTTTCCGCGGCACCCCTGACTATCAACGGCAGAGACGGCTGGGTCTATGTTATACTGCGGGGCAGCAGTTACGACAGCTCCCTGGAGATGCTGCGGAACAGTTACTACATGCAGTCGGGGCTGATAACCTTCATTGTTGCTGTTGCGGCGACTGCTGTTGTCGGACTCAGCCTGTTCTTTGTCCTGACAAGCAGGCTCAGGCGGCTCAGTGAAGCAGTTACTGCGTTCCGGCACGGCCGGCTGCAGCATCGGGTCAGCATGGGAGGAGACGACGAAATTTCAGCCCTGGGTTATGCGTTCAACGATATGGCGGAATCTATCGAAACAGGCATCCGCTGGCTGCAGGAGGCCGAAAAGCTTCGCGGTGAGCTGATAGCCAACATTTCCCATGATTTGCGCAGCCCCCTGACCTCGATACGGGGCTCTCTGGAAACCCTGCTTCTGAAAGAGGCGTCCTTGTCCGGGGATGAGCGACGGGATCTAATTGAGGTCGGGCTGAGGAATGTCGCGGGTTTCCAGAAGCTTGTGGAAGACTTGTTTGAGCTCGCCAAGCTCGAAGCCCGGCAGGTGAGCCTTCAGAAAATAAGCTTCTCCATGGCGGAACTCATTCAGGACGTGGTTCTGAAACTGCGGCCGCGCTTTAATGCGAAGCAGCTTGATGTAAGTTATAATCCCGCAGCGGATATTCCCGCTCTGACTGCAGACATCGGTCTTATTGAAAGAATGCTCACGAACATAATCGAGAACGCTGTAAACAATACCCCTCGGGGAGGTTCGGTCAGCATCAATCTTGAACTTTCTGCCAGCGGGCTGGAGATCTCGATCGCCGATACCGGACCCGGCATAAGTAAAGAGGATCTTCCACAGATATTCGAACGCTTCTACAGGTCGGACAAAAGCCGCAGTCACGATTCTGAAGGAACCGGGCTCGGACTGGCCATAGCCCGGGAGGTTGCAGAGATGCACAGCGGCAGCATTACTGCAGAAAGTCCCGAATCCGGCGGGGCCGTTTTCATTATATCCCTTCCTCTTTAATCCTCAATTTATAAACAGTTTCTTTTTCCGTGACACTTCTGTGACGTTCAGGTCCTACCTTCGTAAACAGGAGGTAAACAGATGAGAGTGTTTACAGTAATTGCGCTTGTACTCATAATCGTATCCTTTCCGGTATTCAGCGGAGGACAGTCCGAATCTGCCGATGCGATGGAAGGAGGTATGATGGAAGCCATGGAGATGCCGGAGGTCAATGCGATTGTTGATTTCATGTCCCTGGATCACGCTCAAGAGCTCGCTGCCGAGAAGCCGACTGTGCTTTTTTTTAACGCAAGCTGGTGTCCCAGCTGCAGGGGAGCGGTGAGAGATTTTGAGGCGAATGAGGCCGAAATCAGGGATTACTACCTGGTTTATGTGGACTATGACAGCTCGGATGATCTCCAGGAGAAATACGGAGTCACCTATCAGCATACCTTTGTACAGATCGATCCCGAGGGAAATGCTGTTACCAAGTGGAACGGCGGCGGAACAGCCGAGTTCCTGAACAAGGTAAAGGTAATGTAAAGATGGTGGTACTCGCTTTTTTCGCCTTTCTGTCGGGCATTGTTACAATATTGTCGCCATGCATACTTCCGGTTCTTCCGATTGTCTTGTCCGGCAGCATGGGCGGAAAAAGCAGGCCCCTGGGAGTTGTTGCCGGGTTCGTAATCAGCTTCAGCCTGTTTACGCTTCTGCTGTCAAGTCTGGTTCAGGCACTGAGTGTTCCGCCGGATGTTCTGAGAATTGTCGCGATAATCGTGATACTGACTTTCGGCGCTGTCCTTGTCGTTCCGCAGCTGCAGCAGCGTTTTGAACTTCTGGTATCGAGAGTAAGCAACAGGAAACAGGGAAGGCAGCGCAGCGGATTCGGCGGGGGGCTGCTGGTGGGCGGAAGTCTCGGGCTGCTATGGACTCCATGTGTCGGACCGATAATGGCCTCGGTAATCAGTCTTGCGGTTAGTCAGCAGGTGGACGGCGGTTCAGTCGTAATTGTGTTTGCCTATTCCGCCGGAACTGCGGTCCCGATGTTCGGCGTCATGCTCGGAGGACGCAGGCTGCTGAATCGTGTTCCGAAGCTGGTGGCGAACACCGGCAGGATTCAGAGGATTTTCGGCATCGTAATGATCGTCGCCGGGATATCCATCGCCATGGGTGTGGACCGGCGGTTTCAGACCATGGTTCTGGATGTTTTCCCGGATTACGGCAGCGGCCTTACCTCTTTCGAGAACACCGAGTTTATACGCCGAGCGCTGGACAGGCGTTCCGATCCGGAATCTGAGACTATGGAAACCGACGGCGGGATTGTGCCCTTGAGTCTGGAAAACCGGCCGGAGAAGGGCATTCTTGAGGATTTCGGTATTGCGCCGGAAATCGTTACCCAGGGAGAATGGTTCAACAGCCGGCCCCTGAAGATGGAGGATCTCCGAGGAAAGGTTGTTCTCGTGGATTTCTGGACCTACAGCTGCGTGAACTGTGTACGGACAGTGCCCTACCTGCGCGCCTGGTATGAGGCCTATGCGGATCAGGGATTTGAGATTATAGGCGTTCATTCCCCCGAGTTTGCCTTCGAACGGGACCCTGAGAATGTGGCCAGGGCAATGAAAGACCTGGGTATAAGCTGGCCGGTTGTCCTTGATAATGATTTCAGACAGTGGAGGGCCTATAACAACCGATACTGGCCGGCCCATTTCTTCATCGATGCGGAAGGAACCATCAGATATTTTCATTTCGGCGAAGGCGAGTATGAAAATTCTGAAAAGGTTATCCGGAGTCTCCTTGCAGAAGCCGGAATGAGGCCTGAAAAAACTGCGGAAGCATCGGCCTGGGAAGGCCTTCACAGCAGAACAGCTGAAACCTATCTGGGGTACCGCCGTGCAGAGGGCTTTCTCTCCGAAGATATGCTCAAAAGAAATGAATCCATGCGCTACTCAATTGACCGGGTTCCGGGAAACGGCGAATGGGCTCTGGAGGGGGAGTGGCTGATCCGGGCCGACTCGATACAGATCAGCGGCGAGGGTGCAATTGAGCTCGGGTTCTACTCAAAGATGATCTATGTGGTAATCGAACCCCTTACCCAGGGGGGACGTGTGCGCGTCAGTGTGGATGCAGATGAAAAGACAGTTATTGAACCCGTTGAAAGCGGTCTTTACAGGCTGGCCGGGTTTGACGAAGCCGAAGAGCGGCTGCTGCGGCTTGAGGCTGATGGTGATTTCAGATTTTATGCGTTTACTTTCGGGTAAAAGGAGTATGCATGAACATGCGAATATATATTCTTGCCGGTATTATTGCCGCTGCCGCGGTTTTTCCTGTCCTGGTGGCCGGGTCGCAGGAGACCGGGGAGCATCCCATGATGGCCCCTGCTGCAGGTGATGTTCTGCCTCCTCCGGGAACAGCCGGGAATGCCTACGTCAGACCCGGGGATGAGGAATTAATGTAGAAGCTTAGCGGGATGCAGTTTGATGTTGCCCGGGGTAACGGTACGGAGCCGCCGTACAGGAACGAGTACTGGGACAATCACGAGGAAGGCATCTACGTGGATGTAGTATCGGGGGAGCCCCTTTTCAGTTCGACGGACAAGTATGATTCGGGTACCGGGTGGCCGAGTTTTACGAAGCCCATTACCGGCGGGAATATTGTCGAGCATATCGACACCTTCCAGGGAACGAAAAGGGTAGAGCTCCGCATTTTTTATGCAGATTAACATCTCGGGCACGTTCTCACCGACGGTCGGCAGCCTGCGAGGCTGAACACCTGCCATTATTTTCCTTCCGCCAGATACCCTTTATATCACGATTGTACGGCTATTTTATTTGTCATGCTCGGACTGATCTCTTTGAGTAAAAAATGCTCAAGGTTTTACTATCGGAAAAATGCAATTCATATGTCGACAAATAAGAGTATAATCTATATTAAGTGTAATATATATTTGTTCTACAAATATAGGAAAACAGATAATATCTTGCATTATATACATTTACTAATGATTTAAATTTGTTGACAAATAACTGGTTATGATCTATGATTTCAATATCAGCTGATATTCCTAGACAATTCAGGAGGTTTTATGAGAAATCCAATCACGAGGATTCTGGGTTTAGTATTGGTATGTTTTCTTATTGCCGGGACACTGTATGCCGGAGGTAAAGGTGAAAGTGGTGGAACAGAAAAACGTGTTCTGTCGTATGCGCATGTTTTCGCTACAGATCATCCAGTGCATGTTGCACTGCTGGAAGCAAATGATCTGCTGAAGGAGAAATCGGGAGGTCGACTGGAGCTTAATATCTACCCGAACGGTACATATGCAAATTATAACGATGCTGTTCAGGCTGTTATCATGGGGCAGCTGGATATGGCACCCCTGGACAGTGCCTCGGAATATCTGCCGAAATCCGGTGTCCTTCTCGGACCGTATGTCTTCAGGAGTTACGCTCACTGGAATAATTTCAAAGAAAGTCAGCTTTATAAAAATCTGAAGAAAGAGATTGGTGAGGCTGTTGGAGTAAGACAGCTTGACCATTATAACTTCGGGTTCAGGAATGTAACCGGAAACAAGCCTCTGGTTAAGCTCGATGACTTCAACAGGCTCAAACTGCGGGTTGTAAACTTTCCTCCCTATAACGAGATAGCCACTATTTTCAATGCAGTGGGAACCTCTCTGCCCATCGGTGATGTGTACATGGGGCTGCAGACGGGGGTGGTTGATGCCCAGGAAAATCCACTCACACAGATTGTTACCATGAAATTTTATGAAGTCCAGAAGTATCTCATGCTCACCAGGCATATGCTTGCAGTAGCAGGAACCATCATGGCCGAATCGACCTGGAACTCTCTCTCTCCGGAAGATCAGAAAATCATAGAAGAGGTTTTTACCTTTGAGGCAAACCGGATAGATGAGATTGTACAGAATAACGAGAATGCCCTGATGGATCAGGTGAAATCCTATGGCATGACCATCATCGATGATATCAATACCAGACCTTTTATGGACAGAGTTCCCCTGGTTCTAAAAAGAAATCCCGAGTGGGTAGACCTGTACAATGATATTCAGTCCATTCCCGATTAAGACTTGATTTATTGATGTTCTTCCCGTCCATGAAGGGCGGGAGGAGCGATATATAAAAGAACTGGAGCAAAAATGACGCAAAAGAGGGTATTGCAGCTGTCGTTGAAGATTTCTCGCTTGCTGCAGAAAATAGAACTTGTTGCAGGCATGTTCTGCCTTGCAGTCATGCTGACGGTGATCGTGCTGAATATTATCTTTCGCTATGTTCTGTTCAAACCATTTGCCTGGTCTGATGAACTTAGTAATTACCTTTTTATCTGGATGAGTTTCCTTGCTTCCGCTTATGTAATGGGAGAAGATAATCATGTGCGTGTTACGGCGATTGAACAACGGTTGCCCAAACGAATCAGGAATATAGTTCATCTGATAATGAATGTAATAATGCTGCTTGTTTTTCTATGGTATATTGCACCGTCCTTTGGCATCTTAAAGAACCTCAGAAGATCAAACATGCTCAGGGTCCCACTCAAGTATGTCTATCTGATTATTCCAATAGCTTTTTCCCTCATGGCTCTACATGTGATCAGCAATATTTTTCTGGACCTTAATCGCCTTCATGAAGAGATGAGCAGCCGGAAAATCTCAAAACAAATGCTTGAAAGGTAACGGAGGAAGATATGCTGCTTACTGTGTTTATTATTTCCTTTTTTATCCTTTTCCTTTTTGGCATGCCTATCAGTATTGCAATGATAACTTCTTCTTTCGTTTATATCGGATTGAAAGGGATGGATCTTGGTTTTATGGCAATGCAGATGTTCTCCGGGCTTGATAATTTTGTGCTGATTGCTATACCGATGTTTATTCTAACTGCTGAAATTATGAATAGAACCTCAGTTGCGAACAGGATATTTAATTTCTGCAAGGCGCTTGTCGGATATATTCCGGGAGGTCTGGGGCATGTAAACATTGCAACCAGCATCCTGTTCGCTGGTATGTCCGGATCAGCAGTAGCGGATGTTGGCGGAATAGGAAACCTGAATTATGAGGCAATGGTCGAAGAAGGCTTCGATAAAGAGTTCAGTGCAGCGATTACAATTGCCTCATCAACAGTCGGACCAATAATTCCTCCCAGTATTCCTATGGTCGTTTATGCAATGGTTGCCAATGTATCCGTAGGTCGTCTGTTTTTCGGTGGATTAATCCCCGGCGTCATCATCGGACTTGTGCTGATGGTCTATGTTTTCCTGGTTTCGCTCAGACGGCATTACCCGAAACGGAAAATTGTAGCTGTCAGGACATATCTGCAGGATCTGCTGGTTGCATTCATCCAGGGGATTCTTCCCTTGTTTACCCCGGTGATACTGCTCGGTGGGATTTACCTCGGGATTGTTACTACGACAGAGGCCTCGGCAATAGCTGTGGTATATTCACTGATTTTGGGAGTTTTTCTGTACAGGACCATGCAGTTTGACGGATTTATGCAAAGTTTGAAAAGCGTTGTAATTACCTGCGGTTCAATCCTGCTGGTTCTTCCGGCGGCGAAGGTCTTCAGTTTTGTAATGACCGCTGAAAACCTTCAGGATTATATTTTTCATTTTATGACAACTTTTGCAGGGGATAATAAATATCTAATCATACTCAGTATAAATTTGCTATTCATTTTCCTGGGTGCCCTGTCTGATCCGACGGTTAATATCATGTTGTTTGTTCCTATGGTTCTTCCTCTTGTTGTCGCATCAGGAATGGACCCGATCCACTTTGGTGTGATTATTGTAATAAATGCAATGATCGGTAATACTACCCCGCCAGTCGGAGTTGTGCTTATGACTGTTTGCGGGATTAAAAAGCTCAACTATGAATCTACTCTCAGGGAGCTGTGGCCGATGATAGTTGTGCTGTTTATTGCGCTTGCATTGATAATTGCTATACCGCAAAGCGTGCTCGCAATCCCAAATGCACTTTTCGGATGAGATAAAAGGGAAAGGAGATGTGTACTCACCATGAATGAAACAATTCGAGGATTAAAGTTGGCTGGGGAGAAGCCTGTCTTGGGTTTTGGCGTATGTCTTGGAAGCGTTCGGATCGCAGAAATGGTTGGCCGATCACGTTTTGATTTTGCGATGGTCGATCTGCAGCACAGCCATTTTGATAAGGAGAGTGCAACCGGGGCGATCCGCAGTCTTGCCCGCTCAACAGGTCCTGTCCCCTTCGGCAGGGTGGCTGAAAACAGTCCTGGGTCCATTAACAACCTTCTGGATGCTGGAGCAACTGGAATTATCGTGCCGATGATCGAAAGCAGGAAAGAGGCTATTCGGGCAGTTGAGTCAGCATATTATGCACCGTTAGGTAAACGTTCCAAGAGTAGCCCTGCAGCTGTATTCTATGGAGATGATTACTATGAAATGATAAACGAAAACATAAACGTGATATTAATGATTGAAACAGTATCGTCCGCAGAAAAAGCCGAGGAAATTCTCTCCGTTCCGGGAATAACCGGTTGTCTTGTTGGCGGCGGAGATTTGAGGTATTCAATGAAGATGTCGAATACCGAATCAGAGTTTGATTCTGTGGTAAGCAGAGTAAGTGAAATTGCAAAAAAAAATAATGTTGCAATAGGACTCAGTGTAGGTTCCCCTCAGGATATGAAAAAGTGGAGAGCTGCGGGGATGGATTTCTTCCTCTTGTCTCATGATATGGGACTGATGAACAACGCTCTGAATGAGTACCAGCGGGAATACATTGAAGAATGAGACGGTTATGAAAAGTACTGAGTATGTTCTAAGCATTGATTTAGGAACGAGTTCCTGTAAACTATCAGTTGTCGATTCTTCAGGTTCTGTTGCTGCTACAGCCTCTGCCGGATACCACACCTATTCAGAAAAAACAGGATGGGCCGAACAGGATCCTGAAGATTGGCTTGTTGCTGTATCTGAGGCGGCGGGAAAAATGCTGGGTTCCTGTAAAATAGATCCACATGCTATCGCTGCTATTGTTCCAACCAGCGCAGCGCACATAGGAGTACTTACCGACAATGCTGGAAAAAGCCTGCGACGCGCTATTATCTGGAGCGACCAGCGGTCTGCACAAGAAGTTGCGGAACTTGATCGTCTGAATAGAAATTTGATTTTCGAACAGACAAACAATAAAGTCTCAACTACGTGGACATTACCCCATTTTCTGTGGATAAAGAGGCATTACCCGGAAATATGGGGGGAAATACGCCATATCAGTTTTTCAAAGGATTTCCTTGTATATCATCTAACCGGAAACTGGACTAGTGATTTCTCTACAGCAGTTTCTTCCCTGCTCTGCAATGCAGGAACTGGAACCTGGTCTGAAGAACTTGCAGCGATGGCGTCGCTCGATATTTCATTGCTGCCGGAGATTCTCCCGGCGGGTGGAATTTCTGGAACATTAAACAACAATGGAGCGCGACTGCTCGGGTTGCCTTCCGGAATCCCTGTTTTGTGTGGAGCTCTGGACAGTGCCATGGAAACCTATGGAGCAGGAGCTCGCCAACCAGGGGACTATGTTGTACGGATAGGAACTGCCGGGGGAATTCATGTTATCAAGCAAACACCGAACCCGGTCGGCGGGCTGCTGACGTATCCATATCTTATTGACAATCTCTGGTACTCACAGGCGGGGACGAATTCTGCTGGTTCCTCCATAGCATGGGCAGTGGAAACGGAGGGATTCCCCCGAACTCCGGAGGGATATGTCGCTTTCGATACCCTGGCAGATCAGGCTCCTCCGGGATGTGAGGGACTTATATTTCATCCCTACCTGTCCGGTGAACGGACTCCCTACTGGAATTCGGACTTGAGGGGAACATTCTCAGGTGTGTCGTTTCGTCACAGAAAGGCACATTTTGCCAGGGCTGTTTTAGAGGGGGTCGCCTGTTCGTTATACGATGCGCTGCTTGCCCTCGGCGAAGGCGGTGATTTGCCGGAAACGATTGGTGTAGTGGGTGGTGGAGGTTCCGACATTGTGCTCATGCAGATTCTCAGTACGCTTATGAACAGGAAACTCCTGGCAATGAAAGATATCGATTCATCCTATGGTGCTGCCTTATTTGGTCTGCATACTCTGGGGCTTGGGAAAAAAGCGGGCGGTTTTGCCGGAACAACGTACGTACCTGAGGTCGAAAACCGGGAAAACTACGAAAAGACGTTTAGAACCTACAGTAAGTATGCAAGACAGCTGCTTTTATTGTATGCTGAAGGGGATGATGGATTGCATCCCCATGACATTTGAAGCGGAATCGTATGGCTAAGACGGATATTCAGAACCTGGAAGAGAAAATCAAGACATACATCCTGGAGCATGCAAATGGTCCCGGAAGCAAGGTGGAAACCGAAGAAAAGCTTGCGGAACACTTTCAGGTAACAAGGTACAGAGTGAGAAACGTTCTAAACGGTCTTGCTCAGCAGGGTATTATTACCAAAACACCTCGCAGGGGAACATTTATCAATAAGTTGGACACAGATGCGATAACCAACAATATTAAGTTCAATTATCAGGTATCCAACTTCAATTTGTATGAATCTATCGAAGCGCGAATTGTGATAGAGCTGGCAGTTATACCGCTTGTGGTAAAAAGGATAACACCGTCAGGAATCGTTGCGCTTGAATCCTGTGTACAAAAAATGCTTAATAATAAAAATGATCCAAGAGTTGCGGATGAAGCGGATATGGAATTCCATGCTACTATGCTCAATTCGAGCGGAAACAAGCTGCTTAACTCCTTTAGCCAGATTATAAACCAGCTTTTTCATCAGGATGATTACCGTAAAAAATACTGGGATCCGGCTACCATAGAGCAGCTGGCTCTTGAGCACCAGTCGATTGCCGAAGCGATACAGGACGGTGACACAACGCTGGCTCTTGAGAGACTGAAAAAACATTTGCATTATACCAGAAAAATAGAGCTGGATGGACTCAGAAGTACATTAAGCAGCAGTGTATAGATAATTAAGCTTCCGGACTTTTCAAATAAAGGCGTCGATTCTGGCGATAATAAGTCTGCTTTTAAATATCAGATTTCCATGCTAAAATTAACCATGGTTTTTCAATTCCATTATCTCCAAATAGTTTATTTCTCCGTAAGTCTTCTGTCTCTCGCATTGGCTGTCATCACAAACAAATTCCCTCCCTTTCACGGCAGCCGGATATGGAAAATCACCCTGCTTTTTGTCGCCTTGTGGTCAGGATGCGACGGACTGCTGAAATTCTTTGCAGATATCACAGCGAAGCAGATTCTACTGAGATTATCTTATTTGGGGGTCATGGGTACGACGATGTCCTGGTCCTACTTCGTCCTGGTTTACGGAAATTGCGGACATTTGATCGGGAGGAAGCTCAAGGTCTTTTTACTCGTGATTCCATCTGTCTCGTTTTTGGGAGTGATGACCTTTTCCTGGCACTCCTGGTTCTATACATCGTTGGAGCTTGTACAGGTAAATGGACTGTGGGTTCTGGCTCGCCGATACGGTCCCCTTTTCTGGATCTGGGCCATTTACGCCTATGCAGTCATTGTATCCAGCAGTATCCTTCTGATCCGGGCCATGGTACGGTTTCCCAAACAGTACAAGTACCGGATTTCTCTGCTTCTGACGGCAGCCATTCTTCCCACGGTTCCGAACCTCCTTTATCTGATGGGAATCAACTTGATAACACCCTATGATCCCTCATCTCTCTTCTTTGCGCTGAGCGCGCTGCTCATAGGTCTGGGCATCTTAAGGTACCGGTTTTTCGATGTGGTTCCCGTAGCGTACCATTCGGTCTTCCAGAATATGAAGAGCGGTGTTCTGGTTCTGGACAGCTCACAGAAGATACTGGATCTCAATCCGGAAGCGGAGAGGATCTTTTCCGTCACCCATCTGAAAGCCATCGGTCAATCCCTCGAAGGCCTGTCGAAAAGTGCAGGTGAGCTGATCACGAAAGACCGCATGGGATCTGTCGAGATGCGGCTGAACGGCCGTTTGTATGAGATCAGCTCTGCTCCTCTGGTT
This sequence comes from uncultured Spirochaetaceae bacterium, assembly GCA_964554875.1. GTDB lineage: Bacteria > Spirochaetota > Spirochaetia > JC444 > Marispirochaetaceae > Marispirochaeta. The sequence goes on along the minus strand of CAZKQJ010000006.1, from coordinate 6,207 downwards.
TCTCCCGGCAACATGGGCGAAGGGCTTATCCTGCATTTTCACGACGTAACCGCGCAAAAGGATGCCGAGAAGAAGCTGTCTGATGCCTATGAGCAGCTCAAAGAGATTGCCGGCACCGATGCTCTGACGGGACTGTTAAACCGCAGGAGCTTCTTCGAACAGGCCAGGAGGGAATTCGTCCGTTCTCAGAGAAACGGTTCCCCCTTCTCCATGATCCTGATCGATCTGGACAATTTCAAAGCTGTGAACGACAATATGGGTCATTTGGCGGGAGATGACCTGCTCAGGAAAACCGCCGGCAGCCTTGTTGAACTATCTCGCGGCGGAGACGTCGTTGCCCGCTACGGAGGAGACGAATTTGTTGTCATGCCTTTTCAGGCCGATGAGACCCAGGCTCTCGAGCTGGCAAAGAGATACGTATCGGCCATACCGCCGCGGATCAATAGTGTTGCGGAGATGTCGGTGACTCTGAGCATAGGAATAATCGTGTATGACGGCAGCGACGAGTCCACTCTGGAGGATATACTCGACAGGGCTGATAAGGCCATGTATGCCTCCAAGTCAGGCGGTAAAAATCGGGCTACAATCTGGAGATCTGATATGAAGCACGACGTGGTCAGAGTATAATATTACATTACGCTCTTTACCTTGCTAAAAAGAAAGGGACTTGAACCTACCCTCGGTAACCCGAACAATAACCTGAATTATATCAGTCTCCTTATGTAGTTCATATATCATGATTTCCCAATCTGTTGTATAATTACGAAAGAGGATAAATCATGTTTGATAGGATAACTCGGAATCCGGAAATTCTAAACGGACAACCTTGTATAAGAAATTTGCGTATTTCTGTGAAAAGGGTTTTGGAGCTTCTTGCTTTGTATGATAATAGAGCCGAATTATTCTCTGAATTCCCGGAATTGGAAGAGCAAGATCTCAAGCAAGCCCTTGAATTTGCCGCGGCGAGCCTGGAAGACAAGATCATCGACCTAAAAACGGCATGAAACTTTTATTAGATCAAGGTCTCCCACGTTCTACGGTTGAAAAACTGAGACTGTGCGGTATTGAATCAGTGCATGTCGGTGATATTGGAATGGCAGCAGCGACAGATATGGAGATTATTCAGAAAGCATTTGATGAATCCTTAATCGTTGTCACTTTGGATTCAGACTTCCATACAATTTTAGCTTCTACAGGCAAGAATAAGCCGTCCGTTATTCGAATCAGGATTGAGGGTTTAAAAGCACAAGAAATGTCCGTTCTAATACAGTCTGTTATCGAATCTGTTTCTGATGAATTAGACAGCGGAGCTGCTATAAGTGTAAATGAAAAGGGGATACGGGTCAGAAAAATGCCGTTGGTTTAAAAGTCGACTTCTGACGACCGGAATCTCTGCCGAACTTCCGACGCTAATCGCGCCGCGCTCACTCGGAGGTTCAAGTCCCTCTCGTGATTATCAAATAAAAAAGACCAGTCTTGCGACTGGCCTTTTCCATTTGATGCCCAGAAGAGGACTTGAAGTCTCTGGTCGCTGACATCGTGTCAGCTCCCGACGACCCGCGCTCGGCCGCTGCCGCGCACATCCTGGGCGCTTGTCCTCGCTGCCGCTCGGCGCGTTCTCACGAGGTTCAAGTTCTCTCCACCTTGCCAACAAAAAAAGGCCACACTCTAACGAGTGCAGCCTTTTTTCGTTGCCACTGCGCTTGCTCTCGGGATTTCCCTGCGGGAAACCCTTTCGTAAGTTTGGGCTTGCACATTGCTTACGCAATGTGCTGGGCAGAAGAGGACTTGCCTTGCAGTCAGCGGCATCCCGCCTCACTTCCGCGCCTGAT
>CAZKQJ010000006.1:0-4275 GCA_964554875.1 uncultured Spirochaetaceae bacterium | reverse complement strand
CAGAAGAGGACTTGCCTTGCAGTCAGCGGCATCCCGCCTCACTTCCGCGCCTGATCGGCGCGCGCAAATCAGCGAGGTTCAAGTCCTCTCTTAATGACAAAAAAAGACCGACAACCTAAAGGTCATCGGTCTTTTTTGCCCAGAAGAGGACTTGAACCTCCACCCGGTAACCCGGACTAGAACCTGAATCTAGCGCGTCTACCAATTCCGCCATCTGGGCATTCAGTAAGGCGGATTTTATGGTAAACACGGGTTTTTGTCAATAATGGCACCTTTGAAAACCTTGCATTTTTGCCGTGTACCGATAGAGAGATGCTCACTCCGTGCAGATCAATCATAGATGTCTGATGTGCCTGCATCTTGACATCAAAGCATCAGGAACTTATTTTTTACGTATGAGAACCACCATAAATATAGACGATGACCTTGTAAAGGTCGCCCGCAGTATTGCCAGGGAGCGGGGGATTTCCCTGGGGCAGGCGGTCTCCGTTTTAATTCGGCGCGGACTGGGCTCAAAGGTGGAATACTCCCTGAAAAACGGTCTTCCGGTTTTCTCGGTGGCTGAGGATTCCCGGCGAATAACCCCCGAGGATGTGGCTTCTGTCGAGGATGACGCGTGATCTTTCTGCCCGATGTAAATGTGCTGATTGCCCTGGCATGGCCAAACCATATCCACCACGGTGTCGCCCATTCCTGGTTTGCTGAAAATGTCGTTCAGGACGGTGATTTCTGGGCGACCTCTCCTCTGACGCAGCTGGCTTTTGTCAGAATATCTTCCAATCCGCGTATTATCGATGAAGCGGTGTCCCCGGAGGAGGCTCTGAATATACTGGAAAGATATTCAGCTCATCCGTCTCACCGGTTCTGGTCCGACGATGTGCCGGTTTCGGCTTTTTCAAAGCTCCCCACATCCATGCTTCAAGGGCACCGTCAGGTAACTGATGCCTACCTGTTACTTTTAGCTGCAAAATGGGGAGGTACTCTGGTGACTTTCGATCAGGGTCTGGCCGCAGCGGTGCAGGATTCGGAATACGCCGAAACCGTTCGGCTCCTTCAAAGTGATGCGTTATAAGCGCCTTCTTCCCGGCGTTGACCCGCGAGCCCGGTCCCGGGTATAAAACAGACAACAGCGGGTAATGTTCAGGCCTCTTCTGCGGCCATCCCTGCCCGTAAACAGAATACAGGGGTGGTCTCTATGCAGTTTTTCATTATTGTGCTCTATCTGCTCATTACTCTTGGGATCGGGTATTTCTCACGGAAAGGCTCAGGTGCAGCTCCGGCAGAGTTCTTCCTCGCAGGGCGTCGTCTATCGCCGCTTCTCCTCTTTTTTACCATGGCTGCCAGTAATTTTTCCGCTTTCACGATTTTCGGACTCTCCGGTGCCGGATATCGCATGGGTTACGCATTTTATCCGGTAATGGGGTATGCCACGGGTTTTATGGCCCTCTCGTTTGTACTGATCGGTGGAAAAATCCTCAAGCTCTCCAGGTCCCGCGGCTATATTACCCCTGGAGATTTTATTGCGGACCGCTACGGGTCACCGGGACTGAAGATTCTGTTCTCTGCGGTGCTTGTCGTCTTTACCCTGCCGTATATCGCGATTCAGACCATTGCGGCGGGAAAATCCCTCCACAGCATGACCGGCATACCGTATCTGGCGGGAGCGGTTCTGGTCACCCTCTTTATCGCTCTCTATGTCGGCATGGGCGGAATGCGTGCCATTGCCTGGACAGATCTTGTTCAGGGGCTAATGATGATAGGCTTTACTACGGTAGCGTTCTACCTGATTACCGCCGGATCCGGCGGATTCCGACAGATACATCAGAGCCTGCTGCAGGATAATCCCGGGCATCTTTCTCGCCCCGGCAGCGGCGGTATACTTACCCCTGGTGTCTGGTTCGGATACTTCGTCCTATGGTTCTTTGCTGATCCCATGTTCCCCCACCTGTTTCAACGCTTCATGGCCGCTCGAGACGAAAAAGCCCTGCAACGGACTGTCATTCTTTACCCCCTTATTACAACATTGCTTTTCTTTCTCACGGTGTCTATCGGGGTCATTGGACGGGCAGTCATTCCCGGTCTCGCAGATTCCCAGAGTGACGCAATATTTCCTCTATTGTTAGCCCGCTTTACCGGACCTCTCCTGGGAGGCATTCTGTTAACCGGAACGCTGGCAGCCCTTATGTCTACCCTGGACTCCCAGCTTCTTACCGTGGCATCAATAATAAGCCTGGAGGTACCTGTTAAACGGCTGAAGAGTCCCGCTGCCAGACGTGGTGTTGTCGTGCTTCTTTCTTTACTGGGACTGTTGATTGCTCTGAGGCCTCCTGAGACCCTGCTGGATTTTATCAACCGCACAACCTTCAATGGTCTTGCTGTCCTCGCCCCAACGGTCATCGGTGGGCTTTACTGGGGTGGCGGTAATCGCTTCGGTGCGACGGCCAGTATTCTTACCGGAGAACTGCTGGTGCTGCTTTTCTATTTCGACATCCTCACAGCGCCCGGGACTTTGACGGTGGTTCCTGTTATTACTGCTGCCTGTCTGGTCTATGTCCTGACAAGTCTCGTAAGTAATGACAGGGCAGGTAACAGCTCCATAGTGTTCCCACTGCATCCCCGTTGGCGGACGTGGACCGCTGTGTTCCTTATGCTGCTGTTCCTGGGACAGGATTTCTGGAACTGGAATCGGAGCCCTCGACTTTTTCTTGGTCTTCCGGGATGGGTCTGGTACTTTATCTTTTTGGGGCTATTCTTATCCGGAGTATTTGCCTGCATGTTCCGGATGGGGAACAGGGAGTTCAGGCGGCAGGTGGGGCTGGAGATCATTCTGTATAAAGAGGACTCCCGGCCCTGAGGTTTTCCAGGAAACTCTGCCAGGGGATACACATAATGCCGTCAATTTTCAGGGTTTCCTTTCCGCGGTACAGCAGAAGAGGCTGAGCTTCCGGATAATCCTCTGTAAATGCCTTCAAGCCTTTAAGGCCCTTACTGTGCACCTGTCGGGAATTCTTCACTTCAATCGCCGCAAAGGTATTCTGGCCGTACAGGACAAAATCAACCTCGGTTCCCGATTTTGTCCGCCAGTAGTAGATTCTGCAGTCTCGACGGGAGTAATCCGCCCAGGCATGCAGATGCTGCATTACCAATCCTTCCAGCGCCAATCCGTCTATTTCGGCAGTCCGATCCAGGGGGCCCTTGGGGCGCAATTCACGAAACACGCCGGCATCAAAGAAATAGAACTTCTCATGTTTGATCAGCTGTCGCTTGGCGCGCTTGGAGAAAACAGGCAGCCTGCGAGACAGCATCATCTGCTCTATTATCTCGATATAACCGGAGACTGTTTTTCGTTCAACTTCTGCTTCCCGGGCTACTTCGGACTGGTTCAGTACCGATGCATGGGAGAAACTCAAGGTCTCCAGGACCCGGGAGAAGGCCCCAATATTTCTGACCAGACCTTCCTGCTGTATCTCCTCCTTTAAATAGAGGTCGATATAACTGCGCAGAACCTCCCCTGGACGGGGGCTGTCGATGACCAGAGGAATAAGTCCTGTCTGCAGCGCCTCTTCAGCCGGGTATTCGTCCCCCAGTTCGCTCAGTAAAAAGGGATGAAAACTCCTTAGTGTCGCCCGTCCGGCAAGCAGATCCACCCCCTCTCTTTTCAGTTTTCTTGAGCTTGATCCTGTGAGAATGAACTGCCGCTGTTTGTTTTCCTCCAGCAAAAGATGTACCAGACTGAGGATCTCCGGAACCTTCTGAATCTCATCGATTATGAATATTCTGTTCTTTCCAGCACCTTCAACAATCTCGCGAAGCCTTTCAGGTCGGGCTTCAAGTTGTCTGCGGGTATCAGGCATGAGCAGATCGATAAATACAGCCTGCGGGTAACGGTGCTTCAGCCAGAGGGATTTCCCGGTACCCCGGGGACCGAATAAAAAGTAACTTCCCCCCGCATTTTCCTCCGGAACCTGGCGTTCGATATATCTCATGGAGTATAATATACCGCATTTTCTGCCGAAATGGAAACGCTGATTCCAAAAACGCAGCAAATTCGGAATCAGACTCTCCATTTTTGTAGTGTTCAGAATCGTGGGGATGGATATCCTTTAACCCGCTGAAATTCCCGGCAAAAAGGAAAAAAGCCGGAAAATTAAAGAAATTTCCCGTAAATCCTGATTAGCAGAGGGCTTGCCCTCAACTCATCCCCACGATTCTGAACACTAACCTTGATTCTTTCCCGCATTCCCGGGCAATCTGCCTTTCAGGAGTCAATCGATG
>CAZKQJ010000005.1:94049-135979 GCA_964554875.1 uncultured Spirochaetaceae bacterium | reverse complement strand
AAAATCCCCCTTTGAAGCTTTGTGTTTTTCTGATATTATGGTCTAAATTCAGACAGAGAAACGAGTTTTACGGACCCACATGGCAAAACAGGCAGTACAGACAGAGAAGAAGCAGGCCGTCTACGACGAAAGCAAGATAAAAACCCTCAGTTCCCTGGAGCACATACGCCTCAGAACAGGTATGTATATCGGACGGCTGGGAGACGGTTCCAATATGGACGATGGTATCTACATCCTCATCAAGGAGGTTGTGGATAACGCCATCGATGAATACATTATGGGCCACGGCAATCGCGTCGAGATGTCCCTCAAGAAAGACACGGTGACAGTCCGGGATTACGGCCGGGGGATTCCCCTGGGCAAGGTTATAGATTGTGTATCGGTTATCAATACGGGTGCCAAGTATAACGACGAGGTATTCCAGTTCTCCGTGGGCTTGAACGGTGTGGGTACCAAGGCGGTAAACGCCCTCTCGTCCAGCTTTACGGTTACCAGTTTTCGGGAGGGCAGGTATTTTCAGGCCAGCTTCTCCCGGGGCTCCCTGCTGGACAGCAAGGAAGGGAAGAGCAAAGAGAAAAACGGCACTTTAGTTGAATTTGTTCCCGATGAGGAAATTTTCGGGGAGTACGCCTTTAACCAGGAATACATCGAGCAGCGTTTCTGGAATTACGCCTGTCTGAACTCCGGGCTTACCCTGGTTCTGAACGGTCAGAAGTTCTATTCCGCCAACGGTCTCAAGGATCTGTTGAACGCCGAGGTGGGGGAGGACAGGATCTATGACGAGGCCTACTTCAAGGGAGACCGCATCGAGTTCGCTTTTACTCATACCCAGAATTACGGGGAGACCTACTTTTCCTTTGTAAACGGACAGTTCACCTCCGACGGAGGCACCCATCAGAGCGCCTTCCGGGAGGGGATACTGAAAGGGGTAAACGAGTTTTACAAGAAGAACTACTCCGGCGTGGATGTCCGGGACGGTATTGCCGGGGCCATAGCCGTCAAGCTGACCAATCCCATTTTTGAAAGCCAGACAAAGAACAAGCTGGGCAATACGGAGATCCGGGGCTGGATTGTCGGCGAGGTCAAATCCGGGGTGGTGGATTTTCTGCACAAGAACAATTCTGCCTCCAAGCGGCTGGAAGAGAAGATCGTCTCAAACGAGAAGCTCCGCAAGGAGCTGAACGCAGTCAAGAAAGAGGCCAAGGAGGCGGCGAAAAAGATCGCCCTCAAAATCCCCAACCTCAAGGACAGCAAGTATCACCTGGGAGACAAAAAGGGAGACGAGTCAACCCTCTTTATTACCGAAGGGGCCTCCGCCTCGGGCTCCATGGTCTCCAGTCGTGACCCCTATACCCAGGCCATCTTCTCCCTTCGGGGCAAGTGTCAGAACATGTACTCCCGTAAACGTGCTGACATCTACAAAAACGAAGAGCTCTACAACATGATGATGGCCTTGGGAATAGAGAACGGAATAGAGGGTCTGCGGTACGGCCGGGTGGTGATTGCAACCGATGCCGACCATGACGGTTTTCATATCCGGAACCTGCTGCTGACTTTTTTTCTGACCTTTTTCGAGGAGCTTGTAGTTGCCGAGCGGATCTATATTCTTGAGACCCCCCTTTTCCGGGTGCGGAACAAGAAGGAGACCCGCTACTGCTACTCCCCCAGGGAGAAAGACGAGGCTTTGCAGCAGATAAGTTCCCCCGAGGTTACCCGCTTCAAGGGGCTTGGAGAGATCTCTCCGAAGGAGTTCGGGCAGTTTATCGGACCGGATATACGCCTGGTCAAGGTCAATATAAAGTCTCTTAAAAACATCAGCCAGACTCTCGGATTCTTTATGGGAAAAAACACCCCTGAACGCCGGGATTACATAATGGAGAACCTGATTTAATGGCCTACGTACAGAAACTTTTCAATACCAACTTTATGGAGTACGCCTCCTACGTCATTAAAGACCGGGCCATTCCCAACATCGAGGACGGCCTCAAACCGGTCCAGCGCCGGATCCTCCACTCCCTTTTCGAGATGGACGACGGAAAGTTTCACAAGGTGGCGAATGTGGTGGGCCACTGCATGAAGTACCACCCCCACGGGGACGCGTCGATCTATTCCGCCCTGGTGGTGCTGGCCAACAAGGACCTGTTTATCGAAAAGCAGGGAAACTTCGGGAATATCTATACCGGAGACCCCGCCTCGGCGGCCAGGTATATCGAGTGCCGGCTCCTGCCGCTTGCCAAAAAGGTGCTCTATTTTCCCGAGATTACCGAATACGACGACTCCTACGACGGTCGTAACCGGGAGCCCCTGATCTTTCCTGCCAAGATTCCCGTGGTGTTGATTCAGGGAACCGAGGGGATTGCGGTGGGAATGTCCACCAGGATTCTGCCCCACAACTTTGTCGAGGTCCTGGAAGCTGTCAAGGCGGCCTTAAGGGGAGAAAAAAAGACCCTCTACCCCGATTTTCCCACCGGCGGCATTATCGACGTTGCCGACTACCAGGACGGCATGGGAAAGGTCCTGGTGCGGGCAAAACTTGACACCTCCGATCCCAAGCGTATTGTCGTGCGGGAACTCCCCTTCGGAACTACATCCGACACCCTGATTGCATCGATTGAGAACGCCGCCCGGAAAGGGAAGCTGAAGATCGGCAGTATAAGCGATTATACGGCGGAAAATGTGGAGATCGAGATAAAGCTGGCCCGGGGGGTCCATACCCAGGAGGTTCTGGATGCCCTCTATGCCTTTACGGACTGCGAAACCTCCATCTCCGTCAATTCTCTGGTCATTATAGATAACAAACCGGTCCTGATACCGATTTCGAAGATCATTGAGTTTCATGCAGGGTTCATCATCAAGGTTCTGAAGGCGGAACTGAAGATAGAAGAGGGGCGCCTCAAGGACAGGATCCATGCCAGGACCCTGGAGAGGATCTTTATTGAAGAGCGGATATACAAGCGCATCGAGGATAAAAAGACCCAGAGCGGTGTCATGAAGGCGGTTCATACGGGTCTGGAGCCTTTTCAGGACGAGATTCGCAGGGAGGTTACCGACGAGGATGTTGAGCGCCTTCTGAAAATCCCGATCCGGCGGATATCCCTCTATGATATTGAAAAGGCCCGCAGGGAACTCCAGGAGCTGGATGCCCGGCTCAAAGAGGTGCGGGCCAATCTGAAGGACCTGACCGGCTACGCACTGGGCTTCCTGGACAAGCTTATCGATGACCACGGATCCGACTACCCGCGGCTGTCCACGATAAAATCCTTTGAAAAGGTTGATGTCCGCGAGGCCGCCCAGCGTGACCTGGACCTGCGTTATGATCCTGATACCGGCTACCTGGGACACGGGATAAAAACCGGCAAGGTGATGTTCCAGGTCTCTCCCTACGACAGGGTTCTGGTCATACGGAAAACCGGCGCCTATTCGGTCATCGATGTGCCGGAGCGGCTTTTCGTCGATAAAGGTATGCTCTGCTGCGTTCTGGCGGAGAAGGAACGACTTGCAAAACTCGTTTTTACCCTGCTGTACGTCGACAAGGCAAGCCGCTGTGCCTATATAAAACGCTGCAAGATTGAACAGTATATCCTGAACAAGGGCTACACCCTGATCCCTGAGGACGCCCTGGGAATAAAACTGACAACCCAGAGGGAAAACGTTGGGATCCAGGTCAGCTACAAGCCGAAACCCCGGATGAAGATCCTTGATGAAACCTTTCCGCTGGAGAAATTTGCCATTAAAGGGCTTAAAGCGGGGGGTGTGCGCCTGGCCGCCAAGGAAGTCAGGAGCGCCAAATTCGTTCGTCTGAGTACTGGCGGGAACGGAAAAAGCGGGCTACAATCTAAAAAAGCCGCATCCAAAAAGCGGACCGGCAGTAAAGCCTGAATGATGAGGTAAGCATAGAGACCATGGCTGGCCGTTACGATCTGAATACCATTATTCGCGGTTATTCCCTTCGCATGGGAAAACCCCGGTTCAACTTTACCTCCTTTGCCGCCTATGCCCAGAAGTATGTGGAGCGGCTGGTGAGCGAGGGGGAGGAAATCGACCCGCGTCTGAGTTCTTCTGAGCAGCTCGAATCCCAGCTGGAGGAGCTCGCCGGTAAAGGAATCCTGCGCCTGGAAAAACAGGACGACCGGATAAAGACCATCTTTTATCCGAAGTTCTACTACTACGAGCTGCACAAGCTCTACAAGGATATCGAGCAGAAACCCGAGGAACCTTTTCCATCCATCGAGAGTACCGGTTATGATATTCCCGACGGATCCATGAATACTGTGGATGTGAAAACCGAGTTCGTGGAGCTTCTGAAAAAGAAAGACGAGCAGGAGATCGTCAGGCTTACCTTTCCCGAGACCATCCCCTCGATCCTGACCACCTCGACCCTGGTGGAAAACAAAATGCTCGAGTTTTCGGTCCAGAAAATCCGCAATTACCTCAATACCCACCGCAATGCGGAGTATATGCAGAGCCGGATGCGGGGCATTTTTAAAAACCGGGAAGCGAGTCTCAGGGACATGTTTTCCAAGGTCCTGACCCAGGTCCGAACGTCCATCTCGTCCCTGCTTGAGCCGACGGATTTCTCCTTCCAGTTCTGGACCCATCTGGCCAGTTCCATGATTCAGGAGTACAATAAAAAAAACAACCGTACCGCCCTGGAGAACGCCTATATTCAGTCCGCCTATATGCTGGGTTTGTACAATATGTACTACAAGAGCATATCCCAGCGGGAAAAGGACAAGGAGAACGCCTTAAAGCAGGTGCGTCAGGGCTTTCGGAACGCTCCCTATTTTTTTACCTTCAACAGCATTCACTCCTTCAAGGATAAAAACGGTGTCCCTCTTTCCAAACGCTTTTCTCTGGATGATCTGAACGGCTATCTGCGAAAGCTGACCACCTCGGAGGACAGCAAGCAGCTTCCCGAGGTTGTGCGGGTCAGGACGCCGGATAACAAGGAGTATTTCATTCACCGGGAACTGATTATACCCCTGACTCTGAAGAAGCTTCGGGACAGCAATGAAATCCTGAAAAGGGAATATCAGAACCTGTTTACCCTGCTTCTGAACAACTATCAGAGCAGCCCCGAAATGAAGAACGATGAGGCCTTTATCCGGGATCTCGAGCGGCGTCTGAAGGAGGAGGATCCCCTGCTCTCCGGACTGCTCAGGTTTGATCTGCTCTTTTTTGCCCTGGAGTCGGGGAAATACGGCTTCGAGGCGACCAAGAACACCCAGGAGCTCTTTGATTCCCAGCACCATTCCCTGAAACCTCTGGACGAAGTACTCAAACTCAAGCGGGAGGAGCTGGTCAAGGACGCCAAGTTCAAGATCCCTCTCTGGAAAACCATTCCCCTTTTTGTGGCGGTGGCGAAGTTTTTCAGGGGCGTCTCTTCCGGTTTCAGCAGGAGTAATCACGGACGCAGCGCGGCGGAGAAAAAGATCAGGAAACGTCCACGGGGAGAAGGCTTTGTCTCCACCTCGCTGGCTGACATGGACCAGCATGAGGCCGCTCCGGCAGCTTCCGCGAGTGTCGGAACAACGAGTAAAAAGAAGGACCTTCTGAACTACAAAGAAGCTCTGGAGGTTTTGAAGCGGAGGGTTGCGGGGAACGATAAGCCCATTGATCAGTCCCTGGATGAACTGGCGGAGAAGTGGAATCCCCTTTATGATCCCCAGGCAAAGGCCAATCTGGTGGAGGATGTCAATTCGTTAATCAGGGATTTTATCAGATCGATCAAGAAGCATTTCCGGGTAAGGCCGCCGGACCTTGCCCGCATCGAGAACATGGCCCGGCAGTTATCTGAACATGATGCCTTTGATCAGATCAAAAACAAGGCTGCGCTGATGACCTATATAAAGCTCTATATAATCAAGATTCTCGGTAATCAGCGCGTTAAATAGACAGCTACTCCTTCTTTCTGAACTCTTTCCAGGCTGCGGATGCGCCGGCTTCCAGGTCCTTGAGGGCGCTTTTGAGTCCCTCACTCAGGTCCCGTGCGGCTTCTCCGGCGGATCTGCCGAACTCCGATGACTGGGCAACAAGCTCCTTCCGCTTTTTTTCCAGCTCCGCTATGCGGGTATCGATCTGCCTGCGGATCTCTCCGGAAAGCTCCTTCTGCCTGGTTTTGAGTTCCTCCAGTTTCGCATCGACCTTGTCGATGGTGCTGTTGATGTTGCTTTTCAGTTTTTCCTTGTCTTCTTCTTTCATTTCCGTACCTCCGCGTATTGGTTCCTCACAGCAAAAGTACCCATGAACATGCAGGAAGGCAAGGAGAGATCCGGGGGGCTATCCGGCTTCAGGAGAGGCGGGATCCAGCTGTGTCGAAGATTTACTCCCTTTCCTGTACAGGGACAGAAGCCAGGTGCAGTTCCCGGAACTGGTCCGGATCTGCCGGGGAGGGGGATTCGTCCATGGGAGAGATCCCCACAGTATTCTTGGGAAACGCGATTACCTCGCGAATCGAGTTCTCCCCGGCCATGATCATTACCAGCCGGTCGAGTCCCGGTGCGATTCCTCCATGGGGCGGCGGTCCGTAGCGGAAGGCGTCCAGCAGAAAGCCGAAACGGTTCTGGGCCTCCTCCTCGCTGAAGCCGACGATCTGGAAAATCCGCTTCTGGATCTCCGGATCATGGACCCTGATGGAGCCGGAGGCCAGCTCAAATCCGTTGCAGACCAGGTCGTACATATCGGCCCGGACGTCTCCTGGATTCGCTTCCATGGTCTCAAGGTATTGCGCCTGCGGCATGGTGAACATGTGGTGTGCGGGATCCCACTTCTTTTCGTCCCTGTTCCATTCAAAGAGGGGAAAGTCGATTATCCAGCAGAAGTTGAAGCTTCCCTCGGGAATCAGCTCCAGGCTGCGGCCCAGACGCAGTCGTACTGCCCCCAGGGAGGTGCAGGCGGTGTGCCGTTCGTCGGCGACACAGAGGATAAGGTCTCCGGCGCCGGCCTTGAGGCTGGAAAGGATCTCCTGTGCCCGGGGAGCGAAAAACTTGGCAATGCCGCCGTCAAGCTCGCCGGAGTCTGTTACCTTCATCCAGGCAAGGCCTTTGGCTCCGTAGGTTTTTGCCGTCTCTTCAAGTTCGTTGATCTGCTTTCGGGAGTAGTCGGCGCAGCCCGGAGCAGCCAGGGCCTTTACCACGCCGCCGGATTCCAGCACGCCTTCGAAAACCTTGAAGCCGGAGCCGGAAACAAAGGGGGCGAAGTCCTGGAGTTCCATGTCGAAGCGGAGTTCCGGTTTATCGCTGCCGAAGCGGTCCAGGGCCTCGAAATAGGGAAGCCGCGGAAAGGGCCGGGGCAGATCGATGTCCATGGTCTTTTTGAAGATATGGGCCATCATCCCTTCGGTTACGGCGAAAACGTCGTCCTTGGAGACATAGCTCATCTCCAGGTCGATCTGGGTGAACTCCAGCTGACGGTCTCCCCGGGCGTCTTCGTCGCGGTAGCAGCGGGCTATCTGAAAATAGCGGTCACAGCCGCCGACCATCAAAATTTGCTTGAAAAGCTGGGGCGACTGGGGCAGGGCGTAGACCTTGCCGGGATGCAGCCGGGAGGGCACAATGAAGTCCCGTGCCCCTTCGGGGGTGGACTTGATCAGGGTGGGAGTCTCGATTTCCAGAAAACCCTTCCCGTTCAGGTACTCCCGCACGGCGAAGGTAACATCGTGGCGCAGGCGGATCTTCCGCTGCATGGAGAAGGAGCGAAGATCGAGGTAGCGGAATTTCAGGCGCAGGTCTTCCTTGGCGTCGCTCTTCTCGTCAACCATGAAGGGAAGGACCTCGCAGCGGGAGAGGATTTCGATCTTGTCCGCCTTCAGCTCAATCTCGCCGGTGGGAATATTGGGGTTCGGGTTCAGCCGCTTACGGACTGTACCGACAACAGCGATGCAGTATTCAAACTTCAGTTCCGCCGCGGTCTCCCTGACCTCCTGTGCGGCGTCTTCGTCGACAACAATCTGGGTCAGACCGTGTCGGTCGCGGAGATCTATAAACCGGACTCCGCCGTGGTCGCGGCGGCGATGCACCCATCCGTTGAGAGTAACCGTAGCGCCTTCATCGGCGGCGCTGAGCTGTCCGCAGGTAGCGGTTCTTTTGTAGTGTTCCATGGTATCTGGACTGTAGCATTAGCTCCGCCGTACTGGCAAGATCTGTATATTGTGCTCGTACTGTCCGTCAGGATCTTCGGCGCATGCAGACCCTGCAGCCGTTGACGTGAACGTGGACCTTGCCGGAGCTCTCAAACAGGCGGGCGAATACCAGTTCGTCCCCTTCCAGCTCTCTCTTGCAGGATGGACAGTAGCGGCGGTGGGCCCTGTTGGGAGGATAGCAGTACGGACAGCCGTAGATCTCGGCAAGACGGTCGCCTTTTCCGGGATAAACCACCGAATGGACCCGTTCCCCGGCCTGCAGCATGGTTCCGCAGAGGGGGCAGGGACTGCGTTTCCCGGTCCCCGGAAGCTCCTCCAGACTGATTCGCCCGTTTTCCCGGTCTTGAGATGCGGAGAGGCGAAAATAGATGCCAAGCAGCAGCACAATCAGGACTGCCATCAGTACAAGGACAATCAGGTTCATGGATTTCCCTCGCTCATTTTTCGGCAAATCCCTGAGCTATCAGCAGAGTATAGCCTCCTTTTTCATAAAAAGAATTGGAATTTGTACTGAAGCTTAGTACAATAAGATGTGGGTAGCCTCTATATTGTTGCAACACCGATAGGAAACCTGGGGGATATCAGTTTCAGGGCTGTAGATGTCCTGAAGAAGGTGGAAGTTATCGCCTGCGAGGATACGCGGCAGACCGTCAAGCTGCTGAATGCCTACGGTATTCGGAAGCATCTGGTGAGCTGCAGGGCCGGAAACGAGGCGAAGGCGGCGGAAAAACTCCTGGAGCATCTCTCCCGGGGTGCCGATGTGGCGTATGCTTCCGACGCAGGTACACCGGGATTGAGCGATCCGGGGGCGGTTTTATGTAACCTTGTACGGGAAGCCGGTTTTCCGGTGATACCCCTGCCCGGGGCTTCGGCCTTTGCTGCGCTGATCAGTGTGGCCGGCTTTGGAGGCCGAACGGTTATTTTTGACGGTTTCCTGAGTCCCAGAGAGGGGCGCCGTAAGCGGAGACTGGTGGAGCTCCTTGAGCGGGAGGAGAACTTTCTGCTCTATGAGTCCCCTTTCCGCATTCTGAAGCTCCTGAAGAACCTTGCAGAGCTTGCCCCTGATCGCAGGATCTGCATAGGACGGGAGATGACCAAACTCCACGAGGAGTTTTTGCGGGGATTCCCGGCGGACATCTTGACAGAACTTGGCGAACGGTCCAGCATTAAGGGAGAGTTCGCAATAATGGTTGAGGGAAGGAATTTTTCTCAATCTTATGGGGAAAGTGACGATAATGTCAGTGAAAGGAAGGGATGAGAAATGACAATTGAGGGTCTTGGACCGATAGATTCAATCTCAAAACTCAAGAAGAACAGCAACACTTCCAAGCCGGAAAAAGTGGTGGAGAAGGATTCTGTAAACGTATCCTCGGAAGCCAAAAACCTTGCAGAGCTCTACCAGGCCAATGAGGCAGTAAAGAACAGTGCGGATATACGCATGGATCGGGTTGAGGAAGTCAAGCGGAAACTCGAGGATCCGAACTATATCAACGACAAGGTCATAGAGATGGTGGCGGATAACATAATGAAGAATTTCGGGCTCTAAAAACCCATCCATTCCCAGGATAAGAATATACAATCCCCCCCATGAGGGGGATTTTTTTTGCTCTGCCCAAAAATGCGGATACGTACTATACTCTTCTTCATGGACACTCTCTCCTTTTATATGCCCGGGAGGGTCATATTTGGTCTCGATTCCCGTATGCGGCTGGGTACGGAAGCCCGCAGGTTCGGCGCCAGGGCCCTGATTCTTGCAGAAACAGCCTTTCGTTCATCAGATTCCCTGAACGAGCTGAGCTCTGTTCTGCGCAGCGGCGGGGTCGAGAGCATTACGTATGCGGAAATAGGCGCCGAATCGACCAGCAGGGCTGGTGAGGAGTGTCTTGATCTGGCCAAGTCCGCCCGGGTACAGATGATCATTGGTTTCGGCGGATTGCGGGTCCTTTCCATGGCCAAGGCAGTGGCAGCCTTCGGTGCAGGCATCTATGATCTTGACAGCCTGAAAAAGGAAGGGGAATCGGGGACCTCGGTCTATCCCTATATCGAAGTTCCCACCGCCTGTCGGAATCCCTTCATGCTGAGGGAGGATTTCTTCCTTATTGACGCCAGGAACCGTCACAGCTCTGTTTTCCGGCGCAAAGAGGCCTTTCCGAACCTGGTCGTCCTGGACCCCCGGTATGCCGCCGGCCTGTCCGAACGGAAACGTTCTGCCATTCTTCTGGATACGATGCTGAGTTCCCTGGAGGCCTATTTTTCCCGGAGCAGCAATTTTCTTTCCACTACGATTTTACTGCGCTCCCTCGGGCTGCTTGCAGGGAGTATCAGCTCGATGCGAGAGGAGGACCCCTCCGAGCTGGATCTTCGCTTGTACCAGGCTGGGCTGCTCTCGGCCTTCGGTCTGACCATGGGATCCCCGGGTATTGGAAGTGCCGTGGCGCTGACTGCGGGAGGACTCTTTCAGATACCGAAATCCGGTGTAGCGGCCCTGATGCTCCCGGTAATCCTGGAGTACGGCCGAAGGGCCTGTCCCGACAAGCTCGCCAGGATGGCCCCCATCGTTGACGAGGACACCCGCAGGATGGGAACATCGGCAGCGGCCGATACGGTCATTGCCGCCCTGCGGCGCAGAATCGATTCTCTTCAGCTGCCCCTGCGCTTCAGCGACTACGGCCTGTCGTCCCGGGACCTTCCTGTACTTGCTGATGCGGCGATAGAAACGGGCCTTGCCGACCAGCTGCCTCAACCCCTTGATCAGGAGGAGCTCCTCAATCTGCTGAAAGGTGCCCTATGATAGCGCTGCGAAAGCTCGCTGGACTGTCGACGAAAAACCGCCTGCGTAAGATTGCGGAGCTTCTTCGCGCTTTTGAGATGGAGATACGGGTTTCCAGGCCTGTTGACAGCTATTATCTTGCGGGACTCTGCGCAACCCTTGTACGTTCCGATACTTCGGAGACTGTACGGGAACGGGCGGAAGAGCTGGAAGAACGGCTGAGGAACGCCGGTCTGTCCCTTTCGGGTCACCTGGCTGCTGACTTTGGCAGGGAATGCGGGGTACTCTGCAGCCTCATTATGTCCGAACTTGGGGTATCTCTGGCGGATTGGGATCTGAGGGTTCCGGACACTGGTCTTCTTGACACGGGAACGCGGAAGCTTATGCCTGTTGATCTCTTTCTGGAGGATCTTCGTTCTCCCTTCAATGTCGGGAATATATTCCGTTCAGCCGAAGCCTTCGGGGTGCGGCATATTTATCTGAGTCCCGCCACTCCGGACCCTGAACAGCCCCGGGCAAGCCGGAGTTCCATGGGAGCGTCGCTGGCGGTCCCATGGTCCGTGTGCACCCTTCAGGAGGCCTGTTCCATATCTGCGGACGAGGGGAACGGTACTCAGGTTATAGCCCTGGAGACGGGAGGCAGGGATATCGCAACCTGCTCTTTTCCCTCTGCGGGACTGCTTCTTGTGGGCAATGAGGAGTGGGGCCTTAGCGAAGATGCCCTGTCACGGGCTGATTTCAGGCTTTCCATACCCATGGGAGGGGCCAAGGCCTCCCTGAATGTTTCGGTGGCTGCCGCCATAGCCATGCAGCGCTGGTTCGAAGCCTGTCAATAAAAAAACCGGCGGTGTGAACCGCCGGTTTTTATCATGGTCTGCAGAGTGTTACCGGTGAAGGGCGCGTTCAATTTCCGGCTGGTTGAATCCGACAATGATCCTGCCGTTCACATCCACTACCGGAACACCCATCTGTCCAGATTTTTTCACCATTTCTTCAGCGCGGCGCATATCGTTGGCCACATTATACTCCGTATAGGAGATGTGATTCTCCCTGAAATACTGCTTTGCCTTATTGCAGTAGACACAGCTTGGAGTGGTATAAATTTTAACTGCCATTACAGCCTCCCTCTCTTATTCATATGCATATATATTAAATACTATATATATAAAAGTCAAGAGGTTTTGTTCTGATAAGGGATTTACATTTTCTTGTTTCTTTCGTCGTCGAAGGCCAGGGACAGGCGCTGCTGCACCATATCCAGCTTCTCCTGGGAGGTGATTCCAAAGTCCCTGATTACCTCGGTCTCAAGCTGGTCATATTCTATATCGCCCCGCTCATATCCGCAGAGGGCGTTTGCAAGGTAGACGGTGTAGACAACGTCCCGGAACTCGTTGTGGGCAGCCAGGGGATCATGATGATACCGTATGGCTTCGATGAGGGAGACGGGAAAGTTCCATTTCTCGGCTATCAGGGCCCCTATTTCGGCATGATTCAGCCCGGCGCTCAGGTCTTCAATGAAGTCACGGTGAATATTGCGGTCTGCGCAGAAACCCTGGATCTTTTCCAGCAGGTTGGGATGAACGTTGGAGAAGATTATTTTTCCCATATCGTGCAGGATACCCCCCACATAGGCGTCATCCAGCAGCTCCTTTCTGCGCTTGAAGTTCTTGGCCAGGTTATAGGCGTAGAAAGCCGTCCGGTAACTGTGGTCCCAGAGCCAGCGCTGGTTCGAGTCCAGTATCTTCAGGGTTCCGAAGGAGTAGAGCAGATTCTTTATTCCCCGGAAACCCACCAGTTTGACGGCTTCCACGATGTTGTCCACCCGCTTGGGAAGCATGAACTGGGCGGAGTTTACATGCTTGAGAAGGTCCGCCGTCAGGGATGGATCGGTGCTGATCTGCCTGGCGATATCGGAGATTTCTGAATCGGGATCACTGATCAGTTTCTGAAGGTAGACGATATTGTCGGGAAACTGGGGCAGCTCGTTGATCTCGTTGACGATCTCCCGGGAGAGTTCGTTGATGTTCTCAAGGTGTACTGCAGAGAAGGGCACGGTAATCCTGGCGATTGTTTCGTCCCCGTCCACATCGATATCAAAGGCGTCTTCGTCCAGGCCCATCTTCTTGAGCATGAGGACCAGTATGACGATTCCCAGTCCGGCTCCCTCGGAGTCGTCCATCACCGAGGAGAGGGCCTCTTCCATGGAATCGAAGGCCCGGGAGCGGGCAATACGGTCGTAGACCCGGATCTGCTCCTTGCGGGAGATGCGGGAATTGTTATGGATGCTCATGGTAAAGGCATTACCCTTGGCATGGTAGACGACCTTTACGTAGAGACCGGCATCCTTCTGCTTGGTAAGGTAATAGTCGATATTGTCCAGAGTCTCCTGTTTGAAGCTCTCCATCCCCTCCTCGTACTGCCGGGGATCGTTAATATCGAGACTCTTTTCCTTGAAATAGATCCGTTTTGTGTTCGCTTTTTTTGCATTAACCGCGAGCTCCCGCATACAGTAGCCGATGCGGCTGGAGAGCTGATCCTGACCGAATTCCGAGAGGAAGATCTCGAGAATTCTCTCCATGTACTCCTCAGTTTCATGGGGAAGGGTAAATGTTTTTATCGAAATTGGAATGGAATTCCTGGCCGCACGTTTTATCTTTTCTACATCAACTGCTTTTGACATGTACACCACCTGGTAGGTATGACCTCTGGTGCATTCAGTATAGTCTCTGTAAAATTGCAGGTCAAGCAATCGTAAACAGTTATCAATTATTAAATTGCTTGACCAGGAGCGCCATGGCCCTCAACTCCCGTTCCACCCGGCCGTTGATCGATTTGGGCGGGAAGCGGCCGTCCCGTCCCGGTTCTCCCGCGCTTATGCCGGTGAGGACTTCCATTCCCTGATCTATGCTTGTTACGGGATAGATGTGGAACTGTTCCCTCGCCACGGCATCCCGGATCTCCGGGGAAAGAAAAAGGTTTTTCCTGTTCTGTTCGGGAATAATCACTCCCTGGCGGCCGCTTAATCCCCGCTTTTTGCAGATGCTGTAAAAGCCGGAGATTTTTTCGCTGATGCCTCCCACCGGCTGTATCTCTCCCATCTGGTTCATGCTGCCGGTAACGGCTATGTCCTGCCTGAGGGGGAGCCTGCCGGCGGCGGAAAGCAGGGCGTACATCTCGGTTGAAGAGGCGGAGTCGCCGTCCACTTCGCTGTAGGACTGCTCGAAGCAGATTGTGGCATACATGGCCAGGGGAAAATCCACAGCGTAGCGTGCCCTCAGGTAACCGTCAAGGATCAGTATCCCCTTGTCGTGGATCTCGCCTGAGAGCCCTACCTCCCGCTCGATATTGACCAGCCCCTCTTCTCCCGGAGCTACCCTGGCGGTAATGAGGGTGGGCATGCCGAAGGCGTAGTATCCCCGGTCATGTATGGCCAGACCGTTGACCTTGCCGATTTCTTCCCCTTCGATGCTGATGAGAATATCCCCCTGAAGGATCAGCTCCTCCAGTTTTTCTTCAGGCAGATTGAAGAGATAATTGCGCTCCCGTAACGCGAGCTGGACGGTTTCGCCGTCTATCTCTCTTTTTCCGCTTTTCCCTGCCCAGTAGGAGGCCTCTGCAATCAGATCCGAGATAAGGGAAAACTGGGTGGAGAGTTTGTCTCTCTGGTCCGCAAGATAGGCTCCGTAGGCGATTATCTCGGCCATGCCGCTCCAGGAGATTTCGGGGCCGCCGGATTTCTGTAAAGATCGTCGAATGAAGCTCATGTAGCGGGCCATGCTGTCGGAATTGAGGTCCATACTGCTGTCGAACTCGGCGCAGATTTTGAAGAACTTGGCGAAATCCGAGTCCGCATTATACAGAATATCGTAGGCTCCTTCGTCGGCTATGAGGATTACCTTGAGGTCAACAGAGACGGCATCGGGTTTGAGCTGCGGCGCCGGCAGACCAAGCATTCCCTGGGGCGGCTGAATCTCCACTTTTTCGGTCTGCAGCGCCCGTTTGAGCTGGAGCCATGCTCCTTCTTCCTGAAGCAGGTCATCCAGACGGATAACCAGATACCCGCCGGAGGAGCGGATCAGGGAGCCTGCCCTGATGGACATGAAGCTCATGACGCCCCGACCGTTCATGTCCATGGAGAATTCGATGGTTCCCAGCAGGTTCTGGACCGTGGGATTGTTCTCGTAGATTACCGGCGGGGTTTCTCCTTCTCCGGCTTCCATAAGGATATTGACGCCATAACGCAGAAAGATCCTGTTTCCCGCCGCATCCTCTGCGGGTTCTTCGCCGGTGAAGACGAAAAGCCGGTCGATGATGTCCTGCTCAAGAGCTTCAAGATAGCTGCGGATCTGTTCCTGGGGAAAGGCCTGGTAGAGTTTTCCCATTTCGGTATGCAGGGGGGGGCGGACAGTCTCGACCTGCAGATGGGCGAGCTCCTCTTCCATGGCCGCCCTGGAGAGCTGCAGGTCGCTGAAGATGGAACGCATCTCGTCCATCAGTCTGTAGTACGTCTCCCTTCGCCGGTTCCACTCCTCCTCCGCCAGTTCTCCCGAGGCGACCATGCTTTGAAGCTGGTCAAAGTCTGTTGCTTCGCCGTCGATAAGGGGAACGATATCCGTGGAAAGGACGCCTTCATCCTCCACCCGAACGGCAGCGAAGCCCTGGGCTGCAAGCTGGGCTTCGAATTCGGCCAGGCGGTGGTTCTCTTCCTTTTCTATTCCCGACACCAGTCTGTCCCTGCGGTTCTTGTAGACCTCGCTGGAGAGACGCGCCTTGATTAGGACCTTGAGTTTTTCCACAAGATCGTGGATAAGCTGCTTGAAGCGCCGGGCTGTTCCGGGGGGAAAATAGAGCACCATGGGGACTTCGGGACGTAAAAAGTTGTAGACAAAAGCGATATCCCTGTCGGGGCCCTTGGCCGGGGGAAGCTCCTCCAGAATGCGTCGGATCGCAGTATGCCTCCCGGTTCCGGGAATCCCGGATACGACCAGGTTAAAACCCTTGGCCCGGATAACCGTACCCATCTGCAGGGCCTTGACGGCCCTGGGCTGTCCGATTATCTGCTCATCGTCATCGGGGGAAGGGATGGCCTTCAGGTGTTCCGGATCTACGGCAAAGGCGACCTCGTCGGGTCCCAGGCGGTAAGGATCATTCATCGGTCTATAATGCGAGGCTCCAGCGTCCGCTGTCAAGCAGCATGCCCTTTTCCAAATCTCATCGAGACCCTATAATACGGGGCATGCGTTTGGATGAATTCCACAACTATTGCAAAGATCTGCTCTGTATGGATGATTTTGCCGCCATTGATCCTTCCAGGAACGGAATACAGGTCGAACGGCGGGAACCGGAGCTGAAAAAACTGGTGTTTGCCGTAGACGCTTCGTTGCAGACCTTCAGGCAGGCGGCGGAGCTGGGAGCGGATCTGATCTTTGTGCATCACGGTATTTTCTGGGGCCATGAGTCGGTTCTCACCGGGGCCCACTACCGGCGTGTGCGTTTTCTGATGGAAAACGACATCGCCCTCTATGCAGTCCACCTGCCCCTGGATGCTCATCCTGAACTGGGCAACAACGGCCGTATGGCGGCTGTTCTTGGTCTCGAACCCATGGAGCCCTTTGGCTGGTACAAGGGACGCAGCATCGGTTTCAAGGGAGCCTTGTCGGAGCCGGTGGATCTGGACGAGGTGCTGCGGCGCCTGGGTTTTGAGATGGAGGACTGCAACGCGGTACTGCCTTTTGGTCGACCGGAAATTCGCAGCATCGGGATAATCTCCGGAGGAAGCAGCCGGGATATCCGGCAGGCCATCGAGGAAGACCTTGACCTCTTTATCTCCGGCGAGGCGGATCACACAATCTACCACGAGGCCCAGGAAAACCGGATCAACATGCTGGCTCTGGGGCATTACGCATCGGAAATCTGGGGAGTCTCTGCCATGGCCGAACGGGTGGCCGTGGATACCGGCCTTGAGACCCGTTTTATCGATATTCCCACAGGTTTATAAGGACGCATGTGTATGAATACTGCAATTGCCGGCGGATCGGAGAAGACGCAGCGCCGTCATCTCTACCTGCCGATGATATTGACCTTGATAATTATTCTGGCGGACCAGCTGACCAAGCTACTGATTGTGGCAACCATCCCTTATCACACGGTTGGCTTTGCCTGGGGCGGGGATTTCCTGTGGATTCTCCACACCAGGAATCTTGGGGTAGCTTTCAGTATCGGGTATGGGCTCCCCGGGGCAGTACGGGGCATCGTGTTTATCCTGCTTCCCCTGGCCGTGCTCGCGGGGGTTCTGGTCTACTATTTCAAAACCAGTGAACTGTCGGTATTGCAGCGCTGGTGCATTGCTGCGGTAATCGGAGGGGGCCTTGGAAACCAGATTGACAGGATATTCCGGCCCCAGGGAGTGGTGGATTTTGTTTCCGTCAAGTTCTACGGTATCCTGGGACTCGAGCGCTGGCCGGCCTTTAATGTGGCGGATGCCTCCATAGTTGTCGGAGGTGTTCTGCTGGCCCTCTCATTCCTGTTGCATGGGCGGGAGAAAACCGGGGAAGAGGAACACATGAAGAAAGAGGTAGAAAATCGTGAATAAGAAAACCAATACCCTGCTTTTTGTTGCGGCTGCTACGGTGGTGAATATCATTCTCATGTTTTTCTTTCTTGTTGCGGGGATAATCATACTCTCTTTTGTTTTACCCCGGGACATTCATCCGGGCCTGGCGCAGGGGGCTTTTGTCCTGATTTTTGTTCTGGCCGTCATTGGCTCATTTCTTGTGTATCACCGGATCATGAAGCTGCTGGCGTCACGGATTGATCTTGACAAGTATTTCGAGCCGATTTTTCCGAAAAAGAAGAAAGGCTAGGGCAGGAACGCGGGTCGGTTCAGTATCCGTCGGACATGGAACGGTTGATGTCCCGCTTGTAGAGCTCGTTGTACACGAAGCCCCGGTTTTTCAGTGAATCCCTCAGCTCCTGGGGGAAGGGGCAGTAGCGCCACAGAATGCCCCGGACCTCCCGGTCCAGCTTCTGGGTGCCCTCGCTCTCCTTGGTTATCCACAGGATATAGTCATTGATAAAATATTCCCGCACGTCGCCCCGCAGCCGTCTGTCGCTGAACCACTGGTAGTAGCGGCCGGTGAGCCCCTCTTCCATCCAGTAGTGCTGTGCCTTCTCCTTGGCGACCTGCCAGCGGAGGTCCCCCAGAGCGGCGATGATGGCGGTCTTGTTATCCTTGGGAAAGAGGGGTACGGCAATTCTGCCCCGGCTCGTGGCGCGGTTGTATTTTTCGAAGGGTTCCCAGCAGATTCCCCGTTCGCCGTAACTGGGAATGACAAGGACATGGGGCACGATGCGGTTGGTCTGCTGTTTGAAGGTCCGCAGGAAAAGTCCGGGATCCAGACTCTCCACGGCGGCCATCTGCATTATGATGTTTTCCCGGGTGCAGATGTCCCGGATGCTGTCCCGGAAATACTGCTTCATGGCAATGGGAAAGTGGTTTCCCTGCCTGCCGACGCACATCTTGGCCATCTGACGTACCGTAGCGAGCTCAGTCTGAAGGGCGTCGTTGTTTACCTGGTAGGACTCCACGTCTCCCGCGCTCTCCGAGAGTTTGCGGAACTCAGCTTCGTTCTCCTGAAAATGTTCAAAGGTATTCGAAAGTTCCGTATCCAGGCGCTGCAGGTCTTTTACCAGGTTGGCAATGCTGCTCAGGTACTGTCGCTGCTGCGGGGTATAGACTTCCTTGACGCCCGGCAGGTCCTGACGGGAGGCGTGGTCCGCCACCAGCCTGGAGAGCTCCTTGAGCTGGTTTTCCATCCGCTCCTGTTCGCCGAACTTGCGGGTCAGCACGCTGAGCTGGAAATCCCGCTGTCCCTTGACCCGGTCGAGCTTTGTGTTGACTTTCTGTTCCTTGCGGCGGCTTACAGCCTTGGTCTCATCCGTAGCCGAGTTTCCGACGGTCCCCCGGGCAACCATGGTAAGCCATTCATCCACATAATGGACCGGTTCCCCCGTGGTGTTGCTGTACACAATCCGGGAGATCATGGATCGCTGTTCCTTGGACAGCAGTGTGGGCAACAGAACACCGTATCTGAGGAGCAGCACCTTGGGCTGGGGGGGACTGGAGCAGACCTTTCTGCCGATACTCTCCACCAGGTTCCAGTAGGCGGATATCAGTTTACCTCTGAAAACGGAGCGCTCCTTGGGATCCTGGGTGTTCAGAAATTTCGTAAGGAGGGTGTGAACCCTCTGGGAAACCTCACCTTCTCCGGCAAGGGCCTTTTTGTAGTAATCCCTGTCCTGAAAATACGGCGCCGGGTCCTGTTCGAGACGGCTGACGGGATGAAAACGGTCCTTGCTGATATCGCTAACGTGGGCTTCGGCGGGAGTGCCGGAAGAGCTGTCTTCAAAAAGTTCTTCGAAGTCCGGAACCTCAGTGGCGGGCTTGTCCTCAATGCCCATCAATTCGGCTATGTCAGGGTCAAGTTCCCCGGAGAAAAGATCACTTTTAGAACTGTTGTTGTCGCTCATAGCGTTAAAATATGGAGGTGGTGGGAATCGAACCCATGACCTCGTGAATGCCATTCACGCGCTCTAGCCAACTGAGCTACACCCCCGAAAACGTGCTAAGAATACCGATACTCGCTCCTCATGTCAACTACTTAGGCATTTTCATGCGCAATAAGTCCTGATCATGAAATCTTCCGCAGGGAATAAAGCAGTCCGCGAGTCCGGTTGGAATATGCTCCGCCGCCCTGCTGCTGATTACGAACTGACCCGGCTGCGTATACTGCTGCCCCAGGTGAAATATAAAATTTACCGCTTCTGAAATCAATGTTCCGGTGTTACCCTTTTTCTTGTATACCGTAGTCCCCGTATCCAGGGAAAAATGGTAGGGCAGGAGGGTACCGTAGGAGAAAACCTCCATACTGATGAGTACCCGGTTCAGTATGAGTCTCATGCAGGCCGGGATAATATCGGAGCTTCCTTCGCTGTAGGGGAACAGGTAGAGTCCGCCGTAGTCGCTTTTCATCCACAGCTGACCGCCCAGGGGTATAAAAACCCGGTTTAAATGGGATTCAAAGGTTTTCAGCAGCCCGCTGATAAATCCGCTGCCGGATTTGGTCTTCCACTCCGGCAGGATATCCAGTTCGGCGTAGAGCAGGTAGAAGGGGTACTCATCGCCTTCCCTGATAGTCTCCCAGCTCAGGTCGCCGCTTTCTTCCTCCTCGTCCTCAACGTAAGGATAGAAGTTCATTGCCTGGTTTATCCGGCTTAAGGAGAGACGCTTTTTCATTAACTCCGGACCTATGTAGTCCGAGGCGCCGCCGTGAAAGAGGTCGGCGGGGTCGTCGATAATGCCTTCCGGATCTACAATCCCGTAGGTGAGGGAGTCCTGGGACTCAAGGGTCCGTATGGCTTTGCGGGCTTCCCGGGGGCTCAATGAAGCCATGTCCAGATAGATCATGGACCCGTTCTCCCGGAAGAGTTTTTTCCAGTCCAGGTTTTCCCGTACCTCCAGGTCTATACTTTTGGAACGCCTTATTGTATCAAAACAGATCAGGGTTTCCTGTTGACGGGTAATCAGAACAAGACGTTTCACTCTTCCAGCTCCAGACGGTAGGTATAATGGATAAGATTGTTGTCGCGAACTGGTTTGAACTGGGAGCTTACAAGATGATCCAGCATTTCCCGGACAACGATGCTGATCGTGCAGTGCATGGGCAGGGTATGGAATTTCTCGAGATTTACCAGATGCTGAAGGGGCTCGGATTTGATCAGCGCCGCGTTATCCTCGGTATACTCACACAGCCCGGAGTGGACACCGATTCGTACGGACAGGGGTGTGGAAAGGGGACAGCCTGTCTTGTTGTAAATAAACAGTTCGTGAAGTATTTCCATGGCTGCCAGGGCCGCAGCCTGGTTCCGGTTTCCGAAAAAGAAGGCTGCGACGCCCCCGTCGCCTTCCCACATCCAGACTCTGCCGTTGCGCCGTTCCACGGAGCTGTGTACCGCCTCCCGCAGGAATCCGTAGGAACGGTGAACAGTATCGGTGCTGTTGTTTTTAACCAGCTCCGTGTTGCCGGCAATG
Organism: uncultured Spirochaetaceae bacterium; assembly: GCA_964554875.1. Classification (GTDB taxonomy): domain Bacteria; phylum Spirochaetota; class Spirochaetia; order JC444; family Marispirochaetaceae; genus Marispirochaeta. The sequence continues at coordinate 114,979 of CAZKQJ010000005.1, read as the reverse complement.
TCGATACGTAAAAAACAGATTGTATACTCGTTTCCCGGACGCAGCACGCCCCAGTTACGGGTTTTTCTGATCCGGGGATCTTCCACGAACATCCGCTGGTCCTTGTCGAAGAGGTAGCCCTGGGAATAGACCTCCTTGAGAATATCCCGCAGGTAGGCCACGCTTATGCGCCGTCCCATGATTCCTTCTTCTTCGTAACGGATAAGGTAGGAGACAAAATCGAGAAATCGGTCGTCCCGGATAAGGTCGTCAATTATTCGGCGGGAGGCGTCGAGATTCGGAATTGCCATACTCTCCCGTATTCCCATCCGTTCATGAAGATTGTAGCCGGGCAACAAATCCTTGGCGATGTGGACCATGGTCGGCAGGTCCATGGACTCGACCAGAGACTTTATGGATATACGTAATAGACTCTTTGAAATCTGCACAATCTATTAAAGACCGTCAGACCATCGGCCGTCAAGGATTATCTGCTTGATTCTTTATTCTCCTAATGCTAATTTCTAGGCGTGTGCCTGAGGAGCGGAACCATCCATGGGGCTGAATTATGAATAATTTTAGCCGGCTGTCTTGTTCTTATATATCTCAGGGGATATATTCAATATATGAACTTCGGCTCAATCCCGTTAGAAGCTGATGCGGACGGGTATGCGCAGCGGAGCAACCGAGTTTTATGATGGAGCCTTGTTCCATGGGTTTTCACAGTAGAGATCATATCGTTGCGGACGATGCCTTCCTGACCTTAATTTCTTCCAAAGCCAAATATCTCATTACCATGCTCAAGGAAGCGGAAGAGCGGAACGGCGGTTTTCATTTTACCCGTCCCTTTCTTGGCCGGCTGAATCTTGAGAGCCGGATAATCGAGGAGCTCCTCGATGAGTACGGCGCCCGGCATAACATGTCGTGGTACGCTTTTCGGCGCTCCATTGCGGCGGTAAAGGCCTTCTCGCAGATTGTTCATAATATTTCCCATATAAACGCCTCTTTTCCCTGTTACAGAATTATCTCGGTTAAAGAGGACTTCCTCGCGGCAACCAAAAAGACCCTGAAAGAGAGTACCACTGCCCTGAAAAACTCCATGGATAATCTGCTCAGGGAGGCGGAACACCACGGACTTTCCTCGGGCGAGGTGGTGCAGGACTTCTCCGAGCACCTTCCTGAAGGAAGCCTGAGCCAGGACCGCCCACGGCGGCATCTGGAGAATCCCGGTCCGACCATTGTTAACCTGGCGACGACCTTTCTGAATCTATCCGAGGACACGGAGCTCTTCGGAATACGGGACAGGAACAGGCATCTGCGCTATCTCGATTATGTACCCGAGCCGGTTTCGGAAGCCCGGATCCGCAATATGGAGCATGCCCTGCATTCCCTTCAATCGACCTACGATACCTATCTTCTGGACTCCGATGCCGAGGAACGGGACGAAGACCTGTTGGTCCTTCGGGGGCACGTAAGCACCATATTTCATCTGCTGGAAACGGGAACGGTCCTGAGTCACTATTATGAGCGGCACATGCTCAATCAGAACGCCGTAGTGATCGGAGAAGACTCCCTTCTGTCGATTCTTATCGATTATATCCTGGCTTTTTCGTCCCGCTTTTTCAACGTAGCCCGGGAACTGTGCCGGAATATCATTCACTCCTACGCGGTCCAGGGTACCATATCCGTACCGGTTCCCCAGTACCGGGGCTTCCACGTACGGCCCTCCACGCTGGTGGCGAAGATTGTTACCCATTACGGCAGCGATGTTACCCTCAGGCTGAACGAACAGAGTTTCAACGCCGCGAGTCCCCTGGAGCTCTTCCGGGTTAACGAAGCGATCAACGCGGCCAAGCGCAAGACCCTGGGGGGGATTGTGTTCGAAATCGCCGAGACCATGGGCAGTGTTCCCCGGGAAGAGGGGGTAATGAAAAAGGCCCTGCGACGGCTGATTGTCAAGCTTCTGGAGAACCACCGGATCGTCATGTACGAGGCGGACTTTTCCCTGGATGAGATATCCTACATCGATGGAGAGACCCTGGCGGAGTTTGCCACCCGGGGAATCGCACATCTGCTTGCCCTGGGACGCATCGATATCCGCACGGGTATTACCGTCGAATTCTCCGGCGATACCCGGGTGCTTTCCGACCTGAAGCTCCTGGCAGAGAACGGCTACGGCGAAGACAATTACGGCAATAATATAATGCTTCCTGCGGAGCTGGCTTATCTGCGCCGATAATGACCGCATGGAGACTCTTCAGCAGCGTATTCAGAACCTTCTGCCTGACAAGTCCTGGCGTTTTGTTTTTCCCTCCGAGATCAGTGCCCGCTACTGGCGAAGGGCAGTAGTCCACAGGGGACTCTGCGATGCTGTGCGGGGAGACCGTTTTCTTTCCTGGGACCGCTTCAAGGAGGTGGCCTTCGGTCTGACAGAGACGCGCCGTCCGGTAAACGGCTGCATCCGCCGCCTGTTTGCGGAAAGCCTGGCGGAGGAAAACCGGAAATCCCCTTTCCTCTCCCGGCTTCTGCCCCGCACCGAAGGTTCCTCCGGCGGCGCGGGGGAACTCAGCAGGATTCTTCCCCGTCTCTTCAGGCTTGTCCCCCGCATAGAGGGTCGTTCATGGCCCGTCGCCGATGACCTGAGGGAGCTCCATCGCCGGTACGGCGGGTTTCTTGGTGAAAACGGCCTCTATGAACCCTCCCTGCTGGAACCTTCCCTGGATACCCTGTCTCATACATATCTTCTCTGTTTTCCCGAGGTCCTGGAGGACTATTCCCAGTACCGGGAGCACCTTGAGCTTCACCCCCAAATAGACCGGTTTTCCGTTCCCCAGGGTGAAGGGGGTCGAATCGATCATTTTAAAAACCAGCGCATCGAGGCCGCGGTCCTGATGAGGAGAATCCGCGATCTTCTTACGAAGGGAACGGCTCCGGAGGAGATCGCCATTACCCTGCCGAAGATTGACAAAAACCGTCGCTACCTGGAAGAGGCCGCGGAACGTTATGGCATTCCCCTGCAGGTCAGGACAGGGCGCCCTCTTTCGGAATACTCCTCGGTCCGGTTTTTCCGGGAGCTCACCGAGACCTTCGGTTCTTCCTTCGAGAATGCGGCGATGAAGAACCTGCTGATGAATACCGCGATTCCCTGGAAGGATCCCGCCGCCCTGCGTTCCATGCTGCTGGAAGGGACCGGAGCTTACGTAATACGAAACTGGCAGGATTCCGGGGGGCGCCACGGCTGGGAGGAGCAGCTTTCCCGGGGTGGGTACATCGAATCTCTGCAGCTCTACCGGCGCCTCTCCGCCGGGATTCGGGGAATCGTCAGCGCCGGCAGTTTTGCCGAGATCGGGACCAGGCTGCAGGCCTTTATCGGCGCCTTCCTTGACACCGACAGGTGGAGAGCAGAGTCTCCCCTGCAGTTGAGGAGCTTTCAGAGGGCATTGGAGGTTTTGAACGATTTTACCCGGACTGAAGAGGAGTTTCCGTCCCTGTCGGTGCCTTCACCCTATACCGTATGGGTTGCAGCTCTGGAGGAAGAGAGCTACGTGGAACAGCAGACACGTCCGGGAATCTCCGTCTACCCGTACCGCGCCTCCGCCGGAATCGATCCCCGCTACCATTTCATCCCCTTCCTGACCCAGGATTCCAGCCGGGTTGTCTGGGACCGGGGCTTCCCCCTGAACGAGGCCCAGCGGGAGGAAGCGGACATCGGCGACGACGACGCCGGGGCGCTGTACCTGCGGCTGTATCTTGGATCAGGAAGGGACCTTAAGCTTAGCTGCGCCGAAAACGGCTACGACGGACCGGGGCTTCCTCCGGGACTCTTCGTGGAGAACAATCTGGTCAGAACTGTTCCCGACGAAGAACTCGCCGGAGACCCGGATGACGAGGAGGAAGCGTTTTTTCGAAACGGAGTTTTTCCCGCCGAAGCTCTTACATCCCGGCAGGGAAGGGGTTACGGCATATTCCATTCCACCGCCGCAGAGAGCCGGAACCTTGATCTGCTGACCAGTCCGACTGGTCATGCGGGCCTTGCCGAGGCACTTCGGGAGCGCTATTCCGGGGGATCGGGAGAAAAAAGGGACGCCCCGATCTCCGCCACCGACCTGGATGCTTTCTGGGCCTGCCCCTTCGCTTTTCTTTTTACCCGGGTACTGGGGCTGGGGGAAGAGGATTTCACCCCCATGGTACGGGATCATCGTCTTGAAGGGACGCTGCTGCACAGGGTGCTGGAAAAGTTCAGCGCCACCCTGGCCGGGAGTCCGTTTCGATCCGCCGAGCTGGATGAGTACCGGATGCGGATGGGGGACCTTCTTGATCGTGAAGCAGCGAAGCTGAAAGGGCCCCTACCTGTTCAGCCCGCCTGGGAGGCTTCCCTGGAAAACCTGAAACAGCAGCTTGCGGTCTTCCCCGACGCAGAGGCAAAGTACTTCGACGCCTACTCAACAGCCCATACGGAGCGCCAGGTTTCCACTGTTCTGGACGGAGTGCCCGTGGTGGGACGCATAGACCGTATCTCCCGGGGTCCGGCAGGGGAGCTTCTGGTGGTGGACTACAAAAAGAGTTTCCGCCTGACGAAGGGGGACCTGGAGGACGGAAACGGGCTTCCCGCGACCATGCAGATACCCCTCTATGTACTGCTCCTGGAAGAGGCGGGGCTGTGGTCCCCGGGGGACGACCTGATCTGCGCCTATTACTCCGCGGCGGACGGGAGGTACCGTATGGTCTACTCGAGCCTGGAATTCAAGGGAACACGGCCCATGCTGAAGGATGAGCAGTTTGCCGGTCTTCTGCGGACCACCCGGGAGTGTCTGCGCCTCATGCACCGCCGTATCGGGGAAGGGGATTACCGGATGGATCCCCGGGACTGTGACGGCTGCTCCCTGCGGGCCCTGTGCCGCGGGAAATACGTTGTCCGGGGAGCTGAATGATGGCTGAACATCCCTATGATGATGACCAGCTCCGGGCCGTAGACGCCGGTGGAAACGTGGTTGTTGCTGCGGGAGCCGGTTCGGGAAAGACCACAGTTCTTGCCGGACGCTATCTGCGGCTTGTCCGGGAAGGGGCAGAGGTTCCCTCGATTCTGACCCTCACCTTTACCCGCAAGGCCGCGGCGGAGATGCACGTTCGCATTCACCGGCTCCTTACGGAGCATGCCCGGGAGCCTGCGGTACGGGAGCAGCTCGCCCTTTTTGATCAGGCCCGTATCTCGACCCTGGACAGCTTCTGCTCCCGCCTGGCCAGGAACGACGCACCCCGTTTCGGTCTGCCCCTCTCCTTTTCCGTCGACCAGGAGGGGCTGCAGAAGAGGGCGGAGTCCTTCGCTCTCCAGTTCATGCTGGATAAGCATTATAATCCCGCCCTGAAAACACTGATCGCCGCCAACGGTTTCGAAACGGTCTGGAAGGAGTTTTTCGCCTCCTATGCGGTCCGGGAACTCAGGATCGCAGATCCTCCTGACCATGGGGCCGACTTCGCCAGACAGGAGGCGTTCTGCAGGCAAAAGACGGGAGAAATCTTCGCACGTCTAAACGAGCTTTACGGCAGGATGGGCGACATTGCCCGGGATGCTGCAGCTTCCTCGAAGACCCTGGCGGAGGCCGCAAGAATTGCCGAAGAGTGGCCGGATACTGATGAGCTGATGGCCCGGAGTGCCTGGGAGGATCTGCTTGATCTTGCCGGGCGAAAACTGCCGAAAAAACCCGGGAGCAACGTCAAAAACCCGGACCTCGTTTTGCTTCGGGAGCTGCTGGAAGAGATGCGGCCTCTTCTCGATCAGGCGGCCTCCCTGACTGCCGTGCTGTGTTACCGGGATGTCTACAGGGGTATCGCCGGGTTGATGGACGAGTTTGCCGAAGGCTGGAACAATCTCAAACGGAGTCAGGGCCTTGTCTCCTTCGGTGATGTGGTGGCCATGGCGGTGGCCCTGCTGAAGGAGAGCAGGGAGCTCCGGAGCTACTACAAGGAGCAGTTCCGGCACATCATGATCGACGAGTTCCAGGATAACAATGAAATTCAGAAGGAGCTCCTGTATCTGCTGGCGGAAAGGGCGGACCGTTTCTCCCCGGGTATACCCGATCCCAGGGATATCGAAGAGGGAAAGCTCTTTTTTGTGGGGGACGAGAAACAGTCAATCTACCGCTTTCGGGGGGCTGACGTCAGCGTTTTCAAGCGGCTTTCCCGTGAACTGGGACGGGACGGCATCGAACTGGGTACCAACTACCGGAGCCACCCCGGACTGATTGCCTTTTTTAACCGTTTTTTCCCTCCGGTTTTCAGTTCTCCCGAGGAACTCAAGGATTTTGAAGCGGAGTTCCGTCCCCTGAAGGGCAGAAAATACCGGGACGGGGAAAGCGATCCGGAGATCCGGCTCCATTATCTGGATGATTCCGACGAGACGGAGGGGGATGAGGAGGAGTACCTGAACCCGGTGGAGAGCGAAGCCTTCGAGGCGGCCCGGCTTATCCGGGACGCTGTCGCCGGCAGGGGGCTGCAGCTTTCCGATGCTGCGGGAACCCGGGCTCCGGGCTATGATGAATTTGCCCTCCTTCTGCGCTCTACGGGGAACCAGATAGTCTATGAGCGGATTTTCCGTCGCTTCGGGATTCCCTATACAACGGAGAATATTCGCACCCTGTTTCTGGAAGCTCCTGTCAACGACATCTATGCCGCCCTGCAGTGCTGCCTGTACCCCGAGGACCGTATGGCCTATGCCGTCTACCTGCGGTCTTTCTTCGTGAACCTGAGCGACGAGGCCCTGCTGGCTGAGCTTCTGGAGGAGTGCCTCCCCTTCGAAGGAGCAGCCGAAGGGTTTACTGCGACGGAGGCCGAGAAGTACCGCCTGGGGGGAGAGCTCTATCACAGGCTTTCGAAAATGATCGACCGGGTGCCCCACAGGGAGGTCCTTCGCTTTCTCTGGTACGAAGCCGGGTACCGCTACAATCTTCTGATTGATCCGGCCTGGCACGGGTACCTGGAGTTCTACGAATACCTCCTGGCCCTGGCGGACAAGAGCTGGGATGCCGGAGAGTCCATGGCCCTTTTTCTCGATTTTCTGCGGGAAAACCTGGGGGACTATAAAAAGCTCGAGGAGATCGAAATCCTGCGTACCCGGGAGCAGGGGGTGCGCATAATGACCATACACAAGTCCAAGGGGCTCGAGTTTCCCATCGTACTGCTCGCATCCACGGGGCAGGGTTCCAACGAGACCGGAAAGAGGGCTCCCTATTTCGTGGACGCAGATTTCGGACTGACCGTAAACATGGCGGTACCGGGAAGGCCGGTAAACGAAAAGCGCCTTAAGCCTAATCCCTTTTTTGAGCGGGGACTGGAGCTGTCCCGGCAGATGGAGGCTGCGGAGCTCAAGCGGCTCCTGTACGTAGCCTGTACCCGGGCGGAGCAGCACCTTGTCATGCTGGGCTACAGCCCGAAGCGTAAGAGCGCCAATCTGCCCTCACTGCTGGATCTGATATTTTCCGGCCTCGGCTGCTCCATTGACAATCCCGATTCCCCGCATGTGCAGCTTTTTCAGGCACCGCCGCGGAATGCGCTGTACCGTCTGGGCTCCGAAGCCCCGGAAGGCGAAGTCCGGAGGGATCGGATCAGGGAGTATTATCGTCTTACCCGGACTGCAGCCTTCGAGATGCCCGGTTTTAATCCTGCCCTGAGCGTCAGCCGCCTCAACGAGCTGGCCGCTTCGGTGAATTCGAAGGAACCCGGCGTTGAACTCGGTCCTCTGAAGGTGGATTCCCTGATCCGTGAACGGGAGGAGCTTTTCGGAACCCTGGTCCACCGCGTCCTGGAGGGGATGATTACGGAAAAACCCCTTGCCGGCATTGATTCACTCCTTTCGGGCTTTACTGCCGGAGAGGCAGAGGCCCTTCTGGTCAGCGCCGAGGAACTTGCACAAGGTTTTTGGAACTCTCCCTCCCGGCGGGAACTGATCCCCGAGGCTGTTCCCCTCTATTCGGAGGTACCCTTTACCCTGGCCCTTGAAACAGACGGCCCCCGTCGACTGGCCGAGGGAGTCATCGATCTCTATGCAGATCTCGGAGATCATATTGTCTGTGTGGATTTCAAGACCAACCGCTGCCGGGTTCCCGGGGAATATGCAATGCAGATGTTTCTGTATCGAAAGGCCCTGGAAAAACTCTGCGGAAAACCGGTGCGTTCCTTTTTGCTCTATCTGCGGGAAGGGCTTCCCAGGGAAGAGAGCTTCGATTTTGCTCCTGAAGAACTTGAACAGCTGATCTCTGCATTAATTTGAGAAAAAACGCTATTGCCTGGGAGACAGCAGCGACTGCGCCAGGCATATTGTTTTCCTCGCCCTGGGAAGCGAGAAGGTTCCGGCGGATCTGTATCCCTCCCAGGTGGAGCGGGCCCGGGGAATTGTTTCGGCATAACGGACCAGGTTCTTCCTGCCGGGGCGCATATTCAGGCAGCCGGTGATTGGGTATACTGAAAGGAATGAACTACCTGGCCCACGCCTTTCTATCGCCCCCTGACTCCTCCGTTCTTGCCGGAAATCTCGCGGGGGATTCAGTGCGGCGCATAAGGATTGATGCCGCAGATCCGGAGTTTCGAAAGGGACTGGACCTTCATGAAAAGATCGACTCCGCCACCGACGCGCACCCGCTGTTCAAGGAGATGCGGCGGGGAATAGACGGCGCCGGCTTGCCCTACGCGGGGGTTCTGGCAGACCTGTTTATCGATTACGCCCTGGCATCCCGATGGCAGCGTTTCAGTAGGGAGCCGTTTTCCGGGTTCAAATCCCGGATATACCGGGTGCTGAAAGAGGAAGAAAGACATATTCTCGAAGGTTTCGGCTTCACCGCCATGGTCCTGGTACGGGAGGACTGGTTCGAGAGCTACCGATCCCTTGACGGCATGCGGACCGCCTTTTTCCGGCTGAACAGAAAAACCCGCCGTTCCCTGCCGGTGGATTCCATCATGGCCTACCTCAGCTCCAATAATCTTCATGTACAGGAATCGGGGGAAGAAATACTGAAATCGGTTGCCGAAAAAGTCGGTTGTAAGCTTCCCCATTATTAATTACAGTTGTACTAATAAAGCGGCTGTGACCGAAATCTGATATCCGCGGGAGTATCCATGACACCTGATACCTGGATTCTTGAGGAAAATGAGTTTGACCCCGACCTGGTTCCCCGTAACGAAACCCTTTTTGCTCTGAGCAACGGTTACATCGGCATACGCGGTGATTTTGAGGAGGGAGAGGGGAATTTTCATCCCGGGACCTATGTTAACGGTTTTTACGAGATCCGTCCCATCGAATACGGGGAATCCGCCTACGGATATGCAAAATTCCATCAGACCATACAGAACACCGCGAATCCGAAACTGGTAAAGGTCAGGATAAATGGTACCCTCCTCAGCCACAGGGAGTGCCGTCTTATTGAGTACCGGCGGCGTCTTGATTTCAGGACCGGCACCCTGGAGCGCAGTATGGTCCTTGAACTGCCCTCCCGGGAAAAGCTGCGATACCGGAGCCGCCGCTTTGTCTCTCTGGCCGATCCGTTTCTTGTGGCCATGGAAATTGAGATTACACCCCTGGACTCCGATTCATCCGTGGTTTTTGAGTCCTATCTCGACGGCGGAACCAGTAACCGCATCGATTTTGGCGACCCCCGGGTCGCCGCTCATACAGGAGAGAGCAAAAAGATCATCAGTTTCCAGCGGGAAGGCAACGCCGTCGGTCTTACCGAGCGTACGCGCCTGAGCCGGATTGCAGTTGCCTCGGGAATAACCCACTCCGCAGACCGGGATCCCCAGGAACTGGTAGCCCTCCCGGACGACAGGCAGCCGGGAACCGCCACCATATTCCGGGTTTCCGGAGGCGATACGGTTACCTTCAGAAAGTTCGCCTATATCCGGCTGGTTCCGGAGGGGGATGAATCTGACCTGGCTGCCCTGATGAACGATCTGCGCTCCACTGTGGAACGGGGTTTTGATATCCTGTATTCCGAGCACAAGGAGCATCTGAACAAATTCTGGCGCGTCAGCGATGTTCGCATCGACGGTAATCCCGAGGTGCAGCGGAAAGTCCGGTACAGCCTTTTTCAGCTCTATCAGGCGGGCCGTTTCCTTATCGACAGCAGTGTTCCCGCCAAGGGTTTGACCAGCGAAGGCTACGAGGGTCATTTCTTCTGGGATACCGAGATCTTTATCATGCCTTTCTTTACCTTTACCCAGCAAAAGTGTGCAAGGGAAATCCTGAGAAACCGCTACCGCATGCTCGATGCCGCCCGGGCGCGGGCGAGGGAACTTGCGGAGAAGGGAGCCCTCTTCCCCTGGCGGACCATAAACGGACAGGAGGCTTCTGCCTATTTCCTTGCCGGGACCGCCCAGTATCATATTAACGCCGCCATAGCATATGCCATTCGCCAGTACGTGGCGGTAAGCGGAGATTATGAGTACCTGCTGGACGAAGGGGCGGAGATGCTCTTTGAAACCGCCAGGGCCTGGGTCTCTCTGGGCTTTTTCAACCAGGCCAAAGGGGGCAGGTTCTGTATCAACGGTGTTACCGGTCCGGATGAGTACACCGCCCTGGTCAACAACAACTGCTACACCAACATGATGGCCCGCTTTCACCTGCGCTATGCCCGGGAGATTTACTACTGGATGGCGGAAGAACATTTTGAACAGCTGCAGCGGGTCAGCGGCATTCTCGGTCTGCAGCCGGACGAGGTGGATACCTGGATGAAAGCCGCCGAGGGAATGCACATTCCCTATGATCCGGAGCTGGGAATCCATCTTCAGGACGACGACATCCTTGCCCGGGAGCCCTGGGATTTTGAGAATACCCCCAAGAACCGGTATCCCCTGCTTCTGAATTTCCACCCCCTCGTGATCTACCGTCATCGTGTACTGAAACAGCCGGACATGCTGATGACCGCGTTTCTCCTGCCCGAGGAATTTTCCGACGGAGAACACCTAAGGGCTTACGAATTCTATACGCCCATAACCACCTTCGACTCATCCCTGGGAGCGCCGGTACAGGCTATAATCTCCGCCAGGGAGGGACGGCTCCGGGAGGCCTGGAAGTTTTTCAAACGCAACCTGAATGTGGATCTCGAGGACATCCAGGGCAACGTCCGGGACGGGCTGCATATGGCGGCAACCGGGGGAACATGGCAGACCCTGGTCTTCGGGTTCGGAGGATTGAAAATCGACAACGGAGAGGCCTGGTTTGAGCCCCATCTGCCCCGGGAGATCAACGGTCTCGAGTTCAGACTCCGGCTGAAGGAGAGCCTCGTATCCGTCTCCTTCGACCGGAAGGAGGCGCGCTATCAGCTTGAAAAGGGAGACGAAATCAGCCTGCGCCATGAGTACGAAACCATTACCCTGGTGCCGGGAATGCCCGTTTCCCGAAGCCTGGTTCCGGAACTGAAAAGCATGCTGATCTATCTTGCGGAACCCGAACAGAAGGCACGGGAAAAGGTAGTCCGCCTTCTGGAAAACCTGGAAAGCCTGGGTATCCGGACCGTACTCTGCGGCGCTTCGGAAAGCCATCCTCTCAAGGCCCATACCTCCCTTTTTGCCGGCCTGGAGGAGATTGTTAAAAACGTCCCGGATCCGGAGCCCTTCTTTACCGGCGCCACTGTGGCGGAGGAACCTTTGAGAAACTGCATGATTCTCAGCGATCATGAAGATGCTGTCCTGGCTGCCGGACGGGCCGGACTGCCCTGCTATTATCTGAAAGAGCCGTACCCCGAAAACCTTCCCTCTGCGTCGACTCTGATAGAAGATTTCAGGAGCTTCCACCGGCTCTAGAAGTTCACGATATGTGTTCTTGACCTGCGGAGTAAGAATGTATACTCTGAGGTGTAATGAGCATAGGCGGACGAAAAGTCTTTCTGTTATATCCCCACAGCGTTATACAGGACGACCTTATATTTACCCTGGTTCAGAATGAGTATGAGGTCTATCGTCTCAAGGACCATAAGCGGGCATTGAAACTGCTGGAAAAGTTTCCCGATTCCATCCTCTTTGTCAACATCGATGAGCGGCTTGATGAGAATGAGTGGGAGGAGTATATCCGGGGAATCATGCGGAACCCCGCTCTGGATGATGTTCGGATCGGAATACTCTCTTACAATAACGATGAGGAGCTCAAGAAGAAGTACCTCATGGAGATCGGGATTACCTGCGGATTTATCCAGCTGAAACTCGGTCTCAAGGAGAGTACCAGAATCATCCTGACCGTCCTGGAGGCAAGCGAAGCCAAGGGAAGGAGAAAGTTCGTCCGGGTAAACTGTGAACACGACTCCACCGCCCAGTTCAACGTGCGGGTTTGCGATACCGTGGTCACCGGGAAAATCATCGATATCAGCTCCATCGGAATGGCTATCCAGTTCGAGACCGACCCCGATCTGCAGAAGAACACCCTGCTGGAGGGGGTTCAGCTGCGTCTTCGAAGCAGTCTGATTAACCTTTCCGGCGTTATAATGGGCTTTCGCGAAGAGAAACCCAGGCGCTACGTAGTGCTGTTTACTCCCAAAACCGCAGCAGCAGAAAAGACGAAGATCCGCCGCTACATTATCCAGACCCTGCAGGGATTTATCGAATCGCTGCAGGTGTAAGCTTCGGAAACAGTATGCTCTCCTCGATTCCCAGTTCCTCTCCTGCATGACGCGCGATGGTCTGGTTCAGCCAGTTCGGCTGATGTGCGTCCGACCCGAAAACAAAATTGAACTCCCCGATCCAGGGAGTAAAGTAGCTCCTGTAATCCCCCCGCCAGACATAGCGGTTGTTGATTTCTATAAAGCACTCCCGGGGAACCCTGGAAAGGTCTGCGCCCATGGCCATGGGATGGCTGATGATGACCGGTTTTCCGGTGGAAAGCAGAAACTCGGCACCCCGGTATTCGCTTGCCCTGTCCCGGCAGTGGTAAATAAAATAGTCGTAGGGGTATTCGACCGCCTCCCGTGTCTCCTCGCCGGTGTTGATTTCACATCCGAGATAAAACCCGTGAGTCCTGACGTCCCGACAATAGCTCTCGAAGATTTCACCCTGGAGGTACTCAAAATGGTCGCTTATGCCGCGGATCCCGGCATGTCCTATGGAGGCGATAAAATCTATGGTCATCTGGGGAACCACGGCACTGTCCCCGACTGAGTAGACGGTATGGATATGGAGGTCCTGAAGGATTGTGTTCATTAGCGCCATACTACCCCAGAGTATCCTTTTCGTTAAGGGTTTTAGCGGTTTACGATAAATGTTGATCGGTATTAATATAAAGGCAGGAGGCACCTATGCTGAAAACTCTGCTTCTCTTGCGACATGGAAAAACCCATCGCGGCGGCTATAACCGTGACTGGGACAGGGATCTCAAGGGCCGGGGAGTAAGCCAGGCCAGACATATCGGGCGCTATTTGAAAAAAACCGGCATGGTACCTGAGCGTATTATCAGCTCTTCCGCGGTCCGTGCCCGGGCCACGGCGGAAATCTGCGCTGCGGAGACGGAGTATCCCGAACCCGTGGATGCCCGGGACGAACTCTACAATATCGGAGACACGGAGCTGATCGAGTTTATCGCCGGCCTGGATAACTCCCTGGACAGGGTACTTCTGGTGGGACATAATCCCGCTTTTGAAGAAACCGCTTCCCTGCTGGGAGGTAAAAGCACTCCCCTTGGAACCGGAGACTGCGCGGTACTGCGTTTTGCCCTGGATTCATGGGAAGAGCTGCGGCAGCGACCCTCTCCGGAGAGCGTTGAGATAATCCGGGGGGACTGAAAAAGCACGGATTGCGAAAACGGGAAAAATAGCGTATACACTAGAGCCCAAAAACTGTAAGGAGGCTGCAGCGTGGAGTGGAGAGCCAGTCACATTCTGGTCAAGGACCGGGCCCTTGCGCAGGAGCTGGTAAAAAGAATCAAATCCGGGGGAAATTTCGCCGCCCTTGCCAGGGATTTTTCCACCTGTCCGTCAAAATCCAAGGGGGGAGACCTGGGCTGGTTCGGTCCGGGCAAGATGGTTCCCAAATTTGAAGAGGCCTGTAAAAAGATGTCCGTGGGGAGCATCAGTCCCATTGTTTCCACCCAGTTCGGACATCACATAATTAAGCTGACGGGACGGCGCTGATTCAGACCGGGATTTCCAAGTAAAACAGCGATTTCCAAGTAATCCTGAGGGATTCCCTGATATACGGCTTCTCCGGTCTGTGATATAACCTAGTTTATTCATAAAACATCGTTTTCTGGATACCGGCTGACTCGATAGGGGAGAGGTGTATATAACTGGGTATGAATGGACGTTTCAGGCTTCCTGTCCGGGCGGTGGTGCAGACAAAGATAATCTTCTGGGTATTGTTGCTGGCCGGAATACTCCTGACAAACCTTCGATTTGTATTCGACCTTGCAAAGCTGCGGAATCCCGGCAGTCCGGTGTGGGATGTAACGCTTCTGCTCTCCATTACACCCTCTCTTCTGATTCCGGTTCTGGGACTGCTTAATTTCACGACCGCCCGCAAGTGCAGGGAGTTGACCGGTTTTCTGTGTGATCTGGATATACGGCTGACGACTCTGGATAGTGACGAAGCTGCGGCACCTGTACCAGCGAAGCATGAATTTACAGTGGATTCTTTGCCAAAGCTTCGGCAGCGGCTGTGGTTATTGCTGGATAATTACCGCGAAGCATCTTTTTTAAGTATCAACGATCTGATTCTCAAGACAATTCTCCATGGTACTGCAGAGGAGATGTCTTCTGCTGCGGCTGAAGAGAACTCCATCGGCAAGATATTGTCTTCCCGGTATCTTCTTGTATATTTGCTTCCGGAAAAATTTAAGGATAAAGCTGCCAGATCCTGGATTCAGGATCAAAAAGTACTATTCGAGATTCTTCCCCGGGTGCTTGATAAGGTTGGAATCAGCGATTCCTATTATCACTATTATCTGTGGGAAGGATGCTTATTGGTCCTCAGACTGTCAACAATCCGAAAAAAAATGAAGGGGCCCGGCAGCAAGCTGGCATATTCCCTGTACGACAGATTAAAAAGAAGAGGACTTCCCAGGTTTTCCCTGGGATATACACGTAATCCTTTACAAGGGTACAATCTGTCCGCCCTTGCTGAAGCTGTTCGTAAAGCCGCTTTCATGCGCTACCTTAAAGGACCCGCTTCCATTACCTCCGTCGAAGAGCTTGATTCCCTCGGACCCGTCCATTATCCCCGCCGGGATGTGGATCATTTGATCGAAGCGGCTTTTCTGGGAGACCGCAGGGAATATCTGCGATCGGCCAGGGCTGTTCTTGAGACAATCTCCGGGAGCGAGTACCATAAATTCCTTAGGTATGCGGAGCTCTGCCTTGTGCAGATCAGGGATGAACTCCTGCGGCGCAGCGGATCAAAGGTTGCTATACCGGACAATGTGTCGCGGGCAATCGAGGAACCGACCTTCATGATGTACCGCACCCAGTTCCGGAACATGCTGATCGAAATCTATAAATCCGTGGAAGCATGGCAGGTGGAGGCAGGCTCCATTCGGGATACTGAGCTTATTCAGGCTGCCAGAGATTTTATTGCCGATAATTCAGGGGACCCCGGGCTGTGCGCTGCCATGATTGCCGAGGAACTCAAGGTAAGCGAAGATTCTTTTATGCGAAAATTTCGAAGTATAGAGGGGCAGTCACTTCATGTGTATATCAATACTATCCGGCTTGAAAAAATCGGTGAACTACTGGAATCAACCTCGCTATCTGTAAAGGAACTTTCCAGGCAGGCAGGCTTCAATAATTACCCCTACTTCTTTACGCTGTTCAAAAAATATTACGGTATGACCCCGACCCAGTACCGAAGACTACATGTTATTGATAATAATGACTAAAAGGTTTTTGGCTTTTCCTGAGATTCCTAGTTTTTGCCGGAATTTTAAAATTGAGTTTTATTGTTGTTTTTATTAACATTTTATTCTTATGATATATTTTTAATAATTTCTATACTCTCTCCTGATTCAGCAACGGTTTATTTTCTTTAAAACTTACCAACATCGCTGTTGCTATATTGCCGGCTGGATCAGGTATCCGGTTCAGGATGTATTTATTTGGAGATGGAAACATGCTGTCTGCTGCGAATATACCGAAGATTTTAATTTTAACTGATGTTGATGAAAATAAAATCTCATATTTATCTGAGTTGCGGAAATACTATATGTGCTTTGTCCTGTCCCGGGTTGAGGACTTCTTTTCTGATACCTTAACTCCTTCAATACCGGGAATCATTGTCTGCGATTACAGCTGCAATACCCGCGATCTTTTACTGCATATAAGAGCCTATACGCGGAGAAGGATGAAGTATGAGATCCCCATGATTATCATCCAGCGGGAAGCGGATGAGGCCCTGTACGAAGAACTAATCGATTACGGACACAAGGATATTATCCGGGCCCCTTTTCGAAGCGAGGAGGTTCTGCACAGGATTGCACTGTTCTGTCACCGTCAGGAGAGATACAGACTCGCTGCCGAGGTTGATGATTTGAACAGCGAGCTGCACGAATCCTATCTGGCCATGATTTTTTCCCTGGCGGAATTGACGGAGTCCCGGGACAAAAGCACGGGCAATCACTTGCAGCGAATAACTCTGTATTCTGAACTTATGGCCGAAAAGCTGCGCAGTGCCGGCGGATTTCCGGATATAGATGATCGCTTTATCCGAAGTGTCTATCATATGAGTGCCCTCCACGATATCGGAAAGGTGGGAATCCCCGACAGTATTCTGCTCAAGGAAGGACCCTTGACCACTGATGAGTTTGAAGTAATCAAGGAACACCCGCTGATTGGCGGGAGGACAATCGACAAGGTTCTTGGGGAGTTCTCCATATCCAGCAGTTTCAGAATGGGGCGGGACATTGCCCTCTATCATCATGAACGCTGGGACGGAGGCGGTTATCCGGAAGGCTTGATGCATGAGGAGATTCCCCTTTCCGCGAGGATTGTCGCTCTGGCGGATGTCTTCGACGCCCTCTCGGTGGCCCGGGTATATAAAAGCGCCATGTCTGCAAAGGCAGTCCGGGAGATTATTATCGGCGAAAAGGGAAGGGCCTTTGATCCCAATATTACCGAGGTCTTTTTATCCCATATTCATGATTTTGAAAAAATACGTATGGAGTTCAAAACACAGAACACCGCCGCTTGATTATCGGATACCCTCCGTATTTATCATGGCGGTGTATGTTTTAAGGAGTTATTTTATGTCGAAAGAACAGAGGAAATCTGCATCGGGAGATACTATTCTGTTTGTAATTGGAGTGATTGTACTGGCATTTTCCTGTGCGGGCTTATTGGCATTTGGCGGAGCCGTCAGGATTACTGCGGGTTTGAGTTTTCCATTTGGTCTCGTGCTGCTCTGCGCCGGGTATATCATGAGAGTGAGAAAGTCGCGGAGTATTGAACATGATCTGCTTGAGAAAACCGGCATTATTTTACGCCTGAGTGGCATACGGGATTCTGTAATCGATCTGGTTACGGACAATGATGAGCAGGCCCAGGACCTTATTACCAATATCCGGGCCGCGCTGTTTATTAACCAGCGAATTCAGGAAAAAATCGATGCCATTGCCCAAAAAGCGGACGAGAGCGGTGAAAATATACGCAGTATCTCCGCCTCAGCGGAAGAGATTCAGGCGACCCTTGACTCATTTGAGAAGCGCATCGAAAGTCAGTCAAGCGCGGTCGTTCAAACATCTTCATCCCTGGAGGAGATGAACGCGAGTCTGAACAGTGTGTCACGGATAGCCAGGGAACATCGTTCCCAGACGAAGGAGCTGGTGGAACTTGCCGATCACGGCAAGACCCAGGCGGTACAGACAAACAGTCTGATCAAAGAGATAAATCAGCATATTGACGCTGTCCAGTCGATTATCGAGGTGATAGATAATGTTGCCAGCCAGACAAACCTGCTCTCCATGAATGCGGCCATCGAGGCCGCCCATGCCGGAGATGCGGGTAAAGGTTTTGCGGTTGTAGCCGCCGAGATTCGCAACCTTGCAGAATCTACAGCGAACAACGCGCGTACAATTGGCGGGACACTCAAGCAGATAATAGAAGAGATTGGTCAGGCTGAGGATCTGGGAAGGAGCAATCTGGAGTATTTTTCCAAAGTCAAGGACGATGTCGATCAGGTAGCCAACGCCTTTGCAGAGATTGACCAGGCTACCGACGAAATTACCATCGGAAGCAATGAAATCGTCCAGGCCACCAATGATCTGGTACAGATTACCCAGGAGATACAGTCGGATAACAGGGAGATAACCGAGAGCGTCAGGCAGCTGTTCCGGGACCTGCGGGCAATGATCGACGCCAATGACCAGACCGATGAAAATACCGACAAGATAGACGATACCCTTACCCAGAATAACAGGATACTCTCCAAACTGGCGGAGGCTGCGCTGGAGAGTGTGGATTCTGCAAACGATCTGGAGCAGGAGGTCGTCGACAGCAAACGCACGGTCATGAATTCCAACATGGCGTCGATGCGCCATCTTGCCTGGGTTTTTCAGCTGCGCCAGGTCATTGACGGGGTCGATAAAAAGAAAAAGCAGATGTCTCCGGCGCTGGAAGACTGCTGGATAAGCAAATGGATGGCTTCTCCGGAAGGAAAGGGGTATAAAAACGAGGAAGCCATGAAAGATTTCGTTCCTCTTCACCGGGAGTTCCATGAGAAACTGTCCGCCCTCATGCACAAGGCGGCTATAAACCCGCCGTCGAATCGCTCCGATGAGCTGGACCTGGAAATAGAGAATGAGTACAAGCAGTTTCTGGTACTCATGACACGGACAATTGATGCCCTCGATAAGCTTGGAGGAGTAGTCGACAGCAGGGAAGCGGCAAAGTATGGATCGGTTCTGACAGAGGATGAAAAAGAAGCCGTATAGCAGAATTGTTTTAGTCTTGACGCCCTGCCCGAAATTTCAGTAATCTATATCTGGTTTTCGGGGCAGGGTGCGTCGATCTGATTCTTCGACAATTCCCGACCGGCGGTTATAGTCCGCGAGTTCTCGGCGATATTCGCCAAAAGAGAGCTGAACCGGTGAAATTCCGGTACCGACGGTACAGTCCGGATGGGAGAAAACCAGCGGGACAGGAAGTACCGGATGTGCCGCGGCATTAGAGCGTGTCGTTGCTTTATCGATTCTTGTCCTACCTCCCGTCGTGAACAAAAGGCCCCGGGCGTTATGCCCGGGTTTTTTTGTGCCATGACGGGTCTCCCGCCATATCTATTCGCCCCGACCGGGAGCGTTTGTGACTAGCGATTCATATTTTTTCGAGAGAACCCTGGCACTGGCCGCCAGGGGCCGGGGAAGGACTTCTCCGAATCCCATGGTCGGGGCGGTTCTTGTCAGAGACGGACGGATTATCGCCGAGGGCTATCACCGTCGCCATGGAGACCTCCATGCCGAGGCGGAGGCCCTTGAAGCTGCAGGAGCCGCCGCCAGGGGAGCGGAGCTTTACTGCAGCCTCGAACCCTGCTCTTACAGATCACCGGAAAAGCGGCAGCCACCCTGTACTGAACGGATTATCGCCGCCGGAGTCCGACACGTACACATCGGTCAGCTTGACCCGAATCCGAGGGTCAGCGGAATGGGAGCACGTGCCCTGCGGGAAGCCGGTATCGGGGCGAGTCTCAGCAGGGAAGACGAAGGCTTCTGGCGCTTCAATGACGCCTTCAATACCCGGATGGCCCTCTCCCGTCCCTTCGTTCACCTGAAATGCGCCATGAGCCTGGACGGACGGATAGCCGCAGCCGGGGGGGATTCCCGCTGGGTCAGCGATGAGTCCGCCCGCCGGGAGGGACACCGCTTCCGCACCGAGCGGGACGCTATTGCCGTGGGGATCGGTACCATGCTTGCGGACGATCCGGAACTTACCACCCGTCTTGTTGAAGGCCGAAATCCCCGTCCGGTGGTATTCGACTCCTCCTTGAGAATTCCCCTGGAGTCCCGCCTGGTGAAGGAGCGGGGATCCGAGCTGATTGTTCTGACGCTGCCGCAGGAGGATGCCGCGGAAGGTTCCCGTCGGCGATGGGAGCTCGAGGCGCGGGGTGTAAGGGTCCTTTATGCTGAGCCTGATCCGGCGGGACGGGTAGACCCGGCTTCTGCCCTGGAGCTGCTCCATGGACATGGGATCGGGTCCCTGCTGGTGGAGGGAGGGTCCGGGCTTCTGACGGCCTTTTTAAGGACCGGTCTGTATGACCGCCTCAGCGCCTTTATCGCGCCCCTGCTTCTCGGAACTGGAGTGGAGGCCGTGGGGAATCTTGGAATCTCCAGGGTAGGGGAAGCCCTCGCCTTTGAAGGGATCAACTGGTTCAGGATCGGAGACCAGCAGCTTTTCGACGCCTACCGCTTCGGCTGGCTGGAAGAGGTCGGCGGGAAACTCAGAATAGAGGAGGATGCGCATGTTCACGGGACTTGTTGAGGAGATAGGGACGGTCCGGTCCCTCCGTCGGCAGGGTGAGTATCAGCATATGGAAATTGCCTGCGGAAAGGTCCTGGAGGGAAGCTCCGTGGGTGATTCCATCGCCCTGGACGGGGTGTGCCAGACACTTACGGAGATTCGGAGCGGATCTTTTTGCGTCGAGGCCCTGGCGGCGACCCTGGAGAAGACCACCCTTGGCCTTTTTCGGCAGGGCCGCAGGGTAAACCTGGAACGGGCAATGGCCCTGGGTGACCGGCTGGGGGGGCATATCGTACAGGGACATATTGACGCGGTCGGTCGGGTCACGGAGCTCAGGGTGGAGGAGAAAAACGTCTTTCTCTCGGTGAGACTGCCGGATGCGCTGTTACCCTGCTGCGTAGCCGAAGGATCCATCGCCCTGGATGGAGTGAGCCTGACAATAGCCGGGATTTCCGGCCCGGAGATACAGGTAAACGTGATTCCCCTTACCTGGCGGGAGACGGTGCTTTCGGACCGTAAAACCGGAGACCTGGTAAATATCGAGGT
>CAZKQJ010000005.1:0-93949 GCA_964554875.1 uncultured Spirochaetaceae bacterium | reverse complement strand
GGCGGGAGACGGTGCTTTCGGACCGTAAAACCGGAGACCTGGTAAATATCGAGGTAGATATTATCGGACGTTATGTGGCCCGGATGCTGGGATTTTCCGGCGCCGGAGTAAAAAACGGGGCAGGCTTGAACCGCGATAAGCTTGAATCCCTGGGTTATATGTAGGCAACTCCTAAGTTTTGGAGGTGCCCCGTAATTAAGAGGAGCAGAGAATATGAACGAGAAGCGACGAATAGAAGAAAGACTTGAACAAGTCAGGACAGCCCTGGAGAGAATACAAGCCGGAGGCCTGGTTCTGGTCCGGGACGACGAGGGCCGTGAGAACGAGGGCGACCTGGTAGGAGCCGCTTCCCTGGCGGATGAAAGAATGGTAGCCTTCATGGCTGTCCACGGCCGTGGCCTGGTCTGCCAGTCCCTTACCGAAGAGACCGCCCGGCGACTGCAGCTCCATCCTCAGACGCCCTCCAATACAGACAGTATGGGAACGGCCTTTACCGTGAGCGTGGATGCAGCCCGGGGAATCACCACCGGAATCTCCGCGGCGGACAGGGCCAGAACCGCACGGATTCTCGCCGATCCCCGGTCGGTTCCTGAGCAGCTGACCCGCCCGGGTCATCTGTTTCCCCTGGTGGCGAAGAATGGGGGCGTGCTGGTCCGGCAGGGACATACCGAGGCCTCGGCTGACCTTGCGCGTCTGGCGGGGCTCGAACCCAGCGGCCTGATCTGCGAGGTAATGAACGAGGACGGAAGCATGGCCCGGGGCCCCGAGCTGGAGAAGCTGGCAGCTGAATGGGATATGCCTCTGATAAGCGTCAAGGACATTATCGCCTACCGGGAAGCCCTGGGAGATATTGTCCTTGAGGAGACCGACCCGGCGCTGATGCCCACAGAGCACGGGGAGTTCAGTATCCGGGCCTTCCGCTGTGAGGATGCCGCAGCCTCCGAGATGCTGCTTCTTGAAAGCACAACCGGCGGCGAAGTCCCCCTGGTACGGCTCCATTCGGAGTGTCTGACGGGAGACGGCTTTCACAGCCTGCGCTGCGACTGCGGTCCCCAGCTCAACGAAGCCCTGAGCCGGATTGCCGACGAGGGGGGCGCTCTGGTCTACCTGAAGCAGGAAGGCAGGGGAATCGGAATCTTTGAAAAGATCAGGGCCTATACCCTGCAGGACCGGGGACTGGATACGGTAAGCGCCAACATTGCCCTGGGGCACGAGGCGGATCTTCGGCGTTACGGAAGCGCCGCCGCGGCACTTAAAAAGGCGGGTTATACCAGGCTGCGGCTGCTGACCAATAATCCTGATAAAGTTGCTGCCCTGGAACGGGCGGGCATAGAGGTGGTGGAAAGAATACCTCATTATCACGGCGATAACAGACATAACCTTCGGTATGTACAAACCAAGATAGATCAGATGGGGCATTACGCGCCCCGGAAACTCAAGGAGATTGCACAATGACAACGAATACTGATTCAACTGTAAAAACCCTGGAGGGGTCCCTCCATAACGGGGAAGACAAACGCTTCGCCCTGGTGGTGAGCCGCTTCAATTCCTTTATTACCGAGCGCCTTCTGGAAGGGGCCCTGGACTGCCTGTCACGGCATGGCGTAAAAAACGGGAACCTGACCATCGTACGAGTCCCCGGGGCCTGGGAGATTCCCCTTGCCGCGAAGCGCTGTACTGTTTCCGGCTCCTATGACGGCGTTATCTGCCTGGGGGCTGTAATCCGGGGGAGTACGCCCCACTTCGACTATGTTGCCGGTGAGGTCAGCAAGGGGGTCGCCTCGATAAGTCTGGAAAGCGGCGTTCCGGTAGTTTTCGGAGTCCTTACCACCGAGAGCATCGAACAGGCGGTGGAGCGGGCCGGAACCAAGGCGGGCAACAAGGGCTGGGAAGCCGCGGAAACTGCCCTGGAGATGGCGGACCTGACGGCAAAGCTCTAGCCTTTCACGGTTTTTCCCGGCGGAGAAACCTGGGCGGCGCTATGTGCCGCCCAGCTTTCCGCTGCCTATAAAGTCAGCCGATATACTGGCTGTCAAAGTATCCGTTTCCATTTTCCGCGAAAAAAATCGAAAACCACCCTATCTGCCAAATATGTGCACCTTTTCACCTGCCAGGATCGCAGTGCTTTTTGTTGCGGGACTTCCGGAACAGGGCGTAGCATGGTCCTGCCGAATACGGGAGGTCCCTGCATGGTTAGTGAAAGGATTACAGTAGTGAACCCCTCAGGATTACATACCCGGCCTGCAAAAATGGTAGTAGCCGAGGCGAAACTCTTCGAAAGCCGGATAACGGTACGCCTGAAAAACAAAGAAGCCGACCTGAAAAGCCTGATCAAACTCATGAAGCTGGGAGTGTGCCAGAATCATGAAATTGAACTGTGCTGTACCGGACCGGACGAGTCCAGGGCTCTGGAGCATCTGAAGACTTTCATACTGGATTTAGAAGAATAGATGACTGGCTTCCGAAAGATACATGTCTCCCGTCGGGACCTGCTTTTTCTGGTTGCGGGCTATCTGTTCTTTTTTATTTCCCTTGAGCTGATCTATTCTGTTGTAGATCCTGAGCTTCGTCCCTTGCTGACTCTTATTATTCCCCTGCTGCCTGTTCTGCTGATTTTTCGGTTCATGCTCAGGGCTAGATGCCGGGAAGCCGCCGTCCGGGAGGTCGAGGCGAAACAGACCAGGCTTCAGAAGGATTTACTGCGGACCCAGGATACTTTTTCGCGAATGAGCAGTATACAGGTCGAGCTTTTCGAGGCCATCGCGGTGGCGTCTAATAACGTGGATTCCATCGCCAGGAGTCTGGATGAAACCACGAGCCTTGTTGCCGGGGTGGATAAAACCGTCGATAAATCCACTGGAACGGGAAAGCAGCTGGTTGAAAATGTACAGCATGCAGCCCTGAAGCTGGACAGGCAGTCGGAGGCAGTTACTCAGTCCTCTGGTCAGGTACAGAAGATGATAGCGGCCATTGAAGAACTGCGGGAAGAAAAGGCCCGTAATCACGAGGTCGTGGAAGATCTTGTTCAGACCTTCAAATCCGGACAGGAAAACCTGAAGGAGACGGTTAGCTCCATACAAAAGGTAGCAGCCCTGTCCCAAAACATTCTGGAAATCAACACCATTATCTCCGGCATCGCCAGCCAGACGAACATGCTGGCCATGAACGCCGCTATCGAAGCCGCCCATGCCGGTGATATGGGCCGCGGTTTTTCTGTGGTGGCGGCTGAGATCCGTAAACTTGCAGGTACAACAGCCCTGCATGTAAAAAACAGCCAGGAAACCCTGCAGACCATTTCCCAGGAGATTGACCGGAGCCGGTCAATTGCAGAACGTACCGAGGAGTCTTTTTCCCGGATGCACACCCATATTGAGGATAATCAGCATTCGTCAAGTTCAATCATGCAGCACCTGCAGGATCATCACCAGGTAAACCAGACGATTCTCGCTGCCCTGGAGGAGACCCTTGATTTGACCAGGGAGATAAACACCCTGGCGGGAGAGCTGAGTTCCCAGGGGGAACAGATGATAGAGGATTTGCGGGAACTGGGTATAAGTTCTCAACGGTCACGGGAAAACGCCCGGGGGATGATTCAGATGAACAAACAGGTTCAGGTCTCAATGGACCAGGTGGAAGAGCGGAGTGAGCAGACAAATGAGCTGAACGATCAGGCCATGAAGCTTCTGGACGATCTGCTGGGGTCGATACAGGTATGAAAAGCAATGCAAATTCTGCTTCCTCCAATGGGTATGAAAGTATCTATTTCCATGTTTCGCGAAAAAGATCGAAATCCCCAGCAACTGCCAAATACAGGGGCCTTTTCACCTGCCAGGATCGCAGTGCTTTTTGTTGCGGGATTTCCGGAACCGGGCGTAGCATGGTTTCACAAGCACACGAAAAAAGGAGTATTGTATGCAAGGTACTGCGTTAGGTGCCCGGGCCCATATTCAGAGGTTCGGCAGATTCTTAAGTGGTATGGTAATGCCCAATATCGGGGCCTTCCTCGCATGGGCGCTTATTACCGCACTGTTCATTCCCACCGGCTGGCTTCCCAGCGAGAAACTGGCCGCCCTGGTGGGACCGATGATTACCTACATGTTGCCGATGCTCATCGCCTATACCGGTGGAAAACTGGTCTGGGGAGTCCGGGGCGGTGTTGTAGGTGTCATTGCAACCATGGGCGTTATTGTCGGCGCGGACGTTCCCATGTTCCTCGGCGCCATGATGATGGGACCCCTGGGCGGCTGGGCGATCAAGAAGTGGGACGAAGT
Organism: uncultured Spirochaetaceae bacterium; assembly: GCA_964554875.1. GTDB lineage: Bacteria > Spirochaetota > Spirochaetia > JC444 > Marispirochaetaceae > Marispirochaeta. The sequence continues at coordinate 89,678 of CAZKQJ010000005.1, read as the reverse complement.
GGTTGAACCCGTCATTCCCGTCGGCTTTGAGATGCTCATCAATAACTTTTCCGCCGGAATTATGGGGGGACTTCTCTCCCTGCTGGGCCTCATCGTTATCGGTCCGGTAATCAATGGTCTTTCCCACTTTCTGATGGCCGGTGTGGACAGTATTATTTCCATGCGACTGCTGCCTCTGGCATCCATTCTGGTGGAACCGGGTAAGATTCTTTTTCTGAACAATGCGATCAACCATGGAGTTTTTGGTCCCCTGGGCGTCCAGCAGGTTCAGGAAACCGGCAAGTCGATTCTCTTCCTGATCGAGACCAATCCCGGTCCGGGTCTTGGTATTCTCCTGGCTTACCTTGTTTTTACCAAGGGTACAGTACGGGAGACGACTCCAGGTGCCATAATCATCCACTTCTTTGGCGGAATTCACGAAATCTACTTCCCCTATGTACTGATGAATCCTTTTCTTATCCTTGCGGTCATAGCAGGTGGATTCTCCGGGGTTCTGACCAATGTACTTCTGAGCACCGGAGCCTTTGCGACCCCGTCTCCCGGATCCATCTTTGCCCTGATGGCCGTTGCGGCGAAAGGCAGCCACCTGGGAATCCTGATGGCCGTTATCGTCTCCACTGCGGTGAGCTTTATTGTTGCCATGCCCTTTGTCCGCCGCTTCGACAGGATGAACCGTGAAGCCGGTGACAAACTCGAGGCAGCCAAGAAGCAGACCCAGGATTTCAAGGGGCTCGGAAAAGTATCCAAGATCGTATTTGCCTGTGACGCAGGAATGGGATCCAGCGCCATGGGGGCAAACCGGCTTAAGAAAAAACTCAAGGCCGCAGGGCTGAATGTTCACGTGGAGCATGCGCCGGTGGATGAAGTCCCGATGGACGCGGATCTGGTTATCTCCCACGTCAACCTGACCGAGCGTGCCCGTCAGTCGGCACCCAACGCCAGGCACTTCAGCATTACCAACTTTGTGAATGCCCCGGAGTATGATGAGATTGTCGCGGAACTATCGGGCAAGACCCCGGTGGATGTATAATAAAGTGTTTCGCTTCCGTCGCAGACCCTTGAGTTCAGGGCGCCTGCGGCGGAGTATATTGGAAAGGACCTGTTTTTCCGGTGGGCGATTGAAGATAAAGCACACCCTATCAGTAAAGGAGATGGCTGTATGGCCTGTTTTGTGGACAGATTGATTGAAAGTAAGACCATCGCGGTCGGTTGTTCGGCACGTGACTGGGAGGAAGCTATCAGAATCGGCGGCCGGATGATGATCGACGCCGGGCTGATCGATGACCGTTACGTCCAGACGATGATCAGCAACCACAGGGAAATCGGTCCCTATTTTATCGTTGCTCCGGGGATTGCGATGCCCCATGCAAAGCCGGAAAACGGGGTCCTGAAAACTGGCTACGCCCTTCTGACCCTCTCTTCGCCGGTGGAGTTCGGCGATGAAGAAAACGATCCGGTGGATGTGCTGATCTTTGCCGGAGCCGCCAACCGGGAGGAGCACAACCAGGAGGCCGTGCCCCAGATAGCCGAACTCTGTGACAGCGAAAAGTATGTGCACGCCCTTCGGGGCGCCCGAAACAACGACGAGGCCGTTTCGGTATTACAGGATTTTGCGGCCGCCTTTGAAGCCGGTGAATTCGATTGAGGCTGAGGTCAAGGAGGATACAATGCTTAAAGGGAACCTGGTGGTAACCAATGAAGAGGGACTTCATACCCGGCCTGCAAACCGTTTTGTAAAGGAGGTCAGAAAATTCGAGGCCCAGGTTATTCTGAAACGCAACGGAAAGGAGGCCCCGGGCAAGAGTCTTGTGAAGCTCATGAAGCTGGGTATTGTCCAGGGCGATGAGGTAACCCTGATCTGTGAGGGTCCCGATGAAAAGGAGGCCTTTGAAGCCCTGACCGCTCTTCTGCAGCCCGAGGGTGCTCCCCAATGCTGACGGGAATTCCCTCTTCATCGGGGATAGGCGCCGGTACGGTTTACCTGCTCCACGAGCGGGAGGTCCCCCTGGGACGCAGCGGCCCCAGCTCCAGCCGCAATGACGGCGGTACGCGGTCTCATATAAGGAGGAGCAGCGAAAGCGAGATGGAACGCTTCAGCCGGGGCCTGAAGGTGGCAGCGGTCTACTATTCAGCCCTGATTGAGCGCATCCGGGAGAAGCTGGGAGAGGACGAGGCGGAAATCTTCGAAGGGCATCTGGAAATTCTTACCGGCGAGGATATGGCCGAGGCTGTGGAAGAGGCTATCATGGAACGTGAGGCCATAGCGGAACGGGCGGTGATCGATTTTGTCGAGGAGACCGCCCGGGAGTTCGAAGAGCTCGAGTCGGATTACTTCAAGCAGCGGGCGGGAGATCTTCGCGACATCGGGCGCCGTCTTGCGGAGGCCATCTACTACGGGTCCATCAGCGATCCCGCGGAACTGCCGGAGAACAGCGTAATCGTGGCCGAAGAGCTTACCCCGTCGGCTACGGCACGCCTTGATACCGAAAAGGTAGCGGCCATTATTACGGAAAAGGGCGGCCGGACCAGTCACGCGGCCATTCTGGCCCGTTCCCTCTCAATCCCCTGTGTTACCGGTGTGGAAGGCCTGATCGCCGCGGTACGCAGCGGACAGCAGGTCCTGGTGGACGGCGACGCCGGAACGGTGGATACCGATCTCGACCATAAAAAGCTCAGCGAGGTGCGGAAGCGTAAAGAGACAGCCCGGAAAGAGGAGGAAAAACGCAGAACCTGGTCGAAGATGGCGGCCCCCGAACTTGCGGACGGTAAGCCCTACGCCCTTATGGCCAATGTCGGCGGAGTGGCGGAAGCTGAACAGGCCGCCTCCTTCGGGGCTGCAGGTATAGGACTCTTCCGGACGGAGTTTCTCTTTATGCGCTTTTCCGACTTTCCGGGACTGGACCAGCAGGCGGATGAATACCGGGCGGTCTGCAGGGCCATGGCGCCCTCCCCTGTCATCGTTCGTCTCCTGGACTGCGGCGCGGACAAGCCCCTGCCCTATGCTCCCCATCCGCCGGAGGACAACCCCTTTCTGGGGGAGCGCGGAATCCGGTATCTCCTCGCCCGGGAGACCCAGCTGAAGACCCAGATACAGGCTATTGCCAGGGTGTACGAAGAGGGCCACCAGATAAAAGCGATGATACCCATGGTGATCTCCGCCTCGGAGATAGACGCCGTCCGTTCCCTGGTCCCGGCAGCTGCTTCAGGTCTGCCGGTGGGAATCATGGTGGAAACCCCGGCTTCGGTGATGATTGTCGACCGACTTGCCGAAAAAGCGGATTTTATCAGTATCGGTACCAACGATCTGGTCCAGTATCTTCTGACCGTGGACCGGGGAAACCCCAGGGTATCGGCCTACTACCAGGAGTTTCATCCGGCGGTGCTTGCCGCGATCTCCCGGGTTGTGGAAGGAGCCCGTACGGCGGGCATCCATGTGGGGGTGTGCGGGGATATGGCGAGCCATCCTGATTCAGCCCTGGCGCTTTTGGCTCTCGGGGTGGATGAGATCAGCGCGGGGATTAACGCCATACCGGAACTCAAGGCCTGTCTTGCAGGAATCGACACAGCGGGTCTTGGCGAGCTTGCCTCCCGCCTTATGGGTGCCGCGGATGCGGATGCGGATGCGGCCAGGATGCAGGCGCGGAAACTGATCCCCGGGGATTTGGCCCCCTGGAAGGTGGAATAGGCAATGACCTCCCGGCTCCTGGCAGTGCTAAAGCTTCTCGCGGACAGCTCGAACTATACAACGGTTGAGCAGATTGCCGAAGCAACAGGAGCGGGGGTCAGAACGATTCATCGTGACCTGGAGGTCCTGGAGCGCAGTTTGAACCTTCGGGGGGTACGAATGGAGCGTCGCCGGGGATTCGGTGTGCGGCTTATCGATCCTGTGCCGTCGCGGCTGATGGAGAGCGCTGGAAACATGCGGGGTCCGTCTTTTACCGAAAGCGGTCAGCGCCCTCTACTGATTCTGCTTTACATGATTCTGGCGGCGGACTGGATAAAGCTCTCCGAGATTGCCCATGTTCTCTTTGTAAGCGACTCGACGGTAAGCAGTGATCTCTCATCTCTGGAGGAGATTCTTCCGGACTCGGTTTTTATTGAGAAGCAGAAGGGCACGGGGGTGCGAATGCTGGCGGATGAGACGGATATCCGGATGCTCTTCCTGTCGGCTTTTCCGGACCTTGTCCCGGTTTACCTGCTATACGGCAGCGAGAACGGCGGAGACAGCGAAAACGGAGAAGAGCGGATGATCCGTCTCATCGGAATCCGCGACTATCGGGAGCGCTTTTTCAAGATTATTCGCGAAGCGGAGGATCTCCTCGGATACAGGCTGTCTCCCTCATCCTCCGGGGTCCTTTACTCCTATCTTTTTCTCCTTGCCCGGCGAATACCTCTGACGGGAAACCTTCGCCGGCTCAGTCCCTCTGGGCTGAAGGTTCCGGAGATGTATATCCAGGCAGCCCGCCGGATGATGACATCCGACGCCTGGGAACTTTTGTCCTCCGAAACCGACACCGGGGAGGAGGTTTTTCTGCTGGCCCGTGTCCTTGCCTCCATGGAGGTGGCCGCCGCTTCTCCTGAATCCGTGGAGGCCTATCTGGGTGACCTGTGGGGACCGGTGAATGCCATTATCGAGCATACCCTTGGCCGGCTGGAGGGGTCCCGGCGGGTGTGGCTCCATGATGACCGGCTGCTTCTGAACTATCTGCGCATGACCCTGGCCGCTGCGGCCCGCAGGATCGATCTGGGGATCCCGGGGTGGCGGGAGATCGGACTGCATCCCTATCCCGGACTGGAGGACTCCCCGGAAGCCGCCGCGCTGGTGAGCCAGTTCCTGGAGGAAATGGATGAACGCCTGCCGGATCTTTCACCGTCCAAGGTGCGCCGGGAGATACAGGAAGCATCCCTCGCTCTGGGGGCTCATATAGAGCTGCTTCAGTCCCGACATGCACCGGAACTCCGGGTTCGGATACTCTGCCTGGAGGGGCTGGGGATGTCGAATTATATTGCCGCCCTTGTGCGGGATGTTCTTCCCCGGGGGGTGATTGTCGATTCCCAGTGGGACCCCGATTTCGAGGAAAACCAGGTGCCCGGGGAGTACGATCTTGTGATATCGTCGTTTCCCCTCAAGGTGCGGGGGTGCAGGCATGTGCTGATTCGTGTCGATTCTTCCCCGGAGGAGATACGGGCCCTGCTTCGGGAAGCTGCAGCGGACCTGGAAAAGCCGAAAATGCGGTCGGGAAAGGAGGAGCCGAAACGGGCGGAAAAACAGCGGGATGTCGTCAGTGTCGGCGAGCAGGTCCAGGATCTGTCTCTGCCGGTAATCATGTCGGTGATAAGCGGATTTTTTGTGGAGAAACGCCATGCCCGTTCGGATCTCCTGACCCAGGCGGTCCTGGCCCTCTCAGAACGGGGGGACTGTGATACTGAGATCCTGAGGAGGGATTTCGAACGCAGGGAATCCTACGGAAGTCTTGTCTTCGAAGAACTGAATGTCCGGATCCTTCACTGCCGTACCGAGGGTATCCCTGAACCCCGCGCCGGGGTCATTCAGACAGTCCCCATGGAACCGACGGTGCTGGTCCTGGCTGCCCCCCTTACAGCCTCACCGGTACAGACCCACGCGCTTTCGGAAATAGTGATAGCTCTGACGGATTTCGGCGATTTCGCAGATGTTCTTGCCAGGGGAAGCAGGCGGGATATTCAGGGACGTCTGTTGACCCTGTTCAGCCGGAAGTTCGGCTGATCGCGTTCTCTGGTCTCGCACAGGAAAGAGGAAAGGATGCAAAAGGAAAAGGATATGAAACTGGCGGTTCAGTTTGGGGCCGGAAACATCGGGAGAGGATTTATCGGGGCCCTGCTGTCCAATTCGGGATACCGGGTTCTGTTCGTGGATATCAGTGATGCAATAATCCCGGAACTGCAGAAAAGGGGAGAATACATCGTTGAAATAGTCGGCGAAACCCGCAGCGAAGAGACCATTGCACCGGTGGACGGCTGTTATCCTGCGGATGAAGCGCTTCTCGAGGCCATCGCAGAGGCGGATATTGTGACCACCGCGGTAGGTCCCAACGTTCTTGAACATATTGCTCCCCGCATCGCAGCGGGGCTGGAACGGCGCATGATGACCGGAAAATCCGGGGGGCTCAATATCATCGCCTGTGAAAACATGGTGAATGCCTCAAGCAGACTGAGGGAACTCGTGGAAAGCTTGCTGAGTGAAGAGGCAAAGAGCTACGTTAAGGACAATGCGGGTTTTCCGGATTCAGCTGTGGACAGGATAGTCCCTCCCATGGAGAAGTCTGAGGACATTCTTCGGGTACGGGTGGAGGAGTTCAGAGAATGGATCGTCGACCGGCGCGGGTTCGTCGGCAGCATACCGGAGATCGAGGGGATGCAGCTGACCGACACCCTGACTGCCTTCGTGGAACGCAAACTGTTCACCCTGAACACCGGCCATGCCATCGCGGCCTATCTCGGTTCCCTGTACGGCCACCGGACTATAGATCAGAGTATACAGGATGAACAGATACGGCAGGTTGTCCGCGGCGCCATGGAGGAGAGCGGGGAGGTCCTGGTGCGGCGCTACGGTTTTGACCGGGACAGGCACCGGGAGTACATAGAAAAGATCCTGCGGCGCTTTGAGAATCCCTGGCTCAGGGACGATGTGCAGCGGGTGGGCAGGCAGCCCCTGCGGAAGCTCGGGTTCGACGACCGCCTGATCAAGCCCCTGCGGGGTACCATAGAGTACGGCCTCCCGAACCGGAACCTGCTCATCGGCATTGCCGCGGCCCTCTATTTTCGCAACGAGAATGATCCCCAGGCGGAGCATTTGCGGGAGTTGCTTGAAATCAGCGACATAAAAGAGGTGATTCCACGCATAACCTCCCTTAAAGATGCTGATGTTCTTGCGGCCATTGAAAACGCCTATGAGGACCGCGGAGTCGAGGACCTTGTACGGAATTACGTCCGCCAGTGGATCAGGATCGTTTCAATGAAGGAGGCCAGGGACAACTTTGCCCAGCTTGTGGATGAGGCCATGGCGGGGCGGGAGATCATTGTGGCCAGCAGAGGAAAGCCGGTGGTCCGTCTGACCCCGGTAACGCCTCCGGCACTGAAAGAGAGTTCATCTCATTGAAGGCTGTCGTTTTTGATCTGGACGGGGTCCTTGTCGATTCCGAGCCCTTTCACGCCGAAACTCTGGTCTCTCTTGCTGCTGACCTGGGAATACAGCTCTCGCATCAGGAAACCCGTCGTTTTATCGGGGTATCCGACGAAGAGATGTGGGGTATCCTGATGCGGGAAAACCGCTGTGCGGGGGAGTACCGGGCGAAGGAACTGGCGGAGCTTCAGGCTGAGCGGACCCTGGAGAGGCTTTCGTCCTGGAGGCTCCCTCCCCGGGACGGAGTCCCTGAACTGCTGGTGGAACTTCGCTCCCTGGGTATATTGACGGCTGTAGCCTCATCATCGCCCGGGGCGTATGTCGATTATGTGCTGAAGGCAGCCGACCTGTCTGTATACTTTCCTGTGCGGGTAGCCGGGGATGGGGTGGAAAACTGCAAGCCCCATCCGGAACCCTACAGGAAGGCCGCGGAGCTTCTCGGAATCCCGGTCCGCGCGGCAGCGGCTGTCGAAGACTCCCCGTCCGGAATCGAATCCGCGAGCCGGGCGGGACTTCGATGTATCGGGCTTGGAAGCCCGTCATCCAGAAAAGATGGGGCTTTTATACCGGACCTGTGGATTGCCGGCTTTTCGAAGAGAGACCGCCGGAAGATTCTGCAGTTCCTTGATTTACAGTGAATAACTTACCGCGAACTCCACCGGCGGATTCAGGCTCATGAAACGCAGCAGCGGAATTCTGAACTCCGCTGTATCCGCGGACCGCCTGATTCCGCCGTCCACGTTCATGATTTTCCCCGGAACCTGTATGTGCAGCCTTATGGCGGCGGACTCGATCATCTTCTCGATGGTTTCCGCCGGGGCGTACTCCTCAAAGGTCCAGATCAGCATCTCCTTCAGCTCTTCTTCATCGCCTCCGTTCTGAAAAACCCCGGTAACCGTCCGGGAAACAGGATCGTTCCCCATGGGAACAATCTCCAGAATGGACGCCACGTTACGGGCATCTATGCGAATGGTGAGGGTCCCGGTATTTCCGGAACGCCGGAAGGAGAAAACCGGGTTGCCCCGGGTATCGATATTCTCGGGAAAAATCCGTTGAATGTCGGCAAAGCCGGCGAGAATCCGCAGTGTCTCCGGGGCTTCCAGTATCAGTCCGGTAAGGGACAGCCCTTCAGCGGAGGCGAATCCGGCTGTCAGGGCGGCAGTGTCAAAGAAGCTCGTATCGTCGTCGACATTGGCCCCCTGTACCTCCGCCAGATCTCCCAGATACTGGCGCAGGAGCGGGGCCATGGTAATGCGTGTATCCGCCTTCCCTGCTGCAGAGTCCTCCATGTGGATGGAGGTTTCGACGCTGCAGGAGCTGAAGACCGCGAGAATCAGACTGAAGACCAGAAGCGCTGGTGTTGCGTATCTCATATGCCTGAAAGTCTATCCCCTCTCCGGGGCTTCTTCAAGCGTAATCAGTCCGAAATCCTGACTGCCGTCTCTTCTTCTGCCTCGTCCTTCATCTCATCTTTCGTCTCGTTCGCCTCGGACGCATTTTCCGCGGCTGAAGCATCACCGGCTTCGTTACTGCTGGTTACAAAGGCGGAGACCATTGACGAAAGGTGCGCCATGTTCTCCCGGGTTACCTCCCCTGCTTCGTTGAGGGAGCTTATGGCCTTGATGACCTCTTCGCCCCCGGCATCTATCTCTCGTATGCCGTTCAGTACCTGGGCGGAGAGCTGGCGTACCTCCTGCACGTTGCGGGAAATCTGCTCCGCCTCATTCTGAATGGAACCGGCACCCTGTTTGATTTCATCGGAGGCGCTTCTGACCTCGGTGGTGCCGGAGACCACTTCTGTGGTCCCGTTTGCCATCTCCACCATTGCCTGGGAGATGTCTGTAAAGGCCTTGGATGTATTGTCCACCTCGGTGTTTACCTCCTTCAGGGTCATGAGGCTTTCCTGGGAACTTTCGTCGGCTTCGGTTATACGGCTGGTTATGGCCTTCAGGGATCTGGTTACCATCTGGGCGTTTTCCGTGGTGGACTCGGCGAGCTTGCGTATCTCCTCCGCCACAACCGCGAATCCCTTGCCCGCCTCCCCGGCGTGGGCGGATTCTATCGCGGCATTCATGCTGAGCATGTCTGTCTGTTCGGCGATGGAATTGATTATGTCGATTATTTCCAGGAGCCCTTCGATCTCCCGGGAAATCTGGCGTATAAGCGTGGATGTGGTTTCCACCCGTTCAGATCCTCTGGCGGTAACGTTGACCAGGCTGCTCACTCCTTCGGCACGTTCCTGGGCCAGGCGCGATATATTCTGAATTGATGCGGCCATCTCTTCGATGGCGGATGACGACTGTACAATCGCTGTGGACTGCTGTTCGATTCCCTGGTTCTGGGAATGAATAAGGCGGCTTATGGAGTTTACCGACTGGTCGACGTTCTGGATTACCTCGTCCAGGGAGGTAAACTGCCGCTCAATATTCTTGATATTGGCCGCGATCTGGGTCATTGCCGCGGAGGACTCGGCGGTTGATGTGGAGAGTTCCTCCTGCAGGTGCATTGCCTCCGTGGAACTCTCCTTGATTTCATCGATGATGTTTTTCAGGTTTGAAATTACCGTGTTGATGTGCTCCGCCAGACGCCCTGTTTCGTCCCTGACTGTAATTCCCGTCTGAACCGTAAGGTCGCGATTGGAAACAGCGCTCATTACCTCTTCTATGCGGATTATCCGCCTGCTTATGCGTCCGGAAAACAGGATTGCAAAAAGCACGGAGATAAGCCCCACCAGAGCGATGGCAGCCAGAACCATAAGCTGCTGTCTTTCTGAAACACTCCGGATCTCTTCGTCCAGAAGGTCAGGCAGGCGGCTGAGCAGCTTGTCGAAGGCATCGGAGGAAATTTCGAGGCTGTTTATGAGATTTTCAAAGCGCAGTGCCTCAATATAGATTCCGGCATCCTCCCGGTTGTTTTTTACCTGCTCCAGAAGCTGATACAGGCTCTGGGACCGCAGCCTTGACAGAAATTCAGCGCTTTCTCCGGAGGTATAAAGGTTGCCTATGGAGTCAATGTTCGGTTTAATCAGGGAATAGAGGTTCGAAAGACTCTCAAGCTGTTCGGCTATCCCGGGAATGCTGTTAAGCTCCTCCGATTCGATCAGCCTGGTCATGCTTGCATAAAAGGATTCGTTTGCTTTGGGCCAGTTCTGCTCGAAATAGTCCGGCGAGTTGAGCACGGATAAAAGCTTGTTATTAACCAGGTTAAGCTTGTTCCAGTCCGACAGGGCTGCGGTTGCAAGACGGCTCTGATTTGCCAGGTTGACGACATCCCGGGAACTTGTCAGGGTAACCTGGACGACCCCGGCAAAGATAACGGCAAAACATAGAAAAGCCAGGAGTAGTTTTAATCGGATATTCACAAGCGAAATCTCCTTTTCGAAATAATGTTCTGACTGTAGACAACAGTATAACAGCAGTTTATAGAAAAGAACAGTAATCTCCATTCCTGATGAAAGAAAGCACTACCGCTGTTTTGTTCTTGCTCCAGAATCGGGAGAATAGTAGAATACTATCATGATTACAAAATATGTGTTCTGGTTTTTTCCTGCCATCACCGGAGTAGTTTCCGTCTGTTACGCTCACCAGGGGCGGGGGCGTATTTTTCTCAAACTGACGGTCAGCGGCAGCGTACTGCTCCTGCTTGCAGGCTATGCCCTCTATACGGGTAAAGGCCCGGAATTTCCCTTTGTATGGGGTCTTTCCTTTGCTCTGGCGGCTTCCATGGTGGGTGATTTTTTTCTGTCCAGCGGGGATGATACCTTTCTCCACGGGGTGGGGGGCTTCTTTTTTGCCCATGCGGGGTATCTGAGCGCTTTTCTCATGCTTGGAGGATTTAACCTGCCGGCCCTGGGGGTGTTTTCCCTTGTCCTGCTCCTGTACCTGCTGCTGGTTCTCAGGCCGAAGATTGAGGACAAGGTACTGTTCTGGGCTGTTTGCGGATACACAGCCATCTCTGCTCTGGTTATCGCTGCGGCCTTCGGCACCCGGCAGCCCCTGTTCGTTCTCGGAGCCCTGCTGATTGCCCTTTCGGATTGCATAATCGCCTGGAACAAGTTTGTACGTCCCGTCAGGTACGACGAGGTTTTAATCCTTTCGACCTATTATCTTGCCCAGATCAGCATAGGTATCGGCAGCTGGGTTCTGATTTCAGCTTAAAAGCCTCTGTAATTTTTCCAGAATCTCCTTTTCCTTGTAGGGTTTATGGAGGATATCGTCGGCACCCGATTTCATGATCTCTTCCTGATCGGCCTGCTGTGCGTGGGCGGTAACGGCAAGGATGGGTATTCGATGCTCCTTCTGGCTGCTCCGGATTTGCCTGATTGCTTCCATGCCGTCCATTCTGGGGAGCCCGATGTCCATGAGAATGCAGTCGGGATTTTCCTTCAGGGCGGCATCCACCGCTTCCATGCCGTCCCGGGCTTCGATAATAATGAAGCTGTGTCTGCTGAGGATATGTCGCACATAGAGGCGGTTAACGGCCTCATCTTCCACCAGGAGAACCCGTGTCATCTCCTTTTCCAGTCGTAAGGGGCGGTCCATTATCGTGAAAGATCCTTTACTATAGTAATACAGTCGTCACCAATCGTTTCAAAGCGGCGTACAATCTCCATGAACAGGAGTTCCCCTTTCAGGTTTCCACCGGACTTTATCCGCTTTCGGGATATCTTGTCCAGTTTGTTTCTGAAGCGGGTAATCTCTTCTTCCATTGTACGGGCCAGTTTTATTTCCCGATCAGCGACGTCATGGTCCAGCAGGGTGGAGATATATTCGAGAAAATCCCTGACCGGAAAGGCTATCTCCAGTATCTGATCGACTGTTTCGCTGGCGGTTCCGCTTTTTTTCCGGAGGAGTTTTTCTGACAGATTATGGATGTTTACGAGTTCGTCGGCTATGCGTTCGTATCCGCCGATTATGCGCATCCGGGCGGCTGCCCACTGAGCCTGTTCCTCGCTCAGATTCTGCAGCGCACATTCGGAAAGATGGGTAAGTATTGATTCCTCCATGCTGTCGATGGAAAGCTCCTTCTCCTCGATCAGGGCTGACAATTGCTGCCGGTCGCTGAGGCTGGGTTCAAAAAAGTTGATAGCGTAGTCTGCCATTACCCGCACCTCCCTGGAGAGTTTCAGAACGGCTCCTCCGGCGATTATCAGGTTGGCATCCCGGGCTTCCGGCAGGTTCCCGCTTATCCATGCAAGGGATCCGCTTTCCGGAATATCCGCCTTTCTGTCGGGAACCAGGCGGCTTACGAAATTCTCTATCTGCGGGATGAATCCTGCCAGGAGCAGGGTGTTCGCGATATTGAAGAGGCTGTGAAAGGCTGCAAGATGAAAAGTGGTTCCAGCGGGTGCCGAAAGGGTTCCGGGAACAAGGAGGTCTACCAGAATAATCACGGGTTTCAACAGAAAGAACATCCAGATTACACCGAATATATTAAAAAGCATATGTGAACGGGCGCAGCGCCTGGCATCCGCTGACATCTCAAGAGCCGCGAAATAGGCGGTGAGGGTTGTTCCCATATTACCGCCCATCACAATGGCTGCTGCCAGGGGAAAGGGGAGATGTCCCGTGTAAACCATGGTCAGGGTAAGGGTCATGGCTGCACTGGATGACTGCAGCAGCACCGTAAGGCCTGCCCCCAGAAGAATAAAGACAAAACGGGTTGGTAGTCCCTCCCCGGGGAACATCTCCAGTATCCGTGATATGGCAGTGCTCTGGTCAAGGACCGATATCCCGATCTTCATCTCGTTGATTCCGAGAAACAGAAGCCCGAAACCCAGCAGAATCAGTGCAAAGCGTTTGTTCCCCTCCCGTCTGCTGAATCGGAAAGGAAGGCTCAAGGCTATCGCGGGGAGGGCAAAACTGGATATATCCAGGGAGAATCCTAAAAGTGAGACCGCCCATGCGGTGAAGGTTGTCCCGATATTCGCCCCCATAAGCACCGCAATTGCATTTTTCAAGGGAATCAGGCCGGCGTTGACCATTGAGACAAGCACAACCATGGTGGCAGATGATGACTGGACGATCGCAGTTACGCCGGCACCTGTCAATATTCCCGACAGAGGGGTCGAGGTAAGACCCCGGACAAATCCATGAAGGCGCTTGCCGGCCCATTGGTGAATCCCTTCGCTCATGGTCTGCATACCGTAGAGAAAAACCCCCAGGCCTCCCAGAACACGTAAGACGACTAAAACAGGATTGTAGAGAAAAACAGACCAATCCATATACTACCCCAGGAGATAATCAGACTCGCCATGGCTGCGGAGAAACTCGCCAAAGACTGTTTCGTATTTTCCCCGCTTCATATCGCTGATCCACTCCCCTTTATAGCTGAATTTTATCATTCCCGATAGGTTCAGATATTCAACCGCCGTTTCCCGGGAGACCACATAGGGCCCCAGCCCCTCACCCATGAGATAATAGTTTATTATGATATTTTCCGTTCGATGATTGCCCTCAACGAAGAGCTGAGGGTGACTCAGGGCTCTGGTGTAGTATCCCGCTGCCAGACGGTAGGGCGTGTGCTTTTCATGTTTCTTCCTGTACCATTCCAGGATCGATCTGATGTTTTTCTGGAACTTGCTTCGGGTCTCCTGAAGGTGGGCAAAATACTCCAGACGGCGACTTTTATCCGTTCCGCACAGAACAATATGATTCAGCTCCAGCATATGGTACAGCCCCGAAGGCGAAAAGAGGTTTATGTTATTCTTCCATAAATGGTTGGCAAACTCATAGGCCTCCATCAGCTGTGATACGATCAGCGGCGTAAAGTCCTCCCGGCTCATTATAAGAGCAGCGTTTATTTCGCTGAAATGGCTGCGAAAGGTACTGAGGGACTGTTCTATCCTGTCAAGGTTGAAGCCGGTATGCCTGGTGCCGGTCATGAGTGGATGGTAATGCATTTATGGGCCCCTTCCTACGAAGTTATGTTTAATTTCTGTTAAAAATCCTGATCCGAGACCTTCAGGTATTCTGAAAGGGATTCCAGGAGAGAGGCCTCCTTTACCGGTTTGGTGATTACCCGGCTCATGCCGGCGCTGAGGAAGGTTTCAATATCATCGGCGTGAGCATGGGCCGTAAGCGCAATAATCGGCAGGTTCCGGTATTTTCCAATACCGTGGATTTCCCTGGTCGCCTCCAGGCCGTTGAGTCGAGGCAGACTGATATCCATGAGGACCAGGTCCGGTGATTCGGATAGACAGCGTTCCACCGCCTGATGCCCGTCGGTTGCTTCCACAATGGAAAATCCGTGGCTGGAGAGCATTTTTGAAAGATAGATCCGGTTGATCGCTTCGTCTTCAACTATCAGGATCTTGCCGCCGATTTCTCCCCTTGTCGTGGCCGGTTCCGCAGGGACGGGACGCTCCATGGCTTTCTGCTGGAAATTATCCGGCAGGTGTACCGAAAAACATGATCCCCGTCCCTCCTTCGATTCCACAGAGATTGTCCCGTCCATCAGCTTGAGCAGTTCCGTGACTATGGCCAGGCCGAGGCCGATCCCCCTGACGCGCTTGTTGTATGGACTTTCGAGCTGGTGGAAGGAGGAGAATATCTCTTCCTGCTGGGATTCCGGAATCCCGATTCCTTCGTCGCTTATCCGGATAAGCAGCCCATCCCGGTCCTCTGCTTCAAGGCGTATTGTCCCCGAATCGGAATACTTGACGGCGTTGGAGAGGAGATTGATGATAATCTGCAGTATCCTGCTTTTATCTCCCAGATACCAGGGATATGTAAAATGTATGCTGGTCTCTATTTCGAGGCCCTTCTCTTTAGCCTGGGCCGCAAGAAGACCGGCCCCCATACGCAGTGCCTCGGAAAGGTCGAATACCTCATTTTTCAGTCCCATGGCCCCCGAGTCGAGCTGGCTGAAATCCAGCAGGTCCCGGATCACTTCGAAAAGCTGTTGAGACGACTCCTGGGCCAGGGAGAGGAAGTAGCGCTCCTCATGCTGCAGCTCCAGGTTTTCCAGAATGCTGAGCATCCCGATTATGCCGTTCAGGGGGGTCCGCAGCTCATGGCTGATATTGGCCAGGAAGTCATTTTTGATTTTCAGGGCAGTCTCGGAACGTTCCTTCTCGTCCGCCAGGCGCTGCAGGGTATCGATCTTGTCCGTCTCGTCTATTACAAAGGCGAAGTTGCAGCGTTTTCCTCCGGTTACGATGGGGCCGACAAAGAGCTCCACGTTTCTGATTTCCCCGGAAGCCAGACGGTGCCGGACGTGCATGTTGGAGTTGCGTGACTCAGATGCAGCCCTGATCCTCTGATGAACATGTGCTCTGTCATCGATGTTCAGATCAAAAACGGTCTTTGCCGTAAGTTCTTCGTAGGTATATCCGTAGAATTCAAGGGCCGCCGGGTTTGCGTCCAGGATTTCGGCATTTTCCGGATCGATGAGCAGGACTATCAAGCCGGTGTTGTTGACCAGGGCTGTATACTTTTCGCTCTTTTCCGCAAGTTCCAGGCGAATACACCGGATACTGCGCTTCAAAAGGACAGCAAAGAGAAGGCTTCCAAAGCCGATTCCGGCAAGAAGGATAATCAGGGATACCACCATGGGAGAAGCCGTCTGGTTTTTCGGCACCTGCCCGAAAAGAGCGGGGCCAGAAAAGAGCAGAAAAAACAGAAACACGGAACGTAACGGAGTATACCGGGCAAACCTTTTTTTCATCGCGATTTTCAGTATATTGAATTGTTTTGGATTATCAAGCTGTGCAGCAGGTTTTTACCGGGCAGGACCGTTGACCCCCCTGAATATCCCGGATACCCTGATTTTCCGGAGGAGTGGATTATGTTCATACGCCTGCTTCCCTTTTTTACCCTTTTACCGGTTCTGGAACTCTATCTCTTGATTACAATCGGTTCCCACATTGGCGCGGGTCCGGCGATTCTTCTGGTCCTCGGTACCGGTGCTCTGGGGGCTGCCCTGGCGCGGCAGGAAGGCTTCCGGGTCTGGCTGAGAATTCAGCAGAATATGCAGCAGGGTATCTTTCCGGCGGACGACATGATAGACGGTCTTCTTGTATTCGGCGCCGGGATTCTCCTGATTACTCCCGGTGTCATAACGGACATTGTCGGATTTCTGCTGCTGATTCCCTTTACCAGGATTTTTTTCAGGGATTGGCTGAAGAGCCGCTTCGGCGGCATGATTCAGCGGGGGGATTCAAATTTCTCCGGTGTTTTCTGGCACGGAAGCAGACCCGAACGGGATGTTACCGACAGCGGGGACGACCTGAAATAATAATCCGGAAGGCTTCAAGCGGTTCCGAGACTATCCGCCAGTATCCTGCCCGCTTTTTCTGCCTGGTCCATGACCGCCGGGTCCCCATCGACGCTCCCTGCGTCAAAGTGCCCGATGGCTTTAACCGAGGCGACTACATCAAATCCCAGGTCCCTGGAAAAATCATTCAGAAGGCTCAGGGTGCTGCCCATCATCGACTCATCATGCTGTTCACAGACCGCGGCGGTCACGCAGCGCTTGCCGGCCCCGGAGTACTTGCTGATCCACTCATGACGGCTCACCGGATACTGGATAAGGCTGTAACTGCGGTCGATAAAACGCTTCATGTCCGAGGTGACGGAATACCAGTAGGTGGGAGAGGCAAGGACCAGCCCGTCGGACGCATCGATGCGGGAGACAATCCCGGCGTAATCGTCCCGGATTATGCAGTCCCAGCTCTTCCCGCAGCCCTCGCAGCCGGTGCAGGCCCGGATGTCAGAATCTCCGAGAAAAAGAAGCTCCGTTTCCACCCCCGGCAGGGCTTCCCGGAGGCTGTCCAGGATCTTCCGGCTTATCCTGGCGGTGTTGCCGTTTTTCCTGTGACTTCCAATAAGGACTGTTACTCGCATGAACTGGCTCCTTTTTTACTCCCGGTCACATCGCAGAGGAGTGATTGTTCTCCTCTGAAGATTTTGACCTTTCCTTCAGAATGAGCTGCAGGGACGTAATCCTGTTGCGCACGATGCCCTCGATGGTCAGTTCTCCCCATTCGGTCTCCACCGTTTCGTTGCGCTGGGGAAGCCTGTCCAGGAGCTCCGATATGTAGCCGGAAATGGTCTGGACATACTTGCCGTGGGGCAGCTCGATCCCCAGGCTGTCCTCGATCTGCTTGAGGGATGTATCCCCCTTTATCCGGTAACGGTTCCCTTTGATGTGGTGGATCCGCTCCCGGCCCTTCTCTTCGTTTTCATCGTAGAGTTCGCCGAAAAGCTCCTCGATTACGTCCTCCTGGGTGACGATTCCCGCAAGACCTCCGTACTCGTCCATGACGACGGCGAGATTGAGCTTGCCCCCTTTGAAGGCGGTGTAGAGGTCGGCGATCTTTTTCGTGGTGGGAATGAACAGCGGTTCCAGCATGAGTTCCTGAAGGGGAGTACTGCCCCTGCCGTTGGCGATTTCCCTGGCGGCATCCTTGAAAAGGACTACGCCGACGATTTTTTCCGGGTCCCTGTCGTAGACGGGAATCCGGGAGAAGCCCTCCTCGATCATCTCCGGAAAGGATTCGGTGAGGCTCAGGGATTTCTCCAGGCTGAAAACCTCCGTGCGGTGGGTCATGATAGCCTTGGCGGAGACATCGTTGAGCCGAAAGATACTCTTGATCATCTCCTGTTCGTACTGCTTTACGACGCCCATGGTTCCCGCCATATTTACGATGTGGAGAATCCCCTCCATGGAAAGGTGTTCCCGTCTTTCGGAGGAGAAAAATCGGGTAATCAGGGAGCTGAAAAGGCTGATCATCCGGATAAAGGGGAAAAGAACGACCGACAGAACCTGAATCGGAAAGGCCGTAATAAGGGCGATTCCCTGGTTATGTATAATGGCAATACGCTTCGGGGTTACCTCGGAAAATATCAGAATGATCAGGGTCAGGACTCCCGTCATGATACCGATGGCATGGCTGCCGAAAAGCTGGATGGTCATTTCTGTGGCAATCGCGGAGGCCCCGATATTGACCAGGTTGTTGCCGATCAGAATGGTCGTTAATAAAACATCTGGCTTACCCGAAAGTTCCTTGACACGTCGACCCCGGCGGCCGTGGTTCTCCACCAGATGCTGGATTTGAAGGCTGGACAGGGAGGTAAAAGCGGTTTCACTGGCGGAGAAGAAGCCCGAAATCAGTATCAGGCAAATCAGCAAAATGATGCTGCTCAGCATACATGCCCCGGGAATGCTATACTGTCAGTACGAGGAAAACTTCGCGACGGAGGGTAGGGGTCATCGTCCATGATTCGAATCAGTATAGCCTGCCTGGGGGAAAGGTTTCAACACACTTTTTGCGAATTATTTCCATCCCCCTGCCGATGAACTATAATAGGACCGTAAAAGGCAGAATGAAGACATACCGGAAGAACCACCACTTTTTAGTACTTCTCGCGTCTCTCCTGTGCGCAGTCTCCCTGTATGCCGGAGGAAACAGGGAAGAGGCAGCCGCAGAGGCTGCGGAGAGGCGTTTTCTGGTGCTCCCTCCCGACTATCTTGCCGGCGCGAAAGAAGGTGTTTCTCCGGAAAAAGCCGAAATCCTGGGTGCCGATTTTGCCGGCCTTCTTGTGCAGAACCTGGGGGAATCCTCACAGATAGGGGAATACGGGGATTCCGGAATTGCCGATATACGCGAATACGCCCTGCTTCAGCGGGCAGACGCCGCTGTTTACGGATTTTTTGTTGCGGAACAGACCGGGAACTCGGAATTCTTCGGCAGGCTTGTGCTCAGGGTGATTGATCTTGGCCTGGACAGGGATCCCTTCTCCCTGAGCTACCAGGGACGGTTTTTTATGGAGGATCTGGAATCTGTTCTGCCTGTTCTGGCAGAATGCGCCGCTTCCGGGATTCTTGAGAGAACCGAAACCCTCAGCGAAACGGAGATCGAAGCCCTCGACGCCAGGTTGCGGGAGGCAAGCGCCGAAAAACGGGCGCGCCGAACCGTACGTTTTACCCTTCAGTCCAAACCTGACTCCGAAGCTGTGGTCCTGCTGCATGACGGCACAAGCCCCGGCACCCTCGCAGGCGGAGAAATCAGTTTCGAAATCCCCGCGGAGAGCCGCTACCGCATTACCGTGGAAAAGCCGGGGCACTATACCCGGATTGTGGAGGGACTGGCGGGTACCGAGGACATATCCGTATCAATTCCCGAGCTTTACCCGGAAATGACCGTGGACAGGGGCTTTGTCTTCTCCTACCTGCGTCCCTTCGGGCTGCTGTTCGAGGGGCGTTACCGGCTGTTCCGGGAATCCGCCACCCTTGGTGCCTCGGTGGGGCTTTTTCCCCTGCCGGATTACCGGGAAGACGAGGTTTTCGCCCCTGACTTTGGCGATCTGCTTATCGAGAGCGAGCTGGGATTCCATCTGGGCTGGTATCCCTTTTCCCGGCCGGATTCCGAAGGAAGGATTCAACTGGAACTCAACATGCGCATCAATACCTACACCAACCCGTATCAGGATTGGCGAACCTTCCGCGCTCTAATGACCGGAGCAGGGCTCCGTTTTGAACTGAACCGGCCGACCTGGCTTGCCCACATCGGAATCCGGGGCTATTACCCGAATTACACCCCTGCGAAGGTGCGGGAAAGCGGTATAGTCCTGATAAACCTGGGGGCGGCATGGAAAAACTGATGAGGATACCGATGCTGATTCTGACGCTCCTCCTGGCCTCCTGCGAATACTTCGGTTTTGACGGGTATATCAATCAACTGGAGGAGATCGGAATAAATCACGAGCTCGCCGACGCGGTCAGCCTCGGACAGCACCTGGTCTCACGGCCCCGGGAGTTTAACCGCAGGGTTTATGTGCTCGGGACCCGGGGGGTCTACGTACTGCGGGCAAGCAAGCTCTCGAGCTACCGGTACTACCCCTACAGCCAGGACCTGGGCTACGAGAGGGATTTCTGGGAGGACCGCCTTCCGCCCATCAACTGCTACCGTGATCCCGTGAGCGGGCGGGTGATAATCAACGCGCTGCACGAAGACTGGGACCGGGGTTTGCGCTACGGCGATACCCTGACGCTGGATGAGGATACACAGCAGGCGGTTTATACGCCCGCGGATCCGTCGGCATGGGGACCGCTGGTCTCCCACATCAGCGAGTCCGGTTCCAGGGTCTATGTATTGATACCGTACCTCGATACTCATGTTGACAGTATTTTCTGGAGTTCCGATATTTCCGTTAATCCCGGAGGCGACCAGGAGAGACTGGCGACGGCAGCTGAACTCTTTGTTTCCCAATCGCCGCGAACGATGCCGCAGGCCGCTGGAATACGTGTTGCGGCCCAGAAAGGCTCAGGGTACTATGGAAAAGGGCCGGCCCAGATTGCTGTTTATACCCTTACTCCGCCGGACTGGATTTCTGCAACAGGTGTCTCTTTTGTGACCAGTGATTCGATTTTCAATGATCGTTTCTATACGGACGGTACAAACGACTATTATGCAGCAAGCAAACTCAACGTTTCCGTGAACAACCGCTACATTCTTCTCTGGGGCGATGCGCTGGAAGACAAAGAGACCATGCTTGTCTACGACTACCTGACCGGGGAGCGCAAACTGAAGACCGATATCCCCGGCAACGAGACCGTTCCGGAACTGGCCGAGTCGGGAATGGACATCTTTGTAACGAGTATCCGGGGTGGAGTGGCCAGGTATGCCTATGATTAAGCGCCTCCTTCTGTTCCTGTGTCTCTTCCCGTTGTTTCTGTGGTCCCAGGAAGACTCCCCGATAAAGCGCAGCATTGCCGTCGTTGCTGAAGATAAGCATCCCCAGCTGGTGCTGCTGACGGAGAATCTGGAGGCGGAGCTCCTCAACCTGGATACCTTGAAAATTGTATCAGAGCCTGAAGCGAGCGATGCGCTTATCTATGCCGGGCGCCTGGAGTTCGGCTCCCGTTCCAGCCTCTGGCTGCGCGGGGTTGACCGGTACACCGACCAGGAAGTCTTTACCGACACCCATATATTTCAGGAATTCGATCTGGAAGAGCTGCTGACGGAGTTTTTACCCCGGGTATTGTCCGCCGTACAGGAGGGTTTCCCCCCCCTTGAGGCCGAAGCCGCCCGTGTTGCCGCGGCGGGGGGAAAAGCTGATATCATCTTCAGCAAGCCGAAATCTGTAGGAGGACCTGCTCCTGTCACCCTGAGGCTGAAGGTTCCCCCGGAAACGATCCTTGCTCTCGATAAAGGTATCAGGAAGAACGAGGAAAACGGCTTCATCGAGCTTCGCGCTCTTCCCGGGTCCATCCTTCCCTACCGGGCCGAAGCTCCGGGGCATATCGCCGCAAAGGGGGAGCTTCTTGTCGGCAGTGAGGACGAAACCATACCTCTCGATCTGGTCCCCCATGCCGAATGGGCTGTGGAGCTGAAGGCCCGTTTGTGGGAGTTCGGCGCCTGTGCAGGGGTAATCCGTTTTCTGCAGAATGAGGAGATCTACCTCTATGCCTCCCTGGAACAGAATATCCTGAGCCTTAAGAACCTGTTTACCCTCTGGAACGATGCCTCCCGGGGTTTTCTGCAGCCCGTGGCCGGTATCGGCGGTTATGGCCTCGGGCCTGAGTACCCGCTGCGTCCCTACATGGGTTTCGGGGTTCTGACCCGTCTCGTCTTCGGGGACGAGGGAATGTACCTGTCCAAAACCCTGACCGCAGGCATCGATATAAGCATGGGCCTGGATATGGCCCTTTTCAAGCGTAAAGACCTGCGCCTTGTTCTGGATTACACGCCTCGCTTTTTTTACAGCTCCTTTTATGACCATCCCTTCGAGGAATACCACGCAGGAAAGGGGCAGCCCGTACATCTTGAAGGACACTGGCACCTCCAGTGGGCCGGACCGGTCAACCTGGGCCTAAGGTGGAAGCTATGAGATACCTGGCTTTCGTTGCCGCCGTGCTTCTGTTGCTGGGTTCCTGCGAGGCCTACCTGGAGGAGAAGCTCGAGTTCCTGGAGCTTCCCTTCGCGTACGAAGGCCGGCTGCGGACCAATACCTTTGATCCGGACTGGGATCTCGCCTGGGGGGTGCCGGATAACGGAGACCCTGAGGCAGTTTACCTTGGAACTAAATGGGGGGATGTCTATTACTGGAAGTTTGGAGAGCCCTGGTATATCTACTATATAGACGACAGCCATCGACGTCGGATTGCTTCAATGGCGGAGACGGGACGCTTTGTGTATGTTACCGATAACTTTGGCTCATTCGATACTATTGGTTTTTATGATATTTCTACCGGAGGCAGCGGGACTGCCGGACTGGGATACGATTCCGGAAACCTGCTGGTATCGGGTGACGGATCCTTCCCCCTGGTTTCCAACGGAAAGATTACCCTGCTTATAGAGCAGTGGCAGATTATTCTGCCCAATACAATTGCATATCAAGCGGATATCCTTCCCGGGGGAATGGTCTCAGGAACGGATGTTCTGGCCGCCGCCTTCCCAGAAGCCGATGATACCTGGGGCACTCCGACGGTAGATTTCCTGGCCTTTGCACCAGCTTCCCTGGCCTCCTATGACGGGAAACACAAGTTCATCCTTGCCCGAAGCGACGGAAGTACCGGGGAGAAAAAGGTCATGCTTGTTTCCGTTGATGAGACCGACTACAGCCTGTCTGTTCGACGATTAAGCGCCGACCGGAGTTTTCACTTTGTCTCCCGGGACCGTTTTGTGGGAATGAAAGGGGATACCCTGAAGATCTTCAATTCCTCCGGCAAGGAGCTCGCCGACTACGAACTCGAAGGTATGCGCCTTTTGGGGTACCGCGCCTCCACGGAGCCGGAACTGGTCTTCCTGTATCGCTCGGAAGAGGACGGCGACCGGGTTTTCGGCGTCTACAGCCTGCCGGCGGCCTTTGTGCGGGAGGCCCGGTAATGAAGCGACCTGCTGTATGTATCCTTATCATCCTTATTGTGCTGCTCTCCGGCTGCGGCAGGGAGACTCGCACGAAGGTGATTCTCCGGGACTTTGATAATTCCGCCGGTACCGGAGAGGTGTTCCTGACTTTGTCATCGGAATTCTTCATTCCCACCTGGGGGAGTTCTGTGAATCTGTCGACATCGATTGTTCCTGCTGGTTCCCTTCGGGATGTAGTTCTGCTGGATCTATCTGAATCGGATACCCTTGATCGTTATTATCTGTATGTTCTCGAGGATACCGCGCCGGCTGATGGTATGGCAAGTTTCGGAGATCAATTCTGGCCGATTATAGAGCTGACTCCTAAAAAAGGTGAGACCCTTGAATTATTCGGATTTGTGAACGATACATCCCAGTCTCTGCCTTACAATCCGGACAGCCGCAGCTTCTTCCGGTTTGATTATCGGCTTCCCGAATTACCTGGACCAGGACGACCATTGTATATCCAACTGATTCAAGGAGCGAGTCCCCAGGATTTTACCCTTGGTCCGGATATTTCTATCCCTCTTACTGATCCGGCAGCATTGAATACTCTCTGCTTTTTTCTGTCCGGCGGGATGGAGTACACGTACTTTTCCTTTCTTGATATGGATGCTTCCGGCACACCGACTCCCGGCGATTATGCTTCGGCCCCCGATGCTGCCGCTGTGAATGATTCATTTGTTGCTCTAATAAACGGCGAAACTGATATTCCTGTTGTACTGTCAGGTATCAGGCTGTAATGAGCACGCTTCCGCTGGTGAGTTCTCCAAGGGCCTGTTTCAGCTCCCCGGCATGTTCTGTTTCGATGCTGAGCTTCAAAGACACATCCGTGCCGAAGTCCTCGGACTCGATGCGGGCATTATGCTCCGCCAGGACCTTTTTAACCCCTTCGTAATAGTGGTACCCGAAGCGCAGGCTCAGGACAGTCTCATCCACCAGTCGTTTGCGGGGTACATCGTCGATAACCGCCTTGGTGGAATCGGTGTAGGCCTTTACCAGGCCTCCGGTGCCCAGTTTGGTGCCGCCGAAGTAACGCACGATGGTTACCAGGATGTTCGTCAGTCCGCTGTACTGCAGGGTGGAGAGGACGGGCTTGCCGGCGGTACCCCTGGGTTCCCCGTCGTCGGACATTCCCAGATGCTGGGTGTTTTCATCCCCCAGAACGAAGGCCCACACCACGTGGTTGCTCTTTGGGTGCTCCTCCCTGGTTCTGCGGATAATCTCCTTTGCTTCATCTTCGGAGCCGACCGGATGGGCGGCGGAAAGAAACAGGGACTTTTTTATCTCCAGTTCGGCGGTACGGGATCGGGTCGGAACGAACATGATTATTCTTTGTACTACATCCCGCCTGCTTTCTCAATGATAGAGCCCAGTTTCTCTATGCCTTTCCGGGTTGCCGGGGTAACGGGTGAACCGTAGCTGACGCGGATGCAGTTTTTATGGCGGTCACCTGAACTGAAAGCCTGGCCGGGAACTATGCCGATCCCTTCCTTCAGGGCGGTTTCGAAGAGCTCCAGGGAATCTGTTCTCCCGGGGAGTTCCACCCAGAAGTAGTATCCTCCCTGGGGGTCACTTATGGCCGTTCCCGGGGGAAGGGCGCCCAGGAGGAGCTGCTTGGTCTCCCGTGACTGATTCGCCATCGCTGTCTGAAGCCTTTTGATATGGCGTGTATAGGAACCGGTAATCAGATAATCCGCCAGCCCTTCCTGCAGAAGGGGGCTCCCGCCCAGGTTGAGGGCGGTTTTAAGGGTTCTGCAGCGGCTGTGAAACCTTCCTCCCATCAGCCAGCCGATTCTCATTCCCGGCCCGAGGGTCTTGGAAAATGAGGAGCAGTAGAGAACATTTCCATCGGTATCAAAGCTTTTAAGGGGCGGAATAATTTCATGGCTGAAGGATGCGTCGCTGTAGATATCATCCTCGATGACCGGAATCCCGAATTCCTGCGCCATATCCACCATTCTTTTCCTCTTTTCCTCCGGTTGAAGAAAGCCCAGGGGATTCTGGAAAATCGCGGTCGTGATAACAGCTCTCGCATTCCCCTTCCTCAGTACAGATCCAAGACTTTCCAGGTCCATTCCATCCCGCGCTGAAGTCGGTATGGGGACAACTTTTCTGCCCAGCTCGTTCAGAAGCTGGAGGGTTCCCAGAAAAACCGGGCTTTCTATGGCTACGGGATCCCCGACCCCGGTACAGACCTGAAGGGCGAGACTCAGGGCTTCTATGCATCCGTTGGTGATGAGGATCTCATCTCTCGGCACATTTACTCCTCTATCCAGCATCCTGCGGGCGATCTGAGCACGCAGAGCAGCGCTGCCCGCCTCGTTGCTGTATTCCTGGATTATTCCAGGGCGTTCCCGCATGACCCGGTTTATCGATTGGCGTAGACTCCGCAGTGGAAGCAGGTCTTTGTCGGGAATTCCCGCCCCCAGGGGAAGAATCGTGCTGTCATTGCTTGCCTCAACAATTCGGCCGATTATACTTACCGGTTTTGCATCTTCTCGCGTAAGGGTATAGGTCTCGATTTCCGGATCAGGGGGCGGCCCTTTCCGGGGACAGGTTGTGTAATAACCTGATCTTTCAACAGAGCATGCTTTACCCTCCCGTTCCAGTTGCTCATAGGCCTGCATGACAACTGAAATGGAACACCCGAAGCGAGAGCTCATCTTACGCAGGGAGGGGAGTTTCTCGCCGTAGCGTATTGTACCTGTGTCGATTGCATCGGAAATGCTGTCGGCTATTTTCTCGTACAGAAAACGCCGGGAAACTCTGGAAAGAACCATGAGGAAGTATAAACTGTTATGGTTGTTAAATCAAATATCTGTATCTGTTATTGTTCGGGCTGAGCTTTTATCCTCTGAAAAAAGAGTATGGAGGCTTCCATGTATGTCATTATCCTTCCGGTTTTTCTTTTTACCCTTTCCATGACCATAACCCCCGGCCCCAACAATATGCTGCTGACAGCTTCCGGGGCTCGTTTCGGCTATCGGCGAACCCTTCCCCTGATCGGGGGGATTGTCCTGGGGATAATCAGCCAGCTTGTTCTAAGCGCCCTTGGCCTTGGAGTACTCTTTGAGGAATTCCCTGTTTTGAAGAGTCTCCTGAAGGTTTTCGGGGTCCTGTATCTGGTGTATCTGGCGTATCGGATCGCCTTTCCCACCATTAAGGAAGAGCGGGAAAATGAGGCAGAGCAGCCCCTGGGTCTGATGGCGGGTGCGGGTTTTCAGTACCTGAACCCCAAGGCCTACATAATGTCCATCACCGCCATGTCTGTTTATCCCTTGCAGGGGGAGCTGTTTCTCCCGTCTGCCCTTCTTATTATTGCCTTCTTCCTGATAATAACCCCCCTGGCAATATCAGTCTGGGCCGTTTTCGGGACCCTGCTTGGACGTCTGATGAGTTCGGACCGTTCTGCCAGGGGGGTGCGGATGCTCCTGGGGGGAATGACCGTCGCTTCTGTTGTTTTTATCGTTATATAGGCACTAGGGCTAAGGCAGTTCCACTTCAATTTTCCCGATAATCTCACGAGCTGTCGTTATCCCTTCCATGTTAACGTAAAGTTCGCCGGTGGATCCGTCGGGACTGGAGTGTCCCTGCAGTTCCAGTTCAACCGGTCCGGAGCCGGCTTCAGATGTATCCACTTCGGCTGCATAGACCAGAGCCGGCTGTCCGCTCCCCCATGGACCTCCTGAGTATTCGGGGGAACCTTTCTCTGCGTCCTTCGGATACGACTCGTTAAAATCCAGGGAGGCGTTTACTTCCGCCATTATCCTGAAGCGCGTCAGTTCTTTGGGTAAAGCCGTCTGTATGCTGAAACCGCTTTTCGGTGTGGCCGAGCTCACTGCGTCCACCCCGGGGAGGGGTCCGTCCCATTGATCCGCTGCGCTGCCGGTGCTGCGGTGGGTCCAGAGGGGAAGGCTTTCGGACCGTCGCAGCTCATCTTTCGGTGTATCGTCCCCTGGGGCTTTTCGCCAGTCTGCCAGAGCGGTCCGGCTGGTGACAAAGAGAGTTTTAATAAACTTGCCATCCATGTCTTCGATCCAGAGGGCAAACTGGGGTGGTGCCTTTACCGCGATAAAAAGAAAGACTGGAACTCTGTGAAGGTAGTGTTCTCCTTCTTCGATATGAATCTGCAGACTCTTTTCGCTATTTGCCGATCCATCCTTCCGGATTGGTTCTGCGCTAATCCCTGCGACAGCAAACAGGGACACCAGTAAAACAGTAAATCGTTTCATTCTTCTCCTCACTTTGAATTGGAATGCCTGGTGCTCAGGGCCCTCCGGCCCCGGGGTGTCAAATATTCACGAATAAAGGCCAGATAGCCTAAAATACCCTTGCTGATCATTTCTTCGGCATCGCTGATGCCCACGGCTTTCTGAAAGCTGAGCCAGTAATCATTGATGAGCCACTGATTCTGAAGGAAGATATCCCTCTCCTCCGCTGATTCAAAGGGACGTATAAATCCCTGTTCTTCCAAAGAGCTGAAGAGCCCCTCCAGTTTTTTTCGTTTTATCCGGTAGTTTTCCCGGTACGCCTCCGCGAGTACCGGGTCCCGGTCAAGAAGCATGGAGAGGTTCAGGTAGAAAAAGCGGTACTTGAAATACAAACGGTAGATTTTCTCTATCATTGTAAGCAGTCCGGTAATCTGATCTGAAGGGGGATTTTCTATGAAAAGAGCGTCGAAGTCTTCGCTGATTTGCTGAAATATGGAGAGGATTATCTGTTCTCTGTTCCGGTAATGGTAATACAGAGTGCCGGGACTGATTCCCAGGGCGTCAATAATATGGTTTGTGGTAACCTTGTGGGGGCCGAGTTCGTTCAGCAATTCAATGGCGGCAGATACAATCCGGGCTTTCACATCTACTCCTATTAGTCGAATAATTATTCGATATCATGCTTGCAGGCTATCGAATAATTATTCGAATGTCAAGAGAAAACTACACTGCGATTTAATTTAGCAGGAGATTACCGTATGCCCTCGGGTTCTATAAGAATGACAGTTCCTTGCCTGGTTCCGATTGCAATCAGGCTGTCCCCGGGAATCATTATCGGCTGTGTGGAGGCCTGTTCCTGAAGTTCCAGGCTCCTTATGCTTGTTCCCGTATCCGCATCCGCGATTATCAGCTTGCGGTCCCGTGTGCCGTAGACGAATTGTCTGCCCCTGTTCACAAGAGAAGGAGGCGTCGTCGCACCCCGGATGGGGGCAAAAAGCTCGCTGCCGTTATCCCGGTCAAGTCCGTATATTGTCCCGTCCATCCCGTAGGGATAGATACCCGAATCGCTGACAGCAATATCCGAAGCCACAGCTACCCCGGTGTTCCCCAGACTCTTTTTCCATATCACAGCCCGCTTTTGCAGATCCACACAAACCACCTCGCCCCGGCGTCCGGAAAATACCGCAATATCATCATGGACAGAAACAGCCTGTGCAAGGGGCTGCAGAGCACCGGTGGGTATTGTCGCCTCCAGGGAGCCCAGGGAATCGAAAATCTGCAAAGCTCCTTCCTGGTCCGCAATCAGAACCATGTCCCGGTAGATGCCGGGGCTCATTCTTGAACCGGAGTCCCCGAGATCGGCGAAGCTGCTGAAGGAACCTGTCGCAGGGTCGATAATCTCCAGGGATCGGTTTGCGGGGTAGAGGATTTTACCCTGAAAAGGGACTGTCCTGCGTCCGAATATGTGAGAGCGGCGGCTGTCCAGGAATATCCTCTGCTCTTCGCTGCCTGTAGAAAGATCGGCGATTAACAGCTCCCTGCTGCCGGAGAAGACAAGTCT
Organism: uncultured Spirochaetaceae bacterium; assembly: GCA_964554875.1. Taxonomy (GTDB): domain Bacteria; phylum Spirochaetota; class Spirochaetia; order JC444; family Marispirochaetaceae; genus Marispirochaeta. The sequence continues at coordinate 60,888 of CAZKQJ010000005.1, read as the reverse complement.
GCTGCCGGCAACTACCGGGAGGTTGTTTTCGTTGGGCCGGTTGGAACTCTCAATCTGCCACAGGATTTTACCGTCCAGGTCTACTGCGCTGATGGTTCCCCGGGCATCCGAGGCCAGTAAAAGGCCTTCTGCAGCTGTCAGACCGATAAGGGCTGTCTCCGAAGCTGAACTGCTGAACAGTACAGGCTGGGCCTTCAGTACTATATGTCTGTTTAGAGGGCTGTCTCCGACCTCCAGACTGATTTTTTCCTGGGTAAAGCCCCGGCGGCTGACTGCAAGGGAAAGACGGTTCCCCGGCATGGCTTCCAGGTTTAGCCGTCCGGTTCCGCGGGTTTCGCTTCCCAGCTGAATCAGGGCATCCGCTGGTGATGCCGTAATGCTTACCCGGACCGGGCCTGGGCGGGCTGGGGCGGGCTGTGGTTCCGACGGGGGCTCCTTTTGGGTCGGTAGCTCCGCTTCTATTTGGGCCGAGGGCTCCGGCTGCGATACAGGCTGCGCCTGGGCGGCCTGTTCGCTCGGAGCTTCGGTACGGAGACTCACAGCCGCGGGAGCCGGGGCTGCAGGGGCGGACGGAACTGCCTCTGTTTTTTCCGGAGGCCGGACGTCTTCCCTGGCGGCGGGCAGAGACTGTTCCTCCGGTTCCGCCTCAGTCCGGGGTTCCGGGACGGAAGGGGCTGGAGGCACTGGAACCTCGGAAGAAAGCGCCGCCAGCTCCACTGTGTAGAGCCTTGCCGACTCGGAACTCACGGAAATGGTAAACTGGTAGTCAGCGTATCCATCCCTCTGCAGGGTAAAGGAGAGGCTGCCTTCTTCCTCAAAAAGGGCGGAATAGCTTCCCTTTCCGGCCCTCTCACCGTTCAGAAGAATGCGTGCATCCGCCGGATCGACCTCGACAGCTATCTTGTGGAGTCTGGTTTTTGGTACCTCAGGTCCCACATCTTTCGCGGCAGCCACGGGGATCTCCAGGATCCGCATCTTGTCGGTCTGCTTAAGGACCTCCCTCTTTTCCGGGGAGATTTCCGTGGGGGTCGCGCTTTCTGTCCTGAGTATCCGGGAGGTCTGAACCGTTGCGGCCGCCAGAGTACGGGTTTTTTCTTTTCGCTCCTCAGGGCTCTCCGCCGCCGTTATCTCCGTTACGCTCCGCTTTATGGCTTCCGCCGCCTCTCTGGTTTCTTCGGCAAAGTCCGGTCCCAGTGCAATTTCCTGGTTGGCTTCCACGCGGGGAGCCGTCTCCAGGAGCTGGTCGATAAGCTCTTGTGCTTCAGCATCCCGACCGGCAAGCTGCTCCTTCAAGTCTTCGGTATCCATGTCGGGGGGAAGGATTGCAACGCTCCCCTCCTTTACAGCGAAGATCGACTGCCCGGAGGCATCGGTGGTGACGCTGAATTCTGTTCCCCGCACACCGCATACCGCGGACTGGGTCCGGACGCTGAAGCTGTCCGTCCCGGAGAGTTTCTGCACCTTGGACAGAAGCGTCCCGGCCGTCATGGCGATTCCGACCTTTGACGACTCCGGGTTAAGATTGACGCGGCTTATGTCGATTTCCGTGTTTTCCTGAAGGCTGATAACAGCGATTCTTCCGAACTGGATCTCGCAGCTCGAGTCCGCGGCTGTTCTGATCCTGTTGGAGGGGGTAATCAGGTCGCCTATTTCTGCGGGAAACCAGCCGCTTTCGTCGGCTATGTCTACTTCGCCGCTTATGTAGGCGATTATTCCCTCATCCGGGGCCGGGGTTTCTAGCGGAGGGAGCTCCCGGGATACGACCGTCGGAGCGGGAGTTATAGTAGTCGAAGTCTGGGGCTCAGGTTCCCGGTTGCTGCATCCGGTAATAAACAGGATCAGGATCAATGAAAACGGCAAGAGTCTTCTTTTCATTCAGCGCCTCGTTATGACGGTCTTCAGGCAGAAAAATCCCCAGTTTAACAAAGAAAAGTATAGTACAGGTGGGCGGGCTTTTCAATTTCCTTGATTTTTTGTCCTCTGGCTAGTATATTTCCGCCAAACAATACATCTATATCTTTTATCTGCATCGAGAGGAGAACACGGAAATGTCGAAACACCAGTTTCAGACCGAAGTATCCCAGCTTCTGCATCTGATTATTCATTCGCTCTATTCACACAAGGAAATATTCCTGCGGGAGCTTATATCCAACGCTTCGGATGCGCTGGACAAACTGAAATACCTTACCCTTACCCAGGATGAGTTCAAGAAACTCAGCTTCGATCCCCGGGTGGACATCAGCTATACCGAGGGTGACAAACCTACTCTGACGGTCTCTGATAACGGAATCGGCATGAACGAGGAGGACCTGGTGGAAAACCTGGGGACCATCGCCCGTTCCGGGACCAAAAACTTCCTGGGCAAACTGACGGGGGACGCGAAAAAGGATTCCAACCTGATCGGTCAGTTCGGTGTGGGGTTCTACTCCAGTTTTATGGTAGCCGACTCGGTGGAGGTTATCTCCCGCAAGGCCGGCGAGGATACAGCCTATAAATGGGTTTCCGACGGCAAGGGATCCTATGAGATTAGTCCGGCGGAACGGGAGAGTTTCGGTACAACCGTCACGCTTTATCTGAACGAAGACGGCAGGGAATATACCGGCCGCTGGCAGATCGAACAGGTAATCAAAAAATATTCCAACCATGTGGCCTTTCCGATTTTTCTCCACTATACCGCCACTGAATACGAAGGAGAAGGAGAAAAGCGGAAGGAAAAGAAGGAGCAGAAGGTCGAGCAGATCAACTCCGCCTCCGCCATGTGGAAGCGCCCCAAGTCGGAACTCAGCGACGAGGACTACAAGGAGTTCTACAAAACCCTGACCCACGACTACGATGAGCCCCTGTTCTGGCTTCACACCCAGGCGGAGGGGACCCAGGAGTATACTACTCTTTTTTATGTGCCCAAAAAGGCTCCTTTCGATCTTTACCAGGCGGACTACAAGCCCGGCGTCAAGCTCTACGTAAAACGAGTATTCATTACCGACGACGAAAAGGAGCTGCTGCCGGTGTACCTGCGTTTTGTGCGGGGAATAATCGATTCCGAGGACCTGCCCCTGAACGTCAGCAGGGAGATCCTGCAGCAGAACCGGATTCTGTCATCCATAACCGGTTCATCCACCAAGAAGCTCCTTTCCGAGTTTCAGCGGATCTCCGAGAACAACCCCGAGATGTACACCGAGTTTATCGAGCAGTTCAACCGGCCCTTGAAGGAGGGGCTCTACTCCGACTTTGCCAACCGGGAGACTCTGCTCGAACTGGTACGCTTCAGGTCCACCGAGGTTGAGGGCTACACCAGCCTGAAGGCCTACAAGGAGCGCATGAAGGAGGACCAGAAGGGGATTTATTACATAACCGGCGAAAAGGAAGAGACCCTGCGGAATTCCCCGCTGCTGGAAGCCTATAAGGCCAAAGGCATCGAGGTCCTTATCATGGACGATGAGATCGATGAAATCGTGGTACCCTCCATCGGCAAGTACGAGGAGATCGACCTCAAGGCGGTCAACAAGAGCGGTTCCTCCGACGACCTGAAGACCGAGGACGACAAGAAGAAGGAGAAGGAGATTAAGCCCCTGATCAAGAAAATCAAGGACGCCCTGGGAGACAAGGTAAAGGATGTAGTCGCATCCAGCCGGCTCTCGGACTCCCCATCCTGCATTATAGCCGACGAATCCGACCCCTCCATGCAGATGCAGCAGATGCTGAAGGCAATGGGGCAGAAGGATCTGCCGGAGATCAAGCCGATCCTGGAGATCAACCCGGACCATGAGATTGTAAAAAAACTGGAAGCAAAAAAGGACGACAAAGCCCTGGTGGAAGACGTGGCCACCCTGCTGCTGGAGCAGGCCATGATGATTGAAGGGGCGGAGCTGAAAAAACCGGCGGAGTTCGTGAAACGCCTCAACCGGATAATGAACATGGCTCTGTAATACAGCTAATTAAGAAGAAATAGAAACAGGATGGGAAGGATATTAAAGATCAGGATATTTTCCTGGCCGATCATCATTCCCATCCTGTCTATCTTTGTTCCAAATATAAAATTATATCTTTAATGCTGCGATGATGTCGCAGGCTTCCCGGACGTCCTGGGAACTTGCCTCCATGCTTGTTACGAATCGCAGCCGGTTACCGTCGCCGGAACAGAGGACACCCTTTTTTTTCAGCGCCGCCGAGACAGCCGGTCCTTTTCCGTCGGGTATTTCAGCAAAAAGGATGTTCGTTTCGACGCTGTCCGGGTCGATTTTTGCCCAGGAGACGTTGTTCAGGACCTCTGCCAGTTTCTTCGCGTTCAGGTGGTCCTCCCTGAGCCTGTCAATGTTATGCTCCAGGGCATAGAGACCCGCCGCAGCCAGGATTCCCGCCTGCCGCATTCCTCCGCCGAGCATTTTCCGGATCCGCCGCGCTTCGTCGATTAACTCCGAATCACCGCACAGAAGGCTCCCAACCGGTGCGCCCAGTCCCTTGGAGAGGCAGAAGGTTACCGTATCCACGTAGGAGCAGATCTTTTTAACCGGGATTCCCGTGTGTACCGCGGCGTTGAAGACTCTGGCGCCGTCAAGGTGGACGGGAATGCCGTGCTTCTTTGCAAAGCGGTGAATCGCGGAGAGTTCATCCTCCGTCCAGCAGGAGCCTCCCTCCTTGTTGTGGGTATTCTCGATTTCGATAAGACCGGTCCGGGCCATGTAGTAGATATCCGGCCGCAGATGGGGACGGATCGCTTCCGGCGTCAGGATACCACGGTCACCCGGCACGGGTCGGGGCATCACGCCGGCAATTGTTGCCGCCGAGGCAAGCTCGTAGTGCATTATGTGGCTGTTTTCGTGAAGGATAACCTCGTTGCCCCGGCCGCACTGTACGTACAGGGGAATAAGGTTTCCCATGGAACCGGAGGGCACGAAAAGGGCCGCCTTTTTCCCGGTCATTTTTGCAGCGGTCTCCTCCAGCAGATTGACTGTGGGGTCCTCGCCGTAGACATCGTCGCCCACCTCGGCTTTGTGCATTGCCTTGCGCATTTCGCCGGAGGGGCGGGTGATCGTGTCGCTTCGCAGATCATAGATTTTCATAGCATAAACTCCTTGTATTTCAGGTGTAGAGTGAGCGCAGCAGGGGAAAAAACTGGGGAACCGTAACCGCCACGACTTCTGCGTCCCGGATGGCAATGGGACGTTCCGCTCCAAGGGCCCCGACGGCCATGGCCATGGCGATACGGTGGTCCCGGTGACTCCATACATTCCCGCCCTTAAGCGGCGAGTGCCGGATCACCAGCCCGTCGGGCCGTTCTTCGATATCTGCGCCGCATTTGGAAAGTTCTTCCCGCATGACGGCAATGCGATCGGTCTCCTTGAGCCGGGCCTGGGGAACGTTGACGAGTTCCGTTGTGCCCTGGGCGTAGCAGGCGGTTACCGCCATGGCGGGCAGGGCGTCGGGGATGGTGTTCATGTCGATGACCCGTCCTTCCATGGCTTTACCGGAGATTGTGATGGCCTGCTTCTGAATAGTGACTGCGCAGCCCATGCGGGCCAGAATTTCCGCCACCTCCTTGTCGCCCTGGGGGTCATTCATGTCCAGATTCTCCAGGGTGATGGTCGACCCGCTTATTGCCGCAGCACAGAGAAAAAAGGTTGCAGTGGAAAAATCCCCGGGAATCTGGCTCTCGAAGGCGGAGTAGCTCTGGCTGCCGAAGATTCTGAACCTGGCAAAATCATCGTTCGCGTAGCGTATACCCTGACGGTCCAGCCAGTCCAGGGTCATTTCCACATAAGGTTTTTCGTGGAGCAGCGGAACCTCTATCTCTGAATCTCCCTCCGCCAGGGGCAGGGCCAGGAGCAGGCTGGAGAGGTACTGGCTGGTAGGGCACTCAATGCTGGTTTTCCCCCCCTTAAGGGGGCCTCTTATCCGGACCGGGGCGGACCCGTTTTTTTTGACGCTTACCGCGTCGGCCCCAAGATCGCTCAAGGAGCTTATCAGGGGTTGGACAGGTCGGGAGCGTATCTGTTCGTCTCCGGTCAGGACGATCCTTTTTTTCCCCAGAGCCGCGGCTCCCGCCCCCAGGTACAGGGATGTCCCGGAGTTGCCGACATCAATCTCGTCTTCGACGGGTTTAACAATCCCCCCGGTCCCCTGTATCCGCCAGGCGGAATCCTCCTCGGTAATCTCCGCCCCCAGGGCACGGCAGAGGGCAATGCAGGAGCGGGTATCCGAGGAGTCCAGGGGCGACGAGAGAAGGCTCTCCCCTTCCGCCAGGGAGGCAATCAGCAGCGCCCGGATAGTGTGGGATTTGGAACCCGGAATGGTAATCGACCCTTCCAGGGACTCCACGGGAAAAACTGTCTGAATCATCCGCTACCTCGTATGTTATCTGCGCCTTTGATTCTACCAGAGGGGAGGTGTGAGGGTCAAAGGAGGTCTGCTTGAGGGCAGCTCTTTATCTGTCGTATATTTGGGGTTATACTATCTTCAGCATGCAGGAGGTACTACAGACTGTGCCGAAACCGCAGGAGAGACCTTGCACCTACGCCGACTATGCCGCATGGCCGGAGGGTGAGCGCTGGGAGCTTATCGAAATGGTTCCTTATGACATGAGCCCCGCTCCGAAACGCCGGCATCAGGATGTGCTCCCCGTGGAGGTGCTGGAGAGTTCGATAGAGATGGACAGGGTGTTGATATAGAAACGATTATGAAAAAGATTGAATTTGTTTATTCTGCCGCACTGCGTTATACTATATAATACCAGTAACTGTTTTTACAGGCTGTAGATAGAGAATGTGATCCTGCCCGCATAGCCCCGCACCAGGTTCTCCGATCTTTTTATTATCAATTTATGGTATTATTCTGCGATAATACTGATAGAGGTTGTATATGCGTATGAAAAAAGATTATAGAATATTCTTCCCCATAATGCTGATCGTTCTTGTATTGACCGCCTGTCAAATGCCCCTGGAGAATTCGGCATCCGGTGAGCTGACCGGTTCTGCAGACTATATTTTACCGCCGGATACGGTGGAGGATGCTCCCCGGGTGTTCAGCGGTAATTTTACCTATGAGACTCTTTTGCCGGTGAAACTCGATCTGAGTTTTGAGCTTTATGATCCCGACCAGGCTGAAGGCCGTGAAGCCCTCTCCTTTGACGATTCTGAAGAGGGCGCCGCGCCGAAAATCTACGTTACCGTGAAAGACCAGGAGGGTAACCTGCTTTACGCGGGAGCTGTTGCTGCGGACAAGACCCTGGAGAGGACTCTGTACCTTCCTGCCGCTCCAAAAAATATCGAATTGTTCCTTGAGGCTGAAGGTTTTGAAACCAGACGTGTAACTGTGAACAACATGGCCAGGTTCTCCGTAATACGCAGAACCCTGTCGATGATGCGTGAGTCTTCAGGAAATTTGAGTCTGAACCTGAGCAACAAGGGGCTTGGGCCAATGACCGATTCCGACGGCGACGGGGTTCCGGACAAGTATGATCTGTATCCCGACGATCCGGAGGCCGCCTTCGGGATGAACGTGCCTGCCGCGGAAAGTATAACTATCGCATTTGAGGACCTCTTCGGTCACAAGAACGCGGGGGATGCGGATTACAACGACTTTATTGCCAGCTATACAATCAATGAGATCATGAACGCCGACGGAAAGGTAAGCAGGATAGAGGTCCAGGCCGAGGCCAGGGAGAAGCTTGCAGGCTACAACCACTCTTTCGGAATACGGATCGATTCGTATTCCGGCCAGGCGAACCTGACGGGGAGTTTTACAAACAGGGGCGGCAACAGCGCCCGTCTCGCGGGCAGGCCCAAAGCTCCAGTGGAGATTGTACTTTTTGAGCGTACCGCCAGCGCCGTAGGAAAAAGTGCCTGGTTTGTTCTGGACTTCGACACTCCCCAGGACCCTGCGGCAATCTCCAGCCCGCCCTATAATCCCTACCTGTATGTTCACGATACCCGTCATGATATCCACCTGATTGACGCAGAGCCTTTGAAAAAATCGATCAATCCCTATGACCGCTTCATTGATGAGGACGGATTCCCCTGGGCGCTCCTGATTCCCGCGGACTGGGAGTATCCCGCGGAAGGTCAGCGCATAGAGGAACTCTATCCCTACTTTACCGACTGGCGTGAATCCGGCGGCATGGAGTACGAGGACTGGTATGAGCGGGACGGGGATGAGCCTCCTGAGGAGAATCTGCCGCCGTACCCGGTGATCTCAGCAGATCAGGCGGTTGACCCTTCGGTTAGGGAGCTTGCTGTAAATCTTGCGGTTGGAGAGAGCTATCAACTGGCGATTGCTGTTGATGAGGACGGTTTGAAAGACCCGAATAATGACCCGGTAATTTTTGTCAGTGATATGAGTGTAGCGATGAAAGACTATTTCTCCTTAGACGAATTATCCGGTAGTCTGACTCTAACGAAAAGGCTTGGTGGAACCTTTACAATCAGGTTCTGGAGCGCGGAGTTGGAAACGTCGGATCTTTTTACCACTGAGGATGATCCGCTTACTTTAATAATTACGACAGGGGGATCCTGATACCGAAGCTTATTGTGCCTTAATCCTTTAATGCTTCCTACTTTGTTCGGAGAGAAAGACTGGGAGCTGGTACCAGGCGCCTTCTTTGTTTTGTTCGAAGGAGGCAGGTACTTTGAAAAAAATTAAATTGGTCATCGTTGGCTTTGCAGTGTTTATGCTGCTTGGCGGCTGTAATTCAGCAGGGGGGGGCGATTTGCCTCTGGAGAATCTGCCACCCTATCCTGTTGTCGCCGGCGATCCAGTCACCGATCCTGTCGAACGGGGAGGATCGATTACTTTAGCAGTTGGCGAAAGTTACCAGCTTGCTATCGACGTTGACGAGGACGGTCTGAAGGACCCGAACGGTGACGCTGTGATTTTCTTGAGCGATATGAGTGACGCAATGAAAGACTATTTCAATCTTAATGAGATAACCGGTGAACTGACCCTTACGGAATCCCTGGGTGGCACTTTTACCATCGAGTTTTGGAGCGCGGAAACAGGTACTTCTGATCTCCTCACCACGGAAGACGATCCGTTTTCTTTAAAAATTACCACAGGGGGGGGTACATAAATAGAACCTTCCTGAATACTATAATCTATCTGGAGCCTTTAAGCCAAAACATAGAGTTCCCATTCTTACATGATTTCTTGCTCTCAAACGCTTTGTAGAATTATACGATGTACTGTAGTATACTCTGGTACAGAATAAAGTTAGGGGGAAGGATGGCTTTTGGGCGCTCTGCATTTCTAAAATTTCTGCTTGCTACACTCTTCTCCATGGTTTTTGTCATTGCCGGGTTTTCCCAGAGTCGCATACCATCGAACAATAACTATTTTCAGAATGCTGATACTCTTGGCAACGGTGATACCGATGGCATAAACGTGGTTTTTTTCGAAGTACCCGATACAGTTACCGCTCCACTCCATTTTGCAGTCTTCAGTCCTGGAACAGATGTTTTCAGCTTTTCTGCCGACCAGGGACAGACTGGTATGATAACTACCTATACCCTTTTTGGTGGCAGCGGCGCACTAAGCGGTGCCGGGTCCAGGGCAATTGATCACTCCACAGCTGACCCATATGCGGAAGGTGCACAGCTTGATCAGTTTGATCGGGAAAATACAGACGCTGACTCTTGGGTGTATTTTAAATCGGTACTTCCCAGCGAAGGCGAGCACATCGGTAATAAATACTATTTTAAAGTCGTGATCGATGTAGAGTATGGCGCTGCCACGAACTCGGGCAATAAAAATGCCTATGCCCTGGATGTCTCTCTGGATGATACAGCAACGGAACCAACCGGTGTTGCAGGGGTCCGGGCATTTGCCTATTCCTGGACCGTAGCCTTTCTTGAAAACACCGGGAAAACCTGGGATTTCTACCCCTTTGTTCCTGACACTGCCCCGGCAGGGTACTATGTTGTCATGTATAATTATGATGCGGATGACGATGAAACCTTTTCTGCCTACAATAACAGTGAAACACCGCTGACGGCTCCGGCTCGTTCCTCAAACGGTGACTGGGCTCATGGCGCTTACACCGTCGGCAGCGAGACGAACGGGACCTGGCGATTGCGGGTAACCGAGACTGTCGGCGGGATTGCTCAGAACACTACAATCATAGCAAATACACTGGAGGCCTCAGCACCCGCAGCTGCCGCAGCACCCTCCGGATTGGCCCTCAGGACCTACGCTGCACCCTATAATCCGCCTGATCCCCACAAGGTGGTCCTGACTACCGATGATGGAATAGCACCCCTAGGCGGTACCGAAAGAGTAATCCTGCAGATAACCGACTCAGCGGGAAACCCCTTACCCTATAGCAGAGATATTTATGTAACGGTAGATAATTCCGCGACTATCTCGGCCATCAGCTCCGGCACCAACAATACGACAAACGCGCTGATAACGACGGACACGGACGGTATCGGCTGGCTGGATGTGACCGATGCCGTTTCAGAGACGGTGAATGTAACGGCGTATTGGGACGGGAGCGGGAATGTCACAACCGGGTATTCCGATTCTTTTGGATCAGCTGCCAGCGGGGTGACCACGGTAGATTTTCTTTCCCTGATTGTTACAATCGATTCCGACTCCGATGCAACCTTCACTGTCGGCGATCTGTCGACACCGCTTCCCGAGATTGTAATGACAACCCAGACAGACGCACCGGCCGCTACCTATGACATTCGCATCCGCATCCCGTCTGAGTTGGCCGCAGAGTTCAATCCCTTAGTTACCCCGACAGCCGCCGGGCTAACATGGGTGGGGTACACCGACGCCAACAAGACCGCACAATGGCAGTTTACCAGTGGTGCTACAATTCCTGCGGGTTCAACCACCTCCATTTTCGATCTTGAGATGCGGAATTTCACAGCGGCTTCAACGGGACGGCTGGAACTATCCTGGGATGGTGGAACGGATTACCGCTTCAAAGACTCCCGATTCTACACTATTAACAGTACCTCACCAGTCATTACTTCCCGGGAAACCGTAGACGCCGACGCCGACGGTCAGATAGACGCCATCCGCATTACCACCGATAAAAACCTTAACGATGTATTTACAGGGTTGACCGTCAGTGTGGCAGGTTACACGGTAAGCGGCTATGACACCGGTGCCACAGCCAACGATAACATCTTTTTTGTTCGTCTGACAGAAAGCGGCACTCCTGATACCGGTGCGACCCCACTTGTCACAGTCAGCGCCAACACCAGCCTGGCGGATAACGCCACGGGTACGAATAATATTGCTGCGGATACCGGCGTTACATCCCTGGACGCTGCCGCACCGGTGTTGATTTCCGCGATAAGTGATACTCCGGTTTCCGGCGGGAACCTGCAGGCGGGAACCTCCCTTACCTTAACCTTTTCCGAGGCTGTGGACATCAACTCCGTGCCTGGGAGTATGTCGGCAGTCGACTTTACCACTGAACCTGACGGAACAACTCCGGCAGCGGATCTGGACGGTGCGACAGCTGCAGTCACTTTCGGCGCTGCTGCAGAAGATCTTGTAGTGACTCTTTTGTCCGGTACCACCGGTGGTCTCTGGACGGAGAACGGTGAAATCGATCTTGACCGCTTTCTGTATGTTATCGACAACGCGGGGAACAACGCTGTAGCCAACGGGGCGCTGACGGAGGTACCCATCGAAAACCTGGGGTACAACATCTGGACCGGGGGGGCAGCTTCCAGCGATTGGACCAACGGTGGCAACTGGAGCGCGGGAATAGAGCCGACGGCGGACCACTATGTTGTCATCCCCGATGTTGCCCCTGCCCCTTTTCCGGTTCTCGATGCCGCGAGTGCTACCATCTTCAATCTGCAGATCGATCCCGGAGCAGAATTGTCGACAGGCGGCAATCAGCTGACGATAACTGATTCCTTCAATAACGACGGGACCCTTCGCCGTCGTGGCGGAGACTCAGTCAATCGGACGGACATCGATTCCGGGACTGTTGTATATGAAATATCATCCACCGGGGACATCCAGGATTACGGTGCCGTGGATTATTACAACCTCAGGTTCGAGGATGCGGTGACATTCAGTACCGGGGCAGAACTTTCCGTAGCAGGGACCTTGACCGTTGGCGACGGAATTGCTGCGAGTACCCTGAACGCCGGCGGAAACGTATCGGCGGATGCTCTGGTAATCAACGCAAATTCCGTATTCGATGCTGCCATTCATGATGTTACCATGACCACCTCCTACGACAATAACGGAGGTACGCTGCGCAGGTACCCGGGAACAACTATCAGCCGCACCGACATCGATTCCGGAGAGACGGTCTATTACGGCGGTTCCGGTGCTGTGCAGGATTACGGGGCAACGGACTATTTTGATCTGACAATAGACGGTGCGGCGCAGAATTTTACCCTGGGGTCCGGCCTTTCTGCAGCCGGTACCCTGACTGTAAGTGCCGGTACCCTCCAGACTGGCGCCAATTCACTGAGTGCATCTGCAGTTACGCTTAATGCTACCCTCGATGCCAGCGGACAGACCGGGACGGAAACCTTCTCCATCGCAGGTACTACTCCGGATCTCGCAGGGACGGGAATCCTTACCCTCGGCGCCGGGGCCGCCGATGTGGACGGAGATATTACCCTTGCGACCTTGACCGGCGGTTCTGAAGCCCTGAATGTGGGCGGTTTTTTTGTTCCCGGGGCTTTTACCGCAAATACTGCAACTGTCGTCCTTGACGGTACGGATACCCCTGTAGACCTGGAGGGGCATACTTTCTATAACCTCAGCATTAATAAATCAGCAGAGTCCGATGTGGTAAATTCCCTTGGGGCTCTGACAGTGACAGGGTCTCTTGCGCTGACCCGGGGGACATGGACTGCGGGCGCTTTTACCCACAGCATCGCCGGCGACTGGGACTCTTCTTCTGCTGATTTTTCTTTTACCGAGACGGATTCCACCATTCTGCTCACCGGAGCGGCCCCAACAATAACGACTGAGGGAGCAGCAGATCCTTTTCTCAATCTGCAGATAGCCGGAGATGCCGTACAAGGATCGGATCTTTCCGTTGGAGGCATCCTGATGGTAAACACCGGCGGCAGCCTTGATACGAACGGCTCGGACCTTTCCGTTACCGGAAATACAAACCTCGACGGAACCGCGGAGCTGGTCGGCGGAGCCGGAGCCATTGACCTGACCGGGGACCTTGGCGGGACCGGCGTTTTTACCGGCGGATCCGGTGCTGTGTCCATAGACGGAACGGTAAGCGGAATAAGCAGCTTTACCGAATCGTCGTCGACTACCACCCTCTCCGGTGCTGCAGTAAGCTTTGCGGGACCGACGGGCTTTATTACAGCCAGCGGCGGGACCCTGATCTTCGACGGTATAAGCGATCTTACGAGTAATGGTGCGACTCTTGGGAACATTCAGATCGGTACAGGTGTAGTCGGCGGGTCACTGACCGCACTGGATGATCTGCGTGTTGGGGGAAATTTCTCCGTCGGAACTGCGGCCACAACGACGCTGGACATATCTTCGGTAAATATGTATGTCGCGGCAGACCTCGACCTGAGCAATCTCGATACCTTTACCGTGACCGGCTCGACGGTCTACCTGAACGGCGCAGGAAACCTTGGCAGTGCCGGGCACTCCTTCAATAATCTGTCCATCTCCGGTCCGGGTACCGTAACCCTTCAGGATCCTCTGATAGTGCTGGGCTCCCTGACGATAACCGGAGGGGTCCTTGATGTGAATGCTGCGGGACCCTATCAGATTAATGTGGGAGGAAACTGGAACAACAGCGTCGGCACAGCGGGATTCGAGGAACAGACCGGGACTGTCGTTCTGGACAATACAGGAGCGATCCAGAATGCCGAGACCTTTTACGACCTGCAGGTTACAGCGGGGACGCGGACCAACAGTACCGGTTTTACGATATCGAATAACCTGACGGTAAGCGGTACGGGAGCTCTGGAACTGTCTGGCGGAATGAGTGTGACCGGTCTTGCGACCGTATCCGCCGGCACGGTGACGGCGGATACCGGGGGAACGGTGAGTATCGGAACCCTGACGCTGTCGGGAGGTGACCTGACGGTAAGCGCTCCTGCGGCTTTGAACGTGACGACGGGAGATTTTTCCATTACCGACACCAACAGCAGCTTCACGGGTAACGGAAATGTAACCGTCGACAATGGAGACCTGTTCATAAGTGCCGGTGCCTATGATGCAGCCGGTGCAAGCGGGATTACAGTCGGCGATCTTCTTGTCAGCGGCGGGACATCCTCCCCGACGGGCACAGTAAACGCGGCAAACGCGAGTTTCACCGGAGCCGGTACCTTTACAGCTTCCAATACCATGACTCTTGGCGGTTCTCTGACCATGAGCGATGGTACCCTCGACGGGACGGGTACGATAGATATTGGCGGGGATGTCAGTCTGACGAACGCTGCGGCCGCCCTGGGCGGCGACGGTCGCACAATACAGGTGGCCGGCGACTGGGGCGAGAGCGCGGCGGTGTTTGCAGCCGGAACCGGAACGGTAATCTTTGATGGAACGGCGCCGGGCGTGGCGACGGTGAGTCCCTTCAACAATGTAACGGTGGACACGCTGGCAGGACCGGTAAGCCTTGCGAACGCGTTGGATGTGAACGGAACGCTTTCGCTGGTATCGGGAACACTTGAAGCGAATGATCAGCAGATTAACCTTGGAGGGAACTGGACGAACACGGGGGGTGGATTTACTCCCGGGATCGGGCCGGTAGTTTTTGACGGGACTGGAACGATAGCGAGTAACGGGATCAGCTTCAGCACGGTAGAAGTGAGCTCCGGGCCGTACTCTACGGGAACGAATCTTACGAGCAGCGGTTTGTGGACGCTGACCGGGGGTACCCTGACGATAAACGGAGGGACCTTCAGTCCGCATACCCTGACGCTGAACGGCGGTTCCCTGGTGGTGAACACGCCTGGAGCGGTGGATGTAACGGATGGGGATCTAACAATACAGAATGCAGGATCCGGCTTCAGTGGGGATGGAACGGTAGATGTAAGTACGGGTAATTTATCAATAAGCGCCGGAGGGTATACCGAATCCGGGGCTACAACAATAGCTGGAGACCTCCTGATATCCGGCGGCTCCTATAACGGGACGGGAGACGTTGATGTAAACGGATCTGTAACTCTGAGCTCGGGGGTCTTCACCGACAACGGGCAGACGGTCACCGTGGCCGGCGACTGGAACGAGACTGCGGCGGTGTTTGCAGCCGGAACCGGAACGGTAATCTTTGACGGAACGGCGCCGGGCGTGGCGACGGTGAATGCCTTTAATAACCTGACGATAAACACAGCGACAGGGCCGATAACGTTGGCAAATGCTTTGGATGTAGACGGAACGCTGTCGCTGGTATCGGGAACCTTTGAAGCGAATGATCAGCAGATTAACCTTGGAGGGAACTGGACGAACACGGGGGGAAGTTTTACTGCAGGAACAGGTACTGTTGTTCTTGACGGTACCACCCAGCAGGTAAATGCCGGAGGGACCGACGGGAGGTTCCATAACCTGACTGTAAGTGCCGGAACAACAGCCACGCTGATAACATCCGATCTTTATGTAGATAACATCCTGACCATAACGGGCGCATCCACCCTCGATGCGGCAGCTCGGAATTTTACCATTGATACAATCGACTTCAATGCGGACACGGATGAGTTTCATCTTGCGGGTACCCAGATAACCCAGAGCATCACTAACGCTGATACTGCAGCCGGAAGGACAGTTTACACAGGCAACAACGGTACGGTTCGTCTGGTTGATTTCTACAATCTTGCAATCAACGGCACAGGAACCTTCCTGGTAAATCCTGCCACAATCACTATCAATGGCGACCTTGTCCTGCAGTCAGGTACCCTGAACGGAAACGGGAACCTTATCCGCATTCAGGGAGATTTTAACGGCGCTGCAGGCGGCACGTTTGCCCATGGGAACGGGACTGTCCAGTATTTCGGACTTGCGGATGCGTTAATCTCCGGGGATAATACATTTTATAATTTTGTTGCCGACGATACGATTGAAACTGACCTGTCTGATGGAGTGCTGGGTAAGATTATTCAGATTGCCTCCGGCTCTACCCAGAGTATTGCTGCGGGAGGAAGATTTCAGGTCCGGGGGGACAACACCGATCCACCGAACGGCGGGGACCCTGAATCAGAAGACATTTGGTCTCTCAGGACCTATACCACAAGCTGGATAACCCTGAGGTCCACGGATGATACCGCCCCCCCACACTGGACACTCGATATTGACGGTACTGCTGCGCTGGATATGCAGTATGTTGATGTATGGTTCAGCCACGCCGTTCCCGCGCTCAATGTCCCTGCTGATACCTATGTCCATGATTGTATAGACTGGCTTCGCTTTATCTATGTTTCCGACAGTTTTACCCGGGATACCAACGGGAACGGCAGGATCGATATTATTGAGGTGGTTGTACCGGTCAACCTGGATGATAACTTTACTGATTTCGAGGTTATCGTCGACGGTTATGAGCAGTCCGGACCGGTAGATACGGGTGCGAGTCCGAATGATCGGGTATTCTGGATCCGTCTCGAAGAAAAATCATACCCGGATACGGATGCAAGGCCTTCATGGTACATTCTCGATTCAGGAGAACTTCGAGATTCAGCGACAAGTATCTACCAGGTAGTTCATGAGCCCCCGAAGGGTGCCGGGAATCCGGAAGTCCCCTGGGATGATGCCGACCCTGTTGTAGGCTATACCCTTGCAGTGCCCGGGAAGAATGAAGTGTTTATACATTTTTCCGAATCAGTATACGGCAGTGGTGTCGGAGGGGCTCTTGTCCCCGAGATCGATATATCAGGTCCCGCAGGTAACACCGTATCAACAATTTCGACTGTTTCAGGATCCGGCGGAGGGCAGGAGGTCCTGCTGACCATGGCTTCCCCGGTGAGTGCAACTGATATTGCAGACGGATCCCTGCTGACCTTCGCGAACATAGATGACAATGCACCGGATCCGCTGGATGTAGCTCCGGTATGGGCAGACCAGCCTGACGGGCCCAATGCACTGGCTGACGGGACAAACAGAATCTCCGATCTGGGGCTGGGAATATCCGGCGGCGGTCTTGTGAATCCGGTCTGGGCCAGCGATGGTACTTCCATCAGCCCGGAACGGGGCGGTTTGGGCCTCATTCGGAGTTTCGACGGTTCTGCCTTCCTGCAGGATGATGACATTCTGCTGGAAGCCTCCGTTCATCCCGATCTGGCTCCTCTTGGATCGACACCGGAAATTCTTTTTGACGGTAATGTCCCGGCAAACTATACCAGTGATTCGTTATGGCTTCCGGAGAGTGCTGATTCCAACGGACTCGTTCCTTTTCCCTATCCTGACGCCAGCACACGGAGTATTACCGGTTCAGCTCATCCTTCGGGCAGTGATAATCTGTGGCAGTTTACATTTCCTTCCGGAGATGTGGATATACGAACAGGGGTACAGCTTGATTTCTTCTTCAAACTGACAGGTGCAAATCCCCTGTATGTTGCCAGACTTGAGCAGCCCAATGCCTCCGACTGGTACCGTTCTGTACGTCCATGGAGTTTCCGGATCCAGGACCTTGTCAAGCAGACTGCCAGGGTGAGTATATTCAACAATGTTATTAATCCCGAGCAGGGAGAAAAAGCTACCCTCCATTATGTTATGGAGAACTCCGGTCTGGTTACCATAACGGTGTTCGATCTGGCGGGAGACCTGGTCAATGTCATAGAACGGGCCCGCAAGACCGCAGGTGAATACTCTACCACCTGGAACGGAAGAAACCGGAGCGGACGGGTCGTAGCCCGGGGTATATACTTTATTCGTGTTGTCGGCCCCGGATTCGACGAGTACAGAAAGGTAATGGTGGTTAAATGAGCAGGATATTTCTGCCCGGAACAAAACACATGATCTGTGCTGCAACAACAGCCCTGCTACTGACAGTGCTGTTCTCCTGTTCCGATGATGTTGCCACTTCAGTGCCGACGGAATGTATTGTGACCATCGAAGTTGAAGGCGATCCGGCTGGGGGTGGTGATATTATCTATACTGATCTTGTTACATCTCTCGATATTTTCAACGAGACTGCAGCATCGTTTCCTGCCTCTCGATCTGAAACGGAAGTACTGGATTATGCCAGTACCCTGCTGCGACGGGCGGCGGTAAGGGCAGATGTCGACACGGGAGAGAGTATTGTAATGCGGGTGTACTATGAGGAGCTCCACGATTATCCTCCGAAGACTATCCGGAGACTTGTAACGACTCCTGCGACATATACCAATCCGGGTGCAGGTATTGAAACCGGGTATACTCTTTTTATCGACTTTTCGCTTCCCGTCCAATAGGACATCCGGATCTGGTTAGCCGGCGTGAATCCTCCGAAGGTCTCCATCATCATCCCCACCAACAACCGTTACCCCCTGCTGCTGGAAGCAATCGAATCGGTAAGAGCGCAGTCTTACACTGACTATGAACTGATTGTCGTCGATGACGCTTCTGAGGACGAAACCTTCTTGGTTAAAAACGAAGCAGATATACGCTATCTGCCGATTCCCCGCTGCGGAATGCCCGGGGCAGTACGCAACCGCGGCGTGGAGGCTGCCCGGGGTGAATTCCTCGCCTTTCTCGATTCCGACGACCTCTGGCAGCCGGAAAAACTCTCCCGCCAGATACCTCTGCTGGATGCGCAGCCGGATGTACCTCTGATCCACACCCGCGAGCTCTGGCGGCGGGGAGTAAAAACGGTCAGCCAGAAGGGGCAGAAGCATGCCCGGACAGGTGATGTTTTTGCCGACGCCCTCTGGAAGTGCACCATAGGCCCCTCCACGGTGCTGATGCGTACATCCGTCTTCAAGGAACTCGGCGGTTTCGATGAGTCCCTTGAGGTGGCGGAGGATTACGAATTCTGGCTGCGACTGACCAGCCGCTACCCTGTAGCCTATATTGATGAAGTCCTTACGATTAAGAGAGCTGGGGATTGGGAGCAGCTTTCGGAAAAACACGGCCAGATTGAAGAGTTCCGCATAGAAGCCCTTTTCCGGCTGCTGGAGCAGGAACGCCTGCCGCAGGATCGCCGTCCTGAGTCCCTGTCCATGCTTGAAAGGAAACTCCGGATCTGGTCGGTGGGCGCCATTAAGCGGGGACGGAATGAAGAGGTCCGGGGATTCTACGACAGGCTGGAACGTTTGGAACATTTTTCAAGCTGAGGAAAAGTAGAGCGAAGATGTATGTACTGTCCCGAATCGTGGGGATGAATCGGAAGTAAAATATTTGCCAGCAAAGAAAAAATGCGGAGTAATACGCTGGGAAACGGGGTTTTTTCCAGATTCCCGGCAAGTCTCGAACGTCGCACACTGTTCATCCCCACGACTGTGAACACTACCAAAGATGTACAGGATAGGAAGGATTGGGGAGAATCGCCATTGAGGCTCAGAGAGCACGGAGATTTCTTCTCAGATCCAAAATATACAAGATCAGATTCAGATAAAGAAATCCTCTTCAATCCTCTTAATCAAGCGGGAGCGGGTGGCTATGAACTGTTTTACCCCAGCTTCGCGGCTGCCCTCCGTATCTCCGCCGCCAGATCGGGTTCCTTTGCCGCGTAACGCAGCAGGGCTCGCAGATAGCCCGCCGGGGCACCGGTGTCCAGGCGTTCTCCCTCTATGGGGTGGTAGACGACCTTCCCCGCATCCATCAACTTTTTTAAGGCGTAAACGTGGAAGTACTCACTTTCCGGATTGGCTCCCGTCAGGTGTCTCTGCCAGCCGGCCTCCAGGTAATCAAATATATCCGGTGTAAAGAGAAAACGGCCGATGGAAGCCTCCCTGCTCGGTTCGGTTCCCGGGGCGGGTTTTTCCACAATATCGGTAATGTGCAGGCCATCGGGAGCCAGCGCCAGGACCCCGTAACGTTCCAGGTTCGGCGGGTCGTGAAGGGCGGACATGACCGAACAGCCGGTCTTTTCGTAGACCGAGACAAGCTGTCGCGCCAGGGGTACCTCACCGAAGTGCAGATCGTCGGGGTAGGCGACAATAAAAGGCTGGTCGCCGCAAAAAGGGCGGGCGCAGAGCAGGGCGTCTCCGGTACCGCGCATCTGTTTCTGGCGGGTAAAGAATACCTTCATGTCAGGCGGTTTAATTTTTGCGAGTTTGTCTGTGGCCTTCTCTTTTGTGAAGACCGATTCCAGCTCGACCTCCCTGTCAAAGTAATCCTCCAGGGATTTTTTTCTGCGGGAGCTGATTATGAGAACCTCGCGAACGCCCGCTGCGGCGAACTCGTCCATGATAAAGTCGATGGCCGGTCGGTCGATCAGGGGCAGCATTTCTTTGGGGATTGTTTTGGTTACCGGTAAAAAGCGGGTCCCGTAGCCCGCGGCGACAATTACACCTTTCATACGCTTTCAAGCATACCCCGCGGGGACGTGCGACGGCAAGCGTAATGTGATAGAATCGTCCCGATCGATAATTCAATCTGAAAGGAGTCCGCAGCTATGTCCGACTATCCGACACGAGATGAAGCTTATGCGTTGTTAACCGAATTCAACCAGCGCGAAAGCCTGATAAAGCATGCCCTCAGCGTGGAAGCGGTTATGCGCCATTTTGCTACCCGTTTTGGAGGGGATCCTGAGGTATGGGGGCTTGTGGGGCTTGTCCATGACCTGGACTACGAAAAATGGCCGGAAGATCACTGCAAAAAGACGGAGGAAGTTCTCAACGAAAGGGGTTGGCCGGAGGAGCTCGTTCGAGCGGTGGTGAGCCACGGTTGGGGTATCGTTACCGATGTAGAGCCGATAAGCGATATGGAAAAGGTCCTCTTTGCCACTGACGAGCTTACAGGATTGGTAACCGCCACAGCCCTGGTGCGGCCTTCGAAGAGTATTCTGGATATGAACGCGAAATCGGTTAAGAAAAAGTGGAATCAGAAGGCTTTTGCCGCAGGAGCAGACCGGGAGATTATAGCAAAAGGTGCACAGATGCTGGGGATGGAACTCTCGGAGCTTATTTCCGAGACCATCGCGGGAATGCGCCCGGCGGCGGACCAGATCGGCCTTGCCGGGAGCGTCGCGGAGAGCTAGTTCTCCGCGTTCGCCAGTTTCAGGGGAATCGCCACCCGCTCGAGAATCTTTTCAAGCAGCTCCGCCGCGGGGGCGTAGAACTCCTGGTCGATCTGGTCGGAGAGGCGTTCCATTTCGGCGTCCGTAAGCTCCGTCTCATCCACCAGGTGAAGGCTCTCCCTCAGGGTCCGCATAAGCTTTTTCAGGGTGGCCTTCTCGGTGCTGAAGTCAAGCTCCTCCATCTGCTCGATGCGGCCGATGTAGCGGTCTATAAGTATATCCACGTCCTTCAGGGAGTCCTCCAGCTCGACAGCGCCGGGGTCCTCCACCAGAAGATCAAAAAGGGCGGCCGCGAGGTTGGCGGGGTTGTATTCATTCTTGGCGATCAGCAGGTACTCCTGGTTCCGGTTGTCCCAGGCGGCGGTCAGACCTGTTTTCCCGGAGATTACCTTCTCTCCGCTCTTTTTTGCCTGGCTCAAGGCGGCATTCAGCTGATTTCTGGCTCCGGGTATCTGCTCATGGCTCTCGAAATAGTAATCGATGGTTTCGTTTATGGAGGCGCCTTTGTAGACGCAGTCTTTTTCATCGTATAAGCGGTGCATTCATCCTCCAGTGCTCTGCCAGTATACCGGGAACTCTCTTTTTGGTGAAGAGACGAAAACCCTCCCGTCCTGCGCTTTACCCCGGGGTCCTTCACGGCTACTATGGGCCTATGAGACAATCCCTCTTTGACGAGATTATCGACCGCCGGGGAAGCGGGTCGATTAAATGGGAGCTTACCGAAAAGCTCTACGGCGGTAGTGATGTTCTTCCCATGTGGGTGGCGGACATGGATTTTCCCGCCCCGGGGCCGCTTATACGCGCATTGACTGAAAGGGTGGAGCACCCGGTGTACGGTTATACCGAAGCCGATGGTTTAACCGTCAAAGCGGTACTGGGACGGATGCGGCGTCTGTACGGCTGGAACCTGGCTAAAGAGGACCTGATCTTTACCCCAGGGGTCGTTCCGGCAATGGCTGTTGCGCTACGTGCCTGTACGGAACCGGGAGACGGGGTCCTGGTTATGCCGCCGGTGTATCCCCCCTTTTTCTCCCTTGTTCGGGAAGAGGGCCGCAGAATTGTAGAGAGTCCCCTCCTCTGTGATGAGGAAGGACGCTGGGAGATCGATTTTGTGGACCTGGAAGAGAAGGCCCGGGACGCGAAGATACTTCTTCTATGCAGCCCCCACAATCCGGTGGGACGGGTCTGGTCCCGGTCGGAACTGGAGTCCCTGGTTCAGTTAGCCTCTCGTCATGAGCTGACATTGATTTCGGACGAGATTCACGGAGAGATCGTCTATCCTGAAAACGAGCACATTCCCCTTGCCGGCCTGAACGAGGAAGCCCGGCAAAGGACCATAAGCTGCATTGCCGCTTCCAAGACCTTCAATGTAGCGGGGCTCGCAACATCCGTTACCATTATTGAAGATCCGGCACTCAGAAGAGCTTTTAAAAAGTCCCTCGGAGCAATTACGGGACACCCGAATCTCTTCGGCCTGTGCGCCCTGCGGGCGGCCTTTACTGACTGTGATGAGTGGCTCGGTGAACTGATTGAATATCTTGACGCAAACCGCCGACTGACAGCGGAGTTTTTTGCCGCTGAGTGCCCGGGTGTCCGGGCGAACCTGCCGGAGGCCACCTTCCTTTCCTGGCTGGATTGCCGAGAGACGGGGATGAATGATTCTGAACTGGCGCGCTTTTTTGCCCGGCAGGCTAAAGTGGGACTTAATCCCGGGGTGAGTTTCGGTACCGGAGGGTCAGGCTTTATGCGTCTCAATTTTGCGGCCCCCCGGACCCTCCTGGAGGAGGGGCTCGGGAGGATAAAAGAGGCTTTTAATCGAGGATAATTACGGCGATCATCTTCAGGGTAGTCGATCCGGTATTCTCGATGCTGTGGGTGGAACCGTTGGGGGTCATTACCACTTCTCCCGCCTTTACGGGCTGGTCGGTTCCGTTATCCCGGACGGTTCCTTCACCCTCGGTGATGATGTAGTACTCAGTTTCGTTTACGTGTTCGTGCTCCCCGATGCTCGCACCCACGGGAATGGTGATTTCCGCGATCATGCGCCCGTGGGGCATCTTTTCCGGTGCAACAAGAAACTTGAGTTCGATGCTGCCTTTACCTCCCCGCATGTTCTGCTGGGTGTCTTTTTTCATTTCCTGTTCTTTGATAATCATGCCTGTTCTCCTTGGGATGTGTGGTCTGTTTTCTATTCAAGCTATCGTGTTGTTTTTGCAAATGCAAGAGGGGTCGTTGGCAGTCTG
The DNA here is from genome assembly GCA_964554875.1 of uncultured Spirochaetaceae bacterium. Lineage (GTDB taxonomy): Bacteria > Spirochaetota > Spirochaetia > JC444 > Marispirochaetaceae > Marispirochaeta. The sequence goes on along the minus strand of CAZKQJ010000005.1, from coordinate 37,542 downwards.
AATTATTTTATTGGATTAAATGGATGTTTTTCTTTAATGTGTTGTCCCACTCTTGAAACTCTTGCACTATTTTCTTACTATTTGGTTCGACCGACAGCAGCCCACTTGCGTAACCAGCATTACCGTAACGACGACCGGAGCTCTGTATTCTATGAAGGGATGCCCAATGGGATGGGGTATGTAGTATGAAGAAGGACAAACAGGCAACCAGGGATGCTCTGGTTCAGCGGGTTATCGAATTCTCGATGCGTCGTCTGGGCTATGGCTCCTCATATACATCACCTTCGGTTCCCTGCCGCCTGGGAAAAGGGGGCAGGGGCAGCTATTTCGTGGTGGTCTCTCTTCTTGACCGGGATTCTCTCCTGTTGCAGGAGATGGTAAAGAACCTGGACGGGGTAGGACGGCTGTTTCGAAGCTGGACCTTTCACCGCCATGCGGTCTGGGAAACCGTCAATGTGGAGCGGAACGGCAGGCAGATATTTCTGCAGGACCTGCTTCCTGAGCTGAAGGACCTGGATGAAAAGCTTGATGCCCTGTATAAAGCAATCACTCCATCGGGTTTTTACTACACCGAAGAGCTTCAGGCCTCCGGCAAGGACCTTTCTGTTGACCTTGAAGGGAACGAGTCGATTCTCCGGACCCTGAGTCGTTCTCATCGTACCCGTATTCTCAGCCATACTGCTTTTGCGGCCGGAGTTGTTCTGCTTCTTGGTGTTACCTTTTTTTCTTCCGTTCGGCTGACATCCCTCTCCAAGGTGAAACAGGAGATTGACGAGACCATCAGCCGCTATCAGATGGAATCGGAAGAACAGTTCGAGAATATTCAGTCCTTTATCTCCAATGCCGATCTGGATCTTCAGGTGCTCAAGGATACCCTGGCCAACAAGGAGCGGGATTTCGAATTCAGCCGCCGGCAGGCTTACATTAATGTGCTGCGCCTGGCGGAAGAATTTACCTACCGGCTTCCGGCACGCAAGGAGGCCTATCGACTGATTGCGGCGAATATTCTCGAAGCCGCCAGCTACGGTGAAATTATCTACGAGATGTCCAAGCTGCCCAGCGAGGAGTACCAGGCGAGGATTCTTCTTGCAACCAGCGAGGAGAAGATAACTCCCTTTTCCCTGTATGAGCCGGTCTTTGCCGATATGGTCTACCCTGTTCGTGTTCCCGGGAGGCCCAATGACGGCAAGGGCTTCAGGATTACCTCGGGGTTCATGGATAAGCGTATCGATCCCATGGGCTCCGGAGGTTATCAGCCCCATTACGCGGTGGATATTATGAACGTCGCGAATATAAGCCTCATCAACTATGCCGGCGAGATTATCCGGGACGGTAATCCCGCGGGAGACGTCGTTGCTGTTGCAGACGGAACCGTTACCCGGAACGGCTTTGACGAACGCTACGGCTGGACCCTGGAGATTGAACATGAACTCACGGACACTGTTCGCAAGGCCTATCCCAGGGCGACTTCATGGCGAACCTTCTATTCACATCTTGCGGAAAAAACATCCCTCAACATTGGAGACGCAGTCGCAGTAAATCAGAAGCTGGGAGAGATAGGATCTACCGGGGCTTCTACGGGGCCTCATCTGCACTTTGAGGTCAGGCTTGCCCGACCCACAGGAAAGTATTATGACATAAGCGGGCAGTTTGACAAAATCAACCCCTTTCCCCGTAAACGGCCCAAGGTCTCCCGAAATGTAACCAGGTAAACCCGTTTTTTGGGATCCCGGTACCCGCTTTTGTCACCCTTGACATACTGAGAAAATTCCTACGATCATAGGAACCGTTATTTTCAAGGGTCTCCCCGAGTATCTATACAAGGAAAACGGTTATCTATATATGGCAAAATCACTGGTGATTGTTGAGTCTCCCGCCAAGGCCAAGACAATTAATAAATACCTCGGAAAAGACTTCGTGGTTAAATCCAGCGTGGGGCACATTCGGGATCTTCCGGTATCAGGAAAAAACGGGGGAAAAACCATGGATCCCAGGGAACGAGCCCGGGTTGCCGCCCGGACCCGGAAGATGTCCCCCGAGGAAAAGGAAGAATACCGCCGGCAAAGGTCCAGGGAACAGACCATAGCCCGTATGGGGGTCGATCCGGAAAATGGCTGGACCGCGCGTTACGAAATCCTGCCCGGTAAAGAAAAGGTGCTGAAAGAGCTGAGGGCTCAGGCCGAGAAGGCCGACACGATCTATCTTGCCACCGACCTTGACCGCGAAGGGGAGGCTATCGCCTGGCACCTTATGGAGGCCCTGGAAATCGATGAAGAGCGGTTCAAGCGGGTGGTGTTCAACGAGATAACAAAAAGCGCCATTACCGAGGCCTTCAAGAACCCCGGCCTTGTGGATATCTCACGGGTGGAGGCCCAGCAGACCCGGCGTTTTCTGGACCGGGTCGTGGGCTTTATGGTCTCCCCGCTGCTCTGGGCCAAGGTGGCCAGAGGTCTTTCCGCAGGCAGGGTCCAGTCTGTTGCTGTCCGCCTTGTAGTGGAAAGGGAACGGGAGATCCGTTCCTTTGTTCCCGAAGAGTTCTGGGAGATCTACGCCGACCTTCTGCGGGACGCTTCCGGGGAGGAGGCCAGGTTTCAGGTTGTCCGGAAGGAGGGGAAGAATTTCCGCCCCGGCAGCAAGGAAGAGACCGACCAGGCGTTAAGGCTCCTTGAAAAGGCAGACTACATTGTCGATTCCCGGCAGGACAAGCCAACCAGGAGCAGGCCGAAACCGCCCTTTATAACCTCCACCCTGCAGCAGGCGGCCAGTACGCGTCTCGGTTTCTCCGTAAAAAAGACGATGATGCTCGCCCAGCGGCTTTATGAGGCGGGATACATTACCTATATGCGTACCGACTCCACCGCCCTGAGCGCCGAGGCCCTGAATATGTGCCGAGGCTTCATCGAAGAGAAATACGGCAGCAGGTATCTGCCGGAAAAGCCGAATATGTATGCCTCTCGTGAGCAGGCTCAGGAGGCCCACGAGGCGATCCGTCCTTCGGATGTAAAGATCCGTACGGGACACCTGACGGGAATCGATTCCGATGGGGTACGTCTCTATGAACTTGTCTGGCAGCGTTTCGTTGCCAGCCAGATGCCGCCTGCGGAATACCTCAGTTCCACCATAAGCGTTAAGGCGGGGGATTTTGAGCTCCGGACCAAGGGGAGGGTGATCATCTTCGACGGTCACCTGAAGGTTCTGCCCCCTCAGGGAAAGAACGATGAGGATATCGTACTGCCGGACCTCAAGGAGGGGGAGCATCTGAATCTGAAAAAGCTGGACCCTTCCCAGCACTTTACCAAACCCGCCCCCCGCTATACCGAGGCCAGCCTGGTCAAGGAGCTCGAGAAGCGGGGTATCGGTCGTCCTTCCACCTACGCGGCTATTATTTCGACTATTCAGGACCGGGGCTATGTAAAACTCGAGAACCGCAGGTTCTACGCCCAGAAGATCGGAGATATCGTGACCGATCGCCTTGTCGAAAACTTTGAGGATCTTCTGGACTATAATTTTACCGCCGCCATGGAGGAAACCCTGGACGAAATCGCCGCGGGACACAAAAACTGGCGCAGCGTTCTGGACAGCTTCTACGCCGGGTTCAGTGATAAGCTGACGGAGGCCTATTCCGAAAAACACGGCATGCGTCCCAATACGCCGACGGATACGGATATACCCTGTCCCGCCTGCGGACGGCATATGCAGATCCGCACGGGAAGCACGGGGGTGTTCCTCGGCTGCTCAGGCTATAACCTGCCCCCGAAGGAGCGCTGCAAGCAGACTATGAACCTGATTCCTGGTGATGAAGTGGTCCACGCGGATACCGATGATGAAGAGGAAGCCCGAATCCTGACTCATCGGCACCGCTGTCCCCTCTGCAGTACGGCCATGGATTCCTATCTTATTGACGAGGGGCGCAAGCTTCACATATGCGGAAATAATCCCGACTGTCCCGGTTTTGAGGTTGAGCAGGGCAAGTTCAAGATTAAGGGCTACGACGGGCCGACCCTGGAGTGCGACAAGTGCGGCGCGGAAATGCAGCTGAAGACGGGCCGTTTCGGCAAGTTCTTTGCCTGTACCAACGAGGAGTGCGGGAACACCCGGAAACTGCTGCGCAATGGTGAGCCGGCGCCGCCCAAGATGGATCCTGTACCCATGCCGGAGCTGAAATGCGAGAAGGTGGATGACCACTATCTTCTCAGGGACGGCGCCGCGGGGCTCTTTCTTGCGGCCAGCAAATTCCCGAAGAACCGCGAGACCAGGGCGCCTCTGGTGGAGGAGATCCTGCCTCACATGGACGAGATCGACCCGAAATACCACTACTTTACCGATGCGCCTGTAAAAGATCCTGAGGGCAACAAGGCTATTATACGCTTCAGCCGCAAGGAGAAAATCCATTACATTATGAGTGAAAAGGATGGAAAGGCCACGGGCTGGCGGGCATACTTCAACAAGGGCCGCTGGCAGGAAGAAAAGGCGAAGTCCTCCTCCGGATCAGTAAAGAAAACTGTAAAAAAGAAGAGCACCACGAAACGGAGTACAAACTGAGATTATGTTACGACTATCATCTGCACGAATACTGTTGGCCGGAGCATGTATTCTACTGATTGCCTCCTGCGGTCTTGAACAGTCAACCCGGACCGAGATTGATCTTCTTGGAACAACCTGTACTGTGACTGTCCATGCTCGAAATCCTTCACCGGTACTGGAAAAAAGCTTTGACCGAATTCGTGAAATCGACAGTCTGATGTCCTATTCCGGGGCCGAAAGCGAGGTGGCCCGGATTAACCGGAATGCAGGAGAGGGCTCTGTATCCGTAAGTCCTTCCACCCTGGAGGTCATTACACGGGGACTCTACTTTTCAGAGCTTGGAGAAGGGCGTTTCGATATCACCATCGGCCCCCTGGTGGAACTCTGGGGAATAGGAAAAGACAGCCCCGGACGTGTTCCCTCCGCTGAAGAGATTCAGGATGCGATCTCCCGCGTTAACTTCAGACAGCTAAATATAGAGGGAGAGAGTGTCTCCCTGGAAAAAACGGGAATGGCCGTAGATCTCGGGGGTATCGCCAAGGGCTATGCCGCAGACGAGGTCGTGCGCATCCTCAGGGATGCCGGGGTCAAACACGCCCTTATTAATCTGGGCGGTAATGTTTACGCCCATGGAAAAAAGCCGGACGGCTCCCTGTGGCGCATCGGTGTCCAGAATCCTGATTCCAACCGGGGCAGCTATCTGGGAGTCCTGACCGTGGCCGACAGGGCGGTCGTTACCTCAGGTCCCTATGAACGCTTTTTTACCGTGGATGGAAAGAGATACCATCACATTCTGGATACGGAAACGGGCTTTCCGGTGGAGAACGGCGTCGGTTCGGTTACCATCGTGGCCGAGAATTCCATGGATGCTGATGCACTTTCAACCCTTATTTTTGTTCTGGGGGTCGAGAGGGGACTTGAACTCGTTGAATCCCTGGACGGAATTGAGGCGCTTCTGGCCGGCGATGGAAAGAAGCTGTTTGCATCTTCGGGAATGGAGAGCATTTTCAGGCTCACGGATGACGAGTTCAGCCTTTAGTATTTCTTAAGAAAAGTTGACAGGCCCCGGCGCCGCGGCTATGGTTAAAGAAAATGAATAGTTTATCTGAGGGCAAAAACGATAGTTTCCCCGGTTCCGGGTCTCTGCTGTCTGTGCTTGCCCATGACCTGAATAATGTGCTCGGAGGAGTAACTGGGGCCGTATCTCTTATTGAGTTTGAAAAAGAGGACTCCCCGGGTCTTCATAATCCGGCCTATGACCCCTACCTCGATATCATACAGAAATCTTCCGCCCGCGCCTCCGGACTAGTTCAGCAGCTTCTTGTTCTTACCAGACAGTCCACGAACAAATCCGAGGCAATCCTCCTGGCCGAGTCTCTGGAGAGGATTGTCGCCTCCGTAAAAACCGCCTGTGGTTCTGCCGATCTCATCATCCTGGATCCTGTTCCCGAGAAGGCACGGATTCGGGGAAACTCCATTCGATTTGAAAAGCTTGTCCTCCTGCTTTTGCTGGCTGCATGTTCGAAGCGGCAGACCGAAGGCGGGGAGATTCGTCTTTCCGTCTACCCGGAGGGGGATCTGCCTGGAAAGTCCCGCTGGCGCCTGAAGTTCCCCGGGATCGGGTTCAGTACGGACATGCTGCGGGAACTGGCGGGCTGGTACGGTCCTGAACTGGATTCCAGAATTTCTACCGGGGGAGAGCTTGACCTTGGTTTTTCCTCCGTAGCGGAGAATATATGAACGGAAAGGAGCAGAAGGTAATTCTCGTCTGCGACGATGAAGATCTGATGCGGCAGGTCGCGGGCAGCATTCTGGAGAGGGCTGGTTATACGGTTCTGTATGCCGCCGGAGGTGAAGAGACGGACCGGATCTACCGCCGGAGCTCACCGGCAGTGGACCTCGTTCTGATGGACCTTTCCATGCCGGAGGAATCCGGTCTGGATGTGTTCCGTCGTCTCAAGGCTTTTGATCCGGAGGTCAAGGTTCTGTTTTCTTCCGGATATCAGAATGATGATCGTCTGGAGACGGCCCTTCAGGAAGGAGCCCTGGGGATTTTGCAGAAGCCCTATACGATGGACAGGATGCTTCGGATGGTCAGCAGGCATGTTTGAGTTCGACGACACTTCGGATTCACCCTGGAAGGTGATAATCGCCGATGACGATGCGGATGTCCACACGGTAAGCAGGCTTGCCCTCGGCAGGTTCAGTTTTCTGGGCCGCAGTATAGAGCTTCTCAGTGCTTATACCGGCGGGGAGGCCCGGGAACTGATCGAAAATAATCCCGATACGGCGGTCATGATTCTTGATGTGGTGATGGATGAGACCGACAGCGGTCTTAAAATTGTGGAATTCGTGCGGAAAACCCTGAAAAACCAGCTGGTACGGATAATCCTCCGGACGGGACAGCCGGGTTACGCTCCTCCGATGAAGATTGTGCAGAACTATGACATTAACGATTACAGGGAAAAAACCGAGCTTACGGAGCAGAAACTCCTCACCTCCATGGTCTCCGCACTGCGGTCGTACCGGGATCTGTGCCTGGTTGAGCAGCACAGGGCCTTCCTGGAAAACTCCCTTCAGGAGAAGGAGGTTCTTCTCAAGGAGGTCCACCACAGGGTGAAAAACAACCTGCAGGTTATCTCCAGTCTCCTGAGCATGCAGTCCATGGGTACGGAAAATCCGGAATCCCGGCAGATGTGTCAGGTCTCACGGGATCGGGTGCGGACCATGGCCCTTATTCATGAAAAGCTCTACAAGTCGGATGACTTCAGCCAGATTAACTTTTCCGATTACATCCGGACTCTGACGGAGGAACTTCAGGCTCTCCATGCTCCGGATGTCCCGGTATTCTTTGATTATTCCATGGAGCAGGTGTTCCTGAAAATCGATCACGCCGTACCCTGCGGTCTTATTGTCAACGAGCTTATCATAAACGCCTTGAAATATGCCTTCAGCGCTTCCTCCGGCGGCAGCATTCATATTGGATTGGGTCGTCGGGGAGAATCGGTTGAGCTCAGTATCGGGGACAACGGAAGGGGGCTGCCGGAAGGGTTTTCTCTGGACCGTGCGGAGTCCCTGGGGCTGCAGCTTGTCTCGATCCTTTCCGCCCAGATTGGCGCGGATGTCCGGGTCGATTCTGCAGGCGGGACGAAGTTTACAATCCGCTTCAGGGACGCGTAGCGGGTTCGGTCAGCTTATCAGCTTTTCAGTTCCCAGCCTTTTCCCAGCTCCCTGTATAAATGGCTGGAGAGCCATCGGGGATAAACCTTTCCGTCCCGCATGCGCATTGCCGAGTTCAGCTGCTTGTTTCCTTCTGTGAGGGTATCAGGCTGCAGCAGGTTCATTCTGGCAAGAACGATGCCCTTGCGGTAGTTATGGTGAACGTAATGTACGGTTCCGTCGTTGTCGACTGCCACCACCATTCCAACATGGGTAAGGGTATCGTTCCATTTGCCGTCGTTGTTCCGGTCGTAGGTATTGTCCCAGAAAACCAGGTCTCCCGGAAGGGGCAGTTCACTGGAATAGATCAGATCGAGACTTTCCAGGTAGCGGTAGAGCCGGGTAACTCCGTTGCCGCTGAACTGTGTCAAGGGACTCTGCAAATCGATGCCGGCATAGGCGTATATGGCCATTATCGTTCCGGTGCAGTCCAGGGGGTACACCCGGCCCCCAATATCCAGCCGGCGGGCCCCCAGGACCTTCTGTGCCCCTTCCACGAGCTGGATCTGGGTTTTCGTCAGATTGTCCCCTTTCAGGGCCGAAGCCGGAAGGACCTCTTCATTGCCGGGAAGGCTGACGCAGCCGGACAGTATCAAAAAAAGGAGACCAAGGGTGATTAAACCGGAGGTCGCCCTGAAATCAATCCTCATCATTATTGTAAAGAATACCCCGGATTGTCACTTTTTTCCATGATAGTCGAGCCCGATGAGGAAAGTTTCGAAGGACTCGTTTCTGCAGGCCCTGGGCTTCATCATTCGTGCGGTGGTGAATTCTTCCTGCATCCTGCTCAGAATCCTCTTCTCCTGTCCGCCCTGAAATATCTTCATGACCAGGGATCCTCCCCGGACAAGAAGATCCGGAGCCAGGGAGAGGATTCCCTCCACCAGGGTCGAGGAGCGTCCGCAGTCAACGGTACGATTGCCGCTGGTCGCCGGGGCGGCGTCGCTCATAATACAATCAAAGGGAGCTTCCCTGCGCAGCTGCTGCAGGACATCTCCGCTGAAGACGTCTCCCTGGATAAGCAGGGTGGTTTCGGGGTCTGGGGCAATCCGGATCTCCTGCAGGTCCACGGAGATGATTCTGAGACGGCCTTTGCCGCGGCGGCGGGCGTAGAGGCTCCAGCTGCCGGGGGCTGCGCCGATATCCAGGATGCGCCCCGATCTGGGCAGAAGCTGCAGTTTTTCGTCCAGCTCCTTGAGTTTATAGACTGAACGGGCGGGATACCCCTCTTTTTTTGCTCTGATTGTGTAATGGTCGGGTTTGCTGCGCATCTTGACTTTCCCTTTCTCCCGGAGTAACTCTTATGCAAGCATATCCGAGGGCGGTAAAAAAGTACACGGGAGGTACAGCCAGATGAATTTCCTCCATTATACGGTTCGGTCCGGTCCGGACACAATTATTCAGGTGAACATAGATCGGCGCGCCAATATACGTCTTATGGATGAGCTGAATTACCATAAGTACAAGATGAAAAAACGCTACTCCTTTATCGGAGGACTGTATGACCCCCCCAGGGCGGAGCTTCGCCCCCAGCGGCAGGGAGAATGGCACATCGTCGTCGATCTTGAAGGACTGAACGGTGATGTCCATGCCTTCGTCGACCTGTTGCGGATGTAATCCCTGTTGACCATCCAGGGCTTTACCCGTATTTTTATCAGATATGAGTGTCCCCTTCTACAAAAAACGGCTGCCCTTTGTGTATACCAATGCGGCGCTTACGCTGATCATTATCAATGTGGGAGTCTTTTTCCTTAACTACGCCATTCCGGAAACCAGGGTTCTTCTGGCCATGGTTCCGCCCTGGATAAGCTCCCGGGGCTACGTCTGGCAGTTTGTAACCTACATGTTTACCCATGCGAACATGTCCCATATTCTCTTCAATATGCTGGGGCTTTTCTTTTTCGGGGTCCAGGTTGAACACCGCATGGGAAGCTACGAATTCGTCCTTTTCTACATGGTAACGGGAATCCTTGCGGGGGTATTCTCCTTCCTCGTTTTTTATATCACCGGGACAATAACTGTTCTGCTGGGGGCCTCGGGAGCGGTATTTGCCGTACTCCTGGCCTTTGCGACCTATTATCCTGATGCCAGGATATTCATTATGGGAATTATCCCGGTAAAATCGACCCATCTTGTTATCGGTTATACGGCCATAGAACTCTTTTCCCAGTTTGCCAACGCCAATTCGGGTATCGCCCATATGACCCATCTTGCGGGTTTTGGTTTCGCCTTCCTCTATTTTGTCCTGCGCCTGGATATTAACCCCCTGGATGTTTTTCGCGGCGGCAGCGGACGGGGCGGATACTGGCGCTGATGCACGCTTCGCGGGGCTCCGGAGGCGGCAGCATTTCAAAGCCGCTGCTTTGTCTGCTTTTATGCCTGTTTTTTCAGGCTCTCATCGCCCAGGAGTATCCCCCGGTCGAAGCGGACATCTGGATAGAACTGGACAGTGCTGCCGGGGACCTCGATCCGCTTGCCTTTACCGAGGCCCGAAAACTGGCAGATACGGAGGCCCTGTTTCTTCTCTCCGGCATGGTTTACGGTTATAGCTTCTCCTACCGTCCCCTGGACAGAGAACGGGGCATCGGCGAGGAGTTCATCCTCGAACCGATTGCTTTGATACCCCGGGAGGCCCTTGTGCCGGTGGATGTTCGCGGCCGCGGCAGCAGGGCAATGCTGCTCTACCGTTACTATCCCGGACGGGAGGAGTACCTCAGGATAAGCGGCTGGCTCAGCGCGGCCATCCCCAGCGTCATGGGCTACGGAGAAGAGCGGGCGGTACTGGGTCACGAAGGAAAAATGGAGGCATATCGGCGGGCCCTGAAAGAAGCTGTTCGGGAATACGCCCGGCCGCGGATGCGCAATAAACCGCTGCGCCTTGAGGGTGAGCTTCTGCTCATCGACACCCCCAGCGTCAGTATTGTCGCCGGACGCTACGCCGCAAAGATGCGCCTTAAAATCAGCCTCCGGAAGACCAGCCCCTACGGAAGCTACTAGGCTCTCAGCTATGCACTACGCAGCGACAGGAATGCCAGCGGCAGGGCCAGAAGGACTCCCAGGACGATTCCTGCAGCGATCTCTGCGGCATCGTGCCCTATGGTCTCCGGCAGCCGAGCCGCGGGACCTCCCTCTTCCGGATGGTCCTTCTTGATAATATGAATAAGCTGCTGCAGAGCTCCCCGCACACGCAGGGCGTCATGTATGACGATAAAGGCGAGTACCAGGGTGGCGGAAAATACTTCCGATCCGATTCCGCTGCGGACCCCCACTGCCACGCAGAGGGCCGTTACAAATGCTGAATGGGCGGAAGGCATGCCGCCGGAGGAGAAAAAGTAGCGGGGACTGAGACGCCGGTCCCGGATGGAATAGGAGACGAATTTGATAAACTGGCACAGCTGCTGAACACCCAGGGCGATAAGCAGGGAAAATGGTATCTGCATATATGTTTATTAGCATGTTCTATGGTTTTTCGTCGATACATCGGCTATTCTCTTCATGATGGTTTTCCTGCGGCGTCTCATTCTTCTTCTCTTTTTTCTTTTTCCCCTGTATTCCGAGCCTGTGCTGCGTCTGAACACCGAAGGAATTACCGAACTTGACGGTTCCTGGAATATCCGATACGAAGCTCAGGTAGGGCTGCCGGAGCTTTCCGAGGGAGACGGGTACTCCGAGTGGACGGAGATTGAACTGCCGGCCGCGCCTGATCCCGGAGGACGAAGGTTCCCGGTATTCAGACTGGTCCGGGAGTTCCATGTTCCTCCGGAACTCAAAGGGGAAGAGCTATTTGTATTGATGGGCAAACGGTGGGGGGCTGTGCGGGTCCATGTAAACGGCGTCGAGATCCTGACCCACGGGAGTTTTTCTCCGGACTACCATTATCATGAAGCCCGCAGGGTAAACGCCCCCATTCCGAAGGGGGTCCTCAGGTATGATCAAGGCAACTGGATTGATATCCTCTACAGCCCCGAGGCTGACCGAACCATCATTACCCCTCCCGCCATCGGTTTTGATGAGGACTACCGTTTTTACGAGGGAACCGTCAACTTTATCAATGTCGATTTGTACCGTTACCTCTCCTTTCTCTCCCTCTTTGTGGCTTTTTTCTACTTCATGCAGTTTTTTGTGCGTCCCAAGGAGCGGAACAATCTGATATTCGCCCTGGTGAATGTGGGCTTTGCGGTCTATCTGATCCGCCTGGGCTACTCCTTTCCCCAGCTTCCCTTTATTCCCTTCTTTGCCTTCTCCAAGGCACTCTTTTTTCCTTCGGTAACCCTGATGACCTCTTTCGTGGCCCGCTACCTGGAATCCACGAGTCTGAAGCGGCAGATGCCCTATTTCTGGACCTTCAGCATTTTATCGTTCTTCGCGATCCTCGTTGTCGGGCAGACCACCCTGTGGGTGGACAGAATATTCTCGGTCTCCCTGCTTCTTGTCGGTCTTCAGATCATTCTGATGGCTGTTATTACCACCGGGGCATACCGGAGGGGAATCCCGGATACTCTGCCCATGCTGATAGGGGTGTATTTGGGAGGACTGATCGGGGCTCATGATATTATCTATATGATGCTGCGGGTCTATCCCATCTGGTGGATACAGGGGCTCGCCATTTTTACCTTTGATATGGGGGTCTTCGCCTCTCTTGCCATGCGTTCAATGCGTCTTCACAGCGAGCTGGAACGCTACTCCGAGATGATCGAACAGAAGGTCATGGACCGTACGCGGGAGCTGCAGCGGGCCAACACGGACCTGCACGATGCCATGGAAGCTGCGCGGCACGCCAGCCAGGCGAAGAGTCGCTTCCTTGCCAATATCAGCCACGAGATGCGGACCCCTCTGAACTGTATTATCGGATTCAGCGAGATGATCAGCCGGGGGGTGGATCAGAACCAGAAGAAGAACCTGGATATTGTTCTGGAAGAATCCGAACGGCTCTTGACGCTGATAAACCAGCTCCTGGATATTGAGAAGATCGAGGCGGGAAAGATATCCCTTGATCCCGCCACCTTCAACCTCAAGGAGTTTCTCCAGGCCATTGAAAACAGTTTCGCCGTTCACTGCGCCGACAAGGGACTCTATCTGCAAATGGAGGAAGGGGAGGGGGTCCCGGAACTGATAGAGGCGGATGCTTTTCGCCTTCGTCAGGTGCTGGATAATCTGGTCAGCAATGCCGTCAAATTCACCTCCCGAGGGGGGGTGCGGGTTTCTGTGGAGCTTGAGGGGCAGCGGCGAAACCGTGAGCTGGTTTTAAAATTCTCCGTTGCGGACACGGGTATAGGGATCCCCCGGGAGCAGGCGGCAAGCATTTTCGACAGTTTTGAACAGGGAGACAGCAGCAGGACCCGTCAGTACGGCGGTACGGGACTTGGAACCACTATAACCAAACAGCTTGTAACCCTCATGAAAGGAGAGATCGGCCTGGAGAGCGAAATGGGGGCAGGTTCCCTCTTCTGGTTTACCCTGCCCTGTCGGGTTCCCATGGAAGATGAGTTCCCTGAGACGAAAAATGCAAGCCCGGGCAGTGCAGAACTCATACAGGGGAGTCCTAAGGTGCTTGTGGTGGAGGATTATCTCCCCAACCGGGTCATTGCGCGGAGCCACCTGGAGTCGCTTGGCTGTCAGGTTCTGGAGGCGCTAAATGGTCGGGAAGCGGTTGAATTGACGGATGAACAGCTCTTCGATCTTATTCTCATGGATGTTCAGATGCCCGAAATGGATGGACTGCAGGCCACAGCCCTGATCCGGCAGGGGCCGAACCGGGAGACTCCCGTTGTGGGATTGACTGCAAACGCCTTTCCCGATGACCTCAGGCAGTACCGGCAGGCCGGAATGAACGGGGTGCTTACAAAACCCCTGCGCAGGGAAGCCTTTTTATCGGATGTTGCCTTCTGGCTCAGTTCCGGGAGCGGATCTGCGCAGGACAGCATGGAAGCAGGGGACGCCTCCAGAATCTGCGATTTTGATTCCCTGGTACGTGAACTGGGGGGAAACCGGGGGACTGCGCTGCATATGCTCCGGGAGTTCGCCGATGGTCTTGAAGAGCAGCTGGAAGGCATTTGGGCGGCCCTGGAAAGGCAGGAATGGAAGCACGTTCATCGGGAACTCCACTCCCTGAAAGGAGGAGGTTTGAACCTCTTTGCCTTTACTGTTGCCGATGCGGCGGGAAGGGCCGAACAGGCAGCCAAGATCGGTGAGGAGCAAGGGGTTCGTTCAGCAATGCCCGCCCTTGAGAAGGCTGCTGAAGATTTCAGGCGGCTTCTCAACGACCTTGTCTGAATCTACATGTTCGGATTGATGGTCTCCCGCAATTGAGCGAAACGCGGCTTAAGCACGTCGTAGATAAGGGCGATTCTTTGCTCATAGCCGATAAAGGCTGACTTCATTGCGTTGATGCTGAGTTTTTCCAGATCCCGAATATCGAGGCCGTAGTGTTCCACCGCCAGTCTCATCTCCTTGCTGAGGCTCGTATCGCTCATAAGCCGGTTGTCGGTGCAGAGCATGACCCGGAAGTTGTTGCGGTAGTAGATGTGGAAGGGATGGGTGTCCAGGCTTTTGGCTGCCCCGGTCTGTACGTTCGAAGAGAGGCATATCTCCATGGGTATGCGTTTGTCCAGAATGTAGGATGAGAGGGTCCCCATCTTCTCGATCCGGGTTCCATGGACAAGCATGTCTTCTACCAGTCGAGTGGCATGTCCGATTCGGTGGGCTCCGCAAATCTGGACCGCCTGCCAGATCGATTCTATGCCGAAGGCCTCCCCGGCATGGATGGTTATATTGAAGTTCCTGTTCTTGATGTACTGAAAAGCATCGAGGTGTTTCTTGGGGGGGTGACCGAACTCGTCGCCGGCTATATCGAAACCCACGACTCCTCGTGATCTGAAAGCCACCGCCAGTTCGGCGATCTCCAGGGAGACCTTCTGATGCCGCATGGCGCAGAGAATCAGTCCGTATTTAACACCGGTTTCCTGGCTTCCCTCCTCAAGTCCTTCCAGGACCGATTTTACCACCTCTTCAAGATTGAGTCCCTGTTTCTGGTGAAGACAGGGGGCAAAACGGATCTCTCCGTAGACAACCATGTCCTCCGCCAGGCTGTGCATATGTTCACGGGCTACCCGACGCAGGGATTCCCGGGACTGCATGAGGGCGGTTGTGTAGGCGAAACCTTCAAGATAGAGGGAGAGGCTCTTCCGGTCGGCTCCCCGGTGGAACCAGTCTGCCAGATCCCCGGGGCTGGCGGCGGGTAACTGGACGCCTTCCTTCTCCGCCAGTTCAAGTATGGTCTGGGGACGCAGGCTGCCGTCAAGATGGTCGTGAAGCTCCACCTTGGGCAGCTGTTTAATCATTTCTTCTGTTACCATGGTGTAAGGGTAACCTATTTCAGGGTCTGCAGCAATCTGTCCCCGGAAACTGAGAGGATCTTCTCCGCGGGGGCTCCAAAGTAATAGCCCTGCAGGTAATCGATTTTCATTTTTTTAAGGTGCTGAAGGATTGCTTCGTCCTCCACGTATTCGGCGACGGTCTTGATTCCCAGGCCGGCGGCAAAATTGTGGATATTTTCCACAATAAAACGATTCTGCGGGCTCCTGGCGATATTGCGGACCAGGGCGCCGTTTATCTTCAGATAATCCACCCTGAGCCGCGAGATGTTCTCGAAGTTGGAGTAGCCGGAGCCGAAATCGTCTATGGCAATTTTGCAGCCGTAGGTCTTTACCAGCTGGATAAAGGTCATAACCTGGGGATAATTATTGATGCTTTCCGATTCGAGAATCTCGAAAATCACCCGATTATGCAGCTTTGGATGGGTTTCCAGGACTTCAAGTATGGTGGCCACGGTTTCGGGATCATCCATATCGTCCATGGAGATGTTTATGGTGAACTCATAGGGCAGATTGTTGAAATACTCAGCGGCCTTTTTAAAAATCATCCGCGTAATCTGGGAGTAAAGGCGCGCCTTTTTGGAAATTTCGAGAAAAAAGAGGGGCGGGTATACCACTCCATCCGGATCGATGAGTCTTGCAAGGCACTCGTAGCTCTCCGGCTCCCCGGTGTCGCTGTTTATTATGGCCATGTAATAGGGAACAATTCTGCTGTGTTCCAGGGCCTCAGTCAGTACCTTGAGGGAGTGAATGTTCTTGTGGTAGTTCTCCCGGGTATCGATGGTCTGAGTAAAAAACAGGTACGGCTTATGGATTTTCTTCGCCGTCTTCAGGGCCATATCCGCCTGGGCAAGAACGTTGTCGTTTTCGTTTATACGGGAGTCTCCGATACCAATGGTTACCCTCAGGCGAATTTCGCTTTCGTCGATGGAGAACTCCTGGGCTGCGATGCGGCTGCTCAAGGTTTCGGCCAGTATGCTCAACTGCTGTCTGCTGGTATTATTCCTGTTGTTATCGAAGAGCAGGGCAAATTCGTCGGCGGTGAGCTTGTAGTAGGCACAGGGAAGCTCCCGGACAAGCGATTGTATCAGCTCCGCCAGTTCCCTGAGGATTATGTCTCCGGCCTTGGGACTGAAGACATCATTAATCTCCTTGAAATCGTCAATATTGATCAGGAAGAGTATGGGAGTTCGAATGCTCTGAACATCCTGTATGAGCTGATTCCTGTTCGGCAGATCGGTAAGCTGATCAAAATAGTGGAGCCGGGCCAGATGACGGTTTCCCCGGTTTCTGTAACGCTGCTGCAGCCAGGCGGCGGGAATGTTTACGAGGATCATGGCGGAGATCAGACGAAGCTCCGTTGTATAGATCCCGGAGGAGGAAAAGGGCAGCAGATAAGAGACCTCAAAATAAAAGATTCCCAGGAACAAAAGGCTGAACAGAGTACCGGGAACAAGCCCGTTCAGCAGAAAAAAGAGCATCGGCAGCACAAGAACCGGGTAGGTAATCCAGGGACTGTGAGGAAAACCCAGGGGTGTCATGAGTCCTGCCGTCAGCAGCAGAAGGCTTATACCCAGGTAGAGTTTCCTGGAAAAAGTGTGAGGAGTGACAGAATCAGCTACTCTGGGCATTTTCTTCATACTCGTATTCATGAGAATAATAATCTAATTTTCAGCTATAGTAAAGTATTTAGAATTATTTGTTTAATTGGAGTCAATAGTGTTTCTTATTATAAAAACAAGCTCTCTATAGCCGTCTCTGGACTGAAGGGCGATATCCTGATCGTCCTTCGGGTCCGGTAGATCCTGTGCTCCCGCTTGAGATTCAGCTCCGGGGGCAGGGGCATCCTGTTTGCCGGCAGTCCGCCGCTTGTGATAGTCCCTGGCGGCGGCAGGTGTCGCTACGATTATTGGAAAACCCATGAATCGCCGTATTTTTTCTTCGCTGTCCATACCGCAGGCAATCAGGACTGTTTTTTCCGGCTTTTCAACGTGGTCAATGAGGGCCCTGAGTTCCCGGGAGGATGGGACCGGTGTCCCCTGGGTGGCGTCAAAGTGTCCAATGGCCACATACTGCGGGGCGGAACGGCGGATCGAGTCCTTGATCTGCTGCGGACTGCAGCCGGTGTGTATTATGACGGGTATCCCCTCCTGCTGCAGCTCCGCCGCTGCCTTGAGTCCTTCAGTACTGTAGGGAATAACCGGTAAAAAATGCTCAGGACAAACCTGGTACAGCCGCCTGGCGTATTGGCCTATTTCCATTGCTTGTTCAGAAAAGAGGGGAATTTCCACACAGACCCGGGCTGCAAACCTTTTTGACGTGGCAACAGCATTGCGGGCATTGATTATGAAGGCGATTTCATCGATTCTTTCGTCTCCCGGCAGGCCTTTCAGGACGCTGTTGGCCTCAATAATGAGTCCGTTAAAAAGCTTTCGCCTGAGTGCGTCAATAAGCAGGGGGGTATCAAGGTAAACAGCTTCCATGTCCCGGGTCCAGACCTTCTCGGCGGAGACATCGTTACCGTACAGCCAGATTCTGCTCCCGGTTTCCCGGTATTCCTGCCACACCGGATCGGAAGGATACCCCCGGTTGTCTATTTCCATGGCGGTTTCATCGAGGATAAAGGCTTTGATGTGCTCCGCCACGGGATCCCTGAATTCAATCATGCCCTGCCTCACTACCAAGGTACTATTCCCGGACCGGAAGGAAAAGAAAAACCCTGCGGTTTATTGTTCCAGAAAAAAAACTGCAGCTTCTCGCTGAATTGTGTATACTGTACAGCAGAGAGAAAATGTCATGATGCATAAGCATAGTGCGGAACCGGAGACGCTTACGTCCCTGCCAAGTAAGAAGATTCGCCGTTATCGCAGAGAACTTGAAGATCTGAAGAGCCGTTATCAGGCTCTGGCAGAAACAGCTTCCGATGTAATCATCCAGATTTCCCAGGATCTTCGTATTGTCTACGCCAACTCCCAGGTACAGGGTATTTTCAAAATGTCCCCCAAAAAGATCGTGGGCAATTCCTTTGCCGCTTTGTTTCCTCCCGGAGAATTTCGAAGGGTTGAGGATAAAATCCGCAGTTATTTTCTTCTTTCCCTGGCGGAACGGCAGAAAAGAGGGATAAGCAACCATATGGAACTTCTCGGGGAGACCGCCGGCAACGAGATCCTTCCCCTGGAGATCTCCTTCGGGGTGTCGGTCTCCACGAATCAGGGTCGGATAATGCCCTGTATTATACGGGACATCTCGGAACGGAAAAAAACCGAACGAAAGCTCCGCTATCTGGCATATCATGACAAGCTGACTGATCTGGGAAACCGCGATCTTTTCCATATCTATCTGACCGAATATCTGAACGAGACTCTCCGCTACGGAGAACGAAAGGGAGCCTTGCTTTTTCTGGACCTTGACGGTTTCAAGAAGGTAAATGATTCCCTGGGGCACCATGTAGGGGATTCAATCCTGGTGGAATGTACCCACCGCCTCCACAATTGTCTCAGAGAGAGCGACCAGATTTTCCGGGTGGAGAATCTGGAGATGGAACGACGCAAGGAGGGGGTTTTCAGGTTTGGGGGCGACGAGTTCGTCATCCTGCTGCCCCACCTGCATGACCCCCGGGAAGCCGCAGTTGTAGCACTGAAGATTATCAACGACATACGCAGACCCTATTCAATACGGGAGAATCCCGATCTGCCCTACATAAGCCTGGGAGTGAGCATAGGCATCGCGATCATTCCCGATGACGGCAGCGATATCTCCCTGCTTATTTCCAATGCCGATATTGCAATGTACCGGGCCAAGGAACGGGGAAACACCTACCGTTTTTTTACCCCCGAGATGAACAGGGAAGTGACCCGCAGGCTCCACCTCGAGGAGGGGCTCAGGGCGGCTATATGTGCTTCCCAGCTTACCCTCTATTTTCAGCCCATCTATCGAAACGGAGCCGGCATCGTTGGCTTCGAAGCCCTTGTTCGCTGGGTGCATCCGGGGGAGGGGCTTGTTCTGCCCGGTGATTTTATTACCCTGGCGGAAGAAACAGGCATTATCGTACCCCTTGGGGCGATGGTTCTGCTCAAGGCCTGCCGCATGCTGAGTCATCTTCAGCGCCATGGCTGCTCCAATCTGTACTTGAGCGTTAATATAAGCCCTCGCCAGTTCGATGACCCCTTTTTCGAGAGCAAGGTTGCGGAGGCTCTTGAGAAGTACAAGGTTGATCCCCGGGGACTCAAGCTTGAGATGACCGAAGGGGTTTTTATCCGCAATCCTGTGGAAGCCTCTTTGAGGATTAATGACCTCAAGAACCGTTTTCCCGGGCTTACCTTCATGATCGATGATTTTGGTACAGGCTTTTCTTCCTTCAGCTATCTTTCTAAACTTCCCGTGGATGTAATCAAGATCGATCAGACATTCATCAGCGGTCTGGACCAGGAACATAATCGCAAGATTGTCAGGGGAATCATCAACCTGGTAAAAAGCCTTGATCTCGATGTCGTCGCGGAGGGTGTTCAGAATCTCGATCATGTTGAATATCTGGAAAAACATGGATGTTACCAGCATCAGGGCTATTATTATTACAAGCCTATGACGGCGGATGAACTGCTGCATGTGCTCTGGGAGCAGAACCATCATGACGGAGAAGGGGGGTGCAGTGGCTGGAAAGGAAGGAAAAACGGAAAGCGGCAAAAAGCAGCTGAAAACGGCTCAGGCGGATCCCCGGCAGCCGCTGCTCAAGGAGCTGCGGGGACTTATCAGGGAGATTGACCGGGAAGGTCTGCTTTTCCTGATAAAACAGGCCAATACCCTGATTTATAATCAGCGGGTAGAAAAGCTTAACCGGGAGACTGAAAAGGCGGGGAAAACCTCTCCCTCCGCAAAGCAGGGAAAGCAGGAGAGCCCCGCCGCCGTACAGGAAGGAGGCGTCAGGATTGAACGGGGAGCTTTCGGCCGCAGTTTTATTGTTGATCTTGGCCAGGTGCGTAAGACCTTCGATGAGGCGGAGATGCTGGGTCTGGTAAAGGTTGCACGGGCGGGGAGCTCCGGAGCCGATGGGGCTTCCAGGATCTATAGATGGCTGAGCCGCAACAGGGACGATGTGCTTCTTGACGCGGGTATCGGCAGTGCCCGGGATTCAGTTCTGGCGGATCTCTGGCGTGTGCTTGGAAAATCCTTCTCTGTAAGAAATCGATAATTGTTCCTGAAAATCCTTTACCCTGATCCGCCGCCTGAGTATGTTTACCCCATAAAATCCACTTTATTCGCTGAGGAGAGATAAACCTATGATTTCAGAAAAGATGAGTAAGGCCTTGAATGAGCAGATAAACAAGGAGATGTACTCCGGGTATCTGTATATGGCCATGTCCGCCTGGTGCAATGACCAGGGTCTCGAAGGCTTCGCCCACTGGTTTATGGTTCAGTATCACGAAGAGATGTTTCATGCCATGAAGATCTATGAGTACCTTTTTGACCAGGGAAGCAAACCGGTACTGCTTGCAATCGACAAGCCCCGGGAGACCTGGGATTCCCCCATGGATGTTCTCAAGGCTACCCTGGAACACGAAAAGAAGGTTACCGCATCGATCCACTCCCTGGTGGCTCTTGCCGAGGAGGAAAAGGATTACGCCAGCCGGATCTTCCTGCAATGGTACGTAAGCGAACAGGTCGAGGAAGAGAAGAACGCCTCGGACATGATTACCCGGATGGAGATTTCCGCGGGCGGAAAGGGACCTGGGCTCTACATGGTCGACAGGGAACTGAAAGCCCGGGCTGTGACTATTCCCACCAGCTTTGTCGGACCTCTGGGAGCGGAAGACTAGAATAAGCTTCTCCGGAGGGGGACTGCTCCTTCTCCGGAGAAGCTCTGAGTAATTTTGATACACTTTTTATGAAAAAAAAATGTACCTGTGTCACATTGTCCTCTCTGTTTAGATTTTCCTTTGAAACTGATGACAAAACAAGGGAATAATTGTATATTATGCATGTAGTTATAAAAAAATGCCGTTTTGGCACGTTATTTGCAGTAATGCATACAGAATTACTGAGCCCTCTTCGGTGAAGAGGTATAATCTTCTTACAAACATGGAGAAACACAATGAAGCTCAAGCCATTAGGCGACCGCGTACTGGTAAAGCGGGCCGAATCCGAAACCAAGACGAAAAGCGGTATTTTTATACCGGACACCGCTCAGGAAAAGACAACTCAAGGGTATGTTGTAGCGATAGGTGATGATGAGGCCATCAAGGTAAAACCGAAGGACAAGATTCTATTCGACAAGTACGCCGGAACAGAAATCAAGGTAGACGGCGAAGATCACGTAATCATGCGCAATGATGATATTCAGGCAGTAATTGAGGAGTAGAGGGTAGAGATATGGCAGCAAAACAACTTCTTTTTGACGAGGCAGCTCGACAGAAACTCCTGAAGGGTGTGGAGAAACTTTCCAATGCCGTTAAGGTTACCCTGGGCCCGAAGGGTCGAAATGTAGTACTGGACAAGAGCTTCGGCGCTCCCACGGTAACCAAGGACGGCGTTACCGTTGCCAAGGAGATAGAGCTGGAGGATGAATTCGAGAGCATGGGTGCCAAACTTCTCAAGGAGGTTGCCACCAAGACCAACGATGTAGCCGGTGACGGAACGACAACCGCGACTGTTCTGGCCCACTCCATCGTACGGGAAGGACTCAAGAACGTAGCCGCCGGTATGAACCCCATGGGACTCAAACGGGGTATCGATATGGCAGTGGAGAAGTCCGTCGCCTCCATCAAGAAGATCGCGACCCCCATCAAGGACAAGAGCGACATTGAGCACGTAGCCTCCGTATCTGCCAACAACGATGCGGAAATCGGAAAGCTCATTGCCGACGCCATGGACAAGGTTGGCAAGGACGGAGTCATCACCGTTGAAGAGTCCAAGTCCATGGATACCTCCCTCGAGGTTGTAGAGGGAATGCAGTTCGATCGTGGGTACCTCTCTCCCTATTTCGCCACCAATCGGGAGACCATGACCGTCGAAATGGAAGATCCCTACATTCTGATCCATGACAAGAAGATCTCCGCCATGAAAGACCTTCTTCCCGTACTGGAGAAGGTGGCCCAGAATGGTCGTCCCCTTCTGATTATTGCCGAGGATGTGGAAGGCGAAGCCCTTGCCACTCTCGTGGTCAATAATATCCGGGGAACCTTGAAGGCCTGTGCGGTCAAGGCTCCGGGCTTCGGCGACCGCCGCAAGGCGATGCTGGAAGACCTGGCGATCCTGACCGGCGGAACGCTTATCTCCGAGGAGATGGGCTACAAGCTGGAGAGTACCACCCTGGAGCAGCTGGGTAAGGCAAAAAGTATCAAGGTCGACAAGGAGAACACCACCGTTATCGAGGGAGCAGGTAGCGAGAAGGACATAAAGGGCCGGGTAGCCCAGATCAAGGCCCAGATCGAGGAGACCAGCTCCGACTATGACCGGGAGAAGCTGCAGGAACGCTTGGCCAAGCTTGCCGGGGGTGTTGCGGTAATCAATATCGGGGCCGCCACCGAAGTCGAGATGAAAGAGAAGAAGCACCGGGTGGAAGATGCCCTGTCCGCGACCCGGGCGGCTGTAGAGGAAGGCATAGTGGTTGGTGGCGGTATCGCCCTGATGAGGGCCGTTGCCTCCCTGGAAAAAGAGGACATTTCCGGCTTCAACGACGATGAGAAGGCCGGCTTTGCCATCGTAAAGCGCGCCCTGGAAGCTCCCCTGCGCCAGATTGCGGAGAACGCCGGACTGGACGGTTCCATCATCGCCGACAAGGCCAAGAGTCAGAAGGACGGTATGGGTTTCAACGCAAGCACCATGGAGTGGGCCGACCTGGTAAAGGCCGGTATTATCGACCCCGCCAAGGTTACCCGTTCAGCCCTGCAGAACGCGGCATCCATAGCCTCCCTGCTGCTGACCACGGAGTGTATCATTACCGACCTGCCGGAGAAGGAGAAGCCTGCTCCCGGCATGGGCGGGATGGGCGGAGATATGTACTAAGCTGCTCTGCCGGAAAGATAAATACAGGCCGTTTCCTGACAAGTCAGGAAGCGGCCTTTTTTGTGCGCTTGGAAACAGTCCGGTAACTCAGAGCCTGCACAAAGAATGCCGCCGCGACTGCCAGGGCGATCATTACGAGTACGGAGCGGAAGGAGACCCACTGATAGAGCAGCCCGCCGCCTGCTGAACCCAGGACCACACCGAAGGTGAGGGATCCTTCATGAATTGCCATGCGCTGTTCCCGCTCGAGGGCACCGGAAACCCCGTGGAAGATACTGGTGGCGTACTGCATCGCAAAAATCAGACCGAAAAGGGTAAAAAGGGCCAGATAGCTTCCCGGCCTCACGGCAAAAGCAAGCAGCAGGGCGCTTGCTCCCAGGAGCAGCTGGCTTATGCTGATTTGCAGGGGATTATGGTGCCAGAAGATTGTTTTTCCCGCCAGGTAAAAACCGGCCACCGTAACCGCTCCCCGCAAAAAAAGAAGCAGCCCGGTAAAACTTTCGCTGTATCCCAGGACATCCTCGGCATACATGGGAAAGATGAACATCAGGGCCCCAAGAAGGGTATAGGAAGAGGCGACGCCTATCCAGCCGGCATAACGCAGGGGAGAGCTCTGGTCCGCGATTTTCGGCAGGTCGATCTTGGGGACTTCGGCGAGTCTGCTTTTTCTGCGCTGGGACAGGCTGAAGGCGCTAAGGTACAATAACGCCATGAATCCGTACAGCAGGACAATGACCACCAGCGGCAGCCGCAGCCCCCTTTCGATAAGGAGTCCGGCTATGAAGGGACCGGCCCCGGCCCCGGTACTCCAGGAAAGATTGAAGCCGCCAACTGCCCGGCTCAGATCCCTCCCTTCGAGGCCCTCGGAGAGCCAGCCCATCAGGGGCGGCCAGTGAAGGGCGGTAACGAGGCCGAAAAGCATATACCAGAAGAAGGCGGAAATCTCCCAGGGGATAATCAGAATGGCCAGGGTGGAGAAACCCATTACAAAGGTCGCCAGGGGAAGGGCCCGACGGTAGGAGAGCCGGCGGCTCAGTCTCCCCAGGCCGATGCAGCCGATCAGGTAGGCAAAGGCCCAGAAGGCGGACATCCAGCCCACCAGAGCGGGAGATGTGCCGTAGGTTCTGCGCATGAAAAAGATTACGCTGAAATTCAGCATGGTTATCCCGCCGTTCACCATAAAGGCCGCAGGGTAGATCAGGAATCGCTTGTCCAGACTGCTCATATCCAGTTTTGTACAGGAAAAATGAGGAGCTGCCAATAGCCGGGGGAAAAGAAAAACCGACAGGTTTTGCTGCCGGTTTAACAAAAGGAGCGGGAGTGTCCTATTTTGTGTACTTGATGACGGTCCCTTTGATTACGATTCTTCCCGGGTTGTAGATGCTCAAAGTGATTACATTCAGCAGAAGATTCAGGAAACCGGCGCCGTACTCGATGGTTACATCGATGGCGGCATCCCCGCCCTTTTTCTGGATCTCGTCAGTAATAATCGAGAATATCCGTTCATCATTGTCCGAAATTTTTACCAGGCTGCCGCCTGACCAGCCGCCGATTATTCCGTGCTGAGACAGGGTCCGTTCGAACTCTCCCACCACGTTGAACGCCGGAGTCTCCCGGGTCATCTGCATTCCCTGGAAACTGGCAGTGGTACAGGAAACTGCAAACACAAGAGTAATAAGCAAAATACCGACTCTCTTCATCAAGACCTCCTAAAGCTTTGATTGAGCTAGAGAATACGTGCTATTCCCTCATTTGATCAACTGCCTCGCCTCCCCTGCCCGGGGCAGGGAGAACAACTCCGGTGTCTCCATGCAGGCAGTCCGCTGTGCCGCTACCCCGAAGGCCATGGTTTGGGGCAAACCTTTATTCTGTTTGAAAGAGTCCGGATCAGGCTTTATACTTATACTCTGAAATCGCCTGATAATTTATCCGCAGGATTCGAAAGTATTCTGCACAAGGATCGAGAATGGTAAACACTGCAGAGCTTTTTTCTCTTCTGATTCCCGCCCTTCTTGAGGGAGTTGAGACGGGAAACGATGAAGCTGCACGGGCAGCGGAGGGCTTTTTTGAAGTTCTTGGCGGGGCTGCCCGCAAAGACGCTTTATCCGAACCCTTCCTGACTCTGATCGACTGCATGGAAGAAGAAATCCTGCAGCTACAGGAGGGAAGTTTCTCCCGGGACCTGGATGAGCTGATCAGATTCCTGGGTTCCGGGGGCTCCCTAAAGGAACAGCCGGAGCGCTTGTGGAAGATCTTTTTTCCGGAAGCTCTGTATCTGGATGATGATCCGCAGTTGCAGATCGACAAACTGCGGGAACGGCGCAGAATCGAGGCCCTGCGTCCCGCGGAAACTCCCCTCATCAGGCCTGAAAAGGAGATCCTGTTTACGTCGAATGTTCTGCTTACTGTACCGGTCGCCGGGGAGGAGCCGGCCATAGCGGATATTTCTCTTCGAAACCGGGTCCAGGATGCGGCAAAGGGTCCGCAGCAGTACTGGTACGACCATCCGGTTCCCTTTGGGGTAGCTCCGGAGTCCAACGAGGTTTTGTACGGCTTAAAAGGGCTTGCCCGGGCTTTTGCTGTGGAGAAGAAGCGGCACCCCGATACAGATGCCTCCCGTGTAAAGGTCGTACTTTCCATATCCGTTACCCACCGGGAATTGCGTCCCCTGGCAGGGGAGTGGCTCAGCTCCGTACTCTCGGGAGAAGAAAAAAAGAATCTTGAAGGCCTGGAGGTCTACGGTTTTACCGAAGACGATACGGCGGAGATTCTTGGCATCCTGGATGCCTGTATCGACGGAAATGAAGAACGGGCCCTTCTCGAAGAAGTCTTCGGTGTGGATGGAGAGTACGGCAGGCACTACAGTTTCCTGAAGGCGCTGCCCGCCCTCTGGTCGGTTTTATCGGATCCGGGTATCCGGGGGACCTTCAAGATAGATCTGGATCAGGTTTTTCCCCAGCAGGAACTGATTGCCGAAACCGGAAAATCGGCCTTTGAGCTTCTGGCTTCTCCCCTGTGGGGTGCCTGCGGGAGGGATTTCCGGGGAAAGGAGTGCGAGCTCGGCATGATAGCCGGTGCCCTGGTCAACGAGGGCGACATCCGGCGGGGGCTGTTCACTCCGGATATTCCGTGGCCTGAATCGCTTCCCTCGGGGGAAGACCTTTTGTTTTTTAAACAGCGACCCATGGCGGTTTCCACCAGAGCGGAGATGATGACCCGCTATGGCGAAGAGGGGATGCCCGACGGAATAGATACCGCAATTGAACGGATCCACGTTACCGGCGGTACCAATGGAATCCTGCTGGAGAGTCTCAGGCGACATCGTCCCTTTACCCCGAGCTTTGTCGGGCGTGCGGAGGACCAGGCGTATATTCTGTCGACCTTCGCTGCCGAAGGCCCCGTTCGTCTGGGGTATCTGCATCAACCGGGTTTGATAATGCGCCACGACAAGGAGGCTTTTGCATCCCAGGCAGTGACGGCGGGAAAAGCCGGTTCTTATGTGGGCGACCTGGTGCGAACCCTGGTTTTTTCCGACTACGCCTCGTTTTTACCGGGAGGACAGAAGGAAACCAAAGCTATCGTTGATCCCTTTACCGGCTGTTTTATACGTGCATGCCCGTCGATCTCTGTGGGGTTGCGTCTTGCCCTGCACCTTGCAGATACCTCCAGGGAAAGCTCCGAAGCAAGGAAGGAGGTTCTTGAGCTGGCTGCCCGGCGGCTTCCGGAGGTTCTGAAGCGAAAACGGGGTCCCCGGGGAGATCTCGCGCTTCAATGGCAGCGTGAGCGGCGGGCCTGGAATATTTTTTATGATCTTCTTGACCGCCTTGAGACGTCCCTTTCGGAGGATGTCTGTACCGCCTTTAACGAACTGATCAGGCGCTGTCGGCTGGTGTAAAACCTGCGGGGCGGGGAATCTTATATTCCAAGTCCCTGTAAAAAATCGAGCTGTTCCAGAAACTGGTAACCTTCGCCCCCCTCGTGGCCGTTGAAGGTATAGGTGCTGATCTGCTTTTTTCCTTTCCAGTGGTTATATGCGGCAAAAACCGTAGACGGCGGACAGATATGGTCCATCAGGGCCGTTGAAAAGAGGGCCGGCATTCCCGCACGCTTTGCGAAGTGCAGGTTGTCGAAATAATCCAGCACCCCGAAAACCTGATTCTCCCTGTCTCGATGAGTATGGCAGTACTCGGCGATCTCCTTGTAGGGAGACAGATCGGTTATGGTGGCGGCTCTTCTGAAATGGCAGAGAAAGGGCACATCCGGCATGGCGGCAGCGACCCTGCCGTCCAGCGCGGCAGCAGCTATTGCGAGTCCTCCCCCCTGACTGATTCCCGTTACTGCGATTCTGTCGTTGTCGATCCCGTCATGGGACCTCGCGGTCTCAATTGCCCGTACCGCATCGCTTATGAGACGTCGATAGTAATAGGTCTCCCGGGAGAGGACTCCCCGGGTCATGAAGCCGGGATACTGGGGGTTGCCGCCCTGCAGTTCCGGATCCGGAGTGTCTCCCCGTCTCCACTTTGATCCCTGTCCCCGGGTATCCATAACAAGGTTCGCGTAGCCCGCCGCGGCCCAGCCCAGCCAGTCGGTCGGGAATCCCCTGCCTCCGCCGTATCCTATATACTGAACTATGCAGGCCAGGTTCTTTTTTCGGCTTGCCGGGAGCAGAAACCAGCCTTTAATCTCCTGACCCTGGAACCCGGCAAAGGTGACATCATAGCTTTCGATCTCCGTCAGGCGGAAGTCTGCGGGAGTAAAACGGGGATTCAGGGGATATGAGCGGGTCTCCTTCAGGGTTTCGTTCCAGAACGGGTCAAAATCTGAGGGTTCAGGAATCTCGGGAATAAAATGCTGAAGCTCCTCCCGGGAAAGATCGTAAAAGCCATTATCCCCTCCTTGAATATCTGCTGATTACGGCCAGTGTATCCCAGGTGTGCAGGGATGAGAAGAGACTTTTTGCACTTGACTGCAGTGACTATCTCTGCTAGTATATACATGTAACCAAAACGCTGGTAGCCAATACCGGTCGTTGTTCTTTGTACTGTGCTGGTTTTCTAAAAGGTTTTAGACTGCTTTTCGGCCTTCGTTCTTGCTTTGACGATCTCTCGATTGCATTTTCCCTTTACGATACTGGTCTGAATTCCACAAGGAACAAAAAGTTACAGATATTTGTAGTCGTCCGCAACAAGGAACAGCGGATGAGAGGAGCAGAACATTGGCAAAGAAGATTTATGTGGGTAATCTTAATTACTCCACCACCGAGGATCAGCTGAATCAGGCTTTCGCGCAGTACGGTAACGTTATCAGCGCTAAGATCATCACTGACCGCTACACCGACCGGTCCAAGGGATTCGGTTTCATCGAAATGGAAGAGGATGATTCCGCCGAGGCGGCGATCTCCGCACTGAACGGGCAGCAGCTCGACGGCCGCGAGCTACGGGTCAGCGAAGCCAACGACCGGAAACCCCGGGAACGCAGATTTCAGTACTAAGATCAGTACGACATAGTAGAAAACTGAAATGCACGAGCCAGGCCGATGGCCTGGCTCTTCTTTTGTAAGGAGTGTAAGTGGGACGAAATCATTTTTCCTATGAAAAACGCAGGCGTGAGCTGGAAAAGAAGAAAAAGAAAGAAGAAAAAAAGTTAAAAAAGCAGGAAGGCGAAGGTGACGGCGGTCAGATCGCCGACGAGGAAACCCTGAAGGACCTCTTTTTCGTACCCGAAGAAGAAAACCCTGAAACAGAAAACACGGACGAAGAGGAATAAGCCTCGGGATAACCGAAAGCCGGAGCTCTTCTCCGTCTGTCGGGTATCCTGGTTCCTTTTTCCGGCATATTGTCAGTATCCGTTTGCGGTCCGATAAAACTACTGCTACTATATAGGTATGAGATGGAGTCCTTCCGAGTCGTTACCATCAGCTCTTCTTCGTTTTCGGGAGGATGAGCTTGAGCTGCTTAGTGCATTTGATATCGAGTATGAGCTGCAGGAGGCCGGAAGCCAGTTCCGGTCCTTTGCTTTTATCCCGGATTTGAGTCTTGCTGTCGAAGCCCTGGAGACTGCCGGTGTCGAGGCCCAGGGGAAAATATTTATCCCCCTTCGAAACCGGATAATCGAAGAGGCTTCGGTAAAAGAACCATCCGTTAAACGACGGTTTTACAGTCAGGGAAGAATTTCTACCCGCCTGTTGCATGCCCTGGTTATCGTTCATCGGGCTGTTCAGGAGTTAAACAACCCTCTGCTTTCGGGACGGCGATTTGTATTAATCAAGGAACGTCCCGGAAGTCCGACCATATTCCATCTATCGCCGGAAACCTCGCTTCTCAGTTATGTGAATGCCGGACCTCCGGAGCAGGAACAGCCGAGTATATACCTTGGACTGAATATGCTCGATGTGGTTGCGACTGCCCTTGGCGAGGGCAATGCCGGCTATTATCAGTCGTTTCTCGAACTGCTGAAAATTGAAGAACGGGCCATTGAGACGGGATATACCCATACCGAGAGCCTTACGGAAGCTCAGAAGGGCTCTCTGGATCATCTGCTGGATAAAATACTGTCCCTCTCGGAGGTTTTTCAGTCCAGGCCGGAGGCCCTGCCGGGAAAAACGAAACCCTTCAGTTCTCAGCAGCGGGAGGAGATTCTTGTACTTCTGGACAGCAGGCTTCCGGGAGATTCCGGACTCTTCAATTATGATGACTGCCGCAGGGGAATCGATACCCTTGAGAAACTGGCCAGGGAATATAAATCCCGCAACAAGGAAGATTCCCTGTGTGAGGTCGTCCGCCTTTTGACTGCCGCGTCAGGGCACGATATACACGAACTGCGCAACCGGGCAAACATCGCCCTGGAACGTGTTTTTGCTCCGAAGGAGTACGATGCGCCCCTGGCGACCCGCTTCGAGACCATTCTGAGCGACAGCAGGCATCGTTTCAGTTTCAACCTGCCGAAATCCCGGAACGGCTACTTTGTGAGGGTCTATGGAGACCGGAGTTCAGGGGAACTGGTGGTAGACGGTGATCTGGATTATACCGATCTGCACCTTAAGCTGAACCCTGCAACAGGAAAATACGAGGCCAGCCGGATTTTCCGCACCCTGGGAAACTATGACTGGGTAGTCTTCCGTAAGCTGAAAGCCGGCGCCCGCTGGCTCGATGGTTACAGCGGACGTATAAATGTTCTCCCCAATCTGGACGGAGAACTGGTTCTCGAGATCTTTCCCGATATTCATGGCCATACCCGGCTCTACTGGCGAACGGAGAATCCGGGAATGGTTTATAACGAACGGGGACAGATAATCCGCACTGGAACCTTTACCGATGTAGCTGCCCATCTAGGGGACATCAAGAAGCGGTACAACATAAGCGCTGTTTACATTCTCGGGGCCCAGAAGCGGGGCAGCAACCGGGAGGACTGGGCGCCGGAGGCACAGTCACCGTCACCTTTTGCTCCCATGAGCATGACGGAGCTTGAGCCGAAGCTTGGAGGAGAGGAAGCTTTTAAAGCGCTGGTGACTGAAGCCCATCGTCTCGGCATAAAGGTTATTGTGGATGTTATCCCCCATCTTAACCGACGTTCCGAGGAGCTGCCGGATGACTACGCAGTCCGAACCTACGATGAGGGCGGAAATCTGGTTGTCCGGGCTTCCACTGACGGGCGTTACGGCAGCTGGAACGACGGAAAGCTTCTGAACTACCGCAAGTTTGCCGTCTGGCAGTGGCTGGCAGACTCGGTCTGCACCCTGATCGAAAAATACGATATAGACGGTATACGCTTCGATTCTTCCCATGCGGTGCCGGTCATGATGAAGCGCAACAACTATCCCTTTATACACGGAGAGTACCGCAGCCGTGAGTCCCTGGTGGAAGGGGATATTATCGACAATACCCGGGAATATGATCACCTGGTAACGACGAGTTATTATGATTCCGCCTGCGCTGAACTGATTGCCGTACCCTTTCACTATTATCTTTCCCTGCGGGTCCATCGCCTGCTCAGACGTCTGGGCAAGCGATATTTTGTGAACCTGGCGGAATGTTACTGGGGCAGGGAACAGTATCTTTCAAGAACCGGGACGGTTCCCTACAACTCCTCCCTGTTTAAAATCTGTGAGAATATCATCCACGGCAAGACGGATGTTCGGGAGATCTACCATATCTACCAGAACTATTTTCCTTCCATTCTGCCTCGCGGGGCCCAGATGCTGGGGATACTCGGAAACCACGATGAACGCAGGGCGCTGAATACCTTTGGCCGACGGGGCTACCGGGCAGCTGTAATGCTGACAAGTTTCCTGAGCAGCATAATCCTTGATTTTGAAGGAAGCGCCGAAGGTGAGTCCTGGAAGGTCTTTCTGGATAATATATATGTGAACTGGAACGACTTTGAACGCGAGGCCTATCGCGGGACGCTTGATTTCTACACCGAACTGTATAATGAACACCGGAACAACAGGGGGCCGGCGTATCTGATCTGGGCCGGAAACCCCATGGTAGCGGCCGCCCTGAGATTCAACTCTGAAGTTGGTTATATCGGGGCCTTCAATTTTGCCGACCGCGACGAGAATGCATCCCTCCGTTTTGATGATCCCCGGCTTCCTCTGGAAGATGCTGCCTATTACCATGTTTCCGATCCGGTTTACTCCGCTGTAACCGGCATGTCCGGCTGGTACACCGGAGCAGAACTGCGTCATTCCAGAGTGGAGATGCTTATTCCGCATACCGACCGTTACAAGGTTCTGGTACTTCGCCGTATAAGCAGCGCGGAGGAGCGTAAAAAGGTCTATCCTGAACTGCTGCGTCAGTCGATTTATCGGCTCTGTTCTGCCGGCAGCCGGGAAACTGTATCCGCTGCCCTGTTTTACAAGGAGATGAAAGCCCACGCCGGCAGCTACCGGGAGTTTACCGCGTATATATCGAAGACCCTGGCGCCCCTGATGCAGGACAATCCGGAGGCCCTGCGCCTAGGACTCAAGCGCTTTCTTTATTACCTGTGGCGCGACGAGGCTGACCATAGCATAAATCCTGTCTGGGCCTATCTTGCGGATATGCGGAAGGACGCGGATGATTTTATCCGGGAAACAGGAGAATATCTCCGGTACTCCTACCGGGGCGGCAGCCTGGTATTTCTGTCCGCCGAAGCTGATCCTTTCTCGAAATCCGGCGGTTTGGCGAATGTGGTGTATGAACTTCCGAGGGAACTGGCGAACATGGGGGAGTCCGCAGTTGTAATTACCCCCTTCTACCGGCAGGGGGATGTAAAGTCGGTACAGAAGATGGAACAGGCATGCAGGCGTTATACTGTGACCTATACCGGCAGGAATGTTCGCTTCTGGATTCTGGATCAGGAGTATGAGGTCGGGGTACATACGGCCATGGTGGACGGGATCCGCTACTACCTGCTGGAGCATCATGAGTTTTTTGACGGACTCTATTTTGGCCTTACCGGAGCTGAGCGGCTGCGGCGGAGGGTGGCCCTTTCCAGGGCCGCGGCGGAGCTGGTGCGGGAGTTTTCCCTGGATCCGCTGGTTATCTTTACCAACGATGCCTACTCCGGTATCTTCGCGGCCATCATCCGCAGCGATCCCCGCTATGCAGGACAGCCGGTTTTTGACCGGACAAGCCTGGTTCATATTATCCACAACGGAGGATGGCAGTATTTCGATGCCTACCACCGCTGGGAAGCCGGAAACGATCTGTTTCGGCTTTTTAATCTGGCGGGGCACGAATACTGGCGATTCGAGGATCCCCGGAATGCGGCAAAGATAAACTGCATGGCCGCCGGGATACGAAGCGCCAACAAGGTTGTTACCGTATCCCCGAGTTATGCAAAGCAGATTCAGATAGCCTCGGACGGGATGGAAAAAATCCTGCATGATGTATACGGCATTAATAACGGTGTGGGAAGTGATTTTCGAAAGAGGGCCCGGCAGCGGCTGGAGGAAGAAAACTTCATAGAAAAGAACAGTGCTTCTCTGCATTCGTACATAGCAGGGGACCCTCTGTTGAAGAAACAGCTGGAAGACAAGTACCCCGAGATTCTTGTCCCGGGAAAAATCGATGAGCTCAAAGGCGGCCGGCGCAAACGTCTGCTTGAACGTCTGCGGATCAAGCTGCTGCTTCAGCTGACCCGGGGACTGCAGGTTGATCCCGACACGCCGCTGTTTGTGATGATTCACCGCCTTACGGAGCAGAAGGGTTTTCAACTGCTCCTGGAAGCCTCTGAAGGGGTTTTTACCACTCTGGGTTACCAGGGAATAATCGGAGGGGCTGTAGCCGGGGGAGACGAACGGGGAGATGAGATAGCAAGAGGACTTATGAAGCTGACGGAGTGGTTCCCCGGTCAGGTATCCGTGGGTATCGGGTTTCAGGATGTTCGTATTCCGCTGCTGGGGGCGGACCTTTTTCTGATGCCCTCCATGCATGAGCCCGGCGGCATCAGCCAGCTGGAAGCATTTGCCTGCGGCTGTTTTGTATGTGCCAGGGCGACCGGGGGGCTTCGTGACACCGTACACGGTATGGTAAAAGAAAGACGCACTCTTCGGGGAAACGGCGTCCTGTTTTCCGATTATTCTGCGGTGGCGTTTTACGACGCCATGCAGCGTTTTCACCAGATATACAGTGAAGAGAGTGCCGAGACGCTGGAATCCGCCCGGGCACGGATGGAAAAGGATATCTTTTCATGGCGTACACCGGCGGAGAATTACCGGGATCTGGTCTATTCCATGAAGGAGATTATCCCCCTGGGCGGAAACGCCACCCTTGCCTCCGGCAGCGATAAGGGTGTATAACCGATATTGTCATATACGGGACCTTCTAAAAGGAGTATTTTTAGAGTTCCCCACAAATAATTACTGACAGGAGTTTTCAATGAAGCGAGTACTGTGGTCGGCATTACTGCTGATCGTCTGCGGCGCGGTCGTGTTCGCCGGCGGTTCCGGGGAAAAGTCTACTGATCTGGACGCCATCCGGGAACGGGGTGTTCTTATTGTCGGGCTGGACGACAGCTTTCCTCCCATGGGTTTTCGGGACGAATCCAACGAGATCGTCGGGTTTGATATCGATCTGGCAAAAGAGGCCGCCTCACGGCTGGGTGTGGATGTTGAGTTCAAACCTGTGGACTGGGACGGGGTTATCCTCAGCCTGAACAAGGGCGACATCGATCTTGTCTGGAACGGAATGACCATTACCGAAAGCCGGCAGGAAAAGATCAATTTTTCCAAACCCTACCTTGACAACCGGCAGATTGTGATTCTGCAGGCCGATTCCGGTATCTCCACCAAGGCTGATCTGGCCGGAAAGGTGGTGGGACTGCAGATGGGTTCCTCCGCGGAGGTCGCGCTGAACAACGACGCCGCTGTAGCGGCAAGCCTAAAAGAGGTCAAGAAGTATTCCAATAATGTGGAAGCCCTGCTGGACCTTGCCGCAGGCCGAACCGCCGCCGTTGTCGTGGACGAGATAGTCGGCCGGTACTACATTGCCAAGAAGCCCGGAATCTACGATGTCCTGTCTGAAGACTTCGGTGCAGAAACCTACGGTGTCGGTATACGCAAGAGCGATACCCAGCTCAAGGCTGAGCTTGACAAGGTCCTTGACGAAATGAAGGCTGATGGAAGCGCGGATAAAATATCCCGCGAATGGTTCGGCGAAGCGATTGTCAAGAAGTAGGGAGCTCTAAGCTTTGGATTATACTCTTCAGGTTACGGCGCATCTGCTGCGGGGCTGCGTGCTGACGCTTCAGATATACGCCGTGACCCTGATCTTTTCCATTCCCCTGGCTGTTCTGTGCGCCCTGGGCAGGGTCTCAGGGCCCCGGGCCCTGGACCGGGTACTGGGTTTTTACGGCTGGATTTTCCGGGGGACGCCGCTATTGCTGCAGCTCTTTTTCTTTTATTACGGGCTGACGATATTCAATATCTCCTTGAGCCCCTTTATGGCGGCGGGCCTGACTTTCGTGCTCAATTACGGTGCCTATTTTATGGAGATCTTCCGGGGAGGAATCTCCAGTATCGGTGCCGGCCAGTATGAGGCGGCCAAGGCCCTGAACATGAATTACTGGCAGACCATGCGGCGGATCGTGCTGCCCCAGGCTACCCGGGTGGTACTTCCCCCCACAACAAACGAGGCCATTACCCTGGTAAAGGATACCGCCCTGGTGGTGGTTATCGGCATGGGAGAGCTTTTACGCTCCGCCAAGGAGATCTTTACCCGGGATTTTACCCTGATTCCATTTGCGGTGGCGACGGTGATCTATCTTCTTATGACCTCGGTGGTGATACGCTTTTTCCGCTACCTGGAGCGACGGATGGCCTACTATGACTGATCTGTATCTGGATATTCGTTCTGTCTCCAAACATTTCGGCGAACTTGCCGCGGTTAAAGATGTCTCTCTTCAGGTTCGTAAGGGGGAGGTGGTTTCCATAATCGGTCCTTCGGGATCGGGAAAGAGTACCCTGCTTCGCTGTATAAATCAGCTTGAGATGATTGACGGCGGAGAGATTGCCATTGAAGGGAAAAGGATAATTGCCGTCGAGGATGGGGACAGGGTAAAATTACCTGAAAAGAAGGTCAAAAGCGGACTCAAGAAACTCGGCATGGTGTTTCAGCATTTCAACCTTTTTCCCCATAAATCCGTCATCGAGAACCTGATCGAAGCCCCCATGGTGGTGGATAAACTGCGACGCTCCGAGATTGAACCCTATGCCCAGGAACTGCTCTCCAAGGTCGGGCTCTCCGATAAGGCCGACGCCTATCCGAACCGTCTCTCCGGGGGGCAGAAACAGAGGGTCGCCATTGCCCGTGCCCTGGCCATGAAGCCGGATATTCTGCTCTGCGACGAACCGACCAGCGCGCTGGACCCAGAGCTGGTGGGAGAAGTTCTGGCAGTCCTGAAGCAGCTGGCGGGGGAGCACATGACCATGCTGGTGGTTACCCACGAGATGAGCTTTGCCCGGGACGTCTGCGACCGGGTGGTATTCATGGACCAGGGACACATTATCGAAGACGCCTCACCGGCAAAACTTTTTACCGATCCTGATCATCCCCGCATCAAGCTCTTCCTCCGGAAGATGCTGCTCGACGAGGCAGCTGAATAGTCGGGTTTCATCTATACCTCTACCCCTGGCAGGGCTTCAAGGGCCCGATAGTTTTCACCGTCCAGTATAAAAAAGGCTGTTGCCTGTTTCAGATGCTCCGCACCGTCGGAAAACTCCCGGGCCATGGCGGAGAGCTCCTCCGAGATGGCCGCGTTCTGCTGCACCGTCTGGTCCAGCTGAGCCAGGGCGGTATTTACCTGATCAATTCCCGAGGCCTGTTCCCGGGAGGCAGCGCTTATCTCCTGCACAAGGTCGGCGGTTTTCTCGATTCCCGGGAGAAGTTCGTTGAATACTCTGCCGGCTTCCTGTGAAACCTGCATGCTTTCTCCGGAAATGCGGCTTATGACCGCCGCGGCTTCCTGGGAACGTTCTGCAAGCTTTCGTACCTCCGCCGCAACTACGGCAAAACCTTTTCCAGCTTCTCCCGCCCGGGCGGCCTCGATGGCGGCATTCAGTGCCAGCATGTTGGTCTGGCGGGCAATTCCCTCGATCAATTCCGTTCTGGAGAGGATATTCTCCATGGAGAAGATGGTTTTCTGAACAGCCTCGCCTCCTTTTTGTGCGTTGTCCCGGGCATTCAGGGCTATCCGTTCAGTCTGCTCTGCATTTTCCGATGTCTGCTGCACCGTGGATGCCATCTGTTCCATGGACGAGCTTGTCTCCTCAGTGGATGCGGCCTGTTCGCTGTTTCCGGTGGAAACCTGCTGTGCGGAAGCGTTTATCTCTGCGCTGCC
The DNA here is from genome assembly GCA_964554875.1 of uncultured Spirochaetaceae bacterium. GTDB lineage: Bacteria > Spirochaetota > Spirochaetia > JC444 > Marispirochaetaceae > Marispirochaeta. Next base: position 604 of record CAZKQJ010000005.1, on the reverse strand, counting down.
CTGAGCCAGTCTCTCAGAGAGTTCCTTCATGGAAGAGGCTACCTCCCGCAGCTTGATCTGCATTGTTCTGATGGAGGACAGGAGGGTGCCGATCTCATCTCGTCCGGAATCCCGAACATCCTGACGAAGGTCACCGCCGGCTATCCGTTCGGTTATTTCCACCGCAAGCCGCAGGGGTCTGGCGATGCTTCTGTAAAGGAAAAAGCTGAAGGGAAGGAAAAGCAGCAGAATTACCAGTCCCAGCCCTACAGCGGCGGTAGTGGTTGCCACCTGAAGTTTATCCTTCTGTCCCGAAAGCATGATCTCGCCACCCTTGTCGATACTGAAGCTCCGGACCCTGTCGATTCCCTGAATGTATACATAATTGATGAGCGCCGTCAGGGCAACGATAAGTACAATCTGGATAAGCAGCCGACTGGAAATTTTTACGGATCTGAACATTTGTTAATCCCCCTTTCCATGCAAGAAGCATAGTAGATTTCCCGAGGGGTCGCAAATTTCCGGTCCCGAGGAAGCAACTCGGGATCAGACATTAGGAAAACCTTAATCAGTGTCCCAAATCATGGGGATATTTCACGAATACGCATAGGCCGGAAGATATTCC
>CAZKQJ010000004.1:134264-145580 GCA_964554875.1 uncultured Spirochaetaceae bacterium | reverse complement strand
GGAAAAGGAATCACGCGGGAAACGGTATCTGTAGCCATTTTAGCTACCTCCTCTTTTTCGGCCACCAATCAGCCACCAAAGGGAAGTAAACAGATCCCGGGGATTTTCCCGCATTTTATAATTCTTTACTCTGTAAAGAATTGGTATTGCGGCGAACTGGACTTGAACCAGCACGGCCTAACGGCCACTAGCCCCTCAAGCTAGCGTGTCTACCAATTTCACCACCGCCGCTTTAAAATGTACGCAGATAGTACCGATTTTGCGGCTTGGTGTCAAGCATATCCGGGCAGGAAATTCCCTTGTTCCCGGCCTTTACTGCAGTTCTGAGAGTTTGTTGACAAGCTCTTCAAAACGCCTCATGGCGTTTCTGACCGGGTCCGGCAAGGACATATCAACGCCAGCAAGTTTAAGGGATTCCAGGGGATACCGGGATCCTCCGGATTTTAAAAAGGCGAGGTAATCATCTCTCTCTTTTTCGCCTCCGGACAGGACGCGGTCAGAAAGAGCAATTGCGGCGGAAAGGCCGGTGGCATATTTGTATACGTAAAAGGCACGATAAAAGTGGGGAATCCTCAAAGCTTCAAGGTCGGATACCTCTTCCAGGAGCATTTCAGGGCCGAAGTACTGCTCCATAAGTTTCCGGTAGCTACCTCGGAGGGATTCCAGGGTAAGGGGAGTGCCCTCTTCTCCCATTTTGTGAACCAGGTGCTCGAACTCCGCAAACATGGTCTGGCGGAAGATTGTGGCCACAATTTCGTCTATCTGTTTTCCAACAAGATAGGACTTCATTTCTTCACTTTCCGCACGGTCCATCAGGTATTTTCCAAGGAGCTGTTCGTTGAAGGTGGAGGCGACCTCGGCTTCAAAAATGGTGTAGTCGTAATGCTGAAATGGGTTGTTCCGTACACTGTACCAGGAGTGCATGGAGTGGCCGCCCTCGTGTGCCAGGGTAAATACATCGCGGAACACATCATCTTTGTAATTCATAAGGATGTAGGGTTCTCCATGGTAACTGCCTGCGGAAAAAGCGCCGGATCGTTTCCCCTTGTTTTCATAGCGGTCCACCCAGCGGTCGAGAAGTCCTTTCTTCAAAGTGACGCAGTACTCCTCTCCCAGGGGAGCGAGGGCGGGGATAATACTCTCCACCGCTTCTTCGTAACTGTGCCGGACGCTTATTTTCGGTGTCAGGGGAACATAGACGTCCCAGTGTCGCAGCTTGTCGATTCCCAGTTTCTCCCTGCGCAGGGAGTAGTACCGGTGCAGTATCGGCAGGTTTTCATGAATCACCGATATGAGGTTATCGTAGACCGCTTCTTCAACCTTGTCAGGAAAAAGAGCAGCAGTACGTGAAGAGGGATAGTTCCTGACCTTTGCCTTGTAGATATCGAGATGCACACTGCCGGAATACAGAGACGCCAGGGTATTCTTGTGGCTCTCGTAATGCCCGTAGAATTGACGGTAGGCCTTTTCCCGCAGATTACGGTCCGGGTCCATGAGAAAAGCGGAAAAGGTGCTCTGGGTGAGGGGTTTAAGGCCATCCTCTGTCTCAATTTCCCCAAAATCTAGGTCCACGTCGGTGAGAGCCTTGAAACTTTTTGAGGCGGTCTGGTTAGCCTCTGACTGCATCGACAGCAGGCGCTCCTCTTTTTCACCCAGGGTGTGGGGTTTGAAACGGAGCATTTTGTTCAGCATGATGCGGTATTCGGCGACCCGGGGATGTTTCAAGAACTCTTCCATGACTTTATCCGGAAGGGCGAGAATCTCGGGGCGGAAATAACTTATGGCACTGTTCGATTCCGTTGCGGCGCGCATAAAACGGGCAAAACGTGTCTGGTGCTCATCGCTGCCGCCGTCTTCGGCGGTCCGTAGATAGGCGTAGGAGCCGAGGCGTTCGCCGAGTTCTTCGTGTTTACTAATGGTATCAAGAACTTCTGCAAGGTGTTCTGCAGAATCGCCAAGGCTGCTTTTGAAGGATTCGATAATCTTTATCTTTCCGGTAAACTCATTTAGGGATTCCTCCCACTCCCGGGGAGATGTAAAGAGGCCGCCAAGGTCCCAGGTAAATGCTTCATTGATCTCTTCTCGCTTGGGTATTGCATGTGACATGAAAAATCTCCTTATTTTCGGGCAATGCTTATCAGTCTTACTGCATTATTGTCATAGGGGCGCCCATCGAATCCCCCCTTTATTTCTACACTTTCAAAGCCGCATCGAAGCAGAAGTTCCTTCAGTTCTACCGCGGAGTAGATACGGTGAGAAAAACGGTAGCTGTAATTCTCCCCGTGGGCGTCAATACTCCACAGATTGTTAAGGATGGAGAAGTCATCTTCGATAGCGTATTCTCCCCGCACCATGTATCCATCCATTTCATACTCTTCTTCGCGTACAAAATCCCTGGAAAGAATCTCCTTACCGTTAACATCTATAACAAAAGAGCCACCGGGTTTCAGTGAGTCCAGGATGTTCCGGATGTAACGAATTTCTTCCTCCTGATCCGAAAAGAATCCAAAGGAGGTAAAAAGGTTAAGGGCAAGATTGTAATATTCCGGTCTTCGAAAATCCCGTACATCCTGCAGCAGAAACTCTATATCAAGTTCTTCAGCGGCGGCTGTTTCCCTGGCAGCTTCAATGTAGCCCCTGGTTCTGTCCACCGCAGTTACTCTGTACGCACGCCGGGCGAATTCCAGTGAGTGGCGGCCAACCCCGCAGCAGGAGTCGAGAATTGTACTGCCGCCTGCAACCCCGGTCATGGCGATAATGGCTTTAACTTCTCCGGAAGTTTCTGCCCAGCGCTGGGGATCGAACATGACGGGAGCAAAACGAAGCCAGAATTGATCGTCTTCAAACCACTCCAAGCTCAGCTCCATGGGAATGCAGGAAGTTTCGCAGCGCTGCACCGGCCCGACCCCTGTGTGATATCCTGTTTTTCTCTTCTTCCGAAAGCTCCGCCATGGTCTTCCCTGTTTCCGGTATAAGAAACACGGGATCATAGCCAAACCCTCCGCTGCCCATAGGGCCTTCGGCAATTAAGCCCCGGCAGCTTTCCTGGAAGATGAAATAACGGTATTCGTTTATGTATAAAACAAGGGAGCAGACAAAAGCTGCCTCCCGGTCTGTAATACCTTTCAGGTTCTTCAGGAGTAACTCATATTTCTCTTTGGACGAGAGGCTTTTTCCCTCCTCTTCTCCGTAGCGGGCGGAGCGGACCCCCGGGGCACCCTCAAGAGCGCGTACACACAGACCCGAATCATCGGCGATGACCGGCCGCCCCCCCGCATGAGTATGCAGAAATGCTGCCTTGATAAGGCTGTTCTCACAGAAGCTTTCGCCGGTTTCCTCGCAGTTAAAGGATGTACCCAGGTCATGGGGTGTCAATATACGGTAGTCCGGCAGGATAGCCTGAAACTCGTCGCGCTTATGGCTGTTGCCTGTTGCAAGTATTAAATCCATGGACCTACTGTACAAAAAAAATGAAGAATCGTGAAGCTTTATTACGAGCTTCTGTCTTCTTGCCTGTTTTTAATCAAGGCGGTCCGCAGATAATGGAGACCGGAGTCGACTGAGCCTTTTGGAATTGCCAGGACCTTCGCTATTTCTGTATGGGTTGGAGCCATGGGTACATTGTAAAGCTCTCTGCTGAGAGACCGCATGCGCCTGCGGGCAGCGCTGCAACGCTGCTGGTACAGCTGGCGTTCCTCCGTTACAAAGCAGCTGTCCCCCGCATTCTGATAGATATGAGCCCGTGCCATGTTTTCTTTTCTAAGGCGGCTGAGGCGTGAATGACGTCTGCTTCTGGAATGCATGCTGGCGCGGAGGAATTCAATTTTTTCATACAGCCAGTTGTAGCCGACCCCGGTTACCTCTGCAGCCTTTCTGATGTGGGAAGGAGAGCAGAACCAGGCGTTTTTGAAGATAAGACAGAGCAGTCTTCTGCGAAGATATTCAATAGGTATTTTTCGTTTGTCATCCATGCAGAAATATTTGCTGTACTCAGGATTTATCAGGGTATCGTCGGCAGGTATCATTCTATCATCCGGTTCAGTTTCAAGCTCGTCGAAGTACATCTTTTCACTGTAATTTCTCAGGTCCCTATTCCGTTTGCTGTTGTAGAAATATGTACAGGTTGCTCGGCGTATGGACATGTGAAGATATACCTCAAAAGTACTGCCCCTGTACACGAAGGAGTCGATCATTCTGGGGATTCGTCGATAGATTTCACAGAAGATTTCCGAGGCGATGTCAGGGTCATCCTTGAATTTCTTATGCAGATAATTATAGGAGAAGATCGATATTCTTCCGATTACACGGTCGCGGGAAATTATCCCTTCCTTGAATGCGAGAATAACTTGAGTCAAATTTTCTTTCATGCACGTTCCTCATTAATTGCTGCCCTCCCGGACCAATATATAAGCAAAGTGCATGCCAAAGGATTTAAACAAGGTATTTTAAAATGGAAAAAGGCAGTTTCTCCGAAATAACGGAGACTGCCTTTTACATTCGTTTACAAAAAAATAAAAATTTACCTGTATGAAGCATTTACACAGCCGATAAACATTAAAATTTCTTTATTGCTGTTAATTTATGTTCCTGAAAAATCTTGTTGCCGTGCTCCGTATCGTCGACTTTGAAAATCACAACAGCTTTGTTGTTCTTGTTTTCCAGAGATGAGTACAGGTATTCGATGTTGACTCCGGTCGTGTGGAACAGCTCCATAATTTCGGCCAGTCCTCCCGGTCGGTCCTCCAGCTCGATGGCGAAAACCTCCGTAACCTTTGCGGTAAAACCCTTTTTATCCAGGGCATCCAGGGCTTTTTGCGGATTGTCGACCACGATTCGAAGAATGCCGAAATCGGCGGTGTCGGCAATTGTGGCTGCTCTCATGTTTACTCCGGCATCACCCAGGGTCTTTGTAACCTCTGCCAGACGGCCGGATTTGTTTTCCAGAAATACGGAAATCTGCTGTATCGTCATATTTTCCTCCCGAAGGCTTATATCTGCCGTTTATCAATTACGCGAATTGCTTTGCCGACGCTTCTTTCCAGGGATTTGGGTTCCACCAGCCTGATTGTTGCGCCGATTCCCAGGCTTGAGCGGATCTCTTCGGCAATTTTGCTTCGGATTCTCTCGAGAACCTTGGTCTCGTCGCTGAAAAAGCTTTCTTCCACCTCAACGCGGATTTCGATCTCGTCCAGGTGGGTACTGCCGCGGTCCACAGCGATCTGGTAATGAGGCTGGGTCTCCTCGATACGAATGAGTACCTCCTCGATCTGGGAAGGGAATATATTTACGCCGCGGATTATCAACATGTCGTCGGTGCGTCCCAGGAGACGGTGCATCTTAACCGTTGTTCTGCCGCAGGAACAGGCTTCCCGGTACAGATAGGTTATGTCCCGGGTTCTGTAGCGCAGAATAGGCGTACCCTCCTTGGTAAGAGTGGTAAAAACCAGTTCTCCCTTTTCTCCCGGAGGCAGGACCTTTCCGGTTTCCGGGTCTATGATTTCGGGATAGAAGAAATCTTCGTTGATATGGAGCCCGTCCTGGACTTCGCATTCAGCGGCTACCCCGGGACCGATAATCTCGGTCAGTCCGTAAATATCGTGGGCCTTCAGGCTGAGTTTATTTTCTATCTCACGCCGCATATTATCGCTCCAGGGCTCCGCCCCAAAGCAGCCGGCCTTTAACGGAAGGGGCTTGAAATCGATTCCTTCCTCGGCTGCAGTCTCTGCGAGAAAGAGCGAATAGGAGGGGGTACAGGTCAGCAGGGTCGTTCCAAAATCCCGCATGATCATGAGCTGACGCTTGGTATTGCCTGCGGAAATGGGGATAACGTTTGCCCCCAGCATTCGTGCGCCGTAATGGACGCCCAGGCCTCCGGTAAAGAGGCCGTAGCCGTAGGCATTCTGAATAACGTCACCGGGGCCTGCTCCGGCCATGGCGAGAGTCCGGGCCATGGCGTGGGACCAGGTTTCAATATCCCTCTGGGTATAGGCTCCCACCACCGGAGTACCCGTTGTTCCCGAAGATGTGTGGACCTCTACAATTTCCGATTCATCCACTGCAAGAAGGCCGTAGGGATAGGTTTCCCTTAGCTCCTGCTTGGTTGTAAAAGGTATTCTGCTTATATCTTCAAGACTGTTGATGTCCGAAGGCCTGATTCCCGCCTCGTCAAATTTTCTCCGGTAAAAGGGTACCCGAATATAGAGCCGGGTGACCAGTTCCTGCAGTCGCTGAAGCTGCAGCGCCTGCAGCAACGCCGGATCGCGGTATTCCGCTGAGCTGTCCCAAACCATTTATCCTCCTCTTTGTTACATCCTTGGGCGTTCGTCTATTACTCTCACAGCTTTGCCTTCTGCAACAGGCAGAAAGCCCGGTTCGTGAAGCTCTACTGTAGGGTTAATGCTTATTGAAACCTTCAGATTTTCGGCGATCCTGGAGCTCAGGGCTTTCAGGTCCCTGGTATCGTCGGTAAATATGTCTTTCCCTACCTCGGTCTTAACGATTAATTTATCCAGGGCACCCAATTTACGGACCACAATCTGGTAGTTCGTACCTATCTCCGGCATGGCCATGATAACCTCTTCAATCTGGGAGGGAAAGACGTTTACGCCGTTGATGATCAGCATGTCGTCGGTACGCCCGGTAAAACGCTGAATCCTGCGATGGGTCCGTCCGCAGGGACACTGGTCAGGATAAACGGCGGTAATGTCCCGGGTACGGTAGCGGAGAAGGGGTGTCGCCTGACGGCACAGAGTCGTCAGGACCAGTTCGCCGTAGGCCCCGTCTCCAACCTGCTCAAGGCTCTCCCGGTCGATGATCTCCATGATGTAGTTATCTTCCCATACGTGCATGCCCTGCTTGTGAACACATTCAAAGGCGACCCCTGGACCGTTCATTTCGCTGAGTCCGTAGGAGTTGTAGACCTCGATGGAAAAGAGCTCCTCGATTTTCCGGCGGATATCCTCGCTGTGGGGTTCCGCACCGACCAGGGCTTTTTTCAGGGCCAGATCCTCCAGTTTGATTCCCTCTGTATCCATCCTGGAGGCCAGGTGAAGCATGTAACTCGGGGTGGCATGGACTATGGTTGTACTGAAGTCCTTCATGAGTTTGAACTGCCGCTTGGTATTACCGGAACTGGCGGGGATTACCAGGAGCCCCGCAGCCTCCGCACCATAGTGAAGCCCCAGGCCTCCGGTAAAGAGGCCGTAGGTCATCATGTTCTGAAAAACATCCCTGCGCTGTGCGCCGGTACACAGGATGGAACGGGCAGACAGGGCTGTCCAGGCATCCAGATCATGCTGGTTGTGGTAAATGACCGTCGGTGTTCCGGTTGTTCCGGAGGATGCGTGCAGACGCACCACATCCTCCAGGGGCATGGAGAGCATCCCGTAGGGAAAAGCGCTCCTCAGGTCGTCCTTGCTTGTGTAGGGGATCTTTTTCAGGTCTTCCAGGGATTCAATGTCTTCGGGTCTGCTGATGCCGATTCCCCCGAGGCGTTCGGAATAAAAGGGTGTTTTGAGGGCGTGTCCCACGGTTTCCCGCAGTCTCGCAAGCTGAAGTTTTTCCAAATCTTCCCTGGGGGCAGTTTCGACGGCCGTCATGATCCGGCTCCGCAGGCCTCCGCGAGGCTGAGTTCAAAGGCCCTGCGGTTCGCCTCCTGTACCTTTTCTCCCTTGGTCCGGAAGCGTTCATCGATGGCGGCCATGAAATTCTCTTTGCTAATGGGTATGGAGCCGGAGGCCGCCCCGATCATAACGATGTTTACCGCTTTAAGGCTGCCGGCATCCCGGGCAATGCTGCGGGCGTCGACGATCCGGGCACCCGGCTGGGCGAGGATCTCTTCCCGGATTTTATTCATGTCAGGATAGACCGGAATATTTTCCACCCCCTCAGCAGCGCTGATAAGCCTTCCGGAAGGGGAAAGGTAGGTGATATGCCGAAGGGCCTCCAGGGGTTCCATACTCAGGAGCAGGTCTCCCTCGCCGATGGGGATAAGGTCTGAATCAACAGTGCCGTCGGACAGGCGCAGATGTGAAACCACCGCCCCCCCGCGCTGGGACATCCCGTGAATCTCCGACTGGCGGACCGTCAGCCCCTGTTTCAGCGCGGCGGAAGCAATTATGGCGGCGACGCTCAAGGTCCCCTGTCCGCCGACGCCTGACAGAATTATGTCGTATTTCATTATGCTTCCACCTCCTGTGCGGCCTTCTTTTTATCCCGCTTGGCGGTTTCGATACATTCCCGGATGGATACAATCACGGAAAGTCCGGGGTGATCAATCTCTTCCGCGATAATGAGACGGTTCTCCTCGGCGTTCTTCTTTAGAGGGCTTATGGTACGAATGTGGGCGGGATCGATATCCAGTCCCTCTATCATCCGGTGGACCCGGGATGTGGGCAGAATCGTCTCCTGGCCGCCGGTCATGCCGACGGTTCCGTTGTCCAGAATTACGACCGTCATGGGTGTATCGGCAGCGGCGGCATCGACAAGGGAGGTGATTCCGGAATGCAGAAAGGTACTGTCTCCGATGGTGGCAAGGACCCGCTTGACTCCGGCTTCGGCGGCCCCTTTCGCCATACCGATGGAGGCTCCCATGCAGACGATGGTTTCGATGGCCCGATAGGGCGGCAGGGCTCCCAGAGCATAGCAGCCGATATCGGAGGTAACGACCGCATCGGGATCGTCCCCAATAGCTTCGTTTATAGCCTGGTAGGTATCGATGTGGGGGCAGCCCTTGCATAACTGCGGTGGCCGTCCGGGAAGCTCCATTCCAGGGGCAGAACGAAGCTGACGGGGAGCGAGTTTCAGGGCTTTTCGAACCGCCTCGGGGGTGAGTTCTCCGGTTCGTGGGAGGGTCCCGTCGAGCTTGCCGCTGATATGTGTATCATGCTTAAGAATTCCCCTGAGCCGCTCTTCAATAAGGGGGTAGCCTTCTTCTACGACCATGATTCGTTTAGAGGAAGAAGCCATGGTCCTGATTTTATCAGCGGGCAGGGGATAGGCACTGATGTGGAGTCTGGGAATATCGGGACCCAGTTCCGGGAGGTTCTCATCGTAGTAATTTCTTCCCAGACCGCTGGTAATGATTCCCAGGGGATAGACCTTTCCTTCCCTGACGTTTTCCAGCGGATTTCTTGCCGAGTCCTCGGACCAGGCAAGCATCTCCTTCTCCTTTTCCAGCAGATCCAGGTAGTTCTGTCTGGCGGTGGCGGGAAGCAGCATCCAGCCCCTTTTTTCGTCGGGTTTGCTCAAGGTGTTCTCATCACGTTTTGCTCCCACCTGAACTATGGCCCGGGAATGTGCAAGCCGGGTAACGAGGCGCAGCATGACTGGAATATGAAATTTCTCGGAAAGATCGAAGGCCTCCAGGGTCATTTCGTAGGCCTCCTGCTGGTTTCTCGGTTCAAGGCAGATGATTTTGGCAAAGTCCGCGAAAAAGCGGGAATCCTGCTCATTCTGGGAACTGTGCATTCCGGGATCATCGGCTACGGCGAGTACAAGTCCGCCGCGGATATTCAGTAGACCGGAATTTACAAAGGGGTCCGCTGCAACGTTCAGGCCGACGTGCTTCATGGTCACCAGAACCCGTTTTCCGACGAAGGAGACCCCCAGGGCATCCTCGTAGGCGGTTTTCTCGTTGGAACACCACGCTGCATGGGGTGCGCCGTGACGGCTTTTGTAATCAAGGAGGAATTCTAAAATTTCTGTGGATGGTGTGCCCGGATAACCGTAGGCGGCGCTGATGCCGGCATGTACGGCACCTAAAGCAACCGCCTCGTCCCCTAAAAGGACGATGTCGCTCATGGTTGACTCCTTCAAGTTAATCCTGTCTGGATAGCTGATCGCCGACCATTGTATGACACATCCTTCCGGGGGGTCAAGAATACATTTTAACTGTGACTGAAGTTGTATCAGTTCTACTTAAACTGACGCAGCACCTTTTTGAAACCCCCGGCAGAGCCTTCTATCGTAGCATCATCAACGCAGAAAGAGATGCGGAAGTAGCCCTCTCTTCCAAAACCGCGGCCCGGCACGGTGAGAATGCGTTCCTGCTGCAGGGCCTGAACAATCCTCAGATCGTCACCCCCCGGGGCTTTGGGAAAGAGGTAGAAGGTCCCGGCGGGTCTGCTGAATTCGTATCCTGCATCTTCGAGGATAGTGCAGATCATGTCGCGCTTTCGCCGGTATATTTCAATGTCCGCGCTGACTCCCTGAAGGTCGCCCACAATACGCTGCATTAAGGCCGGAGCGTTTACGTAGCCCAGGATTCTGTTGCAGAGAATCGCCGCGTTCACCAGGTTTTTCATATCCTCAGCTTCCGGATGGATTGCAAGCCATCCTATACGTTCTCCCGGAATGGAAAGATCCTTGGAATAGGAGGTCGCAATCAGGCTGTGAGGATAGGCCTTGAAAACGCTGCCCGGTTCTACTTCTCCGTAGACAATTTTGCGGTAGGGTTCATCGGAGATTAGATAGATGGTCCTGTTTATCTCCCGACTCCTGGCGCTGAGCATTTCGCCCAGGCTGTCCAGGTACTCCTGGGTGTAGACTGCGCCGGTAGGATTATTGGGAAAATTGATAATAAGTGCCGCCGTCCTGGGACCAATCTCCTCGGCCAGCCGTTCGATATTGGGAAGAAAATCGGGACCCGTGGGGACGGTATTGAGAATTCCCCCGTGATTGTCGCAGTAAAACTGGTACTCCATAAAGTAGGGGCTGGGGCACAGGATGTAATCCCCGTGATTTATCAGTGACTTGAGGGCGACGTTCAGAGCTCCTCCGGCCCCTACCGTCATTATTATGTTTTCAAAATCCAGGGAGACACCATACTCACCGCTGATATAGGCGGCGACCTTCTTGCGTACCTCGGGATATCCGGCGTTTGGCATATAGGAGTGGACCCCCCTGGACCTGTCTGCCGCTTGACGTGAAAGGGATTCATGAAATTCACGGGGAGGGTCGAGGTTGGGGTTTCCGAGACTGAAATCAAAGACATTGTCGTTGCCGTGTTCTGCTTTCAATTTTGCCCCGGCTTCGAACATACGCCGAATCCAGGATGATTTCTCCATGGTGGACAGTATCTTTCGGGAAATCGCCATACATACTCCTTTGTATTCAGTTAAAATACCCGGATAGCTGTCATAGAATCAAGCGGGGAGGATGCTCGTCTCCGGGGAAAAAGGAGAAAGATTACTGGTACCTGAACAAAAAATATTGCCCTCCTGGTGCCGGCTGGGTAACTTTGAAACGAAAATAAAACTGGCTCAAGGAAAGGTTATGGTTGAAGAAGCTAGGGTAATGGAGGATTTCAGCCTGCAG
>CAZKQJ010000004.1:0-134164 GCA_964554875.1 uncultured Spirochaetaceae bacterium | reverse complement strand
TCAAGGAAAGGTTATGGTTGAAGAAGCTAGGGTAATGGAGGATTTCAGCCTGCAGAACAGTGAAGGCGAGGATGTATCCCTCTCTGATTTTTCCGGGAAGAAAGTGGTGGTCTACTTCTATCCCAGGGACAATACCCCGGGATGCACCAGGGAAGCCTGCAGTTTCCGGGACAACTACGATGCCATCCTGGAAAAAGGTGCGGTGGTTCTGGGAATAAGCGCAGATACGGTAAAGTCCCATGCAGGCTTCAAAAAGAAGTTCGATCTTCCTTTTCACCTCCTCAGCGATCCTGATAAAAAGGTGCTGAAGAGTTTCGGAGCCTGGGGCGAGAAAAAGATGTACGGAAAGACTTATGAAGGCATACTGAGGTCGACCTTCATTCTCGATGAGAACCGGAAGGTCATTAAGGTCTTTCCAAAGGTAAGTCCTGCCGACCACGGCACCGAGGTACTGGAGTATCTGTAAGGTCTATTCCAGATACTCTTCGGCCATGCGTTCTCCCTCGGCCAGGTCTACCCGGGCAAAGAGGATACCCCCGGCCAGAAAGAGCAGAATTATGGAGAGAATTCCCAGACGGTTGCTTCCGGTGATGATCGTTACGCTCCCCATCATGAAGGGGCCAAGGACTGCGGCGAATTTTCCCAGCATGTTAAAGAAACCGTAAAACTCTCCTGCCCGCTTCTCGGGGATGATGCGGGAGTAAAAGCTTCTGCTCAGGGCCTGTATTCCTCCCTGAAAGAGCCCCACCAGGGCTGCCAGCATAAAGAAATGGGCCTCCGTCTTCATGAAGTAGCCAAGTACGGCTATCATGCTGTAGGCGGCGATGGCCACGAGGATCGCCCGTTTTATACCTATCTTCCGGGCAAACAGATTGTAAAGCAGGGCCCCGGGAAAGGCGATAAACTGAACCATCAGAAGGGCGGTTATCAGCGACCCGCCGCTGAAGCCCAGGGAGCTGCCGTAATCCACGGACATGCGGATAATTGTGTCAACACCGTCGATATAGAACCAGTAAGCCAAAAGAAAGAGTCCAACAACCTTCAGATGGCGTATATGGTTAACAGTTTCCCGGATCTGTTTCCAGCCTCTGACCACAGCGGAGGAAAAGCCCTCCCGTTTTCCGGTACGCGGTTCGGGTACAAAAAGAAAGAGCGGAAGTGAGAACAGCGCCCACCAGAGGGCAACTGAGAGAAAAGCGAGCCGTATGGCAGTATTCCCGTCGGGAATACCGAATAGCTCAGGTTTCTGGAACATGATTACGTTAACAAGAAAAAGCAGTCCCCCGCCGATATAGCCGAGGGCAAAGCCCAGGGAAGATACGTAATCGACCTTTTTACGGGAAGCCACGCTTACCAGGAGGGCATCGTAAAAGATGTTGCCTCCGGAGAATCCTACGGTACCCAGGATATAGAGCACGGCGGCCAGCTGCCAGTTGCCCTGTTCGACGATCCAGAGAGCTCCGGTGGAAAGAATCCCCAGATAGGCGAAGGCAAAGAGCATCCTCTTTTTCAGGGATCCTTTGTCGGCGATGGCACCGAGGACCGGAGCAGAAAGGGCTACTATTATGGATGCAATTGAAACAGAAGTGCCGAGATAAAAGGTACTGGCCTGGGGATTCGCCGGGTCTGACCAGTAGGCTTTGAAAAAGAGGGGGAAGAATCCGCCCATGACTGTGGTTGCAAAAGCGCTGTTTCCCCAATCATAAAGGGACCAGCTGATAATGCCTTTGCGGCTGTCCTGCTCGGCAGGCATACCGGTATTTTTCAAATTCGTCTCCTTACATCTGCCATCATTATACCAGAGAGGGGAAAATTCGGGGAGAGAAAATGACTGGAACTCTTTTTCATGTCCCTTTATTGAAAAAGAACCGCCACTATGGTAATCAGAATGACGGAGGGTCTATGAGTTATTATCAACGTTATCTCGAGGTAAAACCCCTGGATGTATCCCCTGAAATCCTTATCTCCCTCGATGCAGCGATGCAGCTTCAGAGGGAACTCGCTTCTCGAAGCTTTCCTTCACTGGTTCTGCTGGACCCCGATACCGAAAAAGCTGTATCCCCATACATCAAAGCGGCGGATCTGGAAAGATTGGGAAATCATGTTTACCGGCTGCCGGAAAATCCGCTTCCAAGCCTTGAACTGGTAAAAGAGATTGCCCGGGCGGCAGGGGAGAGAGAGGTGAAACTCATAGTTGCCATCGGCAGCGGCGTCATCAGCGATCTCGCGAAACAGGCCGCTTTCGAGGCAGGAACAGGCAACTGGTGTCTTATGACCGCGGCTTCCGTTGATGCCTTTACCTCGGGCACTGCCGCAATCAGGATAGAGGGGTATCACGAGTCCCTGCCCACGAGGCCTGCAGAGCGTATTTTCTGCGATCTGCGGGTTCTTGCCCAGGCTCCCCGGCGTATGACCCTCTCCGGCCTGGGGGACCTGGTTGGTAAGTTTATCGCCGTTCCGGACTGGCACATGAGCTCCCGGGTTACCGGAGAATTTTTTGACGAAGACGCGGCGAAATTTGCCTCCGGCTCCGCCAGCCTGGCCCTTGAGGATATCGACAGTATACTCTCCGGCTCAGAAGACGGCTGCACCCGGGTCGTTGACGCCCTGCTGACTTCCGGTCTTATAATGCAGAGCCTGAAAAGCTCGCGTCCGGCCTCGTCGACGGAACACATCCTGGCCCACTTTTGGGAGATGGAACATCTGGTGCAGAACCGGGACTGGGACCTGCACGGTGTTCTGGTTGCCGCGGCATCCAGTTTTGTTCTACAAGCATATCGTGAAATACTCGACCTGCTCACAGAAACTGATCCTGACCTGGAGAGGGGCGCCCGGCTCTTTTCTGAGACTCCCGCTATTCCCGATGCCTCCTGGCTCTCAGAAAAAACCAGGGCCAAACTCGCGCGGGAGCTGAGCAGCCGGGACAGCAGTCTTCAGGGTCATGAAAAGCGCGTTGAACAGCTTCTTTCCCTGAGGACGGAGCTTAAGGGGCTCTATACAGGCTATCTGGATACCGCAGCGGAGAGACTTGCGGGGCTGCGTGAAGCCGGGCTTCCCCTGAAGCTTTCTTTCCTGGGAATAGACAGGGAGCGGGGGCGTTTCGGAGTAAACAAGGTCCGTTTCCTTCGCGACCGCTACACCCTGCTGGATGCAGCCCGGGATCTGGGTTTCGACAGGGAAGCCGAAGAAATTCTCAACCGGGCTTACGACGCCTCGTTTTAGCTGTCCTGGTATTACTGGAAGGAGTAGTGCAGGGAACTCTCCACCTTCTCTATTTCATCCTTTGCCTGCAGCAGCAGCGAAGTCGAGTCCCAGCTTCCGTCCAGCATGGCCCTGCGATACGTTTCCGGCATGGAAGCTTCTGTCTGGTAATCCCCGGTGCGGATTATCATGCTTTCGAGATCAATTTCTATCATTTCCCCGGGATTTTCCGATACCCTTTTTTGTAGTTCCCCGGCAGCTTCTTCGGAGACTGTGACCGTGGGCATTCCCAGGGCAGTACAGTTACCGGCAAAAATCTCCGCGAAGGATTCGCCGATAAGGGCGGAAATCCCGAAGTCCCTCAGGGCCTGGGGGGCGTGTTCACGGGACGAGCCGCAGCCGAAATTCTTGTTCACCACCATGATGGATGCCCCCTTGTAGCGGGAGCTGTTCATGGGGTGCTCCTTCGGTTTGCCCCCTTCTTCGTAACGCTCATCGTAGAAGGCGTAGGCTCCGAGGCCGGAGAAGGTGACGCTTTTCATATAGCGGGCGGGGATAACACGGTCGGTGTCTATGTCGTTTCCCTGGATCGGCAGGGCTTTTCCTGTGATGGATGTAATCTTTTTCATGTCTTCAGCTCCCTTGTTTAAAGGTACTCACGGATATCTACCACCTGCCCTGCCAGAGCTGCGGCGGCTACCATAGCCGGGCTCATCAGCAGGGTACGCCCGCTGGGGGACCCCTGGCGGCCGATAAAGTTGCGGTTCGAAGAGCTGGCGGAAATCTCCCGGCCCCGGAGTTTATCCGGATTCATGGCAAGACACATGGAGCAGCCGGCTCCCCGCCATTCAAATCCGGCCTGGGTAAAAATCCGATCCAGGCCTTCAGCCTCTGCCTGACGAGCAATGTTCATGGACCCAGGCACGACCATGCCCCGTACCTTTGACGCAATCTTCCTGCCCTTGACAATGGCAGCGGCCTCCCGCAGGTCGCTTATACGGCCGTTGGTGCAGGAGCCGAGAAAAGCGACATCGATGGGGGTCCCTTTGATGGCTTCTCCTGGACTAAAACCCATATGATCATAGGCTCTGACGGCGACCTCCCGCTCATCCCGGCTCATGGAACCGGGATCTGGCAGGGGACGGTCCACTTCAAGGGCCTGACCGGGGTTGATTCCCCAGGTTACCATGGGCGAAATCCCTGCGCCGTCGATGTGGTACTCGTCATTATAGGTCGCGTCGGGGTCGGAGGCGTAGCTCTGCCAGCGTTGTACCGCTTCGGAGAAATCTTTGGGCGCATAGGGACGCCCCTTGATATACTCGAAGGTTGTACTGTCGGGGTTAACATAGCCGAAGCGGGCACCCCCTTCTATACTCATGTTGCAGATGGTCATGCGCTCTTCCATGCTGAGGGCTTCGATGGCCTCTCCGGCATACTCATAGGCGTAGCCAAGTCCCCCTTTTACTCCCAGGTCGCGGATGATGCGAAGGATTATATCCTTGGCATAGACCCCCGGACTGAGTTTTCCGTCAATCCTTATTCGCCGGATCTTCGGTTTCGATATGGCCATGGTTCCGGAGGCGAGGATGTCCCGGATCTGGGAGGTTCCGATTCCGAAGGCGATGGAACCGAAGGCCCCGTGGGTGGATGTGTGGGAATCTCCGCAGGCGATGGTCATTCCAGGCTGGGTCAGACCCATTTCGGGGCCGACGATGTGAACAATGCCCTGGCGGCCGGACTGCAGGTTAAAAAAGGTAATGCCGAACTCATCTGTGTTCTTTTCAAGTTCCGCCATCATCTTTTCTGCCAGTTCATCCTGGAAGGGACGCTGCTGATCCTTGGTCGGAACGATGTGGTCCACCGTTGCGAAGGTCCTTTCTGGAAACTTGACACCAAGCCCCATGGTCCGAAGCATGTCGAAGGCCTGGGGAGATGTTACCTCGTGTATAAGGTGCAGCCCGATCAGAAGCTGGTCCTGACCTGACGGTAAGGTTCTGACCAGATGATGTTCCCATACCTTGTCCAGCAGGGTTTTAGCCATGGTTCCTCCTTATGGCTCGATGCGTGTTGATTAAAGGTTATAAAAAAAATCAGAAAAGTCCAGCAGTTTCTGCTGATCAGCCGGGTGATTGAAGAGCAGCATTCAATAATGGAAGAAGCCTGTGTTCAAGCTCCTCCCGCTTACCGGAAAAGCTGAACCCGGCGGCTTTCTGGTGCCCCCCCCCGCCGAAACCGGAGGCGATGGCCCCCACGTCGAGGTCGTACAGCGACCGCAGTCCTGCACTGCATCGATCCGGGCCTTCTTCCCGTATTACCGCTGCGGCTTCGCAGCCTTTCGTGCCCAGAAGAAGCTGGTAGAGCATATCGGAATCCCTGGCGCCGGGACCCAGCTCCTCCAGATCATCACGGGTTTCCCAGGTATAGATAAGCCTGCCCTCCGAGAGCCGGCGGGCCCGCTCCAGCATTCTTCCCAGGAGTATCCTGGATGAAAAAGGACGGTTCCCGTACATTCTTGCAAAGGTCTTTTTAGGGGAAGCCCCCGCTTCTATGAGTCTCGATGCGTTCCTGAAGGCAGGCGCTCCGTTATCGCCAAGGTGCCGGAAAAAACCGGTATCCGTAGCAAGGCCGAAAAACAGTTGACCGGCAGGTCCGGAATCGAGGGGCTTTTCAAAACTCTCTATCAGCCCCTGGATCATCAGGGTGAGGGCCGGACACGACGGATCGACCCATCGGAGATCACCGAACAAGGTTCCCGAAGCATGATGATCGATGACGCAGAGGGGGAGGTCCTCTATGTCCTCTTGCAGGTCTCCAAGCCTGTCCGGGGTGGAGCAGTCCAGGACAACCACGGCGGTATTTCCCGGGGAATCATTGTTATGCGCAGTCCTTATTCGATCTTCAAACAGAGAGGCCAGCTCCTCTATTTCCGGTCTGGAAAAGGGTCCCGGGGAATAGAGACGGGCGACGGAGCCGCAGGAGCGGAGAAACTCCGCCAGGGCCAGCTGAGAACCGAGGCAGTCTCCGTCAGGTTCGGTATGCCCAAGGATCAGGAAGGTACTGTAGCTTCGAAAGAAATCGAGGATCTCCCGGGGTGGTGCATATGCTTGATTATTCGAAGGGAAGGTCATGGGTCTCCTCGTTTATGCTCAAAACAGGGCAGTTACTTTCTGCTGCACCGGTCCGCCGGATATTACAGGAATCGCGTCCATTATATAGACATTTATCTCGGTCCGCATCCCAAACTTCTCCAGATACAGTCCCGGCTCCACGGAAAAGCAGGATCCATCCAGGAAGGGCCGTGTATCGGGGAACTCGACACTGTCCAGGTTAACCCCGTACCCGTGGGCTTCGGTATCTATTCCGTGGCCGGTACGGTGGCGTATACCCCTCTGATAGCCTGATTCGACTAGAACCTTTCGTGCAATTGTATCCGCCTCTGTTCCGGAAACCCTGCGGCGGGGAAGCTCTTTTTGCAGAAAATCGACTACTCCGTCCCTGGCCTTTATAATTGTGGAAAATACGGAAGATAGTTCCTCAGGAACATTTTTACCGGTGTAGAGTACCCATGAGATGTCCGCGTAAACAGCCCCCGGTGCCTTTTCCTTCGCCCAGAGATCGAGCTGTACAGGAGTATCCTTTCCGATCAATGCTCCCCCGTTTTCCGGCGTGTAATGGGGATCCCTGGAGTTGGGGCCCGCCGCCACTATGGGCGGATGGTTGAAAATGAGTCCCCGCTTGTCAAATTCATCCAGAATCCATTCCTGGACATCCCCCTCCCTGCAGGCAATCCCGTTTGCGAGAGCGGAGGAGAGGCGTTCGCGGCAGATGTTCACTATCTCGTACAGATGTCCGGCACTCCTCTCATGGGAGGCGATACCGTCTGCGTTCAGGATTCCCTTTACCTTCTGAATGAGAGTACCGGATGAGGAGATGCTGATTCCAGCCTCTTTTAACAGGAGGGCTGTTCCGTAATCGAGGAACGAGAAAATGGGCAGTTCGGGGGAGAACTGGGCAGCCAGATAGAGACCATCGTAATTCTTGAACAGCTCCCTCAATTCAGAAAGGGAGGAATAAACATATTCCTTGCCGGGAAGGACCGAAAGGTAGTTTTTCTCCACGGCATGGGTGATTTTTATGCACCGGGCAGGATCGGAAAACAGAATATAAAACCAGCGTCTCGTGTTGACCGCGGCGTTCGAAAGTCCCAGAAGATCTTCAGCCAGGGGATCACGGTGCTGAAAGCCGTAAAACAGCCAGCCGTCGACATCCTCCGCGTCAACGGCCTTGCAGAGTCTTGCGATAGTATCAGTCAAAGCTGTTCAGAAGAGCAGGTTGTCCAGGTTTTCAACATCAAAGCGGTCGGCATAGGCCTCCGGGTTTCGCATGATACCCCAGCTCATATGGTTTTTATCTTTTCGCAGATACAGCCGGACGTGACTGAACTCGCCGTTTTTCCAGAAGATGGAAAAATAGGGAAAAGCCGGATCTTCTTCCATGACAAGATCGCCTTTACCGCGGCTGCCCGCTCCCGGTTCATACTGAAACCATTTTACCGGTACATACATATCCGCAAGTTCCATGTTGGTTCGCCGATAGATAATTCTGTATCCGTCACGGTGGGCGTATACCCGGGTTATGGGAAGGGATTTAAAGAAAAATTCTGATTCATCCGCCACCGCAGAAAGGGTAAACAGCGTCAGGAGTAACACGGCGATAACAATGACGAGTTGCTTTTTCACAATAGAACCTCCTGTTCTCTCAGTATTATACATAGCCGATATCGTGAAAATCAAGCAATAAAACCGGCTCTTTACTCACTGTATTCGGTAAAAAGTATACCCAGGGCTTCCCGAATGGAAGACGCGTAGCGCAGTTTCAGTTTTCCCGTTACTTCCCGGGGAAGATCAAGGGCGTCTTTCCTGTTCCGCTCCGGCAGAAGCACCTCGCTCAGGTCGTTCCTGTAGGCGGCGAGGACTTTCTCCTTGACTCCCCCGATAGGGAGCATGAGCCCGGTAAGGGTGATCTCGCCGGTCATGGCAATTCCCTCACGTATCAGGTGGCCGGTAAAGGCGCTCAGCATGGCGGAGGTAAGGGTGATTCCTGCAGAAGGGCCGTCCTTGGGAATGGCGCCCTCGGGAACATGGATATGGATGTCCCGCTCCTTTGCGAAACCGCTGTCCAGTCCCAGTTCCTCAGCATGGGTCCTGAGGAAGGAGAGGGCTGCCCGGGCGGACTCCTTCATGACGTCTCCCAGACTGCCCGTAAGAATGAGTTCTCCCGAGCCTTCAAAAACCCCGACCTCCACGGGAAGCAGGGTACCCCCCATCTCGGTCCAGGCCAGCCCCAGGGCTATACCGGCACGCCGTTCCTTGTGAAGGTCATTGCGCTGGTATCTGGGCTGACCAAGATAGGTACGCACCTTTTTGGGTGTAATCTGGACGGTGAAATGCTCCTGTTCGCGCTTTTCCTCACGGGTATAGCCGCCTTTTACGGCCTCCCTGGCAGTTTTACGGATCACCGTGGCGATTTCTCGCTCCAGGTTTCTGACCCCGGACTCCATCGTGTAGGAGTTGATAATCTCCATCAGGGCTTTGTCCTGAAACTTGACCTCTGCCCATGAGAGACCGTTCTCTTCCAGCTGTTTGGGAACAATAAAACGCTTGGCAATTTCCGCCTTTTCGTAATCCGAATATCCCGGTACTTCAATGATTTCCATACGGTCAAGAAGCGGGTAGGGTATCGAGTGGGTGGAGTTGGCTGTTGTAATGAACATGACCTCGGAAAGGTCATAGGGAACTTCGAGATAATGATCGACGAAGGAGTTGTTCTGTTCAGGATCCAGAACCTCCAGCATGGCAGAAGCAGGGTCTCCACGGAAGTCGGAGTTGAGCTTGTCAATCTCATCGAGGAGAAAAACCGGATTTATATTCTCCGCTCGTTTCATGCCCTGGATAATTTTCCCAGGCAGTGCTCCGACGTAGGTTTTCCGATGTCCCCGGATTTCCGCTTCGTCCCGCACCCCCCCCAGGGATATGCGGATAAACTCCCGGTTCAGGGCCCGGGCCACCGATTTGCCCAGGGATGTTTTCCCCGTACCGGGAGGACCGATAAAGCAGAGGATGGGCCCTTTAAGCCGCGGATTCAGCTGCCTGACGGCGATAAAATCAAGGATGCGCTCCTTGGGTTTTTTCATGTTGAAGTGGTCTTCATCAAGAATTCGTGCCGCCGCTTCAATATCCCTGTTGTCCTCCGAACGGGAACCCCAGGGAAGATCGGCTATCCATTCAAGATAGGTACGCAGCACCCCGGATTCAGGGGACATGGGTTGCAGCTTGCCCAGGCGGGCAGCCTCTTTTTTCGCCTTGTCCAGGACCTCCCGGGGAGGATTGCGCTCCTCGATACGGGATAGCAGCTCTCTGGTACCGGTGGTATCCTGGTCGTCCCGCCCGAGTTCCCGGTTGATCTCCTTGAGCTGCTCATTGAGAAAGTACTCCCGCTGGTTGCGTTCCAGCTTCTTTTTGACCTTGGAGGTTATTCTGCTCTGAATCTGGAGAACCTGGTTCTCTCCCTCCAGCGCGACAGCGAGAATCTCAAGACGTTCTTCCGGATCGGAAGACGAGAGAAGCTCGATCTTCTTTTCCACCCGAAAGGGAACATGGGCACAGACAAGATCCACCAGTTTATCCGGATGTTCGGCTTTGCGAATGTCTTCCTGGGAATCCTTGGGAATTTTCTTGTTGATTGTGCCGTAGGAGCCGAAAGCGTCCTGAACAGTGTTCATCAAGGCGGCGATGGTGGGATTCAGCTCCACAGAGGACTCGATCACCGAAAAGGAGGCGGTGGGGTAGCCCTTCCGATCAAAGGTCCTGGTCAGTCGGGCACGCTGTTTGCCTTCCGCCAGGACCCTGACCGTACCGTCTGGAAGCTTGAGCATCTGGAGGATTTTGGCCACCGTTCCAGTTTCATGAAAATCCGCCTCATCAGGCGGCTCGTTCAGGTTCTTCTGATAGGCGAAAAAGACCATCCGGTCCGAAGCCATGGCAGCTTCCAGGGCCTTGTTTTTGGGCCCCTTTTCTGCAAAGAAGGGAATAACCATGTAGGGAAAAACAACAAGCTCCCTCATGGGTATAAGAGGGAGCTCCTGTTTGGGAGAGAAAATCGGCAGTTTGTTAAGCTTCATGCGCTCTTTCTGTTCAGCAGTATTTCCGGTTTTTCTTCGCCCTTGATTACGTATCCGGTGATTACAACCTTTTTCTCGCCGCTGATGGAGGGAATATCATACATGATATCCATCATGATATTCTCAACTATGGAGCGAAGCCCACGGGCACCGGTTTTTCGGTCCAGGGCCTGCTGAGCGATAGCATCGATTGCTTCGTCGGTAAAGATAAGGTCGACCCCGTCAAGTTTCATGAGGGATTGATACTGCTTGACAATGGAGTTCTTGGGTTCGGTAATGATCCGCCGGAGGTCCTCTTTCTCAAGGTTGGTCAGGTTGACCGTAATCGGGAGCCGCCCGATAAACTCGGGGATCAGACCAAACTTGATCAGGTCGTCGGGGTGCATCTTGGAGTACAGGTCCGCCAGGTCTTTCTCTTCCGAAGAACGGACATTGGCGCCGAATCCCATGGGATGTTCCAGGGTCCTGGACTCGATTATCTTGTCCAGACCTACAAAGGCCCCGCCGCAGATAAAGAGGATATTGCTGGTATCGATCTTGAGCATCTCCTGATTCGGATGTTTTCGGCCCCCCTGTGGAGGAACAGAAGCCACGGTCCCTTCGATAATCTTGAGGAGGGCCTGCTGTACCCCTTCGCCGGAGACGTCCCGGGTAATGGAGGCGTTTTCGCCCTTGCGGGAGATCTTGTCGATCTCGTCGATGTAGATAATGCCCCGTTCGGCGGCAGCTATATTGTTCCCGGCGTTCTGAATAAGCTTGAGAAGGATATTTTCCACATCCTCTCCCACGTAACCCGCTTCGGTCAGGGTCGTGGCGTCGGCAATGGCAAAAGGAACCTTGAGCTTCTTGGCCAGGGTCTTCGCCAGCAGGGTCTTGCCGGTACCCGTCGGGCCCGTCATAAGGACATTGGCCTTTTCCAGTTCAACCTCATCTTCCATGATGCCCTTGTGGGTAATGCGGCGGTAATGGTTGTAGACAGCCACGGATAGGACCTTTTTGGCCGTCTCCTGACCGATCACATAGTTATCCAGATAGCTTTTTATATCCTGGGGAGTGGGCACATCGTCGATAAACTCGGAGGTAAGAACGTCTTCCTCTTCGTCAAGAATCTTTTTGCAGACATTGACGCATTCGTCGCAGATAAATACCCCCGGTCCGGCGATAAGCCGGCGGGCGATATCGGCGCTTTTACCGCAGAATGAGCAAACTTTCAGTCCGTCGTTACGTGTTTTTGCCATTTCCACCCCTTATGAGAACGCTGTCCACAAGACCGTAGTCTACAGCTTCCTGGGCCGAGAGAAAATAGTCCCGTTCCAGGTCCTTTTCTATTACGGACACCGGTTTTCCGGTGTGCTGGCTGAAGTATTCAATGAGCATGCGCTTGAGCCGTACAATCTCCCGGGCCTGTATCCCGATATCCGAAGCCTGTCCCTGTACACCGCCCCAGGGCTGGTGAATGAGTATGCGGGAGGAGGGCAGGGCAAATCGTTTGCCGGCGGTGCCGCAGGTCAGGAGCATGGCTCCCATGGACGCAGCCTGGCCCAGGCAGATTGTCTGAACATCCGCCTTGATATGCTGAATCGTGTCATAGATGGCCAGACCCGCGGTGACCGATCCGCCTGGAGAGTTGATGTAAAGACTGATATCGCGTTCAGGATCCTGGGATTCGAGGAACAGAAGCTGTGCCACGACGAGGTCGGCGCTGATATCGTTAATCTCTCCGTCGATAAATACAATCCGGTCCTTTAAAAGCCGGGAGAAAATGTCGTAGGAGCGCTCCCCGACGCCCGTCTGTTCAACCACAATCGGAACCAGGGTGTTCATCTGTTCATTCATATATCTCATGTATCCTTGACGTTTCGTGTCTTATCAATTTACTTATTTTTGTTCATTACGTCCACATAGGACTCTTTTTTCCCTTTCTTGACCTCGGAGATTTCCAGAAGCCGGTCGAAGAGTTTGCGGTTCAGAAGGTCGGACCTCAGGTACTCTTCCATATTGTTGTTATCGACATACTCCCTGGTCTGTTCAAGGCTCATATTGCTGCGCTCAGCCTGTTCGGCGAGTTCCTTATCGTAATCCTCGTCGTTTACCTTAATATCTTCGGCTTCAATGAGTTTTCCTATAACCAGTTGCGCTTTCAAAGATTTCTCCGCATCATCCCGCCACTCGGCAAGGAGGGCTGCCTTGTCCTTGCCCTGGATAGAGAGAAGCTGCAGCAGCTGGTCCTCGGACATGCGGGACTGCATCTGGAAGTTTCGCCAGGAGTTTTCCAGCTCTGCGGCGACCATGGATTCGGGAACGTCGATTTCCGACTTCTCCACGATCTGTTCAAGGAGGGAGTCTATCTTGAGGGATCTCAGGCGCTGCTCCAGGCTGCTTTCAAGACGCTTCTTGATGTCGTCTTTAAGGTCCTTCAGGGTTTCGAACTTCTCGTTTACATCCTGGGCCAGTTCATCGTCCAGGGCGGGGAGCTGCTTTTCCTTGACAACCTTCAGGCTGACCTTGATGGTCTTCTCGCTGCCCGCCAGCTCCTGGTACTCGAAGTCTTCAGGAAAACTCTTCTTTATCTCTTTCTCTTCACCGGATTTCATTCCGATGAGATCATCGTCGATCTTGTACATGTTGTACCCGGTACCCACGGTAAAGACAAAATCCTCCCGGCGGGTGCCCTCTATCTCCTGGCCGTTTTCATCCAGTTCGGCGTAATCCACGGTAACGATATCGTCTTTTGCAACGGGTTTTTCCTTTTCCATGACAACAGAGTTCTGGTCCCGGATCTTTTCAAGCTCCTCGTCGATCTCCTTCTTGCCGATCTTGACTTCAGGCTCCTCAACGCTCAGTCCCTTGTATTCGCCAAGCTTGATATCGGGAAAAACGTCATACTTGACGGAAAAGGTAAAATCCTCGTCCTCGCTGACCATGGCCTCGTCCTGAAGTTCCGGGGTGGAGTAGGCAATGGGTCGTTCCTCGATCTCTTCGAAGAGCTCTTTCAGACTCTCTTCAATGATCTTCATGGAGGTCTCGTAGCGGATACTGTCGCCGTATTTCTGCAGAAGAATCCCTGCGGGCACCTTTCCCTTTCTGAAGCCCTTTATATGGGCTGTTTTGCAGTATTTATCTACCAGCCCGTCGAACTCTTTACGTACCTCGTCTTTGGCCACTGTAACCGTCAGTTTTACAGCGGACTTTTCCAGTTTTTCAATTTCCTTATTCGCAACCATCTTAACCTCACAAACAAGCAATCATTGTATTCCCGATTTTAACGGGAATACTCTATTGAGTATAATTAGGGAGTACAAAAAAAGCGATCTGGAGACAACCAGATCGCTTTATCAATAGAGCGAGAGACGGGACTTGAACCCGCGACATCCACCTTGGCAAGGTGGAGCTCTACCACTGAGCTACTCTCGCGCGAATTGCAGGATCTATTGCGAGAGAAGGGACTTGAACCCTTACACCTTGCGGCACTAGATCCTAAGTCTAGCGTGTCTGCCAATTCCACCACTCTCGCGATGGAGCCCCATTATACACACTAAACTGTTTTCGTCAACCCGGGGTATTTCTCTTTTTAACCTCAGGTTTCCGATATTGAGCCGTGAAGGGATCGAACCTTCGACCCGCAGATTAAGAGTCTGCTGCTCTGCCAGCTGAGCTAACGGCCCAATTGATTACGCCCGGCAGGATTCGAACCTGCGACCTACGGATTCGAAGTCCGGCGCTCTATCCAGCTGAGCTACGGACGCATTCAAAGGCTCCTTCCGGTGCAAAATTCCAACAGGAATAAAGCAAAGGGTGGGCAACGGGATTTGAACCCGCGACACCCAGAACCACAATCTGGTGCTCTACCACTGAACTATGCCCACCGTGAACGTGGTGCAAAGATGCCTAAAAAAGGAAAAAATGTCAATAGAGGCGCTTTTAAAAATCCCCTGTTTTTGGAGCTGCCCTTACCTTAGCGATTTTGTTTCCGGCAGCCGACAAGCAGGTAGGATCTTTTCCACTGAACTTTTCTTTCGCTTAAACGCTTCAATGCCGTCTCTTTCAGGGCTTTCATTTCTTCGGGCCGGAGATGAACCCTCATACGGGTACCGAAGCCCCCGGATTCAGGATCGAACCATGAATTGATGAGCTTTTCCGACAGGTTCTGTTCAAAGCGGTGCTCCCGCTTTTCCAGAAGATCGATGATGAAACCGCTCTTTTCCAGGAGTATCCGGAGCCCGGAGCTGCTCCAGTTAACCAGGGGATTGTCCGAATCGGTATATATTGCTTCTTCTGCCTGCCGATATCTGGACAGAAGCTGCGGGTCAGCATCCGCACCGGAAAGCAGTTCCGAAAGCCTGGATCCTTCCCGGGGCATAATCTCTGCAAGAATCAATCGTCCCCCGGGCTGCAGGCAGGAGGCGCTGTGCCGGAAGAGAAGCTCCCGGTCCGGGTTTCTGATCAACGTGTCCCGACCCATGAGGACTTCGAAGAGCCGCTCCTCCGCCGGCAGGGACTCGATGGCATCGGGAAAGGGAGCTTCCAGCAGAAGCGGCTGCTCCGGGGCGGGAAGTCCGGATGTAAGATGTTCAAAAAGTTCCCGACTGGAACTGTCCGCTCCACAGACCACAACTCCCCCTTCAGGACAGCGCCGAAGGGCTTCGGTCAAAAAAAGGCCGCTCCCGGGACTGATATCCAGCACACGCCAGTGCCGCTGCCATTCAAAGAGATCAAAGAGCTTGTCCCGCAGGGTTTTCTGCATCGCCGCGGCTCCGCTTACCGTACGGTTTGCCCAGCGCTCGCGCCGTCGGTCCCCGGGGCTGTAGGTAAGGACCTCCGGAGACTCCTCCAGAGCGGCGGCGATCTGCTCCTCCCTGCGTTGCTGCAGAAGGGGCTTGAGGGACCCTTCATGGCCCTGATCTCCCGGTTTGTAGAAGACCCGTCCAGCCAGGGCTGAGGGCAAATACTGCTGGGCCACCCAGTGGTCACGGTAGGCGTGGGGGTATTGATAGCCCTGGCCATGACCGAAGGCTTTGGCGTCCCTGCCGGGGTCTTTCAGATGCTTGGGAATATCACCGAGGGTCTCATTCTCCAGGGAGTTCAGGGCGTCAAAGTAGCCCAGGCAGGAGTTGGATTTCGGCGCTGTCGCCAGGTAGAGTACCGCCTGGGCCAGATGGAACTGTCCCTCCGGAAGACCGACCCGGTCAAAAGCGGCGGCCGCGGACTGGACAAAAACGAGGGCCTGGGGATCCGCAAGGCCGATGTCCTCCGAGGCGGAGATCAGCATCCTCCGAAAGATAAACCGCGGGTCCTCCCCGGCCTTGACCATTCTTGCCAGCCAGTAGAGGGCCGCATCGGGGTCGGAACCGCGGACCGACTTTATGAAGGCGGATATCGTGTCGAAGTGGTAATCCCCTTCCTTGTCGTAAAGCACCGCTTTGCGTTGAATACTCTCCTCGGCGACCGCGAGGTTTACACGGATTTCGGTTCCCTCGGGGGGAGGAAAGGACTCCGGGGTCGTCTCCACCGCCAGTTCCAGGGCGTTCAGCAGGGTGCGGGCGTCGCCGTTGGCAACCTGCACCAGGTGGTCCAGGGCATCCCGGTCGATACTCACGCGAAAGCGTCCGTAGCCTCGTTCCGGGTCTTCCAGCGCCATATTCGCCACCCGGTAGAGGTCGCCGTCGCCAAGGGGTTTTAGCTGAAAAATCCGGCTTCGGCTTACCATGGCGGAGTTGACCTCAAAATAGGGATTCTCCGTGGTAGCTCCGATAAGAATAACCGTTCCGTTCTCCACCCAGGGGAGCAGGGCGTCCTGCTGTGCCCTGTTCCAGCGGTGAACCTCGTCGATAAAGAGGGTCGTACGGCGACCGTAGTATTCCCGTTTTTCCCGGGCCTCGTCGATGGACTCCCGCAGCTGTTTTACCCCCGAGAGTACGGCGTTAAGGGTAATAAAATGGCTTTTTGTGGAACCTGCGATCACCCGGGCCAGGGTTGTTTTTCCGGTCCCCGGAGGGCCGTAAAAGATGAGGGAGGAGAGCTGGTCCGCCTGGATAACCCTGCGCAGCAGACGTCCCGGACCGACTATGTGGTCCTGACCGGCGAATTCGTCCAGGGTCCTGGGACGCATGCGGTCCGCCAGGGGTGCAGAGGAAATGCTTTCGGAAGAGAAGAGTTCCATGCCTTTTACCCGAGTGTCAGCGGATCAGGGACGGAAGGGTAACTCCGCCTTCGGGCATTACCCGAATCCTGACGTCCCGGCCGTGACGGAGAACAGCTTTCTCCAGGGCTTCCCGGGGACTTGCCGCCTTTTCCGCAAAGAGGCTTGCGGTAAGCTGCTCTGAGGCCGAGGAGACCAGGATTACCTGTTTTTCAGCCGCTACCTTGGCAAAGCAGTAAGCCTTGTGTCCGCCCATTACAAAGTTCTCCCTGACCTCCTTCATTATACCCTCCGGAGAGAGTCCTTTCTTCATGAAATTCTCAAAAACCCTGTCCCCGTATCCTCCGCCGCATTCAGCAACAAGGATAATAGTTCCCCCGGGCCGGGTTGCCTTGTCGGCATGGTCCAGGGCCTTCTGGGCCTGGTAGATATTTATATCCCGGGGGAATCCGCTGGCCGAAGCGATGCTTATATCCGCAGCTTTGCTTATTCTGCTGACATAGAGCTCTTCAGATTTTTCCACCGCCGCGTACCAGGCCTTTTCCAGGTCCCCTGCATAGACATCGATTACCTCGCCGTCATCGTTGGTAAGCGCGTTGAGGATAAAATCCACGCCCACCATCCGTGCAGCGTGAATCATCTCCTGGCTGATGGGGTTCTCTCGGATCGGAGGAAGATCGTCCATCAGCTCAACCATCCGGGCATGGTTAAACTGGACCGTGGATTTTCCCGAGACGCCGGGGAGGATTGATTTGCGTCCCCCTGAATAACCGGCAAAGAAATGGGGCATAACCACCCCGATAGTTATAAGGAAGTCCGCCTCATCGACTGTGCGGTTTACGAGGAAATCATAGCCCGAGGGGAGCC
The DNA here is from genome assembly GCA_964554875.1 of uncultured Spirochaetaceae bacterium. Taxonomy (GTDB): domain Bacteria; phylum Spirochaetota; class Spirochaetia; order JC444; family Marispirochaetaceae; genus Marispirochaeta. The sequence continues at coordinate 116,777 of CAZKQJ010000004.1, read as the reverse complement.
GTCCCTTATTGACAAGGTTGGCATCATCCTCGGCATCGTGGCAGAGAATGCGGTAGTTCTCCACCAGCTCCTTTCCGTATACCTGAAGGTTTTGCTCCGGCGTGTGGGGGCTGTGGATCCCCGTTGCGGTAATGAGGGTAATACTCTCCCGGGCTACTCCGGCATCCTCGATGCATCGAAGCAGGGGAGGCATCAGCACGGAGTAGGGGGTGGGACGGGTTATATCGTTAACGACCATGACCAGCCGTTTTGGGCTTCTTTTCTGAAGCATGTCCGCCAGTGCCTCTGTTCCCAGGGGTTCAGCGAGCATCCTTTCCACCGCCCGGGAGGGCTCTGGAAGGGGGGATTGGTCTCCTGGATGGATAAGGTCCAGTATCTGCTGGTCGTCAATATCCAGGGGCAGCGTGCTTGTGCCGTATTTCAGATCAAAATGCACAGGGTCCTCCTTCTACGTTCTTCCTGTGTTTTGTCCGATACTAAAGGATTCTTCCGGTCCTTTCCATACTATCATGACAATGCTTCCGCCTGCCGATAATCGGAGAGTGATAAGCCCCGGTATCAAGATAGGAATGATCGCTGCCCTGGTTCTTCTCGCATGTACACCGCTGATTGCTCAGGAAGGGCCTGCCCCGGAACCGCTTCCCCGGGGATTTGATTCCCTCGAACTGGGAATGTCCATGGCGGACATAAAGAATGAACTCCTTTCCAGTAATGATTTTCTCTACCGTGGAGATCCGGATGTTTCTCTCCTGGAGCGGGAAAATCTCAGTCTGATGGAGGTGGAAGGTTTCGGTTTTTTCTCCTCTGCCCAGTTCCAGTTCAGCGCCGGGGATCGACTGTACGCCATGCTGCTGGTCATGAATCCGAAGACCATCGATTATTATTCCATCTATACGACCCTGACAGGAAAGTACGGCAATCCTACGGACCTCTCTCCCCAGCGGGCTTATTGGGAAGACGGAGATGTCAGAATTTCCCTTGAGCGGCCGGTAATGCTGCGTTATATTGACAGGGCACTATTTGCCGCCGTCAGGCAGGAGGGCGAAACCCTTGAGTCCTATGAACGAATCAGCCGCGATGATTTCCTTTCCCGTTTTTAAAGGATCAGCTGTTCACGTCTTCGCTGTAATCATCTTTCTGCTGCTTGCTGTCACGAACAGTTCATGCAGTCCGGGAGAGGAGACGCTGGAAATACGGATCAAGGATGCGACCTTTATTGTCGAGGTCGCAGACTCACAGGAGGAACGAAGCCGGGGACTTATGTTCCGCAAATCCCTTCCGGACAACAGAGGCATGCTTTTTGTGTTCCCCTACGATCAGCGTCTGAGCTTCTGGATGAAGAACACGGAGATCCCCCTCTCCCTTGCCTATATCGCGAAGGACGGTACCATAAAGGAGATCCACGATCTTGTACCCCATAACGAACAGCCGGTCCAGTCGAGCCGTTCAGTTCGCTACGCTCTGGAACTGAACCGGGGTGCCTTTGAACGGGCGGGAATAGATGTCGGCGACAGGGTCGAAGGGCTGCCCTGACGGAGCGGTCAGGCTGTTATTCCTGATCCTTTCCTGAATTCAGCTCCGGAAACAGTTCCAGTACGGGTTTTTCTTCCTCCGAATCAGCCTGATTCACAAGGATTTCGATTTTTCGTTCGACCGTTGCAAGGTCCGTTTCCAGGGCACGGGCAAGCTTGATCCCTTCTTCAAAGCAGGCCATGGCCTCGTCAAGATCGATCTCTTCGTCGTGGATCTTTTCACTCAGCTCTTCAAGCCGTTTCAGACGTTCTTCAAATCCCTTCATCGGTATCCTCTTTTTCCGGGGAATATAGCGTATGTATGGTGGCGTCCAGGCTGCCTCTGTACAGCCGGATAGAAATCGGGTCTCCCGTGGCTGCTTTTGAACTGTCGGTCAGTATTTTCCCTCTGTGACGAACCAGGGCATAGCCCTTTTCCATAATGTGACGGGGAGAACCTGAACGGAGGCGTTCACTGCTCATGGCTATGCGGTGGGAGTAATCCTTCAGGCGCAGACGCAGGGCCTTGATGAGGACCTCCTTGTCGTCATCGAGGCGCAGAAGATAGGGCTGGATTTTCTGCCGCAGCGTCCGTTCCATGTATTCCGGCGAAAAGCGCTCTACCAGCATTTGTGCCCGGCCTGTTCTTGTCCTGATACCGCTGAGGAGCTGTCTCAGGGCGGAGCGGACCCGGTTAAGGAGTTCATCCCTGGAAGCGGATACAATTTCCGCCGCTGCCGAAGGGGTCGGGGCCCTCAGGTCCGCGGCAAAATCGCTCAGAGCCCAGTCTATCTCATGCCCCACCGCGGATATTACCGGGATAGTCGACTCGGCTACAGCCCTGACAACATTTTCCTCGGAAAAGGGTAGAAGATCTTCCAGGGAACCTCCTCCCCGGCCGATGATGATGACGTCCCCCATCTTGTGAATATTGGCTGTCCTGATTCCCCTGGCAATCTGCTCTGCCGCCCCTTCACCCTGGACGGCAGCAGGCAGGATACTGACGGACATCCCGGAATGGCGGCGCTGCAGGACCTGGAGAATGTCACGGATGGCCGCCCCTGTGGGGGAGGTGACAACGGCTATGCGGTCGGGGAAGAGGGGCAGGGGGCGCTTGCGATCCTCGTCAAAGAGTCCTTCCAGGGCGAGACGCCGCTTGCGCTCTTCAAGCATCGCGAGGATTTCCCCTTCCCCGGCCAGAACCATACGGGTAACGACAATCTGGTAGTTTCCCCGCCTGGCATAGACTGAAAGATCGCCGTTGACCCGCACCTTCTGGCCGTCCCTGGGAGAGAAGGAGAGCCGGGCAGCCGCATTGCGGAACAAAACGCAGGCAATCATGGCGTTCTGGTCTTTCAGGTTGAAATATACGTGACCGCTGGAAGCTGGACGATAATTGGATACCTCTCCTTCCACGGAAAGATCTCGAAAGCCCCCTTCAAGGGTCTCCTTTATGAGGCCGGTGATCTGGCTTACCGAGAAAACCGGAAGTTCCCGGGAGTTGATATCAGTCATTCTGTTCCTCGATTCAGCTTTTTCTGTGGCTTTCTCACCGGGATTTCCCAGTGTATCCGCTCCTCGATGCTGTCCCACCAGTCCCCCCGGGGAAGGGAACATCGGTATTCCATCAGAACGGCGGAAAAGGAGGCCGATCGGAGCAGCTCCTTCCCGGGGACAATACCTGCCGAAAGAGGAGGGATTCCGCCGCGGCAGAGAAATATCCCGGGAAATACGGGAAACAGCAGCATCTCATCCTCTCCTGTCGGAGCATACCCGAGGGAAAGTTTCTCTGTCAAAGAGTCAAGGGCATTGGCATTTTCCAGGGGAAGATACATGCTGCTCCTGTATTCCACGGGAGGGGAAAAAGCCAGGGGTTCATTCAGGCGCAGCTCCTTCGGCGGGGCGACGGGACGGCTGTAGCTGCGGAGCGGGAGAAGGGGCAGCACCCCCAGGGCGGAAGCGTTTCCGGTCTCTCTGAAGATCCTCTCCTGATACCTTTGGATAGAGGCTATGATTGATCCTGGCGGCAGGAGCCCCAGTACGATGCTTCTGATCTGCTTCATCAGGAGGATTGTGCCATAGCATCTTTCAAGGGTAAAGCCAGTTATGATACTATATCCGCATGAAACGACGAGTAGAAAAAATTGCCCGGGATTTGAGCGGCCGTCTTGCAGCCTGGGAAGGTGTGGATACCATCACCCTGGCGGAGTTCGCGGAGATGGACCCCACGGACCCCTATTTCTTCATGAGTTTTGATGTTTTTTATCGCGGTTCTCTGCCCGATCTTAATCAGCGCATACAGACCTTTTCCGATGCGGGAGCTTTTGAATCCTCCAATGTATCGAGCAAGGACAGGTTCATAATAGATTCCATTCCCGTGCGGGTGGAATACAAGGACATCGATCGTATCGATTCCGACCTTCGTCACGCCGATGAACGGCTCTGGATCTTCAGGCAGTCCGGTACCTACATCTTTTACCGCCTGTCCACGTACCGGGTGCTTCATGCTGAAAGTGAATGGATCGAGAGAACCAGGGAAAAACTGAAAAACCTGCCCGGGGAGTTCTGGAAAGCCCTTGAGGAGAGCAGTTTTGCCGCTGCGGAGCACTACCTGTCGGATCTTCAGGCAGCCGTTATTCGGGACGACTGGCTGTTCTATATCATTTCCATGGCGGGATACCTGAAAAACCTCTCTTCCATCATGTTCGTCCTGAACAGACGATTTGAACCGTCGGGGCGGGACCTCTACCAAAGGGTCCTGGAATTACCTGATCTGCCGGAGAATTTTCGGGGCCGTTTCTACAGTATCGTTCACGAAAGCGACGAATTTCCGCCGTCCCGTAAACAGGAGTTGGCGGAACTCCTTCTAAAGAGTATTTTACCCATGATGTCGGAATGAATACGAAATCACACAGAGGTGTATATCTACTCTCTTCTCTTGTCAGCTTACTCCTGCTGATCCTGGTATTTGAAGGCTGTGTTCACAACAGTGTCGAGAGCTTTCACTTTATCGAGTATTCGGGTCTCAAGCGGGAGCTCGTCGCCGATCCATGGGGCCGGGATCAAAACGGTAATGATCTGATTCCATTGAACGGAAAACTTTCGACTCCCTTTTACAGTCTCAAGCAGGGCCTGGAAATCCGTGACCCCGGACGCTCCTTTTTTATTGTCTACGCCGCCGATTGTCCTCTGACGCTTCGTCTCAAGATTGACGGAGAGTACATGTTTGCGGATCTGCCGGATCTGAGGAGCAGGGAGGTCGAGTTCCGGTATCCCCTGGACAGAAATGCCCTTTTCGAGGGTTTCCAGCTGGAAACCGATGCACCGGAAGGCTCACTCAGGATTATCGGAAGCGGGGTGGAGGACAGTTTTACCGGTGCCGATTTTACCGGCAATCCGGCCCTGATAAGCCATGGCATACGAGTTCTGTCAGATGTCTCCACCATGAAAGCGCAAGTCCTGGTTGCAAAGGAACTTGCAGGTTCTTCCGCGGCGGATATTTTGCAGATCGGGATACGCACGGAGGCCGGGGATGAACTTGTTCTCGGCTTAAAGGATGCGGAAGGAGAACTTCGGGAAATGAAACTTCGCCGGCCGGACAGGTACGGAAGCCTTAATCTCTATCCATCCTCCCTTGGTTTCGTCCCTGCCAGCATAACTCTGCAGGGGCCCGGCACATCCATCGAGACCTTCGGCATCCGGCAGGCACCTGCCATGCACGAACCCATCCTCATGGATTTTGCATCCATTCTTCGGTATCCCCGGGAAAAATGGCGCAAAAGAGAGTACGAGCTTTTCCGGTGGACCGTGGAACCGCAGGTTCTTGTATTTGATTTTATCGATTACGATACACAGGCCGCTTTTCTCAAACGGCTTGCTTTTTTCGTGGAGAAAGACGGTTACCAGGGAAGGCTGCTTACGAATCCGGAGCTTCGGGAGCTCCACGGATGGAACGCCCATGACTATCGGGCGGAGGACCTTGCCCGTTTCTTCAGCAGCGCTCTGGAAACCGGGTTTACTCTCAATCCCGAGGAACTTGAGCTGCGGGATATCCTTCTTGCCGAGGGGATTATCTTCAGAAACGGAGAAGGGGGATACGGCTTTCATAATGGAGCGGTGATATCCATAAGCAGGGAGTCCATGGGCTATCTGAGGCGGCTTTTTCTTACCCACGAGGGGTTCCACGGTCTCTTTTTTACCGATCCCGGCTACCGGGAGCACACGGCCCGTCTGTGGGACAGCTTTGCTCCTGTGGAAAAGGAGTTCTGGCGGGTATTTCTTCGCTGGAGGGGTTATGATCCGGCAGACAGCTACCTGGTGCAGAACGAGCTGCAGGCATACCTGCTTCAACAACCTGTATTCCGCGCCAGGGCCTATTTTAACGATCATACCCTGCCTCGAATGGCCAGGCTGTACCCCGAGTCTGCTGATCTGATAGATGAATTGACCGCGAAATTTCCCAGGCATTTCGAAGACTCCGCAGCCTTTTTGGAGGAATATGTCAGCGCCTCCCTGGGCTTGCTGGGCGGAGATCTGGAAAACCTGAAATATCTCTATTAGTACACTTGATGTAGTGTTGTCTCAAGTAAAATCGCGCCATATGTAGCGTTGCAACCCTTGCCATTGGTCTGCTTTTTACGTATCTTGTAGGTTCGCGAAACACAAATAGTGGAGGGGATATGAAGATTACGCGACTGTTTACCGGTACCTCCGGTGATCCCTACGAGGGAATAGAGTGGAGCTCCCGGGAATCCGAAATACGAAATCCCGACGGAGGGCTGATTTTTCAGCAGAAGGATGTGGTAGTTCCTTCCGGATGGTCTCAGATAGCCACGGACATAATGGCACAGAAATATTTTCGAAAAGCCGGTGTTCCCGACGGGAACGGCGGGACGGGGGGTGAGAACGATGCCCGCCAGGTTTTCCACCGTCTGGCCGAGGCATGGCGCAACTGGGGAGACCGGGCCGGATATTTCGACAGCCCGGAAGACGGCAGGGCCTTCTACGATGAGGTCCGGTATATGCTCGCCCGCCAGATGGGGGCACCCAATTCACCCCAGTGGTTCAATACCGGACTTTACGAGGCCTACGGAATCGAGGGACCACCCCAGGGGCACTACTATGTTGATCCTGATTCGGGAAAGCTCAAAAAGTCCTCAAGTGCCTATAAAAGGCCGCAGCCCCATGCCTGTTTTATTATGGACGTGGAGGACAACCTTGTAAGCGACGAAGGTATCCTGGATCTGGTTACCCGGGAGGCCCGGCTCTTCAAATACGGTTCCGGTACGGGATCGAACTTTTCCAAAATACGCGCCGAAGGAGAAGCTTTGAGCGGCGGGGGAGTATCCTCGGGGCTGCTCTCCTTTCTGAAAATTGCCGACCGCTCGGCCTCGGCCATAAAGAGCGGGGGAACAACCCGCAGGGCGGCGAAAATGGTCATTCTCGATGCGGACCATCCGGATATTGAAAAGTTCATAGACTGGAAAATGAAAGAGGAGTACAAGGTTGCCTGCATGACCGCAGGAAGCAGAAAGATTTCCGTCCACGCCGCGGCCCTTTTGACTGCAGTCCGGGACTTCAAGGGAGAGGATTCCCACCGGACCGATCCGGATCGAAATCCGGCGCTGAAAACAGCCATAAAGGCAGCCCTGGAAGATGAGATTCCCCAGCCATTTATATATCCTCTGGTCAGAATGGCCGACGAAGAGGGGGAACTTCCGGATTTTGAGATCTTCGATACCGACTGGCAGGGTGAGGCCTATACTACCGTAAGCGGACAGGCGTCCAATAATTCCGTACGAATTACCCAGGAATTCATGGAAGCGGTTCTCCAGGACCGGGATTATCCCCTGACGGCCCGAACCGACGGACAAGAGCTAAAAAGCGTTCGTGCCCGGGAGCTCTGGGATCAGATTGCCCGGGCTGCATGGAAATGCGCCGATCCGGGACTGCAGTTTCATTCCACCATAAACGAATGGCATACTTGTCCCGCAGGGGGAGAGATTCGGGGTTCCAATCCCTGCAGCGAGTACATGTTCCTGGATAATACCGCCTGCAACCTTGCATCCTTAAACCTCATGCGATTTTATGACCCCGATTTTGGTACGTTCAAGGTAGATGAGTTCAGGCACGCCGTACGGCTCTGGACCCTGATTCTCGAGATTTCCGTCTACATGGCACAGTTTCCCTCGGAGAAGGTGGCCCGCCTGAGCTACGAGTACCGAACCCTGGGGCTGGGCTTCGCCAATCTCGGGACGCTTCTTATGGTAATGGGAAGAGCCTACGACAGCGAAGAGGGACGTTCAATTGCCGGAGCCATTTCCGCGATTATCTCCGGCGAGGCCTACGCTTTTTCCGCCGAGATTGCCGCCCAGGCGGGACCTTTTCCGCGGTTCGAGGATAACCGGGATTCCATGCTCAAGGTTGTACGTAATCACCGACGGGCGGCCCTCAACAGTAAAGAGGAGGAGTACGAGGGACTTTCCGTTTTCCCCGACGGCATTGACGGGGAAAAATGTCCCACCTATCTACGGGAAGCAGCTGTCTCCGCCTGGAACCGGGCCCTTGAACTCGGAGAGGTCCACGGATACCGGAACGCCCAGGTTTCCGCTATTGCACCAACGGGTACTATCGGACTTCTCATGGACTGCGACACAACCGGAATCGAACCGGACTTTGCCCTGGTCAAGTTCAAGAAACTCGCCGGGGGGGGCTACTTCAAGATAATCAACCAGTCAATACTCCCGGCCCTGGCTGCCCTGGACTACGACGATACCCAACGGGAGGAGATAATCGATTACTGCCTGGGCCATGGAACCCTGGAAGGGGCACCTGTAATTAACAGGGACAGTCTGGCGGACAAGGGGTTCGGCCCGGAGGAACTGGATAAAATAGATGCCGCGCTGAAATCCTCGGTCTCCCTGGGGGGCTGTTTTCAGCCCTATGTGCTGGGAGATGATTTTTACCGTAATGTCCTGAACGTCCCTGCCGCCACCTACAATCTGCCGGGATTCGATCTGCTGGCTCATCTCGGATTCTCCAGGGAAGAAATAGAGACAGCCGAGGATTACGCCTGCGGTACCATGACCCTCGAAGGGGCTCCCCATCTCCGGGAGGAAGATCTTCCCGTTTTCGATACCGCTTCACCGGGAGGACGCAGGGGCCAACGGAGCATTTCCTGGCAGGCGCATATAGAGATGATGGCGGCTGTTCAGCCATTTGTTTCCGGGGCCATATCAAAGACCATCAACATGCCCGCCGGAGCCAGCATCGAGGATGTGAAGGGAGCCCATTTTATGGCCTGGAAACGGATGCTGAAATCCATTGCCCTGTACCGGGACGGATCAAAACTGAGTCAGCCTCTCTCCTCCTTGAGCCCCGGTGCCGACAAGGTTGCGGATGCAATCCTGAGAATCAGCCGCGAGACGGGACCTGAGAAATCCCGGAACATCGGGATGCCGATTGGCAGTCAGCCCGTCAGAGGGCGGAAACTGCTTCCCAACCGAAGGGACGGCTACACCCAGAAGGCCAAGATAGGCGGACACAGTCTGTTCCTGCGAACCGGAAATTACAGCGACGGAAGTCTTGGAGAGATTTTCCTCGATATGCACAAGGAAGGAGCAGCATTCCGGTCCCTGCTGAACAGTTTTGCCATAGCTGTATCTCTGGGGCTTCAGTACGGCGTTCCTCTGAAGGAGTATGTCGATGCCTTTACCTTCGCCCGCTTCGAACCCAACGGTATTGTACAGGGGCATGACAATATCAAAATGGCCACCTCGGTCCTGGACTTCATATTCAGGGATCTTGCTTTAACCTACCTGCACCGGACGGATCTGGCCCAGGTAAAACCTGCAGACCTCGATTCCACCGAGACCACCAGTACTCAAAGCACTAATAACGGCGGAAACGGAGCAGCGGAAGTCGAGTATCAGGCCGGCAGATTCGCCCGGGAGGCACGTTTTCGCGGCTACGAGGGAGACCCCTGTCCATCCTGCGGGCATTTTACCCTGGTGAGGAACGGAACCTGCCTGAAGTGTGAAACCTGCGGAGGAACAACCGGCTGCAGTTGAGTACTTTACAAATTATTGGCTATCTGATAGATTGCATTGCATTATTTTTAACTAAACTGAGGTGGAGACAATGGCCCGAAGATGTGATATCTGCGGAAAAGGAACTGTTGCGGGCAACAACGTGAGCCATGCGCACAACAAAACCCGCCGCGTATGGAAGCCGAATATCGTCAAGGTAAAGGCCCTTGTCGGAACAGGTAAGAAAACCCTGCGGGTGTGCACCAGCTGCCTGCGTTCCGGTAAGGTCGTAAAAGCGTAATCGGCAGGCGTCGCCCTGGGCCCGTATCCGGTGCGGGGCGGTTAGCCGTGGATTTCCTTACTGAACCGCACAACAAGCTAAAACGAAATAGAGAGTCCGTCCCAGGCGGGCTCTATTTTTTTGGGAAGTATTTCAAGAAGTTCTGCATGACTGTGATCATGACAGAGGTGGGTCAGCCATGTATTTTCCGGGCCGATTCTTTCAGCCTCCGCCACGGCCTCGTCGATTGAGAAATGGGTCGGGTGGGGACGTTTACGAAGGGCCCCGATAATCAGTTTTTTGATTCCTCGTAAAAGAGGATATGAGTCCTCGGGTATTCGTGAGCAGTCGGTAATATAGGCAAGCTCCCCGATCCGGAAACCAAGGATCGGCAACTCACCGTGAAAAATCGGTATCGGTACGATCCTGATCCCCTTGATTGTGACCCCCTCCGGAACCAGAGGGCGGAGCTCGATTTTCGGCCTTCCGCCGCCCTTCTGCCCCGGACGGATGCTGAAGATATAATCAAAGCGTTTTCGAATGTCCTTCTGTGTCGATTCTCCAGCATATACCGGCATGGGCCGATCTTTTGTCAGAGGCCGGATATCGTCCAGTCCATGCAGATGGTCAGCGTGGGAATGGGTATAAAAAACAGCATCCAGACTGCTGATTCCCTCTCGTATGGCCTGTATGCGGAACTCAGTGCTGGTATCGATAAGCAGGTTGATATCCCTGCTCCTGACAAGGAGAGAAGCCCTGCTGCGCTTGTCCCGCGGGTCCTCGGATCGGCACACCCTGCAGGAACAGCCGACTACGGGAACTCCGTGGGATGTTCCGGATCCCATGATAATTGCTTCCATTGGCGGATATAGTACCAGAGAAAATGCTGCAGGCTCAACTATGACGGGTTTTCTCCCCGTAGAGGCGTTTCGCGCTTCCCGTCGTTAAGCGCCCGGAAAAGCGTTTGCGCCGCAGGGTACCGCAGGATACAAGGCATTGAACTGCTTCCTGACACCAGTTGTAATCCCAGTCCCTGAGGGTGCCGACGAATCGGCTCTTTCGGCCTGCTCCTCCCGGATTTACCGACCTGTAACCTTTGAGTAAATCAGATACATCCCCGGAACGGAACATAAACGGGAATTCCTTTACAAGTCCGGTGATCTCCTGAAAACCATGGGGCGTAAGCTGTTCAGAACCGGTACATACATCGCAGATGCCGCAGGCTGGATGACTGTCGTCAGTCGAAAAAAGGTCCATCAGGGACTTTCGTCTGCAACGCTTGTTTGAAAGAAAGGCGGAAACAAGGTCCCTGTAACGTCTGTTCCGCAGGAGTTCTCCCTCGTCTGCAAGATCTTCCGGACCGAAGAGCATCAGGGCCCGGCAGGGTTTGCCGTCCCGTCCTGCCCTGCCGGATTCCTGGACATAGGCCTCCACCGACGGGGGCGGAGCAAGGTGAACGACACTCCGGACTCCGGGGCAGTCTACCCCAAGTCCGAAGGCACATGTTGCACAGAGAATAAGATTGCCCCCCTTCATGAACCATCTCTCCACCTGTTGTTTCTCCTCGTTCGAGAGACCGGCATGATAAAAGCGGACTTTTTCGTTGCCCTCATCGTTAAGTCGGCATGCCAGCAGCCGGGCTGTATTCTCTGCATCCCTGCGTCGCCGGCAGAAGATAATCATGGGCGGGGTCAGGCAGTTTTCAACAAGGCGAAGGATATCCGCTTCACGACAGATCGAGGGAACAGCACCGAAGGCTATGTTATCCTTTGCAGGGGACCTGGAATGGAGACTGTATCCCTGATCTCCGAAAATCAACTCCGCCATCTGCGGCAGCAGTTCGGGGGAGGCCGTGGCGGTAAAGGCACTGATCCTGGCCGGGGCAAGGTTCCGGATAAAACTGCAGACTCTCAGGTAGGCGGGGCGAAAGCTGTATCCCCATTCGGCGCTGGTGTGGGCCTCGTCAAAAACCGCATGAAGGGGAGGGTTTTCTGCAAGGGCTGTCTGGATTTCCGTATCCAGCAGGCTTTCGGGATTCGCCAGCAGAACACGCACTTTGCCGCTGGCAGCCTCTGCGATGGAGGAAATCTTTGCCGCTTTTTTAATGCCCCCCGCCAGGGAGCGGGCGCTGATTCCAGCCTTGGAAAAGCGTTTCAGCTGATCACTGATAAGGGCGTTCAGGGGGTAAATAATCAGGCTGTAGCCCGGGATGATCAGGGAGGGAAGCATGTAACAGATACTCTTTCCTGCTCCGGTGGGTAACAGTATCAGCCCCCGGGCCGGGGCATCCTTGCCTGTATTCACAGGTCGGCAGCCGCAGGCGACACAGATCTCATCGATTATGGCCCGCTGATACGGGTATAAACCAGGAAGACTAAAGTTTTCCAGATAATCCTCGGGATTGATTTCCTCTCCGGAGGTCTCTTCGTCTGTATATCCAGTCATAGTATCTATAACCGGGAGAACCTTCAGCTGATTTTGAACAAGCAGGATACTATCGCTACAGGGCGCTATTAATCAAAGGTGAGTATATTACAAATAATTTATGAAATACTTGTATGATTAAAAAAATTCTTCCTTCTTACTTGAAAAAATTATAATATTTACCTAATCTGAGGCCGAAACTTCATTAAGAGGAGGGCGCATGGCGGCGGGCCACGAACTTGATGAACTGGACCTGAATATTATTCGCATTCTGCAGCAGGACGCTCGTCGTCCGTTTCAGGAAATAGCCCGGGACCTTTCGGTATCTGGAGGAACAGTCCATGTGCGTTACAACAAGTTAAAGGAACTGGGCATAATCAAAGGATCCCGAATAATTGTCGACATGCAGATGCTGGGATTCGAGGTCTGTGCCTTTGTGGGAATAAACCTGCATAACGCACGGGATTACAACATTGTTGTACAAAAACTCAAGGATTTTGACGAGATAATCGAGGTCCATTCCACCACCGGAGCCTACAACTTTTTTATCAAGGTTGTTGCAAAGAACACTCGTGGGCTGCATAATTTCCTGACCGACCGGCTGCAGGAGATGCCGGAAATCCAGTCCACCGAAACCTTTATTTCCCTCGATCTTCCCGTCGACCGTGAGATACCTATAGACAAGAATCAAATAATAGGGTACGCCTAGACAGACAGGGTATCCCGAAATCAATCTGACAGGTATCTGCTATGAACAATCAAAATATGCACGAAGCCGCACAACGAGCACGGAATGCAGCTGTTGAAATGGCTGTTTTACGGAGCGAACAGAAAAACCGGGCTCTTGAATCAATTATTACGGTTCTGAGGGAAAACGAAAAAGCCATCTTTGATGCCAACAACAGGGACATCGCCCAGGCAAAAAGTGAGGGAGTCGCGCATCCTCTTCTCAAACGCCTGGTCTTTGACGAAAACAAGCTGGCTGGGGTAATAAAAGGAATCGAAGCTCTTATTGCCCTGGATGATCCGGTCGGCAGGATTCAACTCGCCACCGAACTTGATGAAGGGCTGGAATTGTATCGAGTAAGTTGCCCCATTGGCGTTATCGGCATGATTTTTGAATCCCGTCCTGACGCCCTGGTCCAGATATCGACCCTCTGTCTCAAGAGCGGAAACTCTGTGCTTCTGAAAGGCGGACGGGAAGCCCTGGAAACCAATCGTGTCCTTGCCTCCTGTATTGCTGAAGGGGCTTTGAGGGAAGGGCTGCCTGAAGCCTGGATTTACAATATCGAGTCCCGGGAGGAGGTTGCCCAGATGCTCTCCATGGATAGCGAGATAGATCTTCTCGTTCCCCGGGGATCCAACGAGTTTGTCCGTTATATAATGGATAACAGCCGTATTCCCGTTATGGGGCATGCCGACGGTATCTGTCATACCTACATTCACACCTCAGCCGATCTCGGAACTGCGGTTCGGATAGCTGTGGACGGGAAGGCCCAGTATGTGGCGGTTTGCAATGCCACGGAAACCATTCTGATTGATAAAGCTGTTGTAAAAATCATTCTGCCTGTACTGCTTGCGGCCCTGGAAGAGGCAGGAGTCAGAATAAAAGCCTGTCCTGTCTGCAGGGAACTGATACCTGAACTTGAAGAAGCCGTGGAAGAAGACTGGAGTACCGAGTACCTGGACCTGATTGTGTCGATAAAGGCGGTTGAGGGACTGGAAGCGGCTGTGGAACATATCAACCGTTACGGTTCCGGGCATACCGACGCGATTGTCGCCACCGACGAGGCGGCATGGGATTACTTCAGCTCCCGGGTTGATTCGGCCAATGTATTCGCAAACTGCAGCACCAGGTTTTCTGACGGGTTTCGCTACGGTTTCGGTGCCGAAGTCGGAATCAGCACCGGAAAACTCCACGCCCGGGGCCCTGTTGGTCTTGAAGGATTGCTTACATACAAGTACAAGCTGATCGGAAAGGGACAGATCGTCGCGGACTATGCCTCGGGAAAAAAGCACTTTACCCACCGCAAGCTGGATATCAGCTGATGCGCGATTTTTCTTACTGTAAACGGGTAGTCGTCAAGATCGGGACCAACCTCCTATCATCGCCCGACGGCGTGCGGGAAGATTTTCTCAGAAAAGTCGCCGAGGATATCTGTGTTCTGCGGGCGAGGGGACTTCAGGTTGTAGTTGTGACCTCCGGGGCCGTAGGTATGGGGGCGAAGGAGCTCGGCTTAAGCGGCAGGGTAAGCAAAATAAACATGCGACAGGCCTGCGCGGCCATCGGACAGCCGCTGCTGATGCAGGCCTACCGTTCGGTATTCGGCAAGCTTGAGGTCAATATTGCCCAGCTGCTCTTGACGCCGGAAGTTCTGAACAACAGAAAAAGCTACCTTACCCTGCGGGATTCCCTGGAAACCCTCTTTTCTCTGCGGGTGCTCCCTATCGTAAATGAAAACGACAGTGTCTCTACCAGCGAAATCGGGAATGCCTTTGGCGAAAACGACCGCCTGAGCGCTCTTGTCGCCAGCAAGATCGATGCGGATCTTCTCATCCTCATGACGGACATCGATGCCCTGTATGATGCCGACCCGCGAAGCACCAGCGATGCGAAGCCCTTGAGTATAGTTGAGGAACTTACCCCCGAGATTCTTGCCGCCGCCGGCAGTGCAGGCAGCGCCCATTCCACCGGGGGGATGCGCACAAAACTGGATGCCGTCAAGATTGCCCGCCGGGCAGGCTGCAGGGTTGTGCTGGCCCATGGGAACACGGAGAAGGTCCTGGAAAGAATTATCTCCGGAGAAGAAATAGGAACCCTCTTTCTTGCCCGGCCCAGAATAAAGAACCGCAAACGCTGGATACTCTACAGCTGGCCGGAAGGATACCTCCGAATCGACGAAGGTGCGGCAAGGGCTCTGCGGGAACATAAAAGTCTGCTGCCTAAAGGACTGACTGCCGTTGAAGGCAGTTTTCCCGCCGGTGCTGTTGTACAGATAAACGACATTGCAAAAATCATTTCCAATTTTTCATCCGCTGAACTGGATAAGCTTATCGGTCGGCACTCATCAAAAATCACTGAAATTCTCGGCAAAGAGGCCCCGGCGGTCATAGCCCGTCCGGAGGAAACGGTGTTCCTGGATGAAAGGGATGACTGAAAAAACTATCTCAGGGAGAGCAGGGCGAGACTCTCAAGGTGATAGGTCTGGGGGAACATGTCGAAGGCTTCCAGGTGTTCAAGCCTGTAGCCCGCCTTTTCAAAGACCTTCAGATCCCGCATAAGGCTTGCAGGGTTACAGGAAACATAAGCCACCAGGGGAATTCGCAGCTTCGCTAAAAAGGGAGCCTCGTTTTTTACCCCTTTCCGAGGTGGATCAAGGATCAGAACATCAGTTTTATCGGCCTCTTTTCTGAGGGCTCCGTAAACAGCGGACACCTTTCTCCGGGAGTAGTGCAGGCGACTGTCATTGCCCCCCGCTTTCCGGGCGGCTTCAATCGCCTCGGCGGATACGTCCCACGCGCTGATGGATTCGGCGGCGTCGGAAAGCGGCAGCGAGAGGTTTCCGTTACCGCAGAAGAGGTCAAAAATCCGGGGTTCCGGGTAATACCCGAGAATATGGCTCCGCAGTTTATCCTTCAACAGGCTGTTGCCCAGGCTGTTCACCTGCTGAAATGCCTCGTTCTTTCCGGTATCGACAATACGCACAGTACCCTCTTCACTCCGCAGCTCGAAACGTTCCGGCAGGTTCTCGATCTCGCGGAAACTGAGGGGTAGCTCCTGCAGCCAGCTGCGGAGGGGACTTTCGGCAATCGGACAGTCCTGTATGGGGACCAGGTCCCTGCTGCCGGCGGCGAAATATCCGATTTCTTTTTCTCTGCGATGCAGGCTTATGCGGCAGCGGTACTCCCATTCCGCCGGGGAATGGAAGATTTCCACCTCTTCAGGGGGATTCACAAGATCCCTGGTCGCCATGGAAACCAGGATATCCTTTTTTGCGGAAAGCTGAGCCGGATACTGAATATGCTGCCACTGACACCCGCCGCAGCTGCCGAACCAGGGACAGAGAGCTTCGGTTCTGAGGGGCGATTCTTCCAGAATTCTGCGTATTTTTCCCCTGTGATAGGATGATTTCAACGCGGTCTCTTCAATCTCGACCAGGTCGCCCGGGGCGCTGAAGGGGACAAACCATACGAGACCGGCGTCCCGTGCAAGACCATCTCCGCCGTAGACCAGTTTTTCTATTCTCAGAGGCATCCGGGTATCATTCCTTTTCGTCATCGGAGGGAAAGAGGAACTGATACTCTTCCTGGGAAATAACCTCCCGGGGTGTCGACTGCGTGTCAGAGGAGAGGAGGGATTGCTGCAGTTCCTCCACGTCTCTTCGGTGGGAATCGTGCATATCGCTGAATTTCTCTACAAAGGGAGAAAAAGCTTCTCCCATGCCGGTGGAGCTGGAAATAATACGCGACAGGAAGTCCGTAAAACGCTGTTTGAGCGTAATAATACCCTGGGAAAGGTTTTCGACCTGGACGATACGGTAACTTTCGCCCAGGGCTGAATATAAACGTCCGATGGTGGTGTCTATAAAGAAAATATCCTCTATAATCTTATCGAAGAAGAAGAGACGGTCAAGATTCAGTGCAATACCGCTTTCGAGGGTGTTCAGAAGTTCATTCAGGAAATATAAATCCTCTTCAAAGTGAATTGTCTGTCCCATGGCGCCTCCTGTCTGTACAAATATCGTCTGAGTAAGGAGTTGACTTGACAGTTATATTGTCTTGTGATAGTCTGCCCCGACCTCTTTATCCGGAGAAAATACTACTCCGGATCGAATTATTAGTCCATGAGGAGGGACAATTTGAGAGAGTACGAACTTACGGTCATTTTCCGTCCGGAAGATGACGCTTACAAGAACGGCTACGATACCCTGAAAAAGCTGATGGAAAAATACGGGTTCACCTCGTCCAAGGATGAGGATATGGGCGTTCGCGATCTTGCTTATCCCATTAAAAAAATCGAACGCGGCCACTACCGCTATCTGGAGATTTCCGCAGAGCCCGAGAAGGTTGCCGATATCGACAAGGAGCTCAAACTCGTCCAGGACGTTCTGAAGTTCCTCTTTGTCAGAAAAGAAACCTAAAATCTGAGGAGGGCTTCCATGGCGAATTTGAATCATGTAATACTGATAGGTCGGCTCACCCGGGATTCGGAATTGAAGTACACCAATTCCGGTATGGCCGTTGCCCGTCTTTCCATAGCTGTAAACCGCAGAAAGAGGTCCGGTGATCAGTGGACGGAGGAGGCAAATTTCTTCGATATTACCGTGTTCGGAAAAACCGCGGAGAACCTGTCGCAATACCTGGTAAAAGGCAAGGAGATTGCCGTGGAAGGAGAACTGCGGCAGAATCGATGGGAGCAGGATGGTCAGCCGAGAAGCAAGGTTGAGGTGGTTGCCAACAATGTTCAGCTTCTCGGTGGTCCGAAGGGGGGGGAAACCCGTGGATCCTCCCAATCCTATGGGAATGACCAGGTAGAACGATACACCCCCGGTGGCGGGGATGACGGTTTTGAAGACGATATTCCCTTTTAGTCGAAAAACCGGAACAACAGCAGAAGATCAAGGAGAATTACGATATGAGTTCTGAAGATACTCAGGATAGAGAACGAGAAGACGACGGTCGGCAGAATGATGGCCGCGATGAAGGCCGTGACGGAGGCCGCGGGTTTCGCCGGGGCGGAGGAAAGCCTTTTTTCCGGCGGAAGGTCTGCAAATTCTGTACCCAGAATACGCTGCCGGATTACAAAAATCCCGACGCCCTGCGGCGGTTTGTGACAGAGCGGGGAAAAATTCTTCCTCGGAGAATTACCGGTACCTGTGCCAAGCATCAGCGCGCTCTTTCTCTGGAGATTAAAAAGGCCCGCGTGCTTGCCTATCTTCCCTTTGTGAAGAAATAGGCTCTGGAAAGTCGAAAGGAGAAGAAGCAGTATGAAGATTATTCTCAAAGAAGATGTATATAACCTCGGGGAAGAAGGGGATGTTCGCGTCGTAAAGCCCGGATATGCCCGGAATTATCTTATTCCCCAGGGGCTGGCCGTTCCCTTTACCAAAGGAAACGCAGCAATGTTCGAACAGCGCCGTGAGGCGATAGAAAAACGGAAGGAAGAAAAGCGGAACGCCGCCATGGGTCTCAAGGAGAGGATTGAAACTCTGGAGCTTACGATCCCGATGCCCGCCGGCGATACGGGGAAACTCTTTGGTTCCGTTACAAATGCCACAGTATCCGATGCCCTGGCAAAGGAAGGCATCCACGTTGAACGTAAAAAGATCGACCTTGTTGAACATACCGTTAAAATGATTGGTAAGCACAAGGCCCGGGTAAAGCTCTATGAGAGCAACCTGGCAGAACTTCAGTTTCTGGTCGTAGACGAAAAAACCGGTGCCTCCGAACCCAAAGGCTCTGTCAAGACGGAAAAGGAAGCCCCTGTAAAAGAGGAATCCTCTGAAGAAGCTTTCGAAGAAGAAAGCGCAGCTGATGAAAGTGAAATAACTGAAGAGAGTGTAAAGGAAGAAATCGGCGAGGAAGAGTAGGCCGGAAATGCCTGAACGCCTTAAAGATTCAGTACCGCCTCATAACGTGGAGGCCGAAAAGGCCGTCCTCGGGGCGGTCTTTTTAAATCCCGATACCTTCGCAACGGTTCTGGAACAGCTGCGCAGCAGAGACTTTTTCAAAACCGCTCATCGCAAGATTTTTGATGCCATGGTTTCCCTTTTTAACAAGGGAGAAACCATGGATCTTATTACCGTAACGGATGAACTTCGCAACCAGGGCGATCTGGAATCGGCAGGCGGACTTGGTTATGTATCAGGTCTCACCGAGGCCACCCCCTCCAGTGCCAACGTAGCGTATTACACTGGCATAGTCCGATCCTTGAGCCTTCGTCGCAACCTGCTCAATGTTGCCCATGAAATGATCTCTGACGCCCAGAACGACACAATCCAGACCCGTCAGATTATAGAAGAGGCGGAGCGGCGGATTTTCGACATTGCCGAAGAGAACCCCACGGGTCACTATAAAACAGCAGGAGAGGTAATTGCCAGGACCATCGAAGCTATCGAGAAGCTGTATCATACCAAGGACAGCTTTACGGGGATTCCGTCGGGCTTTGCGGATCTGGACAAGATGACCTCGGGATTTCAGAAATCGGAGTTCATTGTAATCGGTGCCCGTCCGTCGGTGGGTAAAACGGCCTTTGCTCTGACAATGGCATCCAATATGGCCATCCGCTATAAGCGGCCAGTCGGATTTTTTACCCTTGAGATGTCCGATATGGCCCTGATGCAGCGCCTTGTGGCCGCTGAAGCCCGAATAGCTTCGGACATCTTGAGGACCGGAATGCTGAAGCCCTCGGACTTTCATAAGTTGACAGAGGCCGCAGGGCGTATCTACGAAGCACCCCTGTTTATTGACGATTCACCGAATATCAAGCTCCTGGACCTCCGGGCCCAGGCCCGGAGGATGCGTCAGCAGGAAAAGGTAGAGGCGATTTTTGTTGACTATATCGGTCTGGTCGAACCGGAAAACAAATACAACGTTCCGCGTCACGAGCAGGTTGCGGAAACCTCCCGTTCCCTGAAATCCCTGGCAAGAGAACTTGATATTCCGATTATCTGTCTCTCCCAGGTGGGGCGCCAGTCGGAAGGAAAGGCCCCAAGCCTGGCGGATCTCCGGGAATCGGGGTCCATTGAACAGGATGCCGACGTGGTTATCTTTCTTCATCGTGACCGGGGCGAGAAGGAAGGGACCCAGGATGCAAACAACGTGGAAACTGAACTTATTGTCGCCAAGCAGAGAAACGGCCCCGTTGGAACCATTAAGGTGGCCTTCATTCCCAAATACACCAAGTTTGAAGCTTTCAGTTACGAAAAGGTGTAATGCCGGGCACGAAAATGGCTGCTTGACTGCAATCTGGCGCGGCTATAGTATCTACTTGAAATCAAAAGAGACTTTCCCCGGTTCTTCTTTTGTAAGTGCATATCAGGAGGACAGCAATGGCAAAAAAAAGCATGCCCGAAACACGACCCGCCCCGACAAATAGCGAAGAAAAGCAGAAGGCACTGGAAGCCGCCAGGCTTCAGATAGAAAAGCAGTTTGGAAAAGGGTCACTGATGCAGCTGGGGAAGGAACGTCAGGACCTCCATATTGAATCCATACCGTCCGGGTCCATTCTGCTGGACGCGGCCCTGGGGGTTGGGGGGTATCCAAAAGGCAGGGTAATCGAGATTTACGGCCCCGAGTCTTCGGGAAAAACCACCCTGGCGCTTCATGCAATAGCGGAGGCCCAGAAAAAAGGTGGAATTGCCGCGTTTATCGACGCTGAACACGCCCTGGATCCCGGCTATGCCCGGAATCTTGGGGTAAACATTGATGAATTATGGGTATCCCAGCCGGATACGGGTGAACAGGCTCTGGAGATTGCAGAATCCCTGGTTCGCTCCGGTGCAGTGGATATTATCGTTGTAGACTCCGTGGCAGCTCTTACTCCCCAGGCGGAGATAGAGGGGGATATGGGAGACTCACACATGGGTCTTCAGGCAAGGCTCATGAGCCAGGCCCTGCGCAAGCTTACCGCCACTATCGCCAAATCCCACTCCTGTCTGATCTTTATTAACCAGATTCGCATGAAGATCGGTGTTATGTTTGGAAACCCCGAGACCACTACGGGAGGAAAGGCCCTGAAGTTCTACTCCTCCGTGCGGGTGGAGGTGAGAAAAATCGAAACCATCGCCAAGGGTACTGATGACGCCATAGGAAACCGGGTGCGCGTAAAGGTGGTAAAAAACAAGGTGGCCCCTCCTTTTCGCAAGGTGGAACTGGAAATCATGTTCGGAAAGGGTATCTCCTCCTCCGGTAGCCTGCTGGATGCTGCCCTGAAATTCGAAATCATAGAAAAGAGCGGAAGCTGGTACTCCTTCGGCGAAGAGCGGATAGGCCAGGGCAGGGAGAATGCTAAACTCTTCCTGGAGAATAACCCCGACATAGCCGAAGAGATTGAAAAGAAGCTCAGAATCCTCCTTTTTCCCACCTTGGCAGGAGAAAAAGAGGACAAGGAAAAAAAGAAAGCAGAGACTGCGAAACCCGCTTCTTCATCATCCGCCCAGGCGGCTGAAGACCCGAAGTCGGAGCTCTTTTGACAGAACACCCTGGGAGTGGGCGGAAGCTTCGTGCCTATCTTGGCCTGGGTTCGAATACAGGTGATTCCGCAGGTATCCTTCGGAGGGCTGTCGACGAGTTAAGCACAATGTTTGATGATCCCAGGGTATCATCCTTTTACAGGACCCGACCACGGGATGATGTAAAGCAGCCGGATTTTCTTAACGCTGTATTCTCCGGAGTTACGGACAAAGAAGCCTTGGAGGTTCTCCGGATCGTACAGATCCTGGAAGAAAAGTCTGGGCGCCGGAGGGATCCTGATCGACCAAAGGGACCAAGAACCCTGGATATTGATATACTTCTGTATGGGGACTTGCGGATTTATGGGCCTGAGCTTGAAATTCCCCATCCCAGAATGAGGGAACGCAAATTCGTCCTTGTCCCTCTGCTGGAACTTGATCCCCTGGTGCGGGAGCCGGCGACCGGCATCTATTATGGAGAGTATGCTGCGAAACTCGAAGATCAGGGTATTTACTACATTTCCCTGAACCACTATAGTACTACCTTGTCGTGGGAGGATCGCGCGGAAGGGTATGGAAGCAAGTACGGTAACCAACGAAAGCAGTAACGATAATTACCGTTTCAAGCTGAATCAGTTTGAGGGCCCTCTGGACCTTCTGCTTTTTCTGATAAAAAAATCGGAAATCAATATATACGACATCCCCATTGCGCAGATAACCGAACAGTATCTGGAGTATCTGAATATCGCCGAGGCGGTCAATCTTGACAACATAACCGAGTTCTACGTTATGGCGGCAAGCCTGCTGTATATTAAATCACGTATGCTGCTTCCGGTGGAGGTCGATTTTGACGATGAGCTTGAAGACCCCAGGCAGGAGCTTGTTGAACGTCTGATTGAGTACCAGAAATACAAGAAGATTTCCGAACTGATGATGGACAAAGAGAGCGAAAGTGAATGGGCTATCGAGCGGAAGAAAAAGCAGCGGGTGCTCCCCTTTGACGACAAGGACGATTTGTGGGATAAAATAGATGTCTGGGAGCTTCTGAAGACCTTTTCATCCCTTATTTCAAACATCTCTTCGGAACGTATTCTCAATCTCTACGAAGAGGTTTCCATAAACGAAAAGATCAGCCTGGTGAACGAGCTTCTGGAGGAACGGGAATACTGCCTGTTTACCGATCTGGTGATAAAGGAAAACTCCATCATGGAGATAATCTGCGCCTTTCTCGCAGTTCTTGAGCTGGTTAAACTGAAGCGCATATCCATCTATCAGAACCGGATGTTCGGGGATATACGTATGTACCGCCACCCGGATGCCGACAAGGATGACGGATATTCCGACGGGCCGGAAAACATTTATGAGGAGCAGGGAGGAGATGACCCTGGAACGTGAAGCAGCAATAATCGAAGCCATATTATTTCTTGAATCCGAACCAATAGACGTAAAAAGCATTGCCAAGATAAGCCGTCTGGATAAAGATATTGTGGAGGGTGCCCTGAAGTTCCTGGAAGAGCACTATGCCGAAAAGGGGCATGGTCTGGATTTGCGGGAAATCGGCGGGGGATTCCTGTTGAGTCCCAAGGAGGAGCTCTGGGATGATCTCAAGGAACGTTATGGAAAGAAAAACGATGCGAAACTTTCCAGGGCGGCCATGGAGACCCTCTCGATTATAGCCTATTCACAGCCCATCACCAGGGGGGAGATAGAGGGTATCAGAGGGGTAAGTGCCGACGGCATGATCAAACTGCTGTTAGGCAGAAACCTTATTAAAGAAGTAGGCAAAAAAGAGGCCCCAGGCAGGCCTGTGCAGTACGGAACTACCAAGGAGTTTCTTAAGGTATTCCGTCTGCGAAGTATCGCCGATCTTCCTAAGCTCGATGAATTAAATCAGGACAGGTTTGAACTGGATGGCAGATAACAGGGACAACGAAATCCGTCTGCAGGTTTTTCTTGCACGCTCGGGTGTCGCATCACGAAGGGGTTCCGAGGAGCTTATTCGTCAGGGACGGGTAAGAGTCAACGGCCGGGTAGTAACGCGCATGGGAGAGAAGGTTTCCATGAACGATTCGGTACAGGTTGACCATAAGAGAATTTATCCTGACCGCAGATTTGTTTATGTAGCACTATATAAGCCGAAATTCGTGGTCTCTTCCCTGAATGATCCTGAGGGACGGACGACTGTAGCGGATATCATTAAGGGGAAATTCCCCTTCCGGCTTTTTCA
The DNA here is from genome assembly GCA_964554875.1 of uncultured Spirochaetaceae bacterium. Lineage (GTDB taxonomy): Bacteria > Spirochaetota > Spirochaetia > JC444 > Marispirochaetaceae > Marispirochaeta. The sequence continues at coordinate 93,135 of CAZKQJ010000004.1, read as the reverse complement.
CGTCGGCAGGCTTGATTACCTTTCTTCGGGATTAATGTTTTTGACCAATGACGGGGAGTTCAGTCGTTTTATAACGAGCCCTGACGTCGGGATCGAGAAAGAGTACCTGGTGGAGGTCTCAAGGACGATCAGCAAAGAACTTCTCGACAGCTTTGTCCGGGGTATAACAATTGATGACGAAGAGCTTTCCATAAGCTCATACAGACTTGTGGGAGAGAAGGCGGCTTATCTTATTCTCAAAGAGGGCAAGAATCGCGAAATTCGACGTCTCTTCCATCACAACAAAATACGGGTCAAAAAGCTGCATCGCGTAAGAATCGGCTCGGTACTGGTTAAGGGCATGGTTCCCGGGGAATATCGTATTCTTGGAGAGAAGGATCTGCGGGGACTGGGATACAAGCACGAGGGAGCTTTATGGTCATAGCAATAGACGGACCGGCGGGAGTAGGAAAGAGCAGTATTTCTGCCGAGCTTGCCGGAATAACGGGATTTCATTATCTGAATTCCGGGAATTTTTATCGGGCCGTGACCTATGGCGCCTTGAAACAAAACATCAACCTGAACAAACAGAGGGCTGTGGAATCCTTTGCAGCTTCAATGCCCTTCGAGTACCATGACGGTGAAATCTATCTGGCGAAAGAAAACATAAGCAGAGAACTCCACACCGATCAGGTTGATGCCCATGTGGCCCAGGTATCCTCCTTTCGGGGGGTCCGTGAATGGGTAAACCAGCGCTTGAGGGATATTTCCAGTCGACGTGACATAATCGTCGAAGGCAGGGATATAACTACCGTGGTTTTCCCCGACGCGGAGTTGAAAGTTTTTCTCGATGCCAGCCCGGAGGTACGGGCAAAACGGCGCTTTGATCAGGGAGTAAGCGGACTGAGCCTCGAAGAGATTGCCGAGGGTATACGGAAGAGGGATGAAATCGACCGCTCCAAGGAGTGGGGGCGTCTTGTCAGGGCTGAAGATGCCCTTTATGTTGACACTTCGGGCTTGACCATAGAAGAAGTTTGTGCCAAAGTAGTACGGAAAATTCAAGAGATAACGCGTAAAAATATCGAGGAGACCGAGTCGAAGCATGAGTGATCGAGAGCCTAACAACGGAGAGATGATACAATCCGAACTCCAGGAAGAATACCTCAAGAGCCTCGATGAACTGGAAGAGGGCCAGCTTGTTGAAGGTACGGTGATCGAGGTTGGTCCGGAACAAGTATTTGTCGATGTAGGATACAAATCAGAAGGAAAAATCCCCACCGAAGAGTTCGATAAGGAACCCTCGATCGGAGACACCGTTTCCGTTGTACTTGTCAGTAAAGAGGGAAAAGGCGGGCAGGTAGTTGTATCGAAAAAGCGTGCCGACATGATCTCTTTCTGGCGGACCCTCAAAGAAGCCTCGGAGAAGCAGGAACCTGTGGAAGGTACCTTTTCCAAGGTTATAAAAGGCGGCTTCGAGGTTGATCTCGGTTACGGAATCACAGCTTTCAACCCCATGAGTCAGACTGATGTTCGACGGGTCGAAGATTCCGAAACCTTTATCGGGACAAAGTCGAAATTCCTGATTGAACGTTTTCAAAAGGAAAAAAGGGCAAGAATAGTACTGTCCCGCCGATCATGGCTGGAACGTGAAATAGAGAGTCAACGAGAAGAGTTTTTCAACACCATTAAAGAGGGTGATGAGGTCGAAGGCAGGGTTAAATCCTTTACTTCCTTCGGCGCCTTCATCGATCTTGGCGGGTTTGACGGACTCCTTCACATCAACGATATGAGTTGGGGACACGCGTCGCGCCCAAAAGATTACGTCTCGAAGGACGAACAAGTACGAGTCAAGGTTATAAAGATCGATCCTGATTCGAAGAAGATCAATCTTTCCCTTAAGCATCTTACCCCCGACCCCTGGACAGTATTCGAGTCCAAATATCATGTGGACGATGTTGTAAAAGGAAAAGTTACGAAACTCGCCGATTTTGGTGCTTTCATCGAACTCGAAGACGGTATTGAGGGGCTTGCCCACGTATCCGAGCTTTCTTGGGTCAGAAGAATTAAACACCCGAAAGAGGTGCTTGCCATAGGCGACGAAGTTGAGGTAAAGATTCTCGATTACGACCTGGAAGCAGGCAGAGTATCCCTGGGACTCAAACAGGTCCTGCCGAATCCCTGGGACTCAATTGAAGAACAGTATCCGGTCGGCAGGCGCATGACTCTGGAGGTCAAAAAGCTTACCAATGCCGGTGCTTTCCTCGAAATCGAAGAAGGTATTGACGGCTTTCTGCATGTCGATGATCTATCCTGGACCAAAAAGATCCGTCATCCTTCGGCAATGCTGAAGGAAGGAGAAAAGCTCGAGGTTGTCATAATTGAGCTGGACAAGGAGGCCCGGAGAATCCGCCTTGGCCTCAAACAGCTCTCTGATGATCCCTGGCAGGCATTGAAATCCGCATTCCCCAAAGGAAGCAGAATTGAGGGAACCGTCAGCGGTATAACGGATTTTGGCGTCTTTGTACGGGTCCAGGGAGATATCGAAGGCCTTATTCCAAGGACCCACTGTTTTGGCCCCGGAGAGGAAGCAGTGGAAGATCTTGGCGCAGTCTTCAAGGAAGGAGAACCGGTTACCGCTGCCGTAATAGAGATAAACACCAATACCCAGCGGCTTGGACTCTCCATCCGGGATCTCAAGAAGAAGCAGCAGCGGAAAGACATGGCCAAGTACATTCATGATGAAGAGGAAGAATCGACCTTTACCCTTGGTGATTTTCTGAAAGACAAAGGCATAGATTCTTAGTTAAATTATGGTATGCTCAGCCAAAATATTGATGCTGGTAAATTCGAAACACTAATTGAGATTAACACCCTCATAAACTCCGATTATTCGGATCCAAAAGCATTGCTGACGCGGATCCTTGAATCGGCGACACGCCTCACCGCTGGTGAGGCGTCTTCGTTATTACTGCTCAATTCTGAAAACAACAAACTTTACTTTGAGATTTCCCTTGGATCCAAGGGCCCGGATGTGCAGCAGTTTTCTCTGAACATTGGTGAGGGCATAGCCGGGTGGGTGGCCCAGAATAACCGCAGTCTGATAGTAAACGACGTTGAAACAGACAGTCGATTTTTTGCCGATATAAGCCAGCAGATTGGGTATTCTACAAAATCGATATTGGCGGTACCCATGCGCATAAAAGAACAGTGTGTGGGTGTAATAGAAATAATCAACAAGACCAATGGAGCCCTCTTTGAGCAGGAGGACCTTGAATGGCTTGAGGTCTTCGCCAACCAGGCAGCGCTGGCTATAGTAAACGCCCGCAGTTTCCAGAAGGTTCAGAACGAGGTCTCTCTGTTGCGGGGACAGATAGATGAACGGCAGTATTCCACCTTTATCGGAAAAAGTGAGGCAATAAGGAATTGTCTTTCCATAGCACGTAAAGCTGCAGCTACCGACAGTTCGGTTCTGATAACCGGTGAGAGCGGTGTGGGAAAGGAACTTGTGGCAGAACAGATTCATACATATTCGCCCCGAAAACAAGGCCCGTTCATACGTGTGAACTGTGCTGCTCTGCCTGAGAGTCTCATAGAAAGCGAACTGTTCGGACATGTCAAGGGAGCCTTTACCGACGCGGCCCAGGACAGGAGAGGACGTTTTGAGCTTGCAGATGGCGGTACAATTTTTCTTGATGAGATAGGAGAGGTCCCGCTGAATGTCCAGGCCAAATTGCTTCGGGTTCTTCAGAACCGAGTATTTGAACGAGTCGGGTCATCCGAGCCGATGAGCTCAGACGTGCGTATTATTGCTGCCACCAACAGAAATCTGACAAAATCAATTGAGGATTACAATTTCAGAAGGGATTTATACTACAGATTGAATGTCCTGCCTATAGCAGTTCCACCCCTCAGGGATCGGCAGGAGGATGTTCCTTTACTCGCTGAATACTTTCTGAAACTCTACAGTGGAGAGATGAACAAGAAAATAAGCGGTTTTTCCCCGGAAGCCATGGATATACTCATGCGTTACGAATGGCCGGGAAACGTCCGGGAACTGCAAAACGTGATTGAACGTGCTGTTGTACTGGCGGGTAACGAAACTCTTCAGGCCGAGGACCTGATGCTGATGCAGGACTCCGTGGAAAGTTCGTCCATGTATCAGGGCAGGACCCTCAAAGAAGCAATCAATTTATTTAAACGTCATTTTGTTCTGGATACCCTTAAGAAAAACAGGGGAGTACAGAAACACGCTGCCAGGGAACTGGGTATACAACGAACATATTTATCAAGACTCATAAAAGAGCTGAATATTAATTTGACCAACGAAAACGAGGAGTACTGAAATGGAAAATCAGGAAAAACTGAATCTCGGGACCAGAATTGCCCAATGGATACAGAAGCGTAAAAAGATCTTGCTAACAATCCTGGCTGTTCTTGTTGTTGTTCTGATTGTTCTGGGAATAGTTAACGGCCTTTCTTCTGCTAAGAACAGAAAAGCAGCAGCAAACCTGCTGGAGTTTGAAGAACTCTATTCTCAATGGAACAACGCAACAACAGAAGAACGTGAAGGTTTCGTTCAGGATATCCGGAACAAGTTTGAAGAAATTGAGAATGAGTATAGCGGAACCTACGCGCATCAGAGGGGTTTATTCATGATGGGGGACTTGTATTTTGCCAACGAGGAATGGGAAGATTCTCTGGATAAATACCTCTCCCTTGCAGGTATGTACAGTAAAAGTTATCTTGCCCCTGTAGCTCTGTACAATGCGGCGGCGGCAGCTGAAGAGCTTGGTAATAACGAAAAAGCCGTGGAGAACTATCAACGCATATCCGCCGAATATGCCGAATCCTCCCTGGCTCCCCGTTCACTTTTTTCTGTCGGACGTTTACAGGAGCAGAAATCTATTGAACAAGCACTGTCAGCATACAACTCACTTATTGAGCTTTACCCTCAGAGCAATTGGACAAAGCTGGCACGAAGCCGTATAATTGAATTGAATATTTCAAAATAAAAAATCCCGCAAAAAAGGGGCAGAGGGATGAAAAAAGAGATAAAACGAAGACGTAAGATACTGGAGACCAAATACTTTGGTATTCTTATCGGTCTCTTCATATTTGGTTTCATCCTTCTGCTTAACGAAAGCACCAGCATTTTCAGCAATATTGAGGAACAGATGCTGGATGTTCATTTTGGGTTTAAAACCATCACCCAGCGGGAAAGCATCCAGGAAGGGGTCCTTCAAGAAGAGTTCGACTCGAAAATTTCCGATGATATTCTGATAGTCGGCATTGATTTTAATTCCCTCAGTCAGTTTGGAAAATGGCCGTTTCCCCGCTACCGTGAGGCTGATCTGTTGAACTCTTTCTCCCGTATACAGAATCAGGAAGAGCGGGAGCGATCGGTATTCCTCGATATATTCTTTATTGAACCGGACGAAAAAGGCTATGACGATGTACTGCTCCTTGAGGCAATAGAGGACAACGACAGGGTTTTTCTTGAGACTGTATTGGATGAGTTTCCTCCATCCTCACGGGAGTATGAAGATTTTTTCAGTCGCCAGGATGTGCTCATAGAAAGGTGGGGGAAAGTAACAAATATTAAAGGTGACTGGCATGAAATTCCGGCCTTCTACGGACTGCAACCGCCACTGATACCCTTCGGGGAGAAGAGCCGGGGCTACGGGCATGCCAATTTTCATACTGATTCAGACAAGGTGTATCGGCGTCAACAGATGGTGGCGAAGATCTCTCGCCTTGTCGAAAGTTATCGGCTTGATGACCTTGCAGCAATCAGTTCGGACCTGCCTGTGGACGGATCCAGTTTTGAACGTCTTGAATGGGTGGATAAAAACGAACGTCCCCATACCATTCCCCCCGGGATTACACCCGAAGGTTTCGCGCAAATTTCAGAAGAGATCAGGGCGAATGCACCGCTTCGCACGGTGGATACAAATAATGACGGTACGATTGATGACTCCTACCATGTTATTCGTAAATATCAGGATACATTTGTTCCGGCAATAACACTCTCACTCGCTCTGGATTATTTTAATAAAAACTGCGATGACCTGGAGGTAGTTCTGGGTAAACATATTCGCATACCCGAACCAATGAAATTCGATGTTGAAAGCTCCAGCTGGGTTCCCTATGAGATTACCATAAAAGATGCGGTGTACGACAATGAAGGGCGTCTTCGAAAGCCGGCGGTAAGCAGAATTCTTGAAGAGATAAAGATCCCCATCGATGAATACGGGAATATGCTGATTAATTACATGGGACCGAAATCCTTTGCCGACCCTCAGGGGAGAAAAACCTTTCCCGTACGATCCTTTGCCGGATACGCGGCAAATCCACCGGGAAAGGACCCTGAAACATGGCCCCGGACCAAAGCTCTGGGGAATAAAATCATCATGGTAGGGGCCTTTGCCAGGGGTATAGCGGATGATGAAAAACCGACTCCCTTTGGACTGATGTACGGAGTGGAGATACACGCCAATGCCCTGAATACCATTCTTATGGATAATTTTCTGCACCATGTCCCGGACTGGGCGAATTATGCCGTTCTTTTTGTAGCTGTCATGCTGATAGCCCTGATCAGTTCACGGATGCCCACTCTCTGGGCTCTTGTGATACTGCTTGCCGGTCTTCTGGCTCTGTTTCTGACAGTGTCGATAGTTTTTGAATCCCAGAACCTGATCATAGATTACAGTCCCGCTGCCGCTGCCGCTGGTCTTACCTTTCTCTCGATAATTGCCTATCGTGTCATGACGGAAGAACGGGACAAACGCATGATCAGGAATATGTTTGGTAAATATGTTTCTCCGGGAGTTGTCGATCACCTTATCGATCATCCCCCAGAGCTTGGAGGCGTGGATAAACAGCTTACGGTATTCTTTTCGGATGTACGCGGATTTACAACCCTTTCAGAAAGCATGACCCCCCAGGAGCTGCTGAATCACCTGAATGTCTATTTTACCGTCATGACTGACATCATACTGGATTATAAAGGTACCCTGGATAAGTATGTCGGAGACGAGATAATGTGTTTCTGGGGAGCACCGCTGCCTCAGGATGAACACGCCCTGCTCGCATGTCAGTGCGCTCTTAAACAGCAGAAGGCATTGGAAGAACTGAACGCTGCCTGGCCACCGGAAAAGCGTATTCACATCGGGATTGGTATAAATTCCGGTATCATGACAGTCGGGAACGTCGGTTCAGAAGGCCGAATGAACTACACCCTCATGGGAGATCCCGTCAATCTGGGAGCCCGCCTTGAAGGAACCAACAAGCAGTACGGAACAACCGTTATTATTAGTGAGTTTACCTACGGCTTCGTAAAGGACAGGGTGATTGTACGCGAGCTGGATAACATCCGTGTCAAGGGAAAAAACAAGCCGGTACTGATCTATGAACTTGTGGACTGTCTTGACGACGGGGCTTCCGAAACTGCAGCCGGTTAGGGCAGGGGAAGTGTCGAAGTTGTCATTGCCGCTCATCAGCTTGCTGCTGATGTTAATGATAGTCTCCTCCTGCGGTATGCCAACCAATGCCTATTTGTATGCGCCAATTCGAAGAACTGAAAGTTTCGATTTAGGGATTATGAAATTCGATAACTCCACGGAAAATGATTCCGATATTTTTTTAGGGTACATGCTTCTCTACAGGTTTTACTTGTCAAGCGAGCTTCCTGCTGACAGAAGCGATACGGATGCATGGAACGACATAGGGGAGGCTTTCTTTTCCACCTCGGTCCTGAATACCTACGACAAGGAAAACGAACGGGGATATTACAGCTCCAGTCTAAACTATTCTCTTTTCAAGGTTCTTGAGGTTCCTTATGGCGACAGGAGCGACGGTTTTACCGTAACCCTTGATTTCAGTTTTAATAAAACAGAGGGTGATTATTTAAGCAGTACCTTCAAGCTGCGAAGATCTTTCCGCAGGGAAGATGAATTTAATCAACTGAGATGGGTGGAAGAAATTGAAACAGAAAGGCCATTGTTTTCACAAAGCGTTCCTGATTATGATCTGACAGATACCGATTTGCCGCAAAATGTCAGTACTTTAAATAACACGGAGCTTGTATGCGCCGTCTGGACCGTGGCTTACGGTTTTGATATTTACGATACCTTTCAAAACGTATACAGTAAACCCGTCTATCTGGGTAATTTTATGTTTACCATAAATTAATTAAAGGCAGGCATCATATGTTCAGCTACTATTTTAATATTGCCCTGGTGTATATTCTTCTTGGATTTATTACAGCGGTGTTTTTTTATTTCATACTGAAAAGGGATATCTTCGGCCGATTCTGGGGTGCATTGATTGTGGCACTCATAGGTTCCTTTGCCGGGGGAGTATTCGGATATATCCTGGATGATCTTATTACGCGCCTGACGAGGGTTAACGGTACGGTAAATATTTTTCCACCCCTGATAACTGCATTTATCTGTATATGGGTATTCTCGAATCTGAGCGAAAAGCAGAAAAAGGATGATTGATATTACTTCCGATAATTTATATTCTGTCTACTTGAGCGGCAGCACCGAAAAGTTGAGAGGATAATCGTGGTTGATAGAAAAGAGACTTTTGATGACCTGTACGAGATTATTTCCCGCTTGAGGGCGCCCGACGGGTGTCCCTGGGACAGAAAGCAGACCATGGACGACATGAAACGCTATCTTCTTGAAGAGAGTTATGAAACCGTTACAGCTGTACAGGATAAGGACAACGAATCAATCAAGGAAGAAATCGGCGATGTCCTGCTTATTCTTTCAATGATGATACGAATCGCTGAGGAGAAAGGCGACTTTTCCCCCGGGGATGTTTTCGACGAAATATGCCGGAAACTTATTCGGCGTCATCCCCATGTGTTTGGTGAAGATGAGATTGAGGATCCTGAAAAGGTCAAGGAAAAGTGGGAAGAGATAAAAACCACTGTTGAAGGCAGAAAGAAAAAGAAGGGCGTGCATGCAGTATCTCCAGGTTTCCCTCCCCTTGAGCGTTCATTGAAAATACAAACACGGGCTGCTAAAGAGGGATTCGACTGGGAGGATCACAATGGACCTTTCGAGAAGATCGAAGAAGAGCTTGAGGAATTAAAAATTGCAATAAGTACAGGCAAAACCGTCGACACTGAAGAAGAGCTGGGAGATGTTCTCTTCTCCGTTGTCAATATAGCGCGTAAATTGAATATAGACCCCATGACTGCCCTTCATAGAACGAACGAGAAGTTCATTTCCAGGTATGCGGAAGTCGAGCGACTCATGAAGGAAAACTCCCTGGAAATGACACAGGAAAACCGGCAAACTATGGACCGCTACTGGGAACGGGCAAAGAGACTGGAGCAGAATCAGGACGATCAGTCTTGAAATAGGTTTTTATTCTTGTAAGTGCAAAACTGTCAAGATTATCCGGATATGTGTTTCGAAGGATTCTGTTGATTCCCTTTATATTCTGTTTCCCGTCGGGATAAAAAAAGCGATACACAAAACAGTCATTCTCTTTACCCACTAAAGATATGTATGGCTGAAAAATATCTTCTATTTCCAGTTTATGTTTTTCTGCAAAGGAACTTCCAGCTTTTAATTCATAGTCTGAACCGTGGTAATAGGACATAAGCGACTTGACCCCCGCCGGGAAATCAAAAAATGATCCGGATACAATTTGCATTCCATCCGGAAGTGAAGTGTTGCAGAGGTTTATGAAGTCACCTGGTTCAAAGGATTCATCAAGGAAGATCAGTGCGACTTCGTGCATGGAAGAAACACCCAGGGATAAGGGGTGCGCAAACTCAAGTTTGGGCTTGGGATTGAAACCCTGCGTGTACTGGACAGGAATCTCCTGTCTGGTAAAGAGTCGTTGAAACACCGTAACAAGGTTTTTATGCGACAGGAACCTGGAGGGCCCTTCTTTGGTAAAACTGAAGATAAATTTTCTGAATGAACGTGTATACTCTGCAGCTGGAGTTTTATTATCATCTTTTTCAATCGGGCCGGGCTGCGCAAGATTGACACCTTGCTCATCATCACAGGCACCGCAGTTATGATGACAAATCTGCTTGCACGGGTCGGTAAGCTCAGCATTTTCCGCCCGCCTGTATTCAGCATCAAGATAGGATTTGCGCACACCGATATCAATGGAATCCCAGGGAAGAACTTCGTCCATTGTCCGCAGCCGGCTGACTTCAGCGATGGGATCCCAGTTCTCTTCCTTCAAAACACTTCGCCACACATCGCGATCAAGGTGTTCTTCCCAGGCATCAAGCCGAGCTCCGGCATGATAGGCTTTTTCTATTATTCCCCCTACCCGTTCATCTCCGCGAGATACAAGCCCCTCGAGGATCGAAGCGAATGGTGAATGATAGCCGAATTTGTAGAGCTTTCTGTTCAAGCCGTTGCGTATTGAGTGGATCTTGTTGAGTGACTGTTCTTCGCTCAGCTGACAGGATCTCTGAAACGGGGTATGCGGCTTGGGAATAAAGGTGTTAACCGTCAGATGTATTCGGACTCCTGTATTTTTCCTGATCGTCTCCAGGTAATCAATTATGGATTGAGGCGTATTTTCGGTATCCTGGGGAAGACCGATCATAAAGTAGAACTTGGCGTTTCTCCATCCGAATTCTTTTGCAGCGTTAAGTATTTCGATTATTCTATCTGCCGGTACTTCCTTGTTTATACTAAATTGCCCGTCATCCTCCGGGGTTTCGATCGCAAAGGTTAAGCCGCTTTTCCTGACTTCCGATATCCGGTTAAGAATGGGAAGCGTAAAGCTGTTGACTCTGAGAGACGGCAGGCTGAAAGACACCTGGCGATCTGAAAAGCGCGCAGTCAGTCGGTCCACAAGAGACTGCAATTGTGAGTAGTCGCCAGTGGAAAGACTCGATAGAGTAATTTCTCTGTAACCATATTTATGAAAAAGATACTCCGCTTCCTTGATAATGAGGTCAATCTCTTTTTCACGGTGAGGCCTGTAGACGATCCCGGCATGACAGAATCTGCAGCCATTCGGACATCCGCGCATTATCTCGACTACACCGTGATCCTGTACAGCGCTCATGCCGGGTAAAGGGAATTCCTGAAAGAAAGAATTGCAGCCGAACCCCTGCCATACCGAGCGCAATGTTTTTTCCGCTTTTCCCGGATACCATATGCTGGGATGCTGGCATAAAAGGTCGAGGAGTTCCTTTCGACCGGCCCCCTTTCGCTTTGCATCCCTCATCTGTTCAATCAACTCGCTCCATACCTGCTCAGCTTCACCGATAAATACTGCATCCAGAAAAGCGGAGAACGGCGTCGGATTTGTCAGTGCGCTTCCTCCGGCAACGACAATAGGATCATCCGGCCCTCTGTCAATGCTGCGGAGCGGAATGCCACCCATATCGAGGACTGAAAGAATCGACGTAGCAGAGAGCTCGTACCCCACGGTAAAGGCAACAATATCGAAATCTCGTACAGGGCTGCCGTTCTCAAGACTGTACAAGGGCAGTTTTTTCCTGTTTAATAATTCCTCAAAATCAGGAGCCGGGGCAAAGACTCGCTCACAGGCAACATCTTCCAGGGAATTTAACATGGTGTACAGAATCCGGATTGAATAGTTTGACATGCCTATTTCGTAGAGGTCCGGAAATGACAGGGCAATTCGGAAACTTGTTTCTTCTGGTTTACGTATTATTGCGTATTCGCCGCCCGCATAACGTGCCGGTTTCTCCACTGACAACAGGCTGTTGCCAAGAGCATCAATAATATTTTTACGCATGATAGATCCTTGTACTAAAAATGATATCGCCGTTGATGAATATTCAACAGAATTCCGATGGAAATGAGGGAATTAAGAATGGATGATCCGCCGTAGGATACAAAAGGCAGAGGGATTCCGGTTATCGGCATGACTCCCATGGTCATACCGATATTGACTACCATATGAAAAAATATCATGCCCACGATACCTGCACCAATGATCTTTCCAAAACGATCCTTGGCGGTCCAGATTATATAAATACCCCGGAGCAAAACAATGGTAAATAGAAAAAGGACCAGAAAACTGCCAATAAAACCCCACTCTTCGGCAATAATTGAAAAGATAAAATCCGTGCTCTGCATTGGAAGGAACCGGTATTGACTTTGAGTTCCCTGCAGGAAGCCTTTCCCGTACAATCCTCCCGAACCGACAGCTGTGATCGATTGAATAATATGCCAACCCGTACCGCGAGGATCCACTTCAGGATCAAGAAAAACGATGAGACGCATTATCTGATAATCCTTCAGTACTTTCTGCATTATTAAAGCGCCAAAAAACGACAAGGATGAAGAGAATGCAAAAAACCCGGTCCAATAGAAATATTTCCTGTGATAAAAGATGTACCCAATAAGCGATATAATTGTCAGCAATGCCGCCACAAGAATCAGGTATGGCCAGAAAGAATCCTCCGTAAGAATACGAATGAACAAGCCTTCATTATGAAGAATCATGCTGTTCCATTCAGGGAGAATACCGATAAAGATTGTCAAAGCACCGCTGAGAACCAGAAAAAAAAGATATCGTAAAGGTATCTGGGCAATAAAGGCAGAAAAAAGATAAATCGGTACATAAACCAGAGCTGTACCCATATCGGGCTGGAGAAGAATGAGTCCCATTGGAAGGGCTACAATCCCAAGACTTATAAAAAGGGTTCTCAGCTTGTTAATCGAGTTACGGTGATGGTCAAAGAAGTGTCCCAGGTAGAGTATCGTAAGGATTTTCATGATTTCAGAGGGCTGTCCAATATGGAATGACCCCAGGCTTATCCATGACCGGGCACCGTTGACGACTTTTCCAAAAAACAGGGTATAAATCAGGGAGATAATTCCGGCCATATAAAAATAGAGAGACCATTCACCGAGGCGTGAATAATTACCAAAACTGAACAGTAGACACAGCAATAGTCCGATGGAAATTGAGATTATCTGCTTTATATGCTCATTTGAGTATACAATACCGCTGGATGAAACACCGGAAGAGTAAATAAAGAGCACACCGATCAGCATCAGAAATATCACTGAGAAAAAAATAAAAATATCAAAACCTAAAAATGATCGAATCTTCATAAGGGATTATCCGTAAAAAGATCAGGGAACATCCATTGCCAGCGTAAGGATTTTACCGCCTGTTTGAAGTCCTCGTCTGCAAAAATCCCCTGAAAAATAATATTTGCAGCTTTAGGCGCCCACCATTCCCAATCATTTACAGCTTCCACATTAATTGCCACGACTACCTGTTCCTCGGCTGGTCCTTCATAGGGCGCATAGGCGACGAACCAGGAACTCCACTGGTCTTCGAATCCGGCTTCTCCGGTTCCGGTTTTTCCGGCAACTTCTACCGCCTGGGTTGTTAAAACTACCTTTGCAGTTCCATCTACGATTACACCCCGAAGATATTGCTTGACCTCTTTGAAAACCTCAGGATTTATTGTCGACTTCTGAAGTATTACAGGTTCTCGTTCCTCTACGATCGCCCCTGATACAGGGTCTCGTACTTCTTTCAGGATATGCGGGCGATATATTGTCCCCTCGTTGACAACCATGGCCATCATGTTGGCCATCTGAACAGGGGTAACAAGAAGGTCGCCCTGCCCTATCGAAATATTGGCCGTATCTCCGCCTACCCATTTTACGTTGAATGTTTGTTCCTTCCATTGCGGATTTGGTACTTTACCTGCGGTTTCGCTCGGAAGATCAATGCCTGTCGTTTGACCAAAACCGAACTGCTGTGAAAAGTTGACTATGCGGTCAACGCCAAGGTATCTGACTCCCAAAGTCCAGAAATAGACATTGCAGGATTCAGCAAGAGCGCCTTCGAGATCAAGGAGCCCATGACCTGTCTTTTTATGACAATTGAAAACACGATTTCCAATGCGCAGATACCCGGGACAATCGATTTTCTGTTCCGGCGGAAAAACCTTTTCTTCCAGTATGGCAGTCGTCATGACTGTTTTGAACGCAGAAGCGGGAGCATACGAGGCCTGAATGGCTCTGTTCAGGAAGGGAAAACGGGGATCAAGGCTCGTTTTTCTGTACTCGGAAAGATCCCAATCCGTTCCAAACATGTTTGGATTAAACCATGGATACGATACCATGGCGAGTATTTCTCCTGTGGAGGGCTTCAGGACGACAGCTGAGCCTACTCTTGGTCCAAGGGCATTCTCAACAAGTTTCTGTATCCTGCGGTCGATCGTCAGAACCAGATTATTGCCGGAGACAGGGGCCTGTACATCCACACCCGGCTGAAAAACTCTTCTGCCTCTGACGTCCACGGTGGAATATCGTATTCCGTCGTTGCCTCGAAGAAGCTTGTCGTAAACCTTTTCTATTCCGCTCTTTCCCAGGGTTGAAGACCGGGCGTATCCCTTGTTGTAAAGCACCTGGAGCTCTTCCCTGGTAATATCACCAACATAGCCTATAATATGAGACAATGAACCGGGGACGGTGTAAGAACGAATTGATTTGTTGTTCCATGTGATCCCGGGAAAATCATCAATGTGTTCTGCAAGATAACTTATCGTCCTCAGGTCAACACCGGAGGCAACTTCGACGGGCTGATAAAGGTGATTATAGGCAGGTAAAATACGTCTTTCGATCTGTTCAACTGTCAGATCCAGAATTTCAGCAAGCCTTGGAAAAATACGATCACGATCTTCCCTTGACAGCTCTGCAGGTATGACGTTAACTGCGAAGGATGGAATATTGATTGCAAGAGGAAGGTCAAAATTCCGGTCGTAAATCTCTCCCCTCTGGGCAGAGATTATGGAACTCCTGCGGGCAACCTGCTGCGCCCGCCGTTGAAATTCATTCCCTCGAACCACCTGCAGACTGAAAAGATACAGAATAAAGATGAGGATACTCACAATAAAAATGCCGCCAATGGTTAAAAGGCGCAGCTTGCTTGAAGGAGTATCTCGTTCACCAAACCCGATACTCATCTGTCCTCACTCCGTATATTGAGGGGTACCGTCCCGCTAAGTCGTAAAAGTCCGAAACAGATAGGAGAGATAAGGGCATGAAACAGCAGTATCCATGGAAATGAGGCGGAAAAGGGATGGCTCGAAACGGACAGTGAAAAAATGGCGATAAGCAGGGTAACGGTAAACAGATTGACAAGTCCGGAAAAAAACATGAGAACCATTGGCATGAAAATAGGATCGAGAAAGATTTTCCCCCGTAAGGTTCCCGACAGAAAACCAAGCAGGCTTAGAGAAAAACTATGTAAACCAAGGGGAGCTGCGGATAAAAAATCAACAGCCAGACCGATAGAAAAACCGATAATGACTGCACGCATTGATCCTTGTGCATGGGCGATGAAAATAAAAAAAACAAGATAAATACCCGGCTCAAATCCAATGAAACCAAGTTCGCGAACAAAAACAGTCTCCAGAAGGAGTAAACCCGTCAATATAATTATTTGCACTGCAGGATGACGAATCATTCGGGTGTATCTCCGGTAGAAAGTGTCTGTATATCAAGTACAACGACATACTCCAGGCGGGAAAAATCGATAATCGGTTCAATGGAAAGCTCCAGGTCAGGTTCCCACTCTTTGGATCCAATTGAACGTACCCGTCCGATAAAAATATCCGGTGGATATATGGAATCAAGTCCGGAGGTTTCCACAAGGTCTCCGAACTGGATCTCTTCCCTGGCAGCCTTGACAACATACCTCATAACTATCGGATGGTTGATTCCGCCGCCGCCTTGAACGAGTCCTTCAAAACGTGAGTTCTGCAGTCTGCTGCTGACATAACAATTGGCGGAGATCAAGGGAAGCACCCGGGATGTAAAAGGCCCCACTTCGAGTATTTTACCCACGACGCCCTGGAATCCCTGCTGATAGGCGATAACAGGCATGTCCTTGGAAATCCCGTCCCGGCTTCCTTTATTAATGGTGAAGGAATGGAAGTAACCCGAGGGGTCTTTCGCAATTATTCGCGAAGGGATGTGTCTGTATTCAAGTTCTTCCGTTAGTTCAAGAAGGGTTCTAAGCCTTTCGTTCTCGCTTCTAAGATTTACAATATCTCGCTGAATAAGCTGATAATCCTCCATTTTCTCCCGAAGTGCTTCATATTCGCTTTTCAACCGTCTAAGCTCAGTGATGGAGTTTGCAGTTTCACGGAAAAAATTCTTTACACCTGCAAATCCGATCTGAAAAGTGGAAAGAACGGAATAGCCGAATTGTGCGGGATTAATGGTAAAAGATTTTGTATCCACCACGAGTATGAGAAGGCTCAAAAACAAGGCCGCAAGGAGTGTCAAACCCCTTCGGCGCTTGAAGAGAAAACCAGTTTCGTTCATAAGGTTTACGTATTGAGATTATTATAGATTGTCTGGTTACTTGCCATATCCTTTGTATGCTGAAAATACATTCCTGCTCCGTTGGCTACACACAGCAGAGGGTCCTCGGCCAGAATAACTGGTACGCCTGTCTCCTTACTGATGAGCTTGGGTAAGCCTTTAAGGAGCGATCCGCCTCCGGTCATGACAATTCCTCGTTCAACAATATCCGCTGCAAGTTCCGGCGGGGTCTGTCCCAGAGTTCGTTTTATCTCCTCGATAACTGCATTTGTCGGTTCCTGAAGTGCTTCCCTGACTTCGACGGAGTCAATTTCAAGACGCCGCGGGAGACCGGTAATTGCATCCGTACCTTTAATTTCCATCTTTTCTATGGTTTTATCTGCTATTGCATTGCCAATTTTGATTTTAAGGTTTTCAGCCGTCTGTTCACCCACAATCAGGTTATGTACGTTTCTGACATGTTTAATTATTGCCTCGTCAAACTCATCCCCTCCAATACGGATAGCTTTACTTACAACCATACCGCCCAGGGAGATTACAGAAATTTCTGTTGTTCCGCCGCCGATATCGCAGATCATATGACCTGCAGGTTCAAAAATGGGAATCTTTGCACCGATAGCTGCGGCGAGGGATTCTTCGATGACCTTTACCTCTCTGGCCCCGGCTTTATACGCAGCCTCTTCAACTGCTCTGCGCTCGACTTCAGTAATGCAGGTCGGGACACCGATGACCATTCTTGGTTTTACGAACCAGCGTCGTGGAAGAACTTTGCTGATGAAGTAACGGATCATCTTTTCCGTTGTCTCCAGGTCCGCGATAACTCCGTCCCGAAGCGGCCGGATTGCGATGATATCCCCGGGAGTCTTCCAGAGCATCCTTTTCGCTTCAACACCGACGGCAACTACTTTTTTTGTTCCCCGTTCAACTGCGACAACGGAAGGCTCGCTGATGACAATACCTTTTCCCCTGACGTATATGAGGGTATTGCAGGTGCCAAGATCTATACCTATTTCCGTGGAAAACGCGTCGGCGATATTAAAAGCTCCCATAAGGAATCCTCCAGCATTAGTTGTAAAGTTTCTGACGCGCTCCATGGTGCGTCGGGTCAATCGCAAGCGCTTTACGCCATTCTGCGCGCGCTTTGATAGTATCATTCAATTCGTCATAAATCGAGCCCAAATAAAAATATGAATCCGCAGAATTTCTGTTTATTGACAGTATCTCTCGATACTGCTTTTCAGCTTTCAGGTATTCCTTCCGATTCATATAGATCCTGCCCAGCAGAAAACGGGCTTTTTGTTGTGTCGCCACATCTTCCGTGGCGTTCAGGCAGCGCAGAAGGGTTTCTTCTGCTCTGGAAAACTCCTCCATTGAAAAATAGGTTTGCCCAAGAACAAGATATAAAGTATCGGAAGGATTTTGATCAAGGGCTTTCTCGAAGTATTCTACACTCGCACCGTACTCCCCCAGTTCTGAATACGCAAGGCCCAGATACTCATAACTGTCTGCTCCCTGGTAACCCAGTTCCAGGGAACTCAGCATATAGTCTATCGCAAGATCAGAGTAATAACGACCTTTATGATAATACGTTTTTGCCAGGATATAGTGCACGCTCCCCTTCAAAGGATAGTCTCCGGAGAGGTCTGCGAGCCTGAGATAGTGAATGGCCTGGTCAAAGAGAGGTATTTTGTCTTCCAGAGTAAACTTGGCAACACCACGGTAAAAATATGCAAAACCGTTGTATATAAGAGCTTCAAGGTTGAGGGGGGAAGAACTCAGGATTTCCGTGCACTGCAGGTTTATCTCCTCATAGTTCATCTGCTCCCAGAGGAGCTTCAGCTCTTCCCGCTTGCTCAGTTCGTTAACGTTGACCTGCATGATCTTGTTTATGGAGAGCGCACCGACGGTTATGGAAAGTATAACAACAATGCCGGATACTAGCATTTTCAGTCCGCTTTTACGCCTTCCGTATCCCTGGGATGCACGTGAAAAGTTGAACCGATCCTTTGGTAGTTGCATCGTTGCCTCGTATATAAAATAAAGAAGCAGACCTGTAAGCCGGATTCTGTCGTGGATAGCCATCTATCTGTGACTACCGTTACCGGCAGTCTATTGCAGCCTACCCGCAGATTATGGGCGAACAACCCTTCTGCTGTATGGCTTTGCTCCGGATGAGGTTTACCATGCCCTCCAGGTCACCCTGGAAGCGGTGGGCTCTTACCCCGCCCTTTCACCCTTACCCTGCACCAAAATCGTTGATTTTGGTGCAGGGCGGTTTCCTTTCTGCGGCACTGTCTGTCTGTATAGTACTTCACAGGAAGCGCTACACAGCCCGGGAGTTACCCGGCATCCTGTTCTGCGGAGCCCGGACTTTCCTCCGCAGGCAAAAAACCTGCGGCGACTATCTGGTCTGCTTCAATTCTGTAGTTTAACCCTACTCTTCGGAATCTACAAGGTCCGCAAGACTTCCCGTGTCTTCATCCTGGAAATAGTAGGCATCTTCAGAAATTTCCGATTCACTGTAAAAAAGTATCCGGCTGCAGTAAGGACAAAAAAGAATCTTTTCTCCGTTTCGTACATCATTTACAAATTGAGCCGGAAGCTGCATATGACATCCGGTACATACGGACGCCTTTACCGGTACAATACCCACACCGGATTTTGACCGAATGATTCTTTCGAATTTGAAAAGGATGTCTTCGTCCAATCCCGGAATTACATCCTTTTCTTCATCCTCAAGTTGTCTGAGAACATCTTGCTTCTGGGCACTCTCATTTTTTATCTTTTCCTGTTCCGACGCCAGTTCCTCTTCCTGGAGCTGGATCATGCTCTCTTCCCTTTCAAGGGTGGCATTAATCTCTTCAAGCTCCTTTTCTTCACGGATAATATCCTTACGCAGCTGCTGCTCTTTTTCGGTGGCGTCGCGGATTTCTTTATCCAGGGCTTCGTATTCACGCTGTGTTGTAATCTGGTCCATCTGCTTTTCATAGGTTTCCCGCTGAGTTTCAGCGTCTGAGAGTTTTATACGCAGAGACTTGATTTTTTCATTAATACGCTCGCGCTTGGAGTTTTTCTCGATATACGACTTCCTGAGACGGTTCAGCAGTTCTGTTTTGGTGGTAAGCGCCTTGGGAATATCGTGGATTTCTCGTTCAATTTCGTACTTCTGCGAAAGTATGTCCTGCAGGGTACGTAATTTGTCAAAAACCTCGGTCATCATAATGCTTATTGCCCTCGTATTGTAATTTATTTAGTTATCGATATAATCTTTCAGTCGCCGGCTTCGTTTCGGGTGGCGCAAACGACGGAGAGCTTTTGCCTCGATCTGGCGTATTCTCTCTCTGGTTACATTAAAATAGAGACCAACCTCTTCAAGGGTCAGGGAATATCCATCCTCGAGGCCGAAACGCATCTTAAGAACTTCCTGTTCCCGTGGCGGCAGGGTGTATAATACATCCTGAAGCTGTTCCTGCAGCAGCTTGAAGGCTGTCTGGCTTGCCGGATTCTCAATATCCTTATCCTCGATAAAATCACCGAGCAGGGAGTCCTCCTCCTCTCCTATTGGAGTCTCGAGGGATATAGGCTCCCTTGCGACATTCTTGACGGATTTTACCCTGGCAACCGACCAGCCAAGACGTTCTGCAACTTCCTCATCGGAGGGTTCCCTGCCGAGAACCTGCATGAGTTGCCTGGATTCCCGTACGACCTTGTTTATCTGTTCGATCATGTGCACAGGCACCCGTATTGTCCTGGCCTGGTCGGAAATCGAACGGGTAATGGCCTGTCTGATCCACCATGTGGCATAGGTGGAGAACTTGTATCCCTTGCGGTATTCGAATTTCTCAACTGCTTTTATGAGTCCGATGTTGCCTTCCTGGACAAGATCAAAGAAATGCAGCCCCCGGTTGGTGTATTTCTTGGCAATACTCACAACCAGCCGCAAATTTGCCTGAATAAGCTTGTCTTTGGCCCCTTTCATCATGTGCTGACCCCTGGATATACGTTCAGCATGTTCAAGGATGGACTCTATGCTCTCTTCGAACTCAATCTCCAGATTCCTCAGTTTTTTTTCGGTGATCTGAATCTGACGAATCTTCTCTTTTATTTCATCCGCGCTGAGCTCGAGGTCAGATTCTATTTTCCTGCGCTCATCCGGAATCGCAAGGCCGCGGCCCATGGTTCTCAGTTCTCTGGTGCTGCTTACTCGCAGTCGCCTTTCGATTCTTTGCTGCTCCTTGCGGTAGCGTTTAATCTTCTTTTCCGCATTGGAGAACTTGTCCGACAAAAGGAGAATCTCCTCCTGATGCAGATCGATACCGGCAATCTTCTTTATCAACGTCGCCCGTTTCGCGGCAAGTTCGGAGCTGGACAGGATGTCTTCACCCAGAGAGACAAGTTTGTTTTTCTGGTCGATATACTGTCGGATCCCCGGAGCAAGAACACGAAGGGGTTCGCGGTAAAACTGGTTGAGGCGGCGGCGTTCAGCAAGCAGTTCAGATATCTCTTTTTTCGAAAGGTCCATCTCCCTGGGATCAACCTTTGAGAAGGTTTTCTGGATCAGGTGAAAAATCTCAGGTATTATAAGGCCGGAAGCTTTGACAACCTGTTTTATGATATTCTCACCGTCCTCCATGCGCTTCGAGAGTTCCACCTCCTGTTCCGCCGTCAGAAGGTTCTCCTTTCCAATTTCCCGTAAATACAGGCGGATTGGATCATCTATGGCAGAATCTTTGTCCCCAAGGACAACTCGCTTCTTTGACGCGGAGACCTTTGCCTTTTCCTCTTCCTCTTCGGATTCATCGCTTGCATCTATTTCGTCTGAGCTTTCGAAGTCCTCGGATAATTCATCGGAATCATCTTCCAGAGAGACATCTTCTGCTTCGTCTTCTTCGGTAATGGATGGCATATTCAAATCCAGATTATCCTCCTCAATTTCGACATGATGCTGTTCCAAAATGCTGAACACATCCTCGATTTTCTCTGAGTTGACAATCTCTTCGGGTAGAAAGTCGTTAATCTCATCATAGGTGATCTTTTTTTTCTTTTTTGCGTATTCCAAAAGCTTGGTAACAGCTGGATCATTGATCAGCTCTGTCATGCCTGTCTCACCCTTAGTTTCTGCAATTCCTCGGTCAGGTACATTTTCTCAGTCAGTAAATTCTTCAGCTCCTCACGGGAAACGCCATTACGCTCGGCCTTGTCCAGCTCGCGTATTACATCTTTCTGTCTTCGGGAAAGCGCTCCGTACCTGACCCTGCGCAGTGCTTCCTGAAGAACCAGCTTTGGATCGGACCCAAGCTCACCCGAAAAAGCCTTATCGAAAATCAAACCCCGAACTTCTTCATTATCGACATTTTGGGCAATAGCATTCATATCCAACTCATCCCGTCTGTAGGCATCTTCCAGAATGATGAAAAGCTGCCGTGCCCGGGGATCCCTCAAGTCGTCTGCGTTGACGTACTGGCGTATAAAAGGAAAATGTTCGGGGTAGGCAGCTGCGCCTAACATGAGGAAAAGATCCGAACCTATTCGCTCCGGATCTTTCTGCTCCCGCGGAACATTTCGAGACGGCCTGGTTTTTTGCGAAAGATCAGCAGTCAGTGCAGTAACGTTGACCTCCAACATATCGGACAGGCGACCAAGGTACCCGTCCCGTTTAACCGCTGAGTCCTGTGCCTCTATAAAAGGGGCAAGCTCGGAAAGAATGCGGTGCTTTCCTTCCGGTGTACCTGCGGGGAAACGGGCCATGGCCCTTTCCACAAGATAATCAAAACTATTTATAGTATATTGTAATAATTTTTGCAACGCCTGACCACCTTCTTTTTCCAGGATGTCCGCAGGATCCTTGCCTCCCGACACAGCTGCTATGGAGGTCTCTATTCCCGATTTGGCACACAGGATAATCGATTTACCGGCAGCGGTTTGACCGGCCTTATCGTTGTCAAAAAGAAGGATTCCCCTGTCTGCATAGCGCTTTAGAAGGTTTGCCTGATCCTGGGTGAAGGATGTTCCCAGAGGGGCCAGGGACTCGACAATTCCAGCCTGGTAAAGGGCCATAACGTCCATATAGCCTTCACAGAGAAAGAAGCGGCCTGAATTACGCATCGCTTTCGTTGCCTTGTTAAGAGCGAAAAGGGTCCTGCTCTTTTTAAAGATCGGAGTCTCGGGGCTGTTCAGGTATTTCGGCCCTTCCCCCTCGAGAAGGCGCCCTCCAAAGGCTATTATTCTGCCCTGAGTCGAGGCTATAGGTATAATGAGGCGGTTTCGAAAAAGTGGATAGCGGGAATCTCTGCGAGAAAAGAGTCCGGATTCAGCCAGAAAGTCAGGGGAGTACCCCTTCTTTCTCAGGAAATCATGGAGCCAGCCGGGATCTTCGGGAGCATAACCCAGCTGAAATTCATCAATGACAGTATCTGAAAACCCCCGGCTGTAAAGGTAATCCAGAGCCTTTTTGCCGTCTCCACTTTCCTTGAGAAGATAATGAAAACTTCGGGTAACGCCTGCGTAGAGATCAAAGAGAGCTCCAACCATGGTTTCATGTTTTCTGTCGGCTTCCTCCAGAATATCGACCCCGACCCGCTGTCCGAGGAAACGTACAGCCTCTGAGAAACTCAGTTTTTCCATTTCCATGACAAACTGGAAAAGATTCCCACCCTTGTGACATCCGAAGCAGTAGAAAAGCTTTTTCTCCTCATTTACCGAGAATGAGGGAGTTTTCTCCGAATGGAAAGGGCACAACCCGCTGAACTGTCCGCCGGAAAACTTGAGGCTCGTGTACTCGGAGACAATATCCACCATGGATGTCTTGTCGCTTATCTCATTGATTACATTTTGCGAAATAGCCATGCTGATTTATCTGCCCTTTATGTAAAGCTGCTTGGCCTGGTTGTGTTCCGACAGGGTAGTTGTAAAACGGTGGCGTCCGCTCTCGGGATCCTCCACAAGAAAATAGAGATAATCCGAATCTGCAGGAGAGAAGGCAGCTTCGATGGCAAGCACTCCAGGATTGCATATTGGCGAGGGCGGAAGTCCATAGTTCTGGTAGGTATTGAAATCTGAAGATACTTCAAGATCCCGGTAGGTCAGGAATTTCGGATGATTCCTGCCCATCTCCTCGGTCAGAACATATACGACAGTGGCACAGGACTGCAGGGGCATCCGTATATCCAGGCGGTTTAAAAAGACCGAGGCTATAAGAGGGGCCTCTTCCGCAAGGCGGTATTCCCGTTCCACAATGGACGCGAGGATTATCCTGTCCTGGAACTCAGTGGGGGAATAATCGTCGCGTCGGATTCCCGATTCTTCCAGTTTGCGGAAAAAGGTTTTGACCATATGCCGCAGGATTGAATCAGCAGGCGATTCCAGGGGCATTCGATAGGTATCCGGGTAGATATACCCCTGCAGAGAATCAGCGGGAATGTCAAATTCATCCAGGAGAACCTGTGATTCGGAGGCTTGTCTGAATTCTTCCGCCTTGACTATTCCCTTCTCTTCCAGAATCGTCGCAATTCTGCTCAGAGGTAATCCTTCTGGTATGGTAACCTGAATCAGATGCTGTTTTCCTGTGAGCAGAATGTCATGGACTTCGAACATCGAAGCGCCGGCGGGCAGACTGTAGTATCCCGTCTGCAGATCATCGTCGGTTTTCATTATTCTTGCGTATAAGCGCAGAACCAGGCCAGATCGAATAAACCCGCGGTTCTCCAGTTGTTCAGCTATTACTCCGAGAGAATCCCCCGGACTAACCCGGAAGAAACTGTCCCCGGGGGCCTCCTCCGGGGGCTGGGTAAGGTAAAGAGCTGCTCCGCCGGCTGCAATTCCGGAAACAGCGAGGACCAGCAGAGCCACGATCAACAAACGCAGTAAATATCTCATTTCTCGAGTATGAACTCCACGCGCCGGTTTTTCCAGTTGACGCTGCGGTCTCCAGGATCCGCGATGGTCCGGGTACCCCCGAGTCCTGCCACGTTCATTCTGGCAGGATGTATACCCCGTTCTATAAGGGACTCTCTTACGGTTTTCGCTCTCTCCTCGGAAAGGGGCTTAAGCTCCTTTTCCTCCTCCGCTGGTCCCCTGACAGGATCATTGTAGTATATGGGGTTGGCGTGTCCCTCTATGGTAATCCGGTAATTCCTGTACTTGTTGAGTATTTCGGCTATACGGTCAAGGACGAACATATTCTTGTCTGCTGTCTCCTGGTCCCGCTCGGAATACTTTGCACTATTGGGTTCAAACACGATTGAAGCAATCTGTATTTTAAGCCTGTTGCCATCACGGATTACCAGAACATCCACAGGAATTTTGCCGCTAACCACACTCGTGTTGGCAAGATCATCGTGAATAGTAAAACGGAAAGGATAGTCCTCGGCAGATATGACCAACTCTCCGTTGTTTGATCGACCGTCCCAGATCAATTCCCTGGCGGGGGTTCCGGTTCCCGAGAATTTTGTAAAGAGATTCATCTCCCGGTCGAATATTTCAAATGTCCAGGATTCGATGGGACTGAGATCCTGAACATCAATTCTGAAATGGACCTCGTCATCTACTCCGTCATTATCGGGTGAGAATGGGAGCGGATCTGCTTCTATGTGTACAACAGGTTTCGTCGCATCCACCCGCAGGGCTTTAAGTGATGCCTGAGGACGATCCCCTTTCAGGTAGTTTACAGTGAGCCGGGGGATGTAAAAACCGTCCCGCACGCGTCCCGAATCATCCGTACCGTTCCAGAGTATACTTTCAGGGATTTCTGAAGCCCCCTGGAATCTCGCATAAACCTCGCCGGTATTCTCGTCCACTATTTCGAGCTTCCAGTCGGTAATCCCCTCCCTGAGGTTTACGATGGGAAAGAAGGTAATGGTATCGAACTTGCCGTCGTTATTTGGTGAAACCCTGGACGCATCAGAGGTAAGATAAGCGCTGGTTTTACGTGTATCGATCTTTATACCGTCAAGCTCAACCCGCACAGAGTTTCCCGCAGGGTCTGTGGAACTGAGACGGTAACTGTATGTACCGTCGGGGAGCTGGTTGCCCATCTCGTCCCGTCCGTGCCAGGTAAGGCTGCCGGGCATCTGCTTCCACCGGTAGCTGCGTACTACATCACCATCACTGTTGATTATGTTTCCTTCCCAGAGCTCTTCGGAGCTGCCTTTCTGATTGATGACAATCTGGTCCCTGCGTCCGTCGCCGTTGGGAGAAAACAGGGTATAGGCGGCGCTGAGCTCTGCCTGTGGCGCTACCCTGTCCATTACAAATTCCGAAGAAAGTGATTCAGCTACGCTTCCGTTTCGGTCTATCACCCGTATCGATGCCCTGAATCTTCCGTCGGGTATTCGGGCGCCGGAGTCTCCGATTCCGTCCCAGCGATACTGGGCAGCCAGCGAACCGCTTCCTGTATAGGTTTTAACCCTCTCTCCCGCGTTGTTCAGGATGGTGATAGTGTATGATTCGACACCTTCAGCAACCTTTACATTCGGCTTGATAAGGATTTCATCCTTGATACCGTCGCCATTGGGAGAAAAAGCCTCCGTATCGGTAAAAACGGCAACTACCGTTTCCTTTGTGCTGAGTCGTATGCTGCGGCTGCTAACAGAAAAGGAGTTGCCGGCCCTGTCGGTGGAGCTGAGACGGTACCAATAGTCTCCGTCTTCGGCAATTGAACCGTTTTCAAGGGTACCGTTCCAGACTATTTCCGCTTCGGGTTGATCAATCCAGCGGTACTCCCGAATTACCCTGTCGTTCGAATCGATTATCTGTCCAAGCCATTCATGTTCAACGCTGGCATCCTGGGTAATGTTAAGGATATCGCGATTGCCATCCCCGTCGGGAGAGAAAATCTGGGGAGACACAGATACAGTGGCGGACGGCGGCGTTATATCCAGAGTAAAAGACGGAGACGTTGTGCTGGGGGAGTTCCCGTTGCGATACACGCTGGAGATACGCGCGCGGTAGCTTCCCTCATCGAGAAGTTCTCCCCTGTTATCCCGGCCGTTGAAACTGTAGCTGGAAGGGGGATTTGTGCTGCCGGATCTGCTCCACTCCACTTCGTTGCTGCTGTTCAGGACTTCCAATCGCCAGCTCACAAGAGATTCCGGACTGGGAATATCCAGGGTGAAGAGAATCTCATCCTGAACCCCATCACTGTTCGGAGAAAACCATGCAGAATCGATGGAAATTGAAACGGGACGGGGTTCCGTATCGACAATTATATTTTCGACGGACCG
The DNA here is from genome assembly GCA_964554875.1 of uncultured Spirochaetaceae bacterium. Classification (GTDB taxonomy): domain Bacteria; phylum Spirochaetota; class Spirochaetia; order JC444; family Marispirochaetaceae; genus Marispirochaeta. Next base: position 66,614 of record CAZKQJ010000004.1, on the reverse strand, counting down.
GGAGACCGAATTGCCTGCGCGGTCGGTGCTGCTGATGGTGTAGGTATATACCCCGTCAGCTACGACGTTTCCGGAATTGTTCATTCCGTCCCAGACAAAATCCTCTGGCTCCTGGTCCCTGTATTCTGTCGCGAACACGGTTCTGCCGTTGCTTCCGGTAATCTTTATTTCCCATACCTCTTCCAGGGTTCCGCTCTGATTTATACGGACCGTATCCTTCAGCCCGTCATCATTGGGAGAAAAAATCAGGTCCAGCGGGGGGATTCCTTCTATATCCACCTCAGGATCCCTGGTATCGATAACCAGAGGATACGGTTCAGTTTCGGAGCGGTTGTTATTGTCATCCCAGGCGTGAAGCGAAAAATAATAAACACCGTCGGGAGCGACAGACCCGTCCTCGCTTGTCCCATCCCAGCGAAGGGTATCGGGAATAGGTATTCCGCTCTTTTTTGTAAAAAAGCGTCGAAAGATATCCTTCAGGGTTATTTCCTGGGGACGTTCTTCCTTGTTGCCGATGGAACGGACTAAATTACCATCCTTATCCCTGATTTCCAGAGCATAGCCCATGATGTAGCGGCTGTCCCGCAGGGTAAAGGGAAAGGAGAGATCATCCTGCACGCCGTCGTTGTTTGGGGACAGATATATTGCCTCTGGAATTTTGTGCAGAACGTTTTTTTCAGTGCTCTTGTCTTCCTTGGTGTTCGTCTGCTGAACCAGTTGATAAATCTTCTGATTCTTACTAGCAGCACGTTTTATGTGTGAAGACTTTGCGGCTGTAGTTCTGTTCCAGGGATTCTCCGGGTCGGCAGAACTTCGAAGGCGGATCAGAGATACGGAATCTTCTTCATTTTTCTCCGCTTCTTCATTCGCGGATTCCCTGTAGGGAAGATCTCCAAGATCTATTTCGATTTCCGGAGCTTTCTCGTCCAGTATACCCAAGGGCAGACTCAACCCGACACCGGCTCCCCATGCACCGTTGATAAGCGGGGAAATACCGATATGAGGCTGAATGTCTCCCCTGTCCCAACCGCGGCCGGAGAGATCAATAATATCTCCCCCGGAAAGATTGGTCTGAAAAGAGAAACGAAGACCGAAGGAGGGTATAAAACGATAGCTCTCAAAATCTCCGTCGAAAATGGACCGGGCATCAAGGTCAGAAGAAACACCGACCTGCAGAAAATCATCCACATGGGCAAGGAGTCCGATATTCCATCTGACATTCTGTACACTGGGCAGAACAAAGTCGGAGTTGAGATCCAGGGCAAACCCCTCTTTTTCGACAGGAGTAAAGGCCGCGCCGGCGATAAAGGTAAAGGGTGACGGCACTGCAGAATAGTCATCCGAAGGGTTATACCACAAACCGATGTCCTTGGCAGTTAATCCCCAGCGGAAGTTGTTGAGCCCGCGGTAGCTGGCGGGGAAATGTATAAACCCGACATCCAGGGTTGCTCCCCAGTCGAAGGAATCGTTGGAACCGGCATATAGATTGAGTCCGGTCCCCACATAAAGATCCTCATACACATCCTTGGCGAATCCCAGATTCAGGGCTCCCATGGTGCCGAGGTCAATACCTTCGTAATCGCTGCTGATCAGGTGCCCGGACCAGCTGAATACCCCGCGTTTGCTGGGAATCGAGTTTCCGAGCTTAAGCGCATGGCCGGCAATGCCTTCGTCATACTCGGTATCGTAAATGGCAACATACCCGATGTCGAAGGTCATGCGCTGTACAGCAGCGGCAGAGGCGGGGTTCCATGCCGCTGCAGCGGGAGCTTCCGTGGATACAACGGATGGACCCGTTCCCAGGGTCCAGGGCGAGAGCAGGCGAAAAAAACTCTCTTCCCCGGGAGGCGGATTAAAATCGCCGTACAGGGGGCTCAGGGCTGATATTACCGCAGCCAGCATCACGATCAGATTATATTGGTACCTGCGCATGGATCCCTCCGATATTTTTAGACCAGTGTAAATTTATCCTTTTTGTTCCAGAACATCAATCTTTTGAGCATAGAGATCCTTCAGATTCTCCATCTCGTCTATTGACAATCTGTCGTACAGGTATTCAGAAAGACGCTCATGAAAGGAAGAGAGGTTGGAATCGAGTTCCGACTCCCGTGCCCGCAGAAAAAGGAAAAGGCCGATTATCTCACTTGAATTCATGGCAAGAGGCAGTTCTGTCATATTTCAAACTCCAGGCCTTCAATGGCAGATTGGATTTCAAGGCTGCTTTTTTTTTGATGGTCCAGATACCAGCGGGCGGACTGTTCGATGGAGCGGAGTTTCTTGTCATCGTACTGGGGTTCATGATGAAAAAGATAGAGCCGGCGCATGCCCCAGGCAACGGCAAAATCCACGGCAAGACTGTAGGAAGAGTGCCCCCAGTCATATTTCTCGATTGCTTCGTCCAGGGTGTACTGGCTGTCCATTATCAGGGTATCGACATTCCTGTAGAAAGCACTGTTCTCCCGGGTTTCCATGAAGTCTTCTTCCACAAGCTCGGTATCGGAGGAAAAGATGAATGAGCCGCTCTCTTCTTCAATTTTGTAGGAGTAGGAGCTCCCGGGATGTTTCATTTTTCGCCAGGAAAGCTGTGCCGGTCCCAGATGCATGCTGTTCCCCTTAAGCTGATGGAAAAAGAGCACCGCGTTCATACTGTCCATTGTTATTGGAAAGTAGGGTTTTCGCATCTGATCCCCAAGAATCGTTCGAAGATCCGGAACCGGGCTGTAGAAATGGATTTCACAGCGGGAGTCATAGACCTGGGGAGCAAAAAAAGGAAGTCCCTGGAGATGGTCCCAGTGAAAATGGGTGAAGAAAATATGATAAATCCGGATGTGTTCTTCTCTCTTTTTCAAGGCGGCGCCGAGTTCCCGGATTCCCGAACCGGCATCGATGATGACAAGGGTGTCATCGCTGAGACGCACTTCAAGACATGTTGTGTTGCCACCGACAGTCCCCATTATATAGGGAGGCAGATCGTGCAGGAACTTCTCCCGGCTCTGCTGACTTTCAAGGTGGTGCGCTTCCATCCGCTGTACCACCGCGGCTATGCGGCTCTGAATCTGCCGGGAACTCAAGGGGGTTGGAATGGAACCCCGGACTCCCCAGAAACGTACCTTCATGTATCGTCTCCTCCCAGCAGTTTTTCCGAACGTCGGGCTTCCAGAAAGGCGTCGATCTCATTCCGGGAATAGAGCCGCCCCCTGTTGACTCCGGGGCATTCACCGGCAACGGATTCCCAGTCTTCCCTGCTCTGCAGAAAAGGTTCCCAGAAAGGATAGGTGCGACACTGTAGGGGACGATATTCATATATAGTGCATCCCCCGTCTTTCCAGAAGATGCAATCGCAGTTCTCTTTTTCCTTCAGGCTGAGACGGGAAAAGTTGTGGATGTTGACACTTCTGCAGTATTTTTCGATGAAGGCGGCACGGCTGAGTCCTGTGCCGGCACAAAGGCGGGAAAGATCATTCTCCGAAAGAAACACATAGCCCGGTTCATGGCGACAACAGCGGGAACATCCGGTACATTCAAAGCGTAGTCCCATGGAATAGAATGGTTTTTTCATTACTCATCGTCCTTGTACAACCGGGATAGGTACCACACATACGGGAATGTTATCGGACTCAAGGATAAAAAAAGGCTCCCTTGATCGTCAAGAGAGCCTTGCAAGGCTGATGGGGAGAGAAGGATTCGAACCTTCGAAGGCTGAGCCAACAGATTTACAGTCTGCCCCCTTTGACCGCTCGGGAACCTCCCCAGGCAGGCAGCACCATACCATAGAGAAAAAAACCTGTCAATAGATTCCAGAAAAAACGGCATGTCAGGAAAATTTTCCAAGGGCCACAGCAGCGCTGAGCTGTATGAAATCCGATGGAGCCATCTCTATCTGGAGACCCCTCTTTCCTCCGCTGAAGAGTATCGTCTCATGATCATGACAGCAGGAATCGATATAGATGGGGATACTCCGCTTTTGTCCCAGGGGACTTATCCCGCCTTTAACGTAGCCTGTAAGACGCTCTGCTTCCGCAGGATCGGCAAGATCCATCTTTTTTTCTCCGGCCAGTTTCGCGGCTTTCTTCAAATCGAGCTGGCGGTCTACAGGAAGCATCCAGGCTGAGTATGCTCCCCCTGGGGAGCGCAGAATGAGGGTTTTAAAAACTCTTCCCGGTTCGACCTTAAGTTTTTCCGCCGCCTCGGGACCGAAAGCAGAAGCCCTTGGATCATGACTGTATTCCCTGCTTATAAAACTGAAGCCGGATCTCTTGAGGATCCGTAAGGCCGGGGTCATTATTCAATATCTCCCAGCTCCGGAAGATTCAGTTCCTCCCTGAAATCCCCTTCAACGGGCATAATGCTCTCCGCCTGACTCTTGTTTTCAAAGAAATCCGCATCCACCGGAACGTACCTGTCCACCGGTGTAATCTTTCGTGTCTTTTTATCGAATTCCCAGATTTCCATGATAATTTCATTACCCGATATGTGCTTGATTCTGTACAGAGGGACCTTCCGACCGCTGTAGCGGGGAGCATACCATCTGCCTGTTCCAATTTTCATACGGTTTATACTATACTCCAAAGCCATGATTAAAGCAGTCCCCTTTTTACTTGTTTTTCTTTTCTCTCTGTTTTCCTGTACGGGAGAGGACACGGTAACGGTATCATTCAAGGATACGGACATTGACCCGGGATTGTTTGTTCTTCCGGAAGGCTTTGCTCTTTACAATGACGCGGGTGATTCCACGCCTGATCTTGTCCTTTCGGTTTACGAGACTGTCAGTTCCGAGGCTCAAAGATTTGTCCTGTCCCTGGAGTTCCTGGTTCCTTTGAAGGATCCCGGCGATTACAGGGATTCCCTGAGCCTCCAGGAACTGCGAAGCGAGGAACTTCCGCTCATAGCGCTCAGCCGCTGGAAGTATGCCGGCAGGAGCGCCCTGGTGAATGGGTATAGCCCGGCGGATAGCGAGTATCCCCTTAAGCAGTGGAAACATATTGTTCCGGAATGGAATACGGAAACTGATCCTGTTCGTACAGAAAGAATTGAGGATGCCCTCGATGCGTATCTTGAATCCAAGCTTCGGGATTCAGCTCCCGGGCTTGTCTGGATCGCTGCAGTGGGAGACATGATGCTGCAGCGGGGAATAGAGGATGTGCTTATCCATCAGGCTGACGGAAAGGAGAGGATATTCTCCGACCTGCTGCCCCATTTGACAGGTTTCGATCTGCTGATGGGAAATCTGGAAGGGGCTGTTACTGTTCGTGGAAGCAGGACTCCCAAAAGTTACAACTTCCGGTTTCGTCCGGAAGTTCTGGAGGCCTTGAAACAGACAGGATTCGAATATCTCTCGCTCACCAATAATCATTGTTATGACTATGGCGAGCTAGGCTTTCTGGATACCCTGGGGTACCTGAGGGAGTATGGAATCAGCACTTCCGGCGCGGCCGAGTCTCTTCGGGATGCCCTCGAGCCCGCAGTCTTTTCCATAAACGGCGTCAAAATTCGCATACTATCCGTGGGCGCCTTCCCAAGGGAACGAAACGGCTTTGACGGAAGGACCCAGGCTGCAGTCAGCTCTGAACGGCCCGGAATCCTCTGGTATGGAAAAGATGCTTTATCCGCGATTTCTTCCTTCTCTGCGGAGGATGGAATAGACATCGTCATGGTACACGGGGGTCATGAATGGCAGCGTATACCGGATCCCGAGCAGAAGATACGATACAGATCCTTCATAGATGCCGGCGCGGATATCGTTTTCGGTTCTCACCCCCATGTGCTTCAGGGAGCTGAGCATTATAAGGGGGGAATAATATACTACTCTCTGGGTAATTTCCTTTTCAACGGAATGGAAGAGATGCCCTATGCCGAAGATTCCCTTGTTGCTTCCCTTGGAATAATAGACGGAAAGATCCTCTACAGACGGGACCTGGCGGTTCAGATCGATGGTCCCAATGTCCGGAAAGACCGTGAAGGCAGAATCCTGCGGCAATTCAGAGAGCTTTCGGATGGTCTCAGCAACCCCTAGGCTTTTCGGATTCCCCGGAGCAGCGCTCACGCATTGCAGATATTCTTTCGGGTACCGTTGGATGACTGTAAAGAAAAAGGCTGTAGATCCTGTGGGGAACGGGGTTTGATTTGTTACACTGCTGCAGCTTGAGTAATCCCTCTGCCAGGGGACGATAATCTCCTAAGCAGTCCTGGGCAAAAGCGTCGGCAGCATATTCCCGGCGCCGGGAAAAGAAGGAAGAGACCGGAGAAAGCCAGAAAGTCAGGGGAGAGCTGAAAAACAGCACAATTACCAGCAGTGCATAGACCGAAGGGGCCTGAAAACCGAATACCGAAAACAGCACTTCCCGGTCCAGCAGATATCCAAGCAGGCCGAAGGTGCAGAACAGAATAATAAGCGATGATCCGAGCTGTCGTACAATATGGCCCTTTTTCGCGTGTCCCAGTTCGTGGGCGACTACGGCTTCGATCTGTTCTTCTGAAAGGGTCTCGATAAGGGTGTCGAACAGGGCGATCCGCCTGGAGGAACCAAAACCGGAGAAAAAGGCATTGGAGTGACTGCTTCTGCGGCTGCCATCCATTACCTGGATCGATTTGAAGGTGAAACCGGTCTTTTGTGCAAGCTTCTGCAGACGCTCCTTCAAGCTTCCATCTTCCAGGGGACTGAAACGGAAAAAGAGGGGTGCAATCAGTACCGGGAAAAGAAAAGAGATAAGCAGCTGTGTAATTGCTACAAGAATAAAGCTGTACAACCACCAGAGAGGGCCGAGAAACTCAACCAGCCACAGAATGGCATACGACAGGGGAAGGCCAAGCAGAACAGAAAGCAACGCACTTTTCAGGATATCCTGAATAAAAAGCTTCAGGTTCATTCTGTTGAAACCGTGTTGTTCCTCAATTACAAAGTGCAGCCATGCACCGAGTATAACAGCGGGAACAGAAAACATCAGGGCGACAGTGAACAGAGTTCCGATACCCGTAAGGTAGTGGCTATCGCTGAGGACAAGAAAAAGAGCTTCTATTTTCCCGGGAACTTTCCATACAACCAGAATCGCAGTAAGCAGGAAGCTCAGGGTCAGTGACAAAAGGGCAAAATACGTCTTGTCCCGTGAATAGGAGAGGACCTGGAACAGGGTACTTGAATCGTACTTTGAGTAAGCCTCTGCATCATCCGGCCGGGTATCTTCGGCTTTACGCAGATTCCGGAGGTTCAGGATTTCCAGAAAAACAGAGCAGCAGAATTCTGCTGCAAGGAGAGACATGAAAATTATGCGGATAGTAGTTGTGCCCATAGCTTTCGTATAAAAAAACGGCATCCCGAAGTACAGGATGCCCATGTCTTGATCTGCTGTTGATCAGAGAGCCGCAACAGCGTCCTGAAGTTTCTCATGAGCCAGCGCCGACTTACACTGCTTGCAGACCATATATTTCTTCTCTTTCAGTTCAACTTCGTTTGTCACCTTGATTCCGGTCCGCTTACACAGAGGGCAGGTACCCCGACCGCTTTTCACCTTGTCACGAATACCGCTTCCTCTATTAGCCTTAGACATAATTGCTCCTCTTGTCTCGTTATAGTATTTGTATTATCCCGCCAGGGGAATTAATCCAGATACAGGTTTTCGGATACAGCTCTCGAGTATAGTTTTCCGCGAAAAAAAAGTCAATCTGCGGGATCTTCCGTAATTTCCAGATTGAATACCTTGTATATCCACTTATTGTGCTCGTTTATTGCCTTATAAAGGCCGTCCCGGTCTCGGTTCTTCAGGGCCTTCAGCATCTGGTCATGGAAATAATAGGTATCCTGGGTATAATCCCGGGATTTCAGGTAGCTTCCGGGAATGTTTTTTATGATCTGACTTACAAGATCATGGATGTGATAGATCACCGTGTTGTGAACAGATTCATACAGTATCTTGTGAAAAAGGTGGTCCGCCGCCAGGGCTTTTTCCGGATGATCGACATTCTCCTTGAGTTCCTGAACGGCAGCCTCCGCTTCGCTGATTTCTTCATCAGTAATTCGCTGGATTATCGTATCCACCAGGGCCGATTCAAAGATGGTTCTGGCCTCAATTATTTCGAACAGAGGCTGAGTATCGTGGGACAGAACAAGTTCGATGGGACCCCGTATAAGGTTTCCGGCTTTCTTTGTTACGTAGTAGCCTGAGCCGCGGTGAACCTCAAGAAGACCCATGGCCTCGATGGACCGCAGGGCTTCGCGTATGGAGCTTCTTCCCACCTGCAGCTGATCGGCAAGCTCTTTTTCGGTGGGGAGTTTATCACCATCCTCAAGATCATTCCAGATATACCTGGTCAGCTGCTTCATAAGAGCCTTTTTCAAAGGCTCCTTTGCTATTGGCTCCAGTCCATTTTTTTTCATCATAATATTCAGTCCTGGTTAATCAAGATAATCCTACTACTATTACTATATGTAATGTTATTTTGCAAGAAAGAAATATTGACATCCGCTACCATCCATATTAGTCTGATAGCAGACATCAAGCAAGCTTTTTTTCAAAGATATGGAGTTATATATGCCTCGAACAGTAGTTATAACCGGAGCTTCCAAGGGGATCGGGAAAGAGACCGCGAAGGTATTCGCCGCCGCGGGAGATCAGGTGGTAATCTTCGATGTCGACAGGGCAAAGGGACAAGAGTACTGCCAGGAAGAGAGCGCGGCAGGTAGAAACGTAGATTTTTCCGCCGTGGACATTACCCGGTCTGAAGATGTTCGTAAAGCGGTTGAAGATGTGGTCAGGCAGTACGGAGGAATTGATGTCCTGGTCAACTGCGCAGGGATCCTCGATCTTCACTCCTTTTCAGATACCACCGAAGAGGTATGGGACCGGGTAATGGGGATCAACCTGAAAGGGGCTTTTCTCCTGAGTCAGGCAGTCCTGCCTTACATGAGCAGAAACAAGACCGGAAGAATTGTAAATATCTCTTCCTCTGCAGGCCGGACCGGCGGGGTAAAAACCGGTGTCTCCTACTCCGTATCCAAAGCAGGCATCATCGGGCTGACCAAGACCCTGGCACGCATGGCTGCGCCGGACAAGGTTACAGTCAACTGCATTGCTCCGGGCACTACCAATACCGAGATGGCCCGGCAGTTCAGCAGCGAGGATACGGAGGCTATCCTCAAGCAGGTGCCTTTGCACAGTCTGGTGGATCCGGAAGACATTGCCAGGGCAGTCTTTTTTCTGGCTTCAGATTCCGCCAAGATGATTACCGGTATCTGTCTCGATATTAATGGTGGCATTTACATGGGTTAAGCCCCATATAAGAGCTAATAATTTTTTCAGGAGTTTTTATGACACATAATCCTTACCTTAAATGGATGGCGGAGAACACCCCTACTCAATGGTGTAACGATTCTGCTATTTTGTCTGACCTCAAATCCGCCCTCGAGGATGGAGCTGTCGGATGTACAACCAACCCGCCCCTCTCCTTTGAAACCCTGAGTACCCACCCGGGGGATTTTGAAAAAGAGTACAAGAACCTCGACGAAGCGGCCAGGTGCAACGACCGGGCCGTAGAACTGATCGGGGTGGTTGTACGTACCATAGGTTCAATACTGAAGGATAATGGCCCATGGAAGGACGAGCAGTTTGGTTACGTCCGTGCACAGGTACAGCCAGCCCTTGGACGGGACAAGGACGCCATGCTGGAGATGGGCAGGAAACTCCACTCCTTCGGCGACAATGTCATGGTCAAGATACCCTGTACCACCTCCGGAATCTGGACCCTGGAAGAGCTGGCCGCCCTGGGAATTCCTACAACCCCTACGGTCTGCCTTACGGTTTCCCAGTTTATCGCCGTCGGCGAAGCCCACGATCGCGGACGGGCCCGGGCGGAAAAAGCTGGAATCAAACCGGCCCCTTCTACGGCGGCCCTGGTTATGGGACGACTCCAGGACTACCTCAGCGCGTTGAACGAAATCCGCGGAACAGGTCTCTCCTTCTATGATCTTGAGTGTGCAGCCCTGGCGGTAACCAAAAAATGCTACCAGGAGAACCTAAAACGGGGATTCAACCAGAAACTCATGCCCGCTGCCTTCAGAAGCCCCCGGCAGGTTGAACAGATGGTGGGGAGCGATGTGGTCATGACCATTCACCCCAAAGTGCAGAAGGCGCTGATGCAGGCGGAGGATAAGGGTGAGATCAAGCGGGGCAATTTTATCGATGATCCCGTAGACCAGGCCGCCCTTGACCGGGTTGCCAGGGCCCTGCCCGAATTTACCCTGGCCTATGAACCCGACGCCATTCCTGTTGGTGAGTTCGACTTTCACGGAGGAACCGTTATGACCCTCCAGGGATTCGATCTGACGGGCTGGCAGAAGCTTCTTACGCTGTAGCTATGGGTGTTCCCATATTAAGTCTTGCTGTCTCCGAGGAAAAACTCGGAGACACGGCCCCCGTTCTGTTCCAGGACGGCATAGTAAACGGCATGAAATCCGCCAGAGAACTCGGCTTTACCGGTGTCGAAATTCATATCCGCAATCCGCGCCAGCTGGATGCCGAGGCTCTGCTTCGCGCAGAAAATGAGCTGGGTATCAAGATCACCGCAGTGGGGACAGGTCTTGAATACGGGCTGAACAAGCTGAGTTTTACGTCGGAAGATCCTGAAATTCGAAAGAAAACCTGCGAACGATTCAAGGAACATATAGATCTGGCGGGAAAGCTCAATGCTTCGGTCTTTATGGGGCTCTGCAGGGGGACGGCCCCCGATTTTGCTTCCCGGGGAAAATATTTGGAACGCTTTGCAGCAGAGCTCCTTCCGGTTCAGAAATACGCCGACGACAGGCAGGTCATACTTACCCTGGAACCCATTGCCTATTACATGACCAACCTGCTGAATACCGTGGACGAGTGTCTCGAGTTCATACAGCGTCCGGGCCTGGAAAATTTGCAGCTTCTGCTGGATTCCCACCACATGTACCTGGAAGACAGGGATATGTACGGTGAGGCCTTTGATAAATGCGCGGGAAAAATCGGTCACTTTCACGTATCCGACAGCAATCGCAGGCATCCCGGTGCCGGTAATGTCGATTTTGATCGGATCGCCCTCAAGTTGAAGGAGATGGCGTATAACGGGCCCGTGTCTCTTGAGGTATTGCCCCACCCCTCCGGAATCGAGGCTTCACGCCGCTGCATGGAGTGGATGAGGCGTCACTGGTAAAGGTTTCTCAAGTCGATGCTTTGTCGATGGGCCATGGGGTACAGGCGGACAAGCCGCCGTCTATGTAGATCGTCTGGCCGGTTATAAAGGAGGAAGCCTCGGAGGCAAGAAAGACAACGGTTCCCACCATGTCTTCCACCTCCCCGAAACGCCGTAAGGGGGTGTGTTCCATGGCCCAGTCCTTCATTACCGGCTGTGACCAGAGGGAGCGGTTGAAGTCGGTAAGAATGAATCCCGGCCCGATTCCGTTGATCCGGATGCCGTACTCTCCCCATTCCGCAGCGAGGGCTTTTATCATGCCGTGCATGCCGAATTTGCTTATTACGTAAGGCATGACCCGGGTCAGGGGCGCAAAGGTATTGTAGGATTCAACGTGTACCTGTGTACCGCTTTTCTGGGCAATCATCACCTTGCCCACCTCCTGGGCCATGAAAAAAGCGCCCCTGATATCGACATTGGTTACGAAGTCGAACTCCTCCGGGGTGTACTCCTCCGCAGGCTTTCGTACGGTGAGCCCGGCAACGTTGAGAAGGATATCGATTCTCTCGTATTTTTTCTGCACAGCGGCAACGGTTTCGCGTATGTCGTTTATGTTGGAAACATCACAAACGAGGATATCTGCGGAGGCTCCTGTTGTCTTTTCTATTTTTGAGGCGGCTTCCTTAAGGGTCTCTTCCTTGCGTCCGGTAATAATTACCTTCGATCCCCGCTGGGCAAAACCTTTTGCCAGTTCAAAACCGATTCCCCGGCTGGCCCCTGAAACAAGGGTGACTTTGCCCTCCAGGGAAAATAGATTGTCCTTCATCCTGTTATACTCCTCTTGGCTATCACGTGCTGCATCTCTCGGGAAAAATATACTATCTGCGGAAGATGAGCTCAGTATGGTCTTTCGGGATTCTGTCCAGGAGCTCACTGTCAACCATGAAGAGGCCTTCCCTGGATGGCGATGACGCATACACCTGAGCTTCATCAATCCAAAGATCCAGACTGCCCTGTTCTTTTCTCGAGGAATCGAATATTCTGATCCTGTAATCCGGCTTGTCCGGGGAGAACCCCCTTTCATTAAATACCGCGGCGGATATCTTTTGTTCATAAACAAGTTTTTCAAGGGCGAATACAAGTCCCCAGGATTTGGGTGAATCGGCAGCTCCCCGCTCAGGTTCGGTTAGAATCCAGTCGGAGCCGGATTTCTCAAGAATGATATTTGTGTTCTTTCCCTGGATACGAAGGGATCCGACGTTACGGGATTCAAAGGACAGAAGGTGCTTGTCCTCGAAGAATTCTGCATTAAGCCGGAGACCTTCAAGAAAATCGGCCGGAACTGAAAAGGGCTGTTCTCTGAAGGAGGAAAAACCGGGAAGGCTGGTGCCGTCCGTTACCGTGCCAAGTTCTACCCAGTGCGTATTTCCGTTATCTTCCGTGAGCTTCAGCTGCATCTGTATGGGGGTCTCATCCTTCCGGATATCAAAGCTCTCGGGAAGGTCTTCCACTTCGGTAAAGATCAGATGATTGATAATCTGTCTGACTGCTGCATCGTCGGCGGGTAAATCCCGGTCCCCTGCCAGCCGCCAGCCATCCTCATTTTTACGGAGAATAATATCATCCCCGTCCGTTTTGACGACGATCTCCTGAACGGTGTCGGGATCAAGGCGCAGAGCAGACCTGGAGCGAAGCTGATCAAAGCTGAGGGGCAGGTTGTCCAGCACTCCCCGGGGAATACCCAGGGCGTAGGAGACGCGATCGGTGCTGACATACTGAAGATTGTCTCCGTAGGAAGCGAAAAAGGCCACAGACGCAGTACTGCCGCCGCTGTTGCTGAACTCTATGCTGAGTTCAGGGTCCTCCTGTAAGGCGGCCTCGTATTCTTCGGGAAAATCACTCGCCCTGAGAGACAGAACCCCTTCGAGCAGTTCTTTTACCTTTGCGTTGTTCCCCGGGGCAGCCTCGGGTGCTGTGAGCTCCCACCAGGGAGGCTGTTTCTCGATTATCACCGGACTCCTGGCTCCTGCCAAGTGCCCCATGATCCTGATTTCCTCAATACTGCTGATGGCTATATTCAGCAGAGTTTTTTCTCTGTACTCTTCCAGGGGAAGGGTAAACAACTCCCTGGCATCCTTATGAACTTTATAGAACTTTCCCCCGGACGGCACATGGGTATACACATAGCCGACATCAAGCGGTATCTGTTTTCCCAGGGAGAAACTCTCCTCACGTCCGTCACGGGATCTGACGCGTACCAGAATACGTTCGCCCCCTTCCAGCCCGAAATCGCTTAAAGGCAGCCTTGTGTCGATTTCGATGGGCACTCCGACCAGCTTGTCCAGTGTTTCGATTAGCGACTTCATGCTCTCGCCTGAAGCTCGGCTGAAGAGGGGCTCTTCCATGACCCACCCATCCTCTGTTCTGGAGAACTGCAGTGCAGGACGCTTCTCAGTTTCTATCCTCAGAGTGCTGATTTCATCAGCGTCGAAGCCGACCAGGGAATCAACTCTGCGCTCTTCCTTCGTATCCTTGTCTCCAGTAAAAAGGAAGAGAATCAGTAAAAGCGTCAGTATTCCGCTCAGAATAAGTACGGGCTTTAGTTTTTCCATCGGGATACCAGCCATACACTGACACCGGCAACAAGCGCGAGGCCGGGAAGCAGTACAATGAGCAGCCAGAAGACAGCCCTGGTTTGTCCCTCCGTAAGGATTATGGGAGTGTGGCTCGGATCTCTGGAGCGAATTCCTATAAGGCTCGGATCACTGGTCAACCAGGCGAAGGTATTCATAATAAGATCCTTGTTTCCGGATACATCGATATAGTCGTCGCCGGCAAAATCCGAATCCCCGTAGATAACCATCCGGCCGCCCTGTTCTCCATCAGAGGCCTCCAGGCTCAGGGCAAGGCCGAGGGTCAGAGGACCGGAGATGTCTATGTCGGGGTCAAAGCGGGTCTGCCCTTCTCCCAGGGCCTGGTAATCCATCTCCGCCCAGGTATCCGCACCTGTCCTGGCAAGAACGCTGATGCTGATATTTTCCGGCTGTTCTTCCGTCACCGTCAGAGAGCGGGCTATCGGGAAAAAAGTTATCAGATCGATGGATTCTGTAATGCTGTGCCGCCCGTAGTCGGAAACAATGGGAAACAGGTAGTCTCCCCCCATTACCTGGCTCCGCTCATCGACAATGGTGTCGATGCCGAGGTTTATCCCGATTCCGCGCAGATACTCTTCAAGACCGGTTCTACGGTAGGGATCTGCCATGAACAGTATGCTGCCGCCGTTTTCAAAGTATTCTATAAGCAGCCCGGTTTCATGATCAGACAGGGCCTCCCGGGCACCGGCCAGTACAATGCAGTCGGCGTCCGCCGGGATTCGGTCTTCCCGAACCAGGAGCAGTTCCCTGGTACGATAGTGTTCATCCTGGAGGGCTTTGGCGAGTTCCCTGAACCCTTTTTCAGGAGTCTTTTCCCCATGGCCGGATACAAAGTAGAGAGTACTGCTGGAGTCTGCAGCAAGACGGTGAATCGCGTTGGTAATGGATTCTTCCTCCTGACTGACTACCTTTGTCTCCCGCCCCCGGTACTCCAGCACGATGGTACCGTTACTTCCGACTTCGTACTTCTCTACAAGACGTGGATTTTTGGATGGGTCCACCAACTCGAACTCAAAACCGGGGTAGCTCTGCCGATACTGGTCCAGCAGGTCCCGGGTACCTTCTCTGTTGTAGTCATCGGTTAGAAAAAAGGCCGTAGCTTTCAGGGGCGAGCCGTCAAGTTGCCTGAGTACGTTGAGACTCTTTTCTGACAGGCTGTGCAGCTTCCGGTCAGTCAGGTCAGCCCTCAGGGTAAAACGATACGACAACACCTGGACAAGGATCAGAATCGCCAATAATAAAAATGGAATAGCCAGCAATGAATAATCAAAAGAACGTTTGGTCGCCATATTTTAACTCTTCCATGTACGTCGCTGCAGATTTACGAGGGTTAATCCGGCGAAGAATATAGTAATGTTCAGAAAGAAAATCGCATCGTTGGAGTTAAGAACTCCGCGATTGAAGTCCCGGAAGTGGTTGTAGATGGACATCTCGGAAAGAATCTTTCCGAAAACGCCGGGAACAAAGGATGCTGTCCACTCAATCGCCCACAGGAGAAGGATTATTCCAAAGGCAAGAACCGCAGCGATTATCTGGTTCTCCGTTACCGACGAAAAAAAGGTTCCAACAGCAACAAAGGCAAGTCCGACCAGAAAGAGCCCCAGGTAGGAGGTAAGCACGGGAATCGTCTCGATCCGTCCGAAGAAGGAAACTACCAGGGGAAACAGGAGGGTCAGGCCAAGGCTGAAGGCCAATACGATGAAGGCGGAAAAAAGTTTCGCCAGGACAACATCGATATATTTCACCGGGAAACTAATGAGCAGTTCAAGAGTCCCGGTCTTTTTCTCTTCGGAAAAGACCCTCATCGTTATCAGAGGTACCAGAATGAGCATGACAAAAAGATAGTTTGAATGTACAGGCGAAAAGACTGCCTCTGTAATGTTCAGCACCATGGAACCGGAAGATCCGTAGGAACCCTGCATGCTCAGCATGGAAAAGTAGATCAAATTCCGATAGAAAAAATAACCGCACACCAGAGTGAACATGGCGATATAGACATACACTACGGGAGAGGAGAAGTAGGATTTAAGCTCGCGTTTGATAATAGCCAGAAGACCGTTCATTCTTTAGCATCCTCCTCGGTAACAAGGTTCAGGAAAACATCTTCAAGCCCCGCGGTTACTACCGACAACTCCAGCAGACGAAGGTTTTTTTCCACGATTCGCCGGACCATCCTGTCCCGGGGATCGTTTTCCGGATCCGCGATGATGCGGAACTGCACTCCCCCCGATACCGGGTGATGCAGCGTCTGGATATCCCGAATACCCTGCAGGGCCTCCAGCTCAGCAGTAATTTCCTGTTCAGGGCCGTCTACCGTAAGAAGGAACTCTGCGTGGGACTGAAGACGACGGGCCAGAGCATCAGGAGAATCCTGGGCCAGGATTTTGCCCCTGGAAATTATCACCACACGATCGCAGATCATGCTGACCTCGGGCAAAATGTGACTGCTGAGGATCACAGTACGATTCCCCTTCAGTCCCTGTATGAGCTTCCTGAATTCGAAGGTCTGGGTCGGATCCAGTCCAACGGTGGGCTCATCAAGAATAATGACCGGAGGATCACCGACCAGAGCCTGGGCAAGACCGAGCCGCTGCCTGAAGCCCTTTGACAGCTTTCGTGCTGTCCGGGTCCTGACTGATTCCAGTCCGCATTCCGAAATTACCCGGTCTATCTGCTCTGCCCTTTGCCGTGGAGGCACTCTTTTTATCTCGCAGACAAAACGAAGATAAGCCTGGACCGTCATGTCAAGATAGACAGGAGCGCTCTCGGGAAGATAGCCTATGCGTTGTTTTACCTCCAGGGGATTGCTGAGGATGGAATATCCGTCCACTTTTATATCCCCTGAACTCGGAGTAAACAGACCGGTCATAATCCGCATGGTTGTGGTTTTACCAGCGCCATTGGGGCCGAGAAAACCGACTGTCTCCCCCGCCTGGACACTGAAGCTTGCATTATCTACGGCCCTTACCGGGCCGTAATTTTTCGTTAATTCTTCAACTGAGATCATATGTGGTATCAATTAATAACCAAAAATGCGCTATTTTACAAGTAACCGAATACTTTCGGCGCAAAGAGTACAAGATCCGGCATAAAGGATATCATGCCGATTACCAGCAGGTGTATAATGAAAAAGGGAAAAACCGCTTTTGCCACCCGTTCCATACTGATTTTTGCGATATCCGCACTTATAAACAGGCACAATCCCACCGGCGGGGTAATCAGCCCCAGGGCCAGGGTGGTTATCATGAGCATACCGAACTGTATGGGATGAAGTCCCGCCTGCATGGCCAGGGGTGCAAGGGCCGGTCCAAGCATAATAATAGCGGCACCGGGGTCCATGACCGTACCTACGAGCAGAAGGATCAGATCGATAAGCAGGATTATGATAACTGGATTTTCGGAGATTGACAGAATACCGTTGGTAATCATCCGCGGAACCTGGTAGGTGCTGAGTACCCATGAAAAGAGGTTTGCTGCGGCCAGAAGCAGAAAAACCGTACCGGTACTGTAGGCTGCGTTGAGGATGATTTTCGGCAGATCCCGGTATTTTACTGTTTTCAGCACATACAGGGAAATGAAGAAAGCGTAACCCACGGCTACTCCGGCTGCTTCGGTGGGGGTGAAAACGCCGCTCAAAATTCCTCCGAGAATGATGAGGGGCATTATCAGCGCCACTATAGCCTGTCCGATTATTGAGAGCCGTTCCTTGCGGGTGAGTTTGAGAATTTTTTTGGGAAAATTCTTTTTCTTGGCCAGATAAATAACCACCGCCATGTCGGATAAACCGAAGAGTACACCCAAAGGGATTCCGGCGGCAAAAAGCGCTCCAATGGACTGGCCCATGGTGGCGCCGTAGATAACCGCAAGAATGCTGGGCGGAATAATCGGCCCCTGCAATGATGACGAGGCTGTTACCGCGGCGCTGAAATCGGGGGTGTATCCGTCTTTTTCCATGGCCGGAATAAGCATGGAGCCCAGGGCGGATACGTCCGCCGCGGCGGAACCGGTTATGCCGCCGAAGAACATGCTGGCTATAATATTGGCGTGAGCAAGGGCCCCCCTCATTCTGCCCACAAGCATATCTGCAAATTTTATCAGGCGTTCTGTAATCCTGCCGCTGTTCATGAGGTCGCCGGCGAGAATAAAAAACGGAATGCACATCAGAGGAAAGGAATCAAGACCGGTAAATATACGCTGAGCTACGACCTCAAGAGGTACGGATCCCATAAAGGCGACCCCCACGAGTCCCATCAGACCCAGGGAGACCCCGACCGGAACCCCGATAAACAGGGTAACTATAAATGTCAGAACTGCGAGAAAAAGTCCCATTGAACATTGACCTCCGCTAAAACGTTAAGAAAGTCCGATTTTTCCGATTGCGTATCAAGACCGGACCAGTTTTCGCAACATCAGAATGAATGATTCGATTGAAAGAAAAAGCCCGCCGGCTGGAATGGAAAGATAGGGAATCCACATTGGCCAGTTCATGCTCGGTGAACGCTGGTTGGCAACAAAAAAGGCCATCTTGAATCCGGTATAGGTTATGGCCACGAAAAATATCAGCATGGCAACATCGGCAAAAAAGAAGGCAAGCCTGGTGTGTTTGCCCCACACCCGTTCAACCAGGGAGGATAATCCGATATGACGGCCCTGTCGCAGGGCGACCGCCATGGCCAGCAGCGCGGACCACACCATCATGTAACGGGAAAACTCCTCCGACCATGAGGGAGCCTTGTTGAGAACATAACGCATAAAAACGGCATAGAGAACGACAACAGTTAGGATACTGTATAGGAGGACCAGTACTGGACGCAAAATCTTCTGGTACATTTCGCTGAGCCGGTCCAGGCCTGTAAGCAAAGCTTTAACCATATATACCTACTCGCCTGAAAATTAGAATAACAAAACTGGATGCCGCTGTCGTAACGGACAGCGGCTTCCAGTGAATTTAATCCGAGATTTAGTTGTAAGACAGACTACTGCTGAATTACAAAACCCTTGCTGGGAGCATCTCCGCTGGGAGCTGCAAGACCCTTTTTGACGTCGGCAATGGTCTTCATGAAGTCGTCAACCCATTTGGGATCGATTTCTCCCTTGATCCACTTGATGACCGGTTCCTGAGTAACTTTCTGGAACTGAGCCATTTCATCGGCAGTGGGGGTATAGACTTCCATTCCCTGTTTTACCAGCTCTCCAACCGCAGTTACGTTGGAAACATAGGTCTCCAGGGCCTGGTGGATCCGGCCGGAAATCGCTGCTCCTTCAAAAACGATCTGGCGCAGATCCGCGGGCAGGCTGTTGTAGAAACGGTTGTTGATAAAGGTAAAGTCGATACTGTAGATATGGCCGTCCAGGGTGTAATACTTCTGGACTTCATAGAACTTCATGGCCTGTACGAGGCTTGGGGGGTTCTCCTGGCCGTCTACAACCTTCTGCTGCAGAGCGCTGTAAAGTTCGCCCCAGGCAATGGGAACTGCATTGGCGCCCATTGCGTTGACCATGGCCATGTGGCCGCGGTGTTCCATGGTACGGATTTTCAGGCCTTTCATGTCTGCAGGGGTACGTACAGTACGAACATTGTTGGAAAAGTGACGGAACCCGTTCTGGTTGACGTCCAGGGGACGGATACCGGTGTCCTTGGTCATTTTTCCCATCAGGTTCATCATGTAGGGGCTCTGGGCAACGGCCCAGGCTTCGGTGTAGGTCCTGAAGGCGTAGGGCACGGAAAGGGCCATGATCTCCGGGAAGAAGATACCTACGGTTCCTTCGCTTACGTTACACATCTGGATGCTGCCGAGCTGAACGCCTTCCAGCTGTTCCCGTTCTGAACCGAGTTCGTTGGCAGGATAGATTTCTACCTTGATACGTCCGCCGGAGCGGGATTCAACGTAGTTCTTGAACATTACAGCATCTGCATGTGCGGACGCGGTCAGTACATCAGGCGGATCTCCGGTAGCATACTTGATGGTATACTGGGCTTTTCCGGTGTCGGAAGCTTCCCCTTCGCCGGCTGCAAAGAGAGAGAACGAGAAGAGCGCTACCAACAGAACAACTAAGAATTTTCGCATACAAAACCTCCTTAGGTTACTATGAATCGTACACAATTCACCCTATCATAGGTCTGATATCATGTCAAATAAAAAGATTTCGGGTTCAAAAAATCCTGAAATAATTTGACACGGACTGTTCAGCCCCATAGGATTTATGGTAGTAGAAGCCTGAACACAGCGCAAGGAGAAAAAGGAAATGGCGGAAAAACAGGAAATCCTGGTAACCATGGCAACAAACCTGCAGGAAATACTTCACGAACACATGGAAAAACGGATTTCCTCCGCGGGTTATAAACTGAACGCCATATACAGCGATACCCCTCTGGAGGATTCCAGACTCAGGGAAAATATAAAAAACGCCGCCGGTTTTATTGTGAGCCTTGAAAAGGTCAATGATGATCTGCTGAAGGCGGCTGCACAACTGAAGGTTGTATCGAAGTACGGGGTGGGTACGGACAATATAGACATACCTGCCGCCGAGAAGAACGGTGTGGAGGTAGCCAACTGTCCCGGTTCAAACAGCAACGCCGTCGCTGAACTTGTAATCGGTTTGATGATCAGCATGTCAAGGAACACCCAGAACCTCTGCGACAGACTCCGGGACGGAAGATGGTCCACCGAGGTGGGCTTTGAAATTGCGGGCAAGCGGGTCGGGATCCTCGGATTCGGCAATATCGGCAGAAAAGTTGCGAAGTATCTGAAGCCCTTTACGCAGGATATCCTCGTATACGATGTTTTTGTGGACAGAAAAGCGGAAGCCGAGTACGGAGTGCGCTACACCTCCGTGGACGAAATCGTTGAGACTTCCGATTACATCACCCTGCATCTTCCCCTTCTTCCTGAAACACGGCATCTGATAAATAAGGACAAGCTGGCACGTATGAAAAAAGGGGTGTATCTGATAAACGCGGCCCGGGGTGGTGTCGTCGATGAGGATGCCCTTTTCGATGCGGTAACGAGCGGAAGGGTTGCCGGGGCCGGAGTAGATGCCTTTGAGTTCGAACCTCCCACGGCTTCCAGGATGCTGGAGGATGAACGCTTTATTGTATTGCCCCATATAGGCGCGGCCACGGTGGAGGCCAGTTTCAATATGGTTAATATGGCAATCGACAACGTTGTCTCTGTTCTCGATGGAAAAGGGAATCCCCATCCGGTCAGGATGGTTTAAATTGACGTGACATCAGACCTGTGATAGGCTTGCATGTCATGTTTGTGTACACAGGAGGTACATTGTGAAGAAAATTTTAGTAGTGTTATTGATTCTCACTTTCTCCCTGACGCTGTTTGCCGAAGGACAGGCGGAAAAGGGCAAGATCAATTACCCGACAAAACCGATCCATATGGTCGTTCCCTGGGCCGCAGGCGGCGGAACCGACGCTGTAGCCCGGGTTCTGGCAAAAGAAGCGGAACCCTTTCTCGGAACCACCATTGTTGTTGAGAACCGGACCGGCGGCGGCGGAGCAGTCGGCCACAGTGCTGTTTCTTCGGCAAAACCCGACGGCTATCTTATCGGTCTTACCACGGTAGAGCTGATCATTCAGCCCCACATTCAGGATGTTCCCTACAGCCACGAAGAGATGGAACCCATCATCCAGGTAAATTCCGATCCGGCATCCGTCACCGTACGCGCCGATGCCCCCTGGAATACTCTGGAGGAGTTTCTGGAATACGCCCGTCAGCATCCCGGTGAACTGCAGTGCAGCGGTACCGGATACGCGGGAATCTGGCATATTGCCCTCCTGGATCTCTCTCAGAAGAGCGGTACGGAATTTACCTTTATTCCCTCTACCGGCGCAGCTCCGGCCATCACCGAGCTTCTCGGCGGCCATATCGATTTTACGACCGCCAGCCCTCCGGAGGTTGCAGCTCAGGTTGAAGCCGGGCAGCTGAAGATTCTTGCAGTATCAGGAAGCGAACGACATCCGAATTTCCCCGATGTACCGACCATGGCGGAACAGGGATACGATGTCCAGACTCCCGTCTGGCGCGGGGTCCAGGCTCCCAAGGGTACTCCCCAGGAAATCATCGACATCCTCCACGACGCCTTCAAGAAATCCTTTGAATCCGAAGCCTTCAAGAAGACTATGAACAACGTTGGTCTCGGTATGGTTTACCGGAACGGAGAGGGTTTCAAAAAAATGATTGCTGAAAGCTACGACAGCTTCGGCGAGATCGTCTCAGCCTTCGATCTTTAAGATTTTAAAAAATATTTCCCGGCACCTCCCCGGTGCCGGGTTTTCATTGTATAATAGCCGTACCCCATAAAGAAAAGAGGAAGCTGTACAGTGTTCAAGAAAGCTGAAATTGTATTTGGAGGAGCCGCAGTCCTGTTCGCCCTCCTGTTTTTTATTCTGGCGGGGAATTTTCCCGGCGCCAGAGGTCATGATGTAGGAATGGCATTTTACCCCAGGGTACTCAGCATCCTTATAATTGTGCTCTCGGTCATTGTGATTCTACAGGGGATAACGAGGAAAGAGACAGAGTCGGAAAGCCGGGAGAGCCTCTTTTATACTGAGGACAAGGGTGTCCAGCGGGTTGTCCTGCTGATACTCGCTACCCTGATCTATCCGTATCTTTTGCAATATGCGGGTTTTCTTATTCTAACGCCGGTATATCTAGGCTTTCTTATGTGGGTAATCAAGGCCGGAAAGGCAAAGAAGATTCTATTTCTTGCCCTACTTACTACCGTTTTGATTTATGTTGTTTTTCAGCGTCTGCTGAAAATTCCTTTGCCCACCGGTCTCTTTTACAACTAACCATAAGCAGAGTGTGAGGAAACTATGGAAGCTATTCTAAGTGGTCTTGAACTGCTCTTGCAGCCTCTTCCCTTGTTGATGCTCTTTTCCGGCGTTATCGGCGGAATTGTTGTCGGAGCCCTGCCCGGACTGACCGCGACTATGGGTGTCGCGATTCTCGTTCCCTTCTCCTTTGGTATGGAACCGGTCCCGGGCCTGCTGATGCTCCTTGGACTCTATGCCGGAGCCATCTACGGCGGATCGGTATCGGCAATACTGATCAACACCCCCGGCACCCCGTCGGCGGCAGCGACCATAATAGACGGGACCCCCCTGTTCAACCGGGGAGAAGCCGGACGGGCCATCGGCATGGCTACCTTCGCGTCGGTTTTCGGGGGAATAGGAAGTGCGATTTTTCTCGTAACCCTGGCTCCCCTTCTCTCCAGGTTCGCCCTGGCCTTCAGCGCGCCGGAATATTTTTCCCTGGCGGTACTGGGAATTACGATTATCGGCAGCATCTCCAGCGGTTCCCTGGCAAAGGGACTGTTGAGCGGATGCATCGGACTGATAATCGCCACCATCGGCATGGACCCTATTCAGGGCTATACCAGATACACCTTCGGCACTGTCAATCTTATGGGGGGAGTCCCCTTTATCCCGGCCCTGATCGGTCTCTTCGCGGTTTCCGAAGCAATAACCCAGTTTGAACGGCTAGTTGAACCCATCAAGGAAGAGGTCAACCTTAAAAAACTGATTCCCAGCTTGAGTGATGTCAAGCGGGTTATCCGTACAATGCTGAAGAGCACGGTAATAGGAACCTTTGTAGGGGCCCTTCCCGGGGCGGGGGGAGATATAGCCTCCTTTGTATGCTACAACGAAGCAAAGAGAAGTTCCAAGCACCCGGAAACCTTCGGTACCGGAGAGATCGAGGGGGTCGCCGCCGCTGAATCAGGAAACAACGCCTCCACCGGGGGAGCACTCATACCTACCTTAAGCCTGGGAGTCCCCGGGGATTCGGTTACCGCAATCATTATCGGCGCCCTGATGGTCCAGGGGCTGCGTCCCGGACCGCTTCTGTTCAGGGACCACCTGGACATTGTAAATGCCCTGTTTATCGGTTTCATTGCAGCGAATGTCTTTTTCGGCATCTTCGGCCTCATGATGGCCGGGTTCCTTTCGAAGCTGATCATGATCTCCAAGAGATCCCTGATCCCGATTATCATGGTTCTGGCAATAGTCGGGTCCTTTGCCATGCAGAACAACGTTTTCGATATCTTCCTGATGCTGATTCTGGGAATTTTCGGATACCTTGTGCGGAAGATAAACGTTCCCCTGGGCCCTATTGTACTTGCCCTGATTCTGGGACCCATGGTGGAAGAGAACTTTCGCAAGTCCCTGGTAATGTCCTATGGAGACTACTCGGTCTTTCTTACGCGCCCCATTTCCGCGGTGCTTCTTCTGCTCGCCCTGATTTCTGTGGTTACCACATTAATAAGGGAAAGAAAGGGAAAACATATACCCGGAACAGAATAAAATATCCTTTCTCAGTGAATGTGCCTGAGAAGATGAGAAAGCACACTCACCAGGTGGGCTGACGCGACGGCAAGGAAGTCCTGAAAATTTTTGGGAGCCCTGCCGTCCGCAGCGTCGGATACGAAACGGAGTACCAGGACCGGGACATTGTAAACCCTGGCTGTAAGGGCAACAGAAGCCCCTTCCATCTCCACGACGGCGCCCTCAAGCTCGGAAAAAAGTTTCTGCCTCAGGGGTGAGTCCCGATCGGTAACAAAGGTGTCTCCCGTAAGGACCCGCCCGAAATGGACGGCGTATTCCTTTCCCCGGTAGGACTCCATGATCCTGAGGAGTTCAGGATCTCCAGGGATCTCCCTGTAGGGGGTAAATGGAACCGCCCCGACGGGATACCCCAGACCTCTCACATCCATATCGTACTGCAGACAGTCGGTTCCGACCACGAGATCCCCGATATTCAGCCCTTCCCTGATACCCCCGGCGATACCTGCAAAGATCAGGTATTCCGGCGTGTAACGCCTGATCAGTTCAGCGGCACTGAGAGCGGAGAGAACCTTCCCTACCCCTGATTTGGCGATTACCACATCCTGACCCTCGATCTGCCCAAGATGGTACTCCGCAAGTATCCCCTTCTCCCTCCTTTCGCCGCCGGCAGCTTCAACGAGAGCCTCGACCTCTTCGCGCATTGCGCCGAGTATACCTATCATGAAAAAACTCCTCTTCAGCATGCTGATTGAAACTGAAATCATTGTCCGCTATACTTGTCCCTGAATCCAAACAACTTCAGGAAACAATATGATTACTGTAAACGAGCATTATAGCAAGCTTCAAGCCTCTTATCTTTTTGTCACCATCGCCCGTAAAATCAAGGATTTTCAGGAACGGCATCCCGAAATCGATCTTATAAAACTGGGTATCGGTGATGTTACAAAACCCCTGCCCGCCGCCTGTATCGATGCCTTCCGAAAAGGGGTCCAGGAGATGGCGGATGAAAAGAGCTTTCGCGGATACGGCCCGGAACAGGGGTACTCTTTTTTGCGGGAAGCCATTGCCAGGAACGATTTCGCAGACCTGGGGATCGAGGCTGATGACATTTTTATCTCCGACGGCGCCAAGTGCGATACCGGAAACTTCCAGGAGCTTTTTTCTACGGAAGCAAAAGTCGCCATTCCCGATCCGGTCTATCCGGTCTACGTGGATACCAATGTAATGGCGGGCCGCAGCGGAGAATGGAAGGATGGACGTTACGAGGGTCTCCATTATCTGGAAGCCAACTCGGAAAACGGCTTTATTCCCGCTCCCCCAAAGGAGAAGGTCGACCTGATCTATCTCTGTTTCCCCAACAATCCCACAGGACAGGTGGCCAGCCATGACCAGCTCGCCCGGTGGGTGGAATACGCCCGGGAAAACAAAGCCCTGATTCTTTTCGATGCGGCCTATGAGACCTTTATCCGGGACGACAGCCTCCCCAGGTCAATATATGAAATACCCGGGGCCCGGGAAGTTGCCGTTGAGTTCCGGAGTTTCTCAAAGACCGCCGGCTTTACCGGCACCCGCTGTGCCTTTACCGTTGTCCCCAAAGAATGCCGGGCCTTCAGCTCCGATGGAGAGACTGTAAAGCTGCAGCCCATGTGGAACCGCAGACATTCCACCAAGTTCAATGGTGTCTCCTATCCGGTCCAGCGGGCGGCGGAAGCGGTCTATTCGCCGGAAGGGAAAAAGCAGGTGCGGGAGCTTTCGGACTACTACCTCGGCAACGCAGCCATAATCAGGGAGAACATGGAAGCCCTCGGGTTTACCTGTATCGGCGGAGAGAACTCCCCCTATATATGGGTAGACGGCAGGCGGGATTCCTGGGATTTCTTTGACCTGCTCCTGTCAGTGGGAGTGGTGGTTACCCCGGGGAGCGGTTTCGGACGCTGCGGCGAGGGGTATATTCGCATAAGCGCCTTCAACGACCGGGAAAAGGTGCAGGCTGCAATGGAACGGATTAAGTCCTCCCTGGCATAAGATAATGAAGATACTGGACCCCCGTTTCGGTCTTTTCGTCGGCGATACCGATTCTTCTCCTCTGGAGATACTGAGACAGGGAAAAAAGCTCCCCGGGACAGGCTTCAGCCCTGAAGATTTATCCCTGATCCTTTCCGCTTCAGGCTGGCGCGGAGTGTTCGCAGCCTCGGAAGAGGATGACAGCAGCGAAACGGCAGAACCAATGCTCTGGGCGGCCCTGGCCATGGTCGGAGCCGCGGCTGAGTATTTCTCCAACTTTCCCGGAAAGCCCACAATTCTCGTGGGCTGCGACGCACGGCCCACGGGACCTGCCATCTGCGAGATATTCCTGAGGGTTTTTTTGTCCGCCGGCATCTACTGCGAATACCTCTTCATAACTCCTGCTCCCGAAATAATGGCCGCTGCACGAAGCAGAAAAGAGTGCGGCGGGTTCTGTTACATCAGCGCGAGCCATAACCCGATTGGTCACAACGGGGTAAAACTCGGAAAACAGGACGGTGGTGTTCTGCCCGGCGGTGTGGCTGCACCGATCATACAAAGAGTGAAGGAGATTCTCGCCTCCCCGGAGGCCCTTGTCGGGCTGCTGGAATCAGCCAGCGCCGTGGATTCCTGTAAACTGGAAGCTCTTTTTCGTCAGGCCTCCGAATCCCGAAGCAGGGCATCCCTGCTCTACTCCACGTTTTCCTGCAGCGTGGTGTTCGATACATATCCCGATAAAAGGGATGCCCTGAAGGAATCCCTTGAAAGAAATCCTCTTGGTGTGGTGGGAGAACTGAACGGAAGCGCCCGGGGGGCCTCAATCGACAAGACCTTTCTTGAGGACCTGGGGATAAGAGTGCGTCTCTTTAACAGCAGGCCCCGGGAAATCCGGCATGCCATCCTGCCGGAAGGAGAATCCCTGGAGCCCTGCAGCAGGCTGCTCCAGGAGTCATGGCAGGAGGACCCCGTTTTTCTGCTGGGGTACGTACCGGATAACGACGGCGATCGGGGCAATATAGTATATATCGATCCTGATGACGGCCGCGGACATATCCTGGATGCGCAGGAGGTCTTTGCCCTTACCTGTCTTGCCGAGCTGGCATGCGACAGGATGTTCGGAAAGGGAGAAACTAAGACGGCGGTGGTGGTAAACGGACCGACCTCCCTGCGCATTGACGAGATTGCCTCGTATTTTACTGCAAAGGTTTTTCGTGCCGAGGTCGGCGAGGCCAATGTCGTCTCCCTGGCCCGGCAGCTCAGGAAGGAAGGCTATTCGGTCCGTATTCTGGGGGAAGGATCCAACGGAGGAACCATCACCCATCCCTCTGCCGTGCGGGACCCCCTGAATACCCTCATGGCGCTGGTGAAACTCTTACGTCTTCAGGATTCTGACGGTAAAACTCCTGGACAGCTCTGGTTTAGCCTGTGTAAAAAAACTCCTCCGGCAGGCGCTTCTCTGGCGCTTTCTCATATTCTCCGGTCCCTGCCGAAATATCATACAACCCCCACCGGCGAGGCCCGGGCCAAATATCCCGTACCCGCAGGAAGCCATAATCTGCTGAAGAACCGTTACGAGACAGTTTTTGCAGATAGGTGGGAAAAGAGGCCGGATATCCTCAACTCCCTGGGGATAAGCTCTTACCGCTTCGTCAACTACGAAGGTACAGAGCGCAGGGAGGGGCCGGGAAACAGGAGTGCCGAAGGCCGAGGCGGTTTCAGCGTTGAGCTCCTGAACCACCAGGGAATTGCCAGAGCCTTTGTATGGATGCGGGGTTCAGGAACAGAACCGGTATTCAGGCTTATGGCTGATGTTCCCGGAAACAGGCCGGACAGAGAAATCGCCCTGCTTGAATGGCACCAGGAAATTCTCGACGCGGCAATACAGTCCGGCGCCTAGACAATCCCGATAGCGCGACGCAGACGGGTGATGGTACGGGCGGCAATCGTCCTTGCCTTTTCTGCTCCCCTGGCGAGAATGGCGTCGATCTGATGGGTATTATGTATATACTCTTCGTAGCGTTCCCGGTAGGGGGCAATCTCTCGCTCCATGCACTCGTACAGGGCCTGTTTTGCCTCTCCCCAGCCCATGCCGCCGGCACGGTAGCGATCTGCCAGAGCTTCCTGCTCCTCTTCAGTAGCAAAAAGCCGGTACAGATTAAAAACGTTGCAGTTTTCCGGGTCCTTCGGCTCTTCGATTCCCTGGGAGTTGGTGACAATCTTCATAATCAGCTTCCGCAGCTGTTTGGAGGGAAGGAAAAGGGGAATGGTGTTGTTGTAGCTCTTGCTCATCTTTCTTCCGTCCATCCCGGGAATGATCTGGGTCAGCTCATTTATCAGAGGTTCGGGGACAGTGAGCAGGTCTTCTTTATAATTTCTGTTTATGGCCTGGGCTATATCGGCGGTCATCTCTATGTGCTGTTTCTGGTCCCGGCCGACGGGTACGACATTGGAGTTGAACAGCAGGATATCCGCCGCCATGAGCACCGGATAGGTATAAAGCCCCATATTGATGCCGCTGTCCGGGTCCTTTCCGGCGGAACGGTTTTCTTCGCTGACGGCCTTGTAGGCATGAGCCCGGTTCATGAGTCCCTTGGGAGTAAAGGCCATAAGAATTGTTGTCAGTTCAAAGGTTTCGGGCACTGCCGACTGCTTGTATACCAGGGATTTTTCCGGATCCAGACCGCAGGCGAGCCATGTGGCGGCAACCTGGTAGGTCTGTTCTTTCAGGCGCCGGGGATCACGTTCGCTGTTCAGGGCATGATAATCGGCAATGAAAAAACGGGTTTCATATTCCCTGGTAAGAGCCAGGGCCGGTTTTATTGCACCAAAGTAGTTGCCAATGTGGGGTGTTCCTGTCGGCTTTATGCCGGTTAAAGCAATTCGTTTCTCCATACCGGCACACTATACCCGTCACCTTTCCTTTTCTCAAGTACCTGATCTGGAATCGGGACTGCTTATCATTACCTGTCCTGTCGGCTGGGGATTATGGCTCTCCTGCCCGGAGCCCATCAGAATGGCGATTGGTCGAAGGGCCGGGATGTTCTCACAGACGATTTTGATTATTGCCATGATCGGAACAGCGAGGAACATTCCCACCACACCCCAGAGCCAGCCCCAGACGAGCAGACTTACAAGAATGAGAAAGGGACTGAGGTTGAGTCTGCGTCCCTGAAGACGCGGATCCAGGATATTTCCGAAGGTAATCTGAATTGCGATAACCGATAGAGATACCGCCAGAATAGGCTGGGGGTCGGGATAAAACTGAATGAAGGACATGATTACTATAACGACGACAATGAAGGCTGAACCGATGTTGGGAATGAAATTCAGAAAGAACGCCAGGGACCCCCAGATAATGGGGAAATCCAGCCCTATGATCTCCAGGCTGAGGTAAATCAGAATACCCGTTGCAAGGCTTATGATGAATTTTATCGACAGATACCGTCCAATCTGATCGTTGATATGCTTCATGATCAGATATATGCGGTCCGACATGGAGATATGAAAGGCTTTACGTACCTTGACCTGAAAACGGTTCTGTTCAAGTAGAAGAAAGATCAGAAAGAGGGTAATCATTATAAGGTTTCCAACCAGTCCCATCAGGGAGCCTGAAAGAGATAGAAGAGAACTCTGCAGGGTCCTTCCCCAGTTGATTTCTGCCAGAATCCTGGGACTGAGATCAAAGCGCTCAAAGAGTTCTCGTGATATCTCCATGAGGAGCGAGGTAAACCTGGCCTGATATTTCGGCAGCTGGACAACAAATGACTTGATGGATGCGTAGATAAAGAGTCCGAAAAGGTAAAAAAAACCGAAAAAGATTACAATAACCACGGTTATGGAAACAATCCGCGGAATACGCAGCTTTTCCATGAAAGCCAGAAGAGGCGTGAAAACGAAAAACAGAATGATTGCTATGGCCAGCGGAATCATGGCTGCCTGGGCAAACTTCAGTACCGCGCCAACGACAATCACTGTCAGGATTCCCAGACAGACAGCAGTTACCTTTTCTGCACTCATGCTTGAGATTATATCAGATCATAATCCGATGATCGAGTACTTGTCCCGGAGACCGAAAATCGGTAGTTTTTCTGGTACAGCAGAATTATGGAGTTGCAAATATGAGTAATCATGAAAAAGCCGCTTTTATAGCAGAAACCGCCGCAGTTACCGGGGATGTTTCCCTGGAGAAGGATGCGTCAGTCTGGTACGGTGCCTCTGTACGGGGAGACTATGCATCGATAAATGTGGGAGAAGCATCGAACATACAGGACAATGCCAGTATTCACGTAGATCATGACGCCCCGGTCAAGATCGGAAAAGGAGTTACCGTTGGCCATAACGCAGTGATTCACGGCTGCACCGTCGAGGACGACTGTCTGATCGGTATGGGCGCAATAATCCTGAACCGGGCAGTAATCGGGAAAGGCTCCATAATCGGTGCTGGCGCACTGGTCACCGAGGGAAAGGTAATACCCCCGGGCTCCCTGGCGGTGGGATCTCCCGCCAAGGTTATGAGAAAGGTCTCGGAGGAGGAGCTGGGGCGTGTGCGCCAAAATGCCTCATCCTATGTTGAGATGGCCCGGAGACACGAGGCGGGAGAGTTTTAGGGCTCTTCCGTTCTCCTTTTTTCCCAGCGCTCCATACCCCGGCGCACCGCATCAATCAGATACGGTCTCATTCGCCGGGGCTTTATTATGTGATCGATAGATCCCACCTCCCTGGCCCGCTGTACGCTGTGGATGCCGTCGAACTCTGCCCCCAGCGCCGTCTGGTACTCGTTATAGACCGTCTGATACAGATCTTCAAACTCTTTATAGCCCCAATCCCCTGATTTCAGGCGTTCCCGGGCTTCCATAATACGCTTGTCCTCTTCCGTGCGCTTCCTGACGGTTTTCGGGAAAACCACCGCAGCAGCAGGAGCCCCGCCGATTACCGACGCGAAGGAGCCCTCCAGGGCTGCAACTTCGAGTTCCGGGTTAAGCCGTTTGGAGAAAACCACATACGCTCCGCCGTGGTAGCGGGCGGTCACCAGAAAAACAAGGGGGCCCTTGAAGTTTACCACCGCCCTTCCGATTTCGGCGCCGTATTCGAGCTGAAGCCGGCGCAGGGATTCAGGCGATCCGTCGAATCCCGAGAGGTTCGCGATTATCACTGCCGGGACCTTTCCGGAGAAGGCGTTGAGACCCCGGGCGACCTTTCTGGAAGACTGGGGATAGAGGGTCCCTCCGCTCCATGTATCCGGACCGTCGGAGGGTAGCGCTCCAATACGGGGAAAGCTTCTGCTCTCGATACCGATCATTCCTACCGCACAGCCTCCAAGGCGGGTTTCCCACACCAGGGCTGTGTCCCCGTCCTCAAGTCCCCGCCAGCGTTCAAGGATCTCCGCGTCTTTGTCAACCATGGCACGCATGACCTGCCGCATGTCGAAGGGTTTTTTTCTGTCCGGATTCATTTCTTTACTGAAGATATCACCAATAGTGGAGAAGCCCTGGCCAAGGCTGTCCCGATAGGGAGTAAGGGTCACATCCCTATCATCCGGGTCGTTGCATCCCCGTCGTTCCGGGAACCTGTTGCCGGGGGTCACATAACAGCTGCGGTAATGCTGAAAGAGAAGGCCGTACGCCTCGGCAACGGAGGAGACCCTGATCTGGGCCTGGCCGTTGGGAAGCATAATTTTTTCCGCCCCGCCTATGTCCACGTTGCTTTCTCCCGATACGCTGCCGGAAAAATCCAGGGCCCGTTTTCCGGTAAGGAGCATAGAAGCCTCATCGGTCATGATCAGAAGTCCCCGGGTATGCATGAGCATGGTAGCCTCGGCATTCCAGTATGACTGGGCACCCACATTGATTGACTGGACTATGATGTTTATCTCGCCCCCGGCCTGGGTAAACTCGATGATTCGTTTGAGGGTCGCGGCGGTCCAGTCCAGGTTTTCAGTCCCCGAATCCATGGTGATTCTGGCTCCGGAGGAGACAGGCACCCACTCCACGGGGATGGATTCTGTCTCCGCCATGTCGATGGCGCAAATAATTCTGCGGCATTCCGCTTCCGCAAGACTTCCCAGGTCTCCAGTAGGATCCGAGAGGATAAGCATGCGCTGGAAAACCGTACCGCTCGCTGGATGCGTATTGCTGATTCTGCCGAAGATGATATTGCCGGTGTTGTTTCCCGGCTCACGTCCTTTTACCGATACAGCCCGGCTGCTGCCGTCGGGAGTGATTTCGATGTCGAACTCCTCAAACTCTCCCCTGGGGAGTCCTTCATGCAGCGGAAAACCGGCATGGGTGATCATCTTTATAAGTTCATAGGGGTAGATCTCGTTACGCTGACGTGCCCTGACCACCTTGAGGGCATAGCTGTCCAGGGTAGTCAGAGGCACTGAAGAGGGGCGTCGGCTGCGCAGGGTAAACTGGTCCGCCGTAAGGTTGTGAAAGATCAGCTCATGTTCCCGGATAGTCTCTTCCCGCCAGCGTTTGCGCCGTGAATAGACGACCATCTTTTCAAGCCCCAGGCCAATGGTTCTGGGTACCAGGTTGTAGCCGAAGTCCCGTAACTGCATCAAGCGCAAACCAAGAAGGGAGCGGTTATAGATGATGATCCGGTTCCATTGAAGCCTGAAACGGTAGTTCTGCTGAGCTGCCCGGATACCCGAAACAGCTTCGTTAAAGACTCTCTCAAAACGGAGCATTCTGGTAAGGTCCTGCCGGGATGAGAGTTCGGGGTCCGTTTCAGAGGTGGATGCAAGGGCAAAAAGGCGCATGTCCTTCTCATTCTCCCTCGCCCTGCCTTCCAGAACCGTTACATTTTCGCTGCGCAGTATCAGTTTAAGGTGAAAATTCCTGAGCCGTTCGATCCTGAGTTCCCGGTATTCCAAAGGAGAAAAGGTAAAAGCACCTTCATTGATTTCCCATTCGCCGGCGCTGCCATACTGATAGGTTGTAAACTGCGGCTCCCCCTCTTCTGGATAGACTCCCAGGGCGCAGCAGGAACAGGGAAAGGGTTGTAGATTAGCAATGTAATTTTCCGGTTTCCCTTCTCCCGACACAAGCACGCTTAGCTCCGGAGATCCTCCAGCCGTAAGGTCCTGAACAATCCCGGGTATCCCGGCGAGGGCTTCGGAAGAAAAGGCAGCGAAAAGCAATCCTTCTCTGCTGTTCTGTTCTTTATCTTCCTCTTCCGTAAAATCAATCCGGGCCCAGAACAGGTCTTTCTCATTCGAAAATGTCTTCAGGGAGAGGATCTTCCTGTCCCGGTTAAAATAGCGGATTGCCAGTTCCGAGAGAAGCCCGGCGTTCCCCCTGCGGGTAGATTTTATGACCCGCATCAGGTCCGTCATGGCTGAAGGCGGGAGGTCCAGAAAGGACCGAGTACACTCATCGAAACTGCGTGAATCGTCGCTGCAGCTTTCTGCCACCAGGGACTCGACAAACCTGCGTTGTCTGCTTCTCTGCTGCTGAAGCTGCTGCTGGTCGATCAATATATACCGGGCATGCAGAGCGGCATCCGCCAGTTTCGGATATCCCAGATTACTCAAGCGGACAATTTCGTTTACAAGAAGCGGAAAATCCTCCTTAAGCAGTTCAGCCCCTGAATGCTTTTCCAGGAGCTGCAGGAAATCCCGCAGGATCTGGGCTTTCAAAGCGGAAGCTGCATGGGAACGATATAAATTGTACAGAAGTCTGTCGATTTCATCGCTGACTCCCGCCTCGCGATATGCCGCCAGGGCCCGGTCGATGGACTGGATAAAGACTTCAGGAAGCCCTTTTTCACGATCCCTCCTGCGCAGGGCGTAGTGGGTCAGGAGTTCAGTATAGGTATGGGGTCTGCTTCCGCTTTCATCCTCTATTGTCCGGTTGGAAAAGAGGATTTCCAGTGCGCAGAACTCCTCCATGCTGCGCAGTACAAGCTTGGCAAAGACTTCGACATGATCAGGGTTCCGGACAATAAAAGCTGAGAGTCTGGCGGCAAGTTCGGAGGAGTCTTCTCCTGTGTCAAATCCGAGGAAAACTGCCTGGACCTCGTTGACAATACGTTGCCAGCGCTCCTCCTGGGAGGGATCGGTTTTTGGGAATTCTATTTTAACAGCCACCGGTTTTTCCTGATCAGAGCTGTCTCCTCCCTCTTCCAGGCGGATCAGGGACTGTCCGGCGGCAACCTGTGTTCCGGGGTTCGCGAGTATTTCGGCAACCTGAGCGTCCGCCGGCGCTTCAATGAGCATCTCCATCTTCATGGCTTCAAGAACCATAAGGATACTGCCCTTTTTGACCTCATCTCCTGCTTTGACCGGTACGGAAAGCACAATGGCGGGAGAGGGTGATTTAACAAAGCCCCGGGATTCCTGTTCGAGGAGAAAGGGGGTCCCGTTTATTTCGCATTGAAGGGAATCTCCCCTGGGTACAAGGATAAAACGATAACGCATATCCTTGAATTCAAGAACGCCTTCATGGTCTGTGCTGCGGTACCTGCAGATTATGAAGGTATCATCGACAATAACGTGGTAACCTTCTCCGCCTACATGAAATACCTGTACCTGGTATACGGCCCCGTCAACGGAAAGAATGACTTCCTGCCCCTCTGCTCTGGGAAGAACTCTGGGTTTTCCAAGACTGGCAAGGTCGTTCAGAAAGTTGACCTGCTCCTCGCCGGTCCGCTGCATGGCAATGGTAATGGCCCCGGTAATGAGTGCAGCCCGGAAACTTTCGTCCGAAGCTCGGCGAATTCCCTTTTTCAGGAGTTCTCCCACATACGCAGTTGAAACACCTCCTGCGGCGACCTCGGGCTGATCAAGCAGCTGTCGCAGGAAAGCCCGGTTGGTAGTTCCGTTCTCTATGCGGATTGCACACTCATCAAGGGCCCTTTTAAGTCGG
The DNA here is from genome assembly GCA_964554875.1 of uncultured Spirochaetaceae bacterium. Classification (GTDB taxonomy): domain Bacteria; phylum Spirochaetota; class Spirochaetia; order JC444; family Marispirochaetaceae; genus Marispirochaeta. The sequence goes on along the minus strand of CAZKQJ010000004.1, from coordinate 31,641 downwards.
GATGCGGCTTCATCGCGGTCCCTGCCCCGGGCAATGATCTTGGCGACCATGGAATCGAACTCCGATGGAATCTCCGCACCGCTCTCGATCCCCGAATCGACCCGGATACCGGGTCCCGCGGGAGGTCTGAACAGATCAACCCTTCCCGGAGCGGGAGAAAAATCCCTTCCGGGATCTTCTGCGTTGAGCCGGGCTTCCATTACATGCCCCCGGGGTGCTGCAGCAGTCAGGTCTACCTTTCTTCCGAAAGCCACCTCGATCTGTCCGGTAACAAGGTCGATACCGTAGAGCTCCTCGGTAATGGGATGTTCTACCTGGAGCCGGGTATTGACCTCCATAAAATAAAAACGGTCGGAATCCAGATCGTAGAGGTATTCAACGGTTCCTGCGCCTTCGTAGGCTGCAGCCTGTATGAGCCGTGCCGCCGAGGCTTCCATCTCTTCAATCGTCTGTAACGGCAAACCTGCAGGCGGGGTCTCTTCTATTATCTTCTGGTTCCGGCGCTGCAGCGAACAGTCCCGGACGCCGAAGGTATTAACCGTACCATGCCGATCCGCCAGTACCTGGACCTCCAGGTGCCGGCCGTGCCTTACAAGGTGCTCGATAAATACGGTCCGGGTTCCTGTAACCCTCAGGGTCTCATCAACCGCGGAGTTATACTGGGCTTCCAGCTCTCCGGGGCTGAGAACGAAGCGTATACCCCGGCCGCCTCCGGCGTTGGATGCTTTGACTATAACGGGGTAGCCGATTTTTTCCGATATCCCGCGGGCCTCGTCAATGTTTGCAACAGGACCGCGGCTCCAGGGAAGAATGGGAACATCCGCCTTTTCCGCCAGATCCTTTGCTGCGATTTTATCTCCCAAAAGCGCCATTGCCCTGCTGCCGGGGCCTAAAAAGGTTAAACCTTCCTTTTCAACCGCCTCAGCGAAAACAGAGTCCTCTGAAACAAAGCCCCAGCCAACCCACAAGGCGTCACAGCCGCCCTGCTTCAGAGCCTCAAGAATAAGGGTGTGGTCAAGATAGGGGGAACTTGCGGTTCCGGGATAACCAGAGAGATCTTCGAAGCAGACCCGGTAATCGGCATTCTTGACAAAGGGGGCCTGTTCCTCCCGTGCCGTATAAATTGCCACTGTCGTAAGTTCCGTTGCAAAACGGGAGTTATATTCGCTAACTCCCCGTATGAAGCGCAATGCGGCTTCGCCGCGGTTTACAATTCCAATCCGTGAATGTTTGTGTAATACTGGGATTGCAGTTTGGGGTGCCAAAGGGTCGCCTCCTCATGCAGTTTTTGTCGGCCGGTGGCCGCCTTAAAGTCAAGGGAGTATACTCATTCTACACCTGTGCGTCGAGGCCCGGCAACACTGTTCCAGGGTCTTTTTCTGCCGACAGCCGATATTCTGTGGACATATTGGACATAAAGGACCCGGAAGTCATTCGTACACCTTGACTTAAATACGGGATACTGAGTAAACACTGTATTCAGTCGGCTAAGGACCGACTCCAGGAGGATTGATGAACGCCACCATTCGGTCGGTAGGAGCCTACCTGCCGCCTAAGCGAGTAAGCAACGAGGATCTTGTACAGAAGATTGATACCTCCGATGAATGGATCCGCAGTCACACGGGCATAGGCTCCCGTCACCTTGCAGAGAACGAAACGACCTCGGAAATGGCGACAGCGGCAGCCAGAGACGCCCTTGCAAAGAGCGATATTTCCCCCGAGGATCTTGACATGGTAATCGTGGCCACCAGCACCCCGGATTATATAGGCTTCCCTGCCACCGCCAGTATAGTCCAGCATACTATCGGAGCCGTCAGAAGCGGAGCCTTTGACCTGGCCGCAGCATGCACCGGCTTTGTTTACGCCATGGAGTGCGGCCGGGGACTTATCTCATCCGGTGTGGCACGGAATGTTCTTGTAATCGGCGCTGAAAAACTCTCCACCCTGGTCAACTGGAAGGACCGTTCCACCTGCGTCCTCTTCGGTGACGGAGCGGGAGCGGTACTGCTGGGCTCCTGTGACGACGACAGAGGTTTTCTCGCCTCCAGGCTGCGTTCCGATGGAAGCGGAGCAGAAGCTCTCATTGTGAGGGCCGGAGGCATCAGGAATCCCCTGCGTGGACAGACCGTCCCTGAGGAGGATCTCTATATAGCCATGGACGGACGCAGTGTTTACAACTTTGCCGTGCAGGTCAATACCGAGCTCTTTGAAGCCCTGCCTGCGGAGGCGGGAATATCCATAGACGAGATAAAATACATCGTTCCCCACCAGGCAAATGTCAGAATCATCAAGGCTGCGGCGAAGCGCGCCGGAATCCCCATGGAAAAGTTCTATCTGAACATCGAGGAATACGCAAACACCTCCGCGGCCTCCATTCCGATAGCCCTCAACGATTTGTGGACGAAGGGTGAACTGAATCCCGGAGATGTTATTCTCACCCTGGGCTTCGGCTCCGGTCTTACCTACGGCGGACAGCTTATTCGGCTGTAAACGTTGACGCAGCACTTCTGTCGGTTCTTGACCGACAAAAACAGGGCATGGTAAGGTCTCACACAATGAAATCGGATATAATGAGGAACTGTTTTTTGTTTCCCGGCCAGGGTGCTCAATTCCCGGGTATGGGTAAAGATTTATGGGAAGCTTCTTCCCGTGTAAAAAAGCTCTTCGACGATGCTTCGGAGTGGACGGAAACGGACATTCCGAAACTGCTCTTTGAATCCGCTGAGGATGAGCTTAAAAAGACGGAAAATACCCAGATTGCCATAACTGCTGTTAATCTGGCGTCCCTGCTGATGCTGAAGGAAGCCGGCATAGCTCCTTCAGCAGTTGCCGGATTCAGTCTCGGAGAGTTCTCCGCTTTGGCTGCTGCGGGGGTTCTGAGCTTTGAGGAGGTATTTCCCCTGGTAAAAAAACGGGGCGAGATAATGGCCGCCGCTGCAGAAAAGCTTTCCGCCGGAGAAAGGGGGCCGGGTATGGCAGCCGTTATGGGACTCGCGCCGGATGCGGTGCAGGAACTCTGCGAAACCTCGGGCCTCGATATCTATGCGGCCAACTTCAACAGTCCGGATCAGACGGTTGTCGGCGGAACATGCGAGGCGCTGTCGAGGGGAAAGGAGTACTTTACCGCTAAGGGCGCCAAGCGCTGGATACCCTTGAAGGTATCCGCCCCTTTTCATACCCCCCTGATGGAGAGTGCCCGTCGGGAATTTGCCGTAACGGTACAGGCCCTCGGGTTCAGGGATCCGGAAATCACCCTGATCTCAAATGTATCGGGCAAAGTTGTTGTCAGCGGGGCGGAAGCGCAGGAATTGTGTATCGCCCAGGTTACCTCTCCGGTACGCTGGACAAGCGAAGAGGAGACAATCCTCGCGCTGAAAACTGATATCTGTATCGAAGCGGGCCCCGGAAAGGTGCTGTCCGGGCTCTGGAAAAAGACAGGAAGTGAAGTCCCGTGCCTTACTGCGGGAACCCTTGAAGAGATTGAAAACATCAGAAAGAGTTACAGTTCATAGGAGGACAAAATGCTATTGGAAGGAAAAAAAGCCCTGGTCACCGGCGGTGCCCAGGGAATCGGAAAAGAGATTGTCATGAAGTTTCTGGCAGAAGGCGCCTCGGTGCACTACTGCGACCTCGCGGAAGGACCCTTCAAGGCGGAAATGGATGCCGCTGCCAGGGGTGATGCAAGGGTTACCTTTCACAAGGCAAATATTACAGACGAAAACGAGGTAAAAGCCCTTATAAAGGAAATTACCGGCGACGGCAAGCTTGATATTCTTGTAAACAACGCAGGGATTACCCGGGACGGAATGGTGTTCCGCATGTCCCTGGACCAGTGGGAGTCGGTATTGAAGGTAAACCTTACCGGGGCCTTTCTGGTGGCACGGGAAGTATCTGCGTTTATGGCCATGAAGCAGAAATCAGGAAGCATTATTAATATGGCATCGGTCGTCGGGCAGATGGGCAATGCAGGCCAGACCAACTACTCCGCCTCCAAGGCAGGTCTGATCGGTTTTACCAAGAGCCTGGCAAAAGAGACGGCAAAACGGAATGTCCGGGTAAACGCGGTTGCCCCGGGTTTTATTGAAACTGCCATGACCGACAAGCTGACCGATGATGTGAAGTCAGATTACGCTCGGGCTATTCCCCTGGGAAGAATGGGGAGTCCCGAGGACATTGCCAATACCGTACTCTATCTGGCCAGCGACCTGTCATCCTACATAACCGGCCAGGTTATAAGGGTTGACGGCGGCCTGGTAATGTAGAGCTGTACAGAATAGGACAAAGGGAGATACGTATGGAACGCCGACGAGTCGTTGTGACCGGCATGGGAACGGTAAATGCCCTGGCCCATGATATAGAAAATACCTGGCAGGCTGTTAAAGCCGGGAAAAGCGGTATTGCTCCGATAACATTGTTTGACACGACCGATTTTGCATGTACCGTAGCCGGTGAAGTCAAAGACTTTGATCCCGGGCGCTGGATGGACAAGAAGGAGGCCCGTAAACTGGCCCGTTTCAGCCAGTTCGCCATGGCCGCAGCTGCTCAGGCCATGGAAGATTCGGGACTGGATACAGGCTGCAACGATCCGGAACGGGTCGGCGTTATTCTGGGGAACGGAATCGGAGGTTACGAGGTAACCGAGGAGGGCGTGCGGAACCTCGCGGAAAGAGGCCCGAAAGGGGTCGCCCCCATGACCATACCCAAGTTGATCAGCAACGAGGGACCGGCAAATGTGGCAATAAAATACGGTCTCTACGGGCCCTGCTACTGTGTAGTAACCGCCTGTGCTTCCGGAACAGACGCCATAGGCGCTGCGTTGAACTCCATCAGGATAGGTCAGAGCGATGTGGTGCTTACCGGCGGCATGGAAGCTGCCATAACACCCTTCGGGATTGCAGGATTTCTGCGTCTGACTGCTCTTTCCACCAAGTACAATGACAGACCCGCTGCATCCAGCCGGCCTTTCGACAGGGATCGGGACGGTTTTGTCATGGGAGAAGGCGCGGGGATTCTTGTGCTGGAAGAGCTCGAACATGCTCTCAGTCGGGGTGCTCCCATATATGCGGAGGTGGCCGGTTATGGTATCAGCTGTGACGCCTACCACCTGACCAGTCCGGATGCAACAGGAGAAGGCCCCGCCCGTTCCATGAGACTGGCCCTGCAGGACGCCGAAATGGAGGCTCATCAGATTGACTACCTGAATGCCCATGGTACATCCACCCCCACCAATGATCCCCTGGAAACCATGGCGATCAAGAAGGCCTTCGGGGACCATGCGTATAAGCTTCCGATCTCCTCTACCAAGTCCATGACCGCCCACATGATCGGTGGTGCCGGAGGCATGGAGGCCATCCTGAGTATTCTCGCCATGAAAGACAGTTTTATTCCCCCCACCATTAATCTTGAGAATCCCGATGAAGCCTGCGATCTGGACTATGTTCCCAACACAGGACGCAGCGCCGAGCTGAAAGCCGTCATGTCCGACAATCTCGGTTTCGGAGGACACAACGGAACAGTAATTTTTAGAAAATACGAGGAGTAAACAATGAAAGATATAAAGGAACTGCTGCCCCACAGGAAACCTTTCCTGTTCGTGGATGAACTTCTGGAGGTATCGGAGGAGAAGATAATCGGAACGCGTTGCTATACGCCGGAGGAGTTCTTTTTTCCCGGTCATTTTCCCGAGTATCCGGTTGTCCCCGGGGTCATCCTGGTGGAGACCATGGCCCAGTGCGGCGGTGCGGGAGTTCGACAGCTCGGCAGTCTTGGAGATGATGCGCTCTTTTTTCTTGCCGCCATCGAGAAGGCCAAGTTTCGCCGGCAGGTCCGGCCGAATGAGACCGTCAGGATGGAAATCAGCAACGACCGGATCTCCGCGAGAATGATTAAACAGAGCGGCAAGTGCTATGTAGGAGACGAGCTTGCCTGTGAAGCGTCGTGGCTCTGTCTCGTAGGGGATAAGGCATGATAATTACCCCCAAAATTCGTAACAATATCTGCATGAACGCCCATCCTGTGGGCTGCGAACGGGAGATCCTGAACCAGATAGAGTACGTTAAGGGAAAGGGGAAATTCTCCGGACCCAAAACCGCCCTGGTTATAGGGTCGTCAACCGGTTACGGTCTGGCTTCCAGAATTTCCCTGGCCTTCGGAGCCGGAGCCGATACCATCGGCGTCTTCTTTGAAAAGGAGAGCAGCGATAAACGGCCCGGAACCCCCGGGTACTACAACAACCGTTCCTTTGAGAAGGCCGCCCGGGAGGCGGGACTCAAGGCGGACAGCATCAACGGCGATGCTTTTTCCCACGAGGTTAAAAAGCAGGTAATTGATCTTGTAAAGGAAAAATACGGCAGCATCGATCTGGTAGTATACAGTCTCGCTTCTCCTGTACGGGTCGATCCCGATACTGGAGAGATGTACCGCTCCGTACTCAAACCTCTTAAGGGTACCTATACCGCCAAATCCGTCAATGCCATGACCGGAGAGGTAAGCGAGGCGTCCATCGAGCCCGCCAAGCAGGAGGAACTTGAGGCTACCGTAAAGGTAATGGGCGGGGAAGACTGGAAACTCTGGATCAGGTCCCTCAAGGATGCGGGAGTCCTCTCGGAAGGCGCCTTGAGTGTAGCCTACTCCTATATCGGTCCTGAGGTTACCTATGCTGTGTACCGGGAGGGAACGATCGGCAAGGCCAAGGAGCACCTTGAGAAGAGCGCTTCTGAAATCAATGAACTCCTTGCTCCGCTCGAGGGGAAAGCCTACGTTTCAGTGAATAAGGCCCTGGTTACTCGAGCCAGCGCTGTCATTCCTGTGGTGCCCCTCTACATGTCCATTCTTTACAAGGTCATGAAGAACAAGGGAATCCACGAGGGCTGCATTGAACAGATGTACCGCCTCTTTACGGAACGGCTCTATACCGGCGGGCAGGTGCCCGTGGATGATGAGGGCCGCATCCGGGTGGACGATTGGGAGATGCGCCCGGATGTGCAGGAGGAGATAACAAAACTCTGGAAGCAGGTCGATTCCGGCAATATCGAGGAGATCGGAGATATGGACGGTTACCGGGAAGACTTTCTGAGACTGAACGGTTTCAGTGTACCCGGTGTCGACTATGATGCCGAAGTAAACGATTTTTAATCGTTCTTTTTATCCCCGGGCCCGGTTTAATGCCGGGCTTTTTTTTATGGACGTGCCCTAGAGATACTTCTCCCTAATCCGCTTTGCCCAGTAAATAAAGGGGGTATCTGCTATCGCTACCAGCCACTTGAAAAGATACGTAGTAATAAGAATATCTATGAGAACACCTATCTCGTAGATACCCCAGAAAGCAATCAGGACAAAAATGATGGAATCGATAAGCTGGCTGACCATGGTACTCAGATTGTTCCGGATCCATATCTGTCTGTCTTCGGGAAAGCGGCTTCGCCAGAAACTGTAAGCCCATACATCGTGGCGCTGAGATAGAATATATGCCACGAGACTCGCTCCCGCGATTCTGGGCATAACGAGAAATATTGTCGACAGCGCCCCCTGGGCAAAGTCTGAGGGTGCCGGAACGAACCAGAGAGCTATATTCATGAACAAGGTCATCACAAGAACCGCAAAAAACCCTACCCACACAGCCTTTTTGGCCTCGTCTTTTCCATGATTCTCAGAGAGAATATCCGTAACCAGAAAGGATGTGGCATAAACAATATTGCCCAGGGTCGCCGCAAGGCCAAAAATCTGCACGGTTTTGAGAACCTGTATGTTTGCAATAATTACAGAAATCGGAATCCAGACAAAGAGTCCGGTTTTTCCCATTATGCGATATAATGCGATAATTGTAAAAAAATTTATAAACAGAAACACCACCCACAGGGCTTCGTTCTGAAAAGGAAAAACCAGCTCTGTCATCTACCCTCCATTAACCAGGTAGAAAAACCTATAGGATGAGGCTGTTTTTTTCAAGTACCTGCACCGGCTGACCGGAACCTATCTGGAAGTTCGTATGGGAAGGGCCTCGATCAATCCCGGGAGGTACTCCTGTTCGTCCTCAAGCTTCCGGAAGAGCTTTTTGATCGTACGTTCATGGGCCTGTGAAATTGTGAGTCCTCCGTCTTTCATGGCCGGACTCTGATAGCTGTAAAGGATCCGGCCTTGAAACTCAACCTGGATTATCAGACGGGCCTGGGATATTTCGAGGGAGTTGTCCCGATAACGGGGAAAATCCTCCACAATAAGCCGGCAGCGCAGGGAATATTCCGAACCGTCGTTTTCCTCGGCCAGCGAAAAGGGCAGTTCGGAAGCGAAAAAAAGCCCGGAAGCCATCTCAGGTATTCCCTCCAGGGTGATCCTCTCATCATACTCCATTATGAAGTCAAGAGGCAGAGGCAGAACATGAACCGGAAGCTCTGCGCTGATGGAGGGCATGTTCAGGTAATAGTCCTTCTGTTCAATACCCAGGGCATCGAGCTGAATATCGATCGAAAGAGTCCTGTGTCCCAGGGGTATTCCGGCGAGATCGATCTGAAACGCATAGCGTCCATCATCTCCCGTATCGCCCTCTTTCAGGATCTCCTCATCCAGGCTGACTGAAATCGGCAGTAAACCGGCCGGCAGTTTCCCCTGAATACTGACTATTGCCCCCACCCGTTCGCCGGCCCGTCCTTCCAAACTATCGGGCTGAACGGAAATACTGATTGAGGCAAGAGTTTCCGCTGTCTTTTTTTCAACAAGGTCCAGGAGGTTCCCCCGGGTTTTTCCCAGTTCTCCGCTAAGGCTTGTAAAATAGGGGGAGTCCATGAGCAGTTCATGCCCTTTATGCAGCAGAGACAGTGATGCCGCCGCAGAGAGGTCCTCTTCGGTATAAACAGGAAGAAGAAGCTCCTCGAGACGTTTTGCCAGCTCCCTCTTCTGACGCTCCAGCTGGTTCCTGGATATCCTCATGTAAACCCAGTAGCCCTGCCGCATTGAATAGAAGCTGTCGACGACCTCTGCTCCTTCCAGCGTCTGATAGACCTTCTCCTGTATTCTGCGCTGTACGGATTGAACGTTATTATTCTCCGTGCTTTCGGAAATCCGGGTCTCGGTTTCAGTAATTATGGATGTCGATATGGAGGATGCCAGATTGGCAAGGGCATCCTGACGGGCTTTGGCGGCGGCCACGGACTGGACCGGATCGTTGGAAGAACCGATACCGATATAGTATCTGTCATCCGAAGGGTATCGTTCAATCCAGTCAGGCTGCCTGGGGCTGCTCATGCATGAGAAAAAAAGTAACAGCGCTGCCGCTGCCCCACATATCCTGATGACAAGCATTGTTCGTATCACAGCATACCTCGAATCGTTACGATCGTCATTTTATTTCCGGGGAAGCACAGCGAGGGAATAAAAATAGGATCCCTCCGGATTACGCCAGCGCGCGATAATCTGAAGACCTTTTACCGTGGCGCTTGAAAACTGGTAAACATCCTCATAAAAGGAAGACCCTGTACCCTCCCCTGTCTTTACATCATAGCTGACCTCGACCTCCGCTGCCAGCTGAAACAATATTTCCGCCAGGGCCGCCTTATCGGCTTCGGCTATTGAATCGGCGAAACGCACCCGGGGACGGGATACCCCGAGGCCCAGGTAATACCCTTGAATATCTGGAAGTCGGGAAATCCACTCAGGTTCGGAGAATCCTGTGAGAACATTTATATCCGGACTTTCAGCAGTGCCTGTATCGGAAATAAGGGACGGAAAACGGATCAGGGCATAGCTTCCCGTTTCGTCCTGATAAAGGGTGCGCAGTTCAGCTTCCCGGATAAAATCCGGAACCAGGTTTTCGCTGTACTGAAGCTGAATATCCTCCGCATACCCGGTACCTTCCCGAAAACTTCCCCGAAAGGAGGAAACCCGTGCAGCGATACCCGCATACTGGGCTGCCTGTCTGGCAGCGTTTCGTATGCACTGCTTAAGTTCCTCCGTTCTGGAAACCCTGGGAAAGGATGTACCAAGGAAGAGGGGGCTTTCGGTGGAATCCTGAGGGAGCCACACCCACCAGGGTAAGCGGGCCGGCATCCATGAAGGAGCAGGAAGGGGCGGAGGCACGATCTCCTCGGCGGGGGGCAGATCGAGCTCACCGACTATCGGCCTGCGCAGATCCTGCCAGGTGGAATACTCCCTTTTCTGATTTTCCGTGATGTCTTCCATTGCTCCGACAGGTTCAGGGGTGCCGGTACAGGCTATAACAAATAGAATAAGGGGGAAAAAACAGATTGATCGAAGCACACCTACACCTGTCATTTTTCTATTCTAACCTAAAAAAAGACGGTACGAAACTGATCGTACCGTCTTTTTTCCAAATCAAAAAACCTGAAAAAATCTTACTTTTCCAACTCAGCGTCAAGCCACTTCATGGCTTCGGCAGCTTTGAATTCCGCAAAAGCGGCGTCCTCGTTCCGTACAAAAAGCTCCTTTTCCGCAGCTTCCCTGAGGGCGCTTTTTTCGTACATAACCATAACATAGACCGTGCCGTCGTCGTCCCGATAGGTCTCAACAACCTTGGAGCCATTCAGAGTGGCGGAAGCGACCTGCTTTGTGACGGTTTCCAGGAACTCGATGACCTGACGATTGCCGTCGACTCCGGCTTCCTGGGCATACTGTTTAACAGCACTGTCAACCTGAACCTCGACCTGAGCGGCGATCTCAGCCCTGGCATTGGCGGTGGCGGCGGTTCGTGCGGTGGAAAGGTTAGCCGACTTGTAGCTTCCTACCCCATAGTAGGCATCATCCGCTACAGGAGGAGCAAGAACCCAGTCAGGTAGATCCTTGGATGGTGCAGCTACCGGTTCCGGTGCGGAGGAACAAGAAATCACCAGTCCAAGAAGGGTCAACGATACCAGTAAGACAAGAACTCTTTTCATTTTTTTTCTCCTTTGCCAAAGAAAGCCTATGCAGTATACACTACTCCTTTCCATGGTCCTTTTCAAGTTTTCTTTTCTAAAATTATATCACAGGTAAATTGATTTTTACGCATCTTCATGTAATTATGACCCATGGCCCGTGCTAAATCATACTATTTTATCATTGACAGACTGACTCCGGAAAAAGCCCTGCTCATGAAACGAGGGTTGCTGGAACTTTCTGCAGTAACAGACGTCAAGGTCGATACAAGAACCAGTCTTGCCGAAGTAAAAGCGACGCGGAAGATCGAGGAGGATGTAAAGACGGTATGCTCCCTGGCGGGACTTGAGCTTCGTACCCAGATAGATAGAAAAGATTTTTAGGCCCTTTCCCACCGCCACAGTATCAAAAAACCCTTAAACCTGCTTGAATACCTCGCAGATATGTGTTAACCATACGCAAGCTTATGGTTAACGTAAAGTCAGAACATCGATCCGCTGTACTCGAATGCCTCCGGAAAAAAACGGGACCTGTTTCGGGAACAGAGCTGGGGGAAAAACTGGGCATCTCCAGGGTAGCGGTACGAAAACACATAATCAAGCTGGGGGAAGAAGGTTTTACCATAGAGTCCGGCAAGAGGGGCTACCGCCTTATGTCCGAGCCTGATTACCCCTCCCCCTCGGAATATGACTCGCGTAAAGTCCACATCCGGAATGTGGTTGCATCCACCATGGAAGAGGCATCTGAAAAGTCGATGCGAAACTGCGAGGAGGTTCAGTTTTACCTTGCCCGCAGACAAAAGGCCGGACGGGGAAGAAACAAAAAGTCCTGGATTTCTCCCGAAGGCGGCCTGTATCTGACAGCCGCCTTCCTGCCCCGGCTTCCCGCGGCCTACATCTCCCTCTATATAATACAGTCCGGCCTGGCACTGGTTGATTCATTACGAAACGAATATGGCGTGGATTGTCGTTTTCGCTGGCCCAATGATCTTTGCGTCGGAGACAGGAAGCTTGGAGGTCTGTTGCTTGAGTTATCCGGTCCGGCTGACACGCCTGATCGCGCCCTGCTCGGTTTCGGTCTGAACGTACGTTCCATGGAAGAGTTTTCTGGAATACGCGACCGCAGCGTTACAAGTCTGCAGGCGGAGATCCCTGCCTGCTGCCGGGAAGTCCCGGGGATACGGCCGCTTTTTGACATACTCAAGCCGGTACTGGAATCTTCTCTCGACAGGATCGAGCCCATCAAGGTCCGTGAAAGATGGAGGAATCGGACACATACCACAGAGACGATCTTTACGATTGATAAAACCGATTATATCGTACGGGATCTCGCGCTTAACGGGTCACTGATTGCTGCCGACGCTGGCGGAGTATTGTACGAAATCGCAGCAGGTCCGCGAATAATTGGTCCCGTATGAAAAGAACTATTTCACAGGAGCACAAATGAATCAGAAACATCTTTCCATGGCAATACACTCCGCCGTATTCGCCTCCCTTATTATTTTAGGGACTTTCATTCGTATTCCCCTCGGCCCTGTCCCGATTGTTCTGGCCAACTTTTTCGTTATTCTCTCCGGGCTTTTCCTCGGCCCTGTTGGAGGAACAGTGTCGGTAATGCTCTATCTCTTCCTTGGCGCCCTTGGTCTTCCCGTCTTCAGCGCCGGCGGAGGGTTCGCCGTCTTTCTCGGTCCCACAGGAGGTTATCTTCTGGGCTATCCCGCAGGTGCCTTCCTGGCGGGACTTGTCAGCCGGATAAACCCGACCAAATTCACGGTCCTGCTGCTTGCTGCAGGGCTTGGAATGGTATCAGTCTATCTGCTTGGAGTCCCCTGGCTCATGTGGCGGGTCTCCTCCGCCAGCGGAGAAAGCGTCTCTTTAACACGGGGGCTGCTTATTGGTCTGGTGCCGTTCATTCCCGGGGACCTTCTTAAAATCGCAGCAGCTGCAAGCGTCGCCCGTTCACTGAACAGACTCATGATCACTAATGGGTGAACCTGTTCTTAGTTTTCAGAATCTGGGATACCGCTTCCCCGACGGCTTCTGGGGACTGCGAGGGGTAAATCTTGAGCTCTTTTCCGGAGAACTCCTGATCCTTGCAGGACCCAACGGAGCCGGAAAAACCCTGCTCATGCGCCATGCAAACGGTCTCGTCAGGCCTTCGGAAGGCAGGGTTCTGTATCGCGGAGAGGATGTACACAGGGCCGGAAGAGCTGTCAGGCAGAAAATCGGCCTTGTGTTTCAGCACCCCGAGGAACAGATAATCGAGGAGACCGTAGCTGCGGAGCTTGCCTTCGGTCCCGAGAATATGGGTATACGGGGAAACAGGCTGAAATCCCTGGTTGAATCCAGTCTGGATATTTTCGGCCTTGCTCCGCTTGCCGGGCGTCATCCGATGACCCTCTCCGGGGGAGAACGCCGGCGACTGGCCCTTGCCTCGATCCTTTCAATGGAGCCGGAAATACTGCTTCTGGACGAGCCTTTTATGGAGCTTGATTATGCGGGAGTCCGCTCCCTCCTCGCAATTCTGCTGAAACTTCACGCCCGGGGGCAGGGAATCTGTATCATAACCCACGATGTGGGGAAGATTCTGGCCCACTGCGACCGCGTGGCCCTCATGAAAGAAGGAAGCCTGAGCGCCGCTGGAAAACCGGAAGATCTTGTCCACAGACTGGAGGAACACGGAGTACGCAATCCCTGTCGTGGAGGAATGCCCCTGGAGTATGCATCGTGGAGATGAGTTTTTCCGTCCAGGCAGGCGATTCCCTTCTTCACCGGTATGACCCCAGGCTGAAGCTTGTCATGCTGCTCGCCGTTGCCATGGCAGTACACAGGGCGGCCATGGTGGAACTCGCTTTTCTTGCAGCGGGCTTGAGCCTGGCACTTCCGGTTTTTCTTTCGCCCGGGCAGAGTGCCTTGAAGCAGATCGTTTCGGCCCTTCGTTTTTCCCTGGTACTGCTGGTTCTGTCCCTTGCACTGGGGGGATTGTCTTCCTTTTTCGGACTTCTGGGGTTTTCCGTACGCCTCTACGCCTGGGTTATCCTGGGATTTCTCTACCTCGGAACAAGCAGTGTTTCTCAGATTCGCGGGACATTCTATTCTCTCAGCCGCTGGATTCCCGGTTTTCCCGCATCCTGTTTTGCCATGATGATTTCCGTAGCCTTGAGTTTCCTTCCTCGTTTGAATCGTGCTCTCACAACGGGACGGGAGGCCCTGGCCTCGCGGGGAGGCGTCCCCTGGTACCGACCTTTTAGAAAGATTAAATCAATCAGCATCCCGCTGCTTCTGCGTACAGTCAAACAGTCTTCCCAGTTAAGCGAAGCACTGTATGCCAGGGGATTCGACGAAAATCGGGTCTTCCTTCTCGGAAAAATCCCCCGGCTTCAGGTGTTCGTCTCTGTTACGGTAATCGCAGGGTACCTCATGTCACGGTTTTTTTTCGTATACCTTGAAGGCTATCTCAGGTTATACTCCAAGTAAGATGAAATTCCTGTTTCCTGATCATCAAGGCAGATGGCTTCTATGGATGATAGGGGCCGATGCCAAAGAAGAAAATGAGTTTAAGGTTATCCTCGGTGTTCTCCGCCGTTTTGGAAGTTTTACCGTGCCGATTCGCGAAATAACCCGTCAGGGAATAGATTTTCGAAACAGCGGTATTATAAAGAAATTGCTCAAAGAGGGATTTCTGCGCCTGAGTAAAACGGAGTTCGAAGTTCATCAGCGCTATCTGAATAACCGGGGAGAAGTTGAAAATGAACTTCAGGAGACCTATACAGCCTTCAGTAAAGCCTCAGTACCCATGTACAGCCATTTTCCTTCCAGCGCCTTCAGCATTCTCCCCGAGGATACGGAACACATCTCTCCGGAAGAGCTTGACGGCCTGAAACGAAGGGGAGAGACCAAGGGAAAAGGAGTAATGGAGATCCGCTTCAGCAAGGATCAGCTTCCTCCCATACTGCTCCATGGAGATTTCCTCGAAGAATTCCCTCTTTTCTGCTGGCGAAAGATACGGTATCACCTGGCCCAGTTTTCCGGGGAAAATGCCGATTTCTTTTCCGACAAGCTGGGCAGCTACAAGAACCTTATACTGGGACGGCCGCGGGAGCTTCTTGAAAACGACTTGTCCAGGGTACAGCACCGTACGGAAAAGGAGTTCAGGGAGGAGGCTGCCAGGCTCGTCATGGACAGGGTTATCGCCTCCAGCGATGCCGGCCGTCAGGTTTTATCGGATCTTGTTTCGCCGGATAACAGCTACATACTGACGCGATACAGCTACGACAATCCCGAGGACTATGATTTTCTTCAGAGTCTTACGGTTTTAAAGATGATGCAGACGGCAAAGGAGAAGCGCCGTCATGTAACGCCGGAAGATTTTGTACAGATACTGCGGGACACGATTAATCTGTGCATATCCGCGGCCGACCTTCTGCAGACCGCGGAAAGCACCTTTCCGGAGATCCCGCCGGAGGAGCTGAAAAAGACCTTTCAGCTCTTTCAGAAAAACCATGTGGGTATGGGATCCGAAAACCCGGAGGCCCTGAGTTTTACCCCTCCCGGGGGAAGCGTTACGCTGATTCACCGGGATAACCTGGAAGCCTATCTCGATGCCAGGGGTGTACGATTGAATTCCGGTATCCGGGACAAACTTCATCTGCGCTGGAATGAGCTTATGGAGCGACACCGCTTTGAGGACGCCATGCTCAGCGACAAGGCCTTCCGGGAACTGATACAAAAGATCGCTGCTCAGCTGCAGCCGGATACAGCGACTCTTCTGAGGAGTTCAGCTCTCTACGAGTTTCTTGCAAAAAAGAAGAGCAAAAGCGATTTTGTCCGGCGTTTACAGGAGTATCCCTGGGGACAGACGGATCGTATCTTTCATATTTACCGTGAGGAGCTTTACAACGAAATTTACCGCTCCATCTATACCCGTTATTCCTGGTTCGGATCCATCCTTTATCGGTTTTTGCACTGGATCGCCAGATCGGTGTTCATGAATCAGCCGGTGAATACGGAAGACCGGGATAAGGTTTCCGCATCCTCTCAAAAGGGAGAGAGCAGTGAGGCGGATATTCTCAAGCAGATCGGACTCTCCGACAAGAAGGAGGCAGCAGATACCCTCTCCGCCCTGTGGGAAAAGCTTCCGGCTGACATTCTTCCCCGGGAGGAGATCGATCGGAACATCCTTACGGAGTTGAACGCTTTTTATAACGAACGCTCCGAAGTGGTATTCGGCGCTCTTTCGGTAATAACCGAGAGGAACCTCCGAAGGGTACTGCAGCAGGCAAGTCACCTTGAAGGCTACTCCCAGGCCCTGAGGGAGTACATGGAATGCAAAATGATTACGATAATCGCCTCCCGCTCGGATATGCGGGCAAAAACGAGGCCGTGAAGGAACCCGGGACAGATACAAGCCTGCAGGATTTTTCCCCCCTGGTGGCAGAGTGGTTTACCCGGCGCTTCGCTGCTCCCACTGAAGCGCAGCAACTTGTCTGGCCCGTCGCCCGCAGGGGAGAAAATCTGCTTCTGACCTCCCCTACCGGCACGGGTAAAACCCTGGCCGCCTTTTTAACGGCCCTGGATTTTCTTGTCCGGGGAAGCTGGAATACCGACGCTCTTTCGGTACTCTATATTTCGCCCCTCAAAGCCCTTAACCGGGATATACGGATCAACCTTGAAGAGCCCCTGGAAGAATTGCGGTCCCTGGCACGGGAAAGGAGCACACCCTTTCCTGATCTGCGAATAGAGACCCGCAGCGGAGATACCGACAGCTACAGACGTCGCCGCATGCTGGATAAACCGCCGGCGATTCTCATTACCACCCCGGAAAGTCTCAATATTCTGCTGGCAAGCCAAAGGGGGCGTTCAATATTTTCGTCCCTGCGCTGTGTAATACTCGATGAAATCCACGCCATAGCGGGCAGCAAACGGGGAACCCAGCTTGTAACTGCTCTGGAACGGCTTTCTGCCCTTCTTTCCCAGGGCAGGGATTTCCAGAGAATCGCCCTCTCCGCCACCCTGGCAGAACCCGGCAGCATTGCGGCCTTCGCGGCGGGATATCATGGCGACGGGACCCCCAGGAAAATTACAGTACTGGAATCCAGGGACCCCAAGAAATATGAACTAATAATCGAAGCCATACCGGAAGCCCCCGGGGAGACCAGGGAAAATGACGACACCCCCTGGAAACGCCTGGCCGATCGGCTGAAACCGGAGATCCGCTCCGGCGGAGCCAGCCTTGTTTTTGTCAATTCCAGACGCCTGGCAGAAAAGATAGCCTTTCTCCTCAACCAGGACGAGGATGAACCTCTGGCCTACGCACATCACGGTTCTCTTTCCAGGGAAATACGGACTTTGGTTGAGCAGCGTCTCAGAGCAGCTCGACTTCACTGTATCGTGGCCACCAACTCCCTTGAACTGGGTATCGATATTGGAGAGCTGGACCGGATAATCCTGATCCAGACCCCTTTTTCCTTCTCCTCCGCGGTTCAGAAGATCGGTCGGGCCGGACACAGCTATGGAGGGGTAAGCCGGGGAAAACTCTTCTGCAGTCACGGACGAGACCTCCTGAGCGCCGTCACCCTGGCCAGGGGAATCAGAGAGGGGGTAATTGAAGGTATACGGCCCCCCGAAAACTGTCTGGATGTTCTCGCCCAGATCATCATCGGCGAGGCCCTGGAGGGAGAGACACAAGCTGAAAACATCTTCAGGACCCTGCGTCAGAGCTACCCCTATCGCGAGCTTGATCGCCAAAGCTATTACTCGGTCCTTGAAATGCTTCAGGGGTTTTACCGCGGTATCCGTATAAACCAGTTGCCCGGACGGATACGGCTCAAGGGGGAGGAAATCGAGGTTCTTCCCTCCAGCCGCAGCGCTCTCTTTTCTTCCGGCGGCACCATACCCGATCGGGGATACTATACCCTTAAACAGGCGAAGGGGACGTCCGGCTTCTCTGTAATCGGGGAACTGGATGAGGAGTTTGTCTGGGAACGCCGACTGGGGGATGTCTTTACCTTCGGAACAATGAGCTGGCGCATAACCGCTATCGGTCCGCGGACTGTAGAGGTCCGGCCTACGATCTCCCACAGCAATTCAACGACCTTTTACCGGGCGGAACCGCTCTACGGGAATTATTGTTCCCAGCGGCTCTCAGGGGAAATTCTCGGGGAGTACTTCTCCGGCAGGCTGCTTCCGGACTCTCTGGAGAACAGGTTCAACCTGTCACGGGATGGGGCAGAGAAGCTCAGAGACTACCTTTTCCGACTGGAATCTCACGGAGTCACTCCTCATAAACGCCGCATAGTTGCCGAATATACCCGGGGCTTGCAGGGAGCGGAATCCCCAAGCCTGCTTTTTCTCCACACCCTATGGGGGGGACGCTGCAATGCACCGCTGGCTTTGGCCCTGGAAGAACTTCTGCGAAGAAAGAATTTTTCCGCCAGCGTGAGCTGGGACAATGATTCGGTCCTGATCGTTTCTGCCCGGCCCCCGGAAGGGAGATTCCTGTTTCAGTGCGCCAATGACAAAATCGCCGAACTCATCGAGGCGGGTCTTGTAAAAAGCGGGATTTTCGGAGCCCGTTTCCGGGAGGCCGCTGCACGGAGTCTGGCTATCGCCGGGACGCGTTACGGTGAGCGGACCCCTCTCTGGCTCAGCCGGCTGAAGGCGAAGCGGCTCCTTTCGTCGCTGGCGGACAAGCCCGGTTTTCCCCTTGTCAGGGAAGCCGTCAGAGAGTGCCTGGAAGATCTTTTTGAGATACCCCTTCTGCTTTCTCTTCTGCGTTCAGTGGAAAGCGGCGAAATTGAGTACCGGGAGGTTCATACCTCCACACCTTCACCCCTCTGTTCCGGGTCTTTCCGGGAACAGATGAACGCCCGGATCTACAGCGATGATGTCCCGGATGTCTCTGTCCGGACCGGGGAAGATTGGGTCTCCAGGATTTCCGCCGGTGAAATACTCCGGCCTCGAATTGACGAGCAGGTGGTCATGGATTTTACTGCCCGTCTCCGTCGCCTTGCAAAGGGATACCGGCCGGAAAATCTTCAGGAGCTGGAAGACATTCTGAAGGAACGACAGATCATACCCGCCCGTGAACTGGACGATTTTACCGCGGAGCTGGATCTGTCGGCCTGTAAGGTTTTCCCCTGGGAAATGGTGGGAGAATCCTGCAGCTGGGTCGTTCATACGGAACGGTTAAAAGCCCTTCAGCCATGTCTTGACCCGGAGGGCGGAAAAGTTGCCGGGTTCCGTGAGCTTTTTCTCGCCTGGCTCTACTATGAAGGCCCCCGGTATCCTGACAATCTTATCCAGGACTCTCCTTTTTCGGCCGGTCTGGTCCGGGAGTGTATTGATCAGGAGACAGAGGAAGGCAGCCTGGTCTGTGACTATATTACCAGCGGCGCTGAAGGACTTCAGATTATCCATCGGGAATGCTACGAGCTCCTTTTAGGCTTTGCCAGGACCCGAAGCAGACTTGGTACCTGGCGGCCGCTGGAGTTGCACCGATACTACGATTTACTTGCCCGGTATCAGGGGCTGGATTCTGCGGCAGAAGCCGATGCGCTTATCTCGTCCCTGGAGGGTTTCAGGCTTATGCCGGGCATATGGGAAAATGCTGTTTTTCCACGACGCATGAAGGGATATTCCCGGCAGAAGATAGACTCGATGCTGGAAGGTCGGGATATTTTCTGGGTGGGAAGCCCCAGGGGAGAGGTCTCTTTTTATCATCGGGAGAATATCGATCTTGTCCAATCGGGGCGGGGAGACGAAGAACAGCTTCTGCCTTCCGTTGGAGGATTCACCTTCTGGGAAATCGCTGACCTGTGGGGAAAAAGCCCCCGGGAAACGGTCCTGTTGCTCTGGAAGGAGCTGCGCAGGGGGAGAATCAGCTGCGACAGCTGGACAACCCTGATGCTGGGACCCCCGAAACTCCCCGCGGAAGCCGGGCCCGGAAGATCAGGATTCGCCCGCTGGAAATCCCGGCTTCCTTTACGAGGAAACTGGTTTTCCGTTCCCAGGGCAGCGGAAAAACCGGATGAACTGGAAAAACTGGAAAGCGCTAAGGCTGCCGTGCGCCTTTTGTTTGGACGCTATCCGGTTCTGTTTCGAGAAGAGCTTCACAGGGAAGTCTCTCCTTTTCGGTGGAGGGACATTTTTACAGCCCTGCGTCTGATGGAGTTCTCCGGCGAAGTTATCAGCGGCAATTTTATCAGGGAGGTTCCGGGGCTCCAGTTTACCCTGACGGACAATCTTTCTCTCCTTGCAGAGGCAATCGATGATCCTGCATACGATAAGCTCTTCAAGGTTCTTCATATAAATGATCCCGCATCGCCCGCCGGACTTCCCCTGGAAATACCGCCGGAAGTAACTCCTGCCCGCCGGGGAGACCAATGGATAGTCTGTCGAAAGGGATATACCGTGCTGGTCTACGGCAAAAAATCGGGACGCCTGGAGGTACTGGATACGGACCTTTTTCGTCCGGCCATGGAAAAACTTGTACAGGTACTGAAGGAACTTCCCTCTTCGGGAGGGAAACTCACTGTTCGATTGCTGAACGGCAATTCTGTTCACGGCACAGGCGCCGAGGATGATCTGAGGTCCATCGGATTTGTTGCGGGCCTCAAGGATTTTACCTTCTACACCTGACTTTCCAGAAAAAGAGACTGGCACAGATTGTGGGCACTACTGTACCATGGGCGTATGGAAAAACTTCCTCGTCTGGATACGAACAAGGAACTGAGAAAGCGCCTTCTTCCCTGCTGCAGGCTGACAACTGGAGAAATCTGGCAGGACTCGGAAGGTCGGCATCGGGTAGGTGTCGGTGATGCCGGAGATCCCGGTTTCCTGGATAAGCTGCTGGGGGGACGCAGTATTGGAAACCTGCTGAATGATCCACCCTACAATATCGCCGTTGGAAGGCGTCCCACCTCGGCCCTCTCCAGAAAAACGTCTGATGAGTACCTTGAGTTTACCCGGCGCTGGCTCGACGCGAGCATACCTTTTCTGGCCCCGTCGGCGCATTTCTATCTCTGGCTCGGAGCGGACCAGAACGACGGATTTCAGCCCCTTCCGGAGGTCATGATCCTGTTACGGGAGTACAGTGAGCTCAGATCCAGAAGCTTTATCAGCATGCGAAACCAGCGGGGCTACGGTACCCAGCAGAACTGGATGAGCCTTCGCCAGGAGCTGCTCTACTATGTCAAGGGAAAACCGGAGTTCACCGTGGTGTATACGGATATTCCAAAGATCCTTAAGGGTTACTATAAAACCGTGGGAGGTCGAAGGCAGGAAAACCTTGAACGCAGCAAAAGCGACTGTATCCGTCCCGGAAACATCTGGGTGGATATGCAGCAGGTGTTCTACCGTATGGAGGAAAACGTGCCGGGTGCCTACGCCCAGAAGCCCCTGGCTTCGGCGGAACGGATTCTCAGAGCATCTCCTCCTCCGGGGGATTCTGTTGTGGCCGATCTTTTCTGCCATTCCGGCACAAGTCTTCTGGCGGCTGAAAGATTGAGGCTTCCCTGCTGCACCATGGATGTCGATCCTGTCTATGCCGAACTGAGTATACGGCGACTGGAACGATTCCGCAGCACCGGAAAAACCGGCTGGCAATGGGAAAATCCCTTCCCCGAGATAGATCTGCAGCCCACTGAACACCTGTAAAGGAGATACCTAACAATCAACGTCTTTGTTCTTTTTACCCATTGAACCACGACATATAGTGTGATACTATTCTATTTGTCCGTATAAACGCACCATATATGCCGTCACTATATATAGCGGCAGAGCAAGGAATTAGTAGAGAGTATGCGCTGTCCCCATTGTCATGAACTGGAAGATCGAGTCGTTGAGTCCCGACAGAATGCCAGCGGTACATCCATACGCCGCCGCCGGGAGTGCCTGGCCTGCGGTTATCGTTTTACATCCTACGAGCGTATAGAAGAGAAACCCCTTATGGTGATCAAGCGGGACGGCCGCCGGGAACCCTTCAGCATGGACAAGATCGAGCAGGGAATCCAGCGGTCCATGCAGAAGCGGCCGGTCTCGCAGAAGGATATCGAGGAGATGCTCCACGCCATCGAGGACGAAGCCGCCCTTATCTCCAAAAACAGCCGGGAGATCCATGCCGAAGAAATCGGAGAAATGGTCCTGAAAAAGCTGTATGAACTGGACGGCGTGGCCTATGTGCGTTTTGCCTCGGTGTACCGCATGTTTGACAATGTTGACGAGTTTATAAACGAGATCGAAAAGCTTACCCGCTAAGGGCAGGCGTATTATAAAATACTGGAAGTAAAACTGGGAGGGGAACATTTTTTTATGTCCGACAACAGCTGGAAAGATTTTTTAAAGGAACATCACACAGACTCAGATGGGAATCCGGTTCGACAGATAGTCAAGCGGGACGGAGCTATAGAGCAGTACGATCGCTGGCGAATCGCCTCGGCTATAAGCCGGGCCATACAGGCTGCCAGAAACAGGGAGGATATGCCCCTTGTCGAGGTTCTGACCGCCAAAGTCGAGAAGCGTCTTATCGATTTTATGAGTACCCGGCATCCGAACTCCGCTCCCGCGGTGGAGGAGATCCAGGATATCGTCGAGAATGTACTCATCGAGTCCGGAGAGAGCGATATCGCCAAAAAATACATTATCTACCGTGCCCGCCACGAGGTAATGCGGGACACCAGGAAACTGATGGTGGATATCAACTCCACCATGGATGGATACTTGAGTCAATCCGACTGGAGGGTCAACGAGAACGCCAACGTAAACTTTTCCCTGGGGGGATTGATCCTCCACAACTCCGGAACCATCACCGCAAACTACTGGCTCAAGAACATCTATCCCGATGAGATCGCCGACGCCCATCGCAAGGCGGATTTCCACATCCACGACCTCTCCATGTTTTCCGGCTACTGTGCCGGCTGGTCGCTGCGTCAGCTGATACAGGAGGGCCTGGGGGGCGTTCCGGACAAGATTACCTCCACTCCGGCAAAGCACCTCTCCACCCTGATCCAGCAGATTGTCAATTTTCTCGGAATCATGCAGAACGAATGGGCCGGGGCCCAGGCCCTCTCCAGTTTCGATACCTATCTGGCCCCTTTTGTAAAGATCGACACCCTCAGCGAGGACGACGTCAAGCAGGCTATCCAGAGTTTTATTTTCGGCGTCAACACCCCTTCTCGCTGGGGAAGCCAGGCACCGTTTACCAACATAACCCTGGACTGGACAGTCCCGCCGGACCTGGCGGATAAACCGGCCATTGTCGGAGGACGGGAGGCTGACTTCAATTACGGAGACTGCCAGAAAGAGATGGACCTGATCAACAAGGTCTTTATTGAGCTCATGCTCGCCGGAGACGCAAACGGCCGGGGATTCCAGTACCCTATTCCCACCTACAACATTACGCGGGAATTCCAGTGGGATTCCCGCAACGCGGATCTGCTCTTCGATATGACCGCCAAATACGGTACCCCCTATTTTCAGAACTTCATCAATTCCGATCTCGACCCCGGGGACGTACGCTCCATGTGCTGCAGGCTCCAGCTGGACAAGCGGGAACTCAGAAAACGGGGGGGCGGACTCTTCGGATCCGACGAGTTCACCGGCTCCATAGGGGTCGTTACCATAAATCTTCCCCGCATCGGGTATCTGTCAAAGAACCGGGGAGAGTTTTTCCGACGCCTGGCCCGCATGATGGACCTGGCCGCCGAGTCACTTACCATCAAGCGCAAGGTGATCAACCGGCTCATGGAGAATGGTCTGTTTCCCTATACAAAACGATACTTGAAGCATCTGAATAACCATTTCTCCACCATCGGCATCTGCGGGATGAACGAATGCCTCCTCAACTTTCTCGGGGCGGACATAAGCCTGCCGGAGGGAAAGCAGTTTGCCCTGGAAGTTCTGGACTACATGCGGGATCGTCTGGCGGACTATCAGGAACGCACCGGGGACCTCTTCAACCTGGAAGCTACCCCCGCAGAGAGCACCAGTTATCGTCTGGCGAAGCATGACAAGGAACGTTACCCTGATATAATCACAGGCGGCGAAGAAGAGGTATACTACACCAATTCTACCCAGTTACCGGTGGAGTACACCGAGGACATCTTTGAAGCCCTGGACCATCAGGACGCACTGCAGACCCGATATACCGGGGGTACAGTCTTCCACGGGCTCGTCGGCGAAGCGATCGAAGATACCGTGGCCTGCAGGAACCTGGTTAAAAGTATCGCGTCAAATTATCACCTTCCCTACTTTACCGTGACCCCCACCTTCTCGGTGTGTCCGGTCCATGGCTATATATCGGGTGAGCATTTCGAGTGTCCCCGCTGTCGTGAGGAGGAGCGCCGGCGGCTTAATGCAGAGATCAAGCGTCTGGAAGCCCTGAAGAGCGAGATGGTCTCGGCGAGCGCATAAAGCTTGGAACAGAAGGAGAAAAAAAATGAAGGAAAAAATGGAAAACACAATGACAGTTGAACAGATCGACAAGGAAATAGCGCGCCTGCGCCGAGCTGCGGAAGATGTCCAGGGTCGACAAACGGAAGTCTATACCAGAATCGTCGGATACTACCGCTCGGTAAAAAACTGGAACCGTGGAAAACGGGAAGAGTATAATCATCGAAAAACCTTCGAGGTCCCCGGGGACTACCTGGAAAAGCCCGACCTTTCTGTCAGGAAGGATGAAATCCGCCGACCAGGCAAGGATTCCAGACAATCCGGGGATACTGTAAATCTCGACGATATAAGCTCGTATCAGTATTTTTACCGCACAAGCTGCCCCAATTGTCCGCCCGTCAAGGCCTACCTGGCTGAACTCGGTTTCCCGGGCAGCGAGATTAATGTGGATATGGATGAAGGTTTCGAGCTTGCGGGAGAGCTGGTGGTCTGCGCAACTCCGACGGTAATCTTCCGGGATTCCGAGGGCAACGAAGTCCTTCGGAGCGTCAATCTCCAGGAGCTGATCCGTACCTTCAGCAAAGAACGGGCGGTGAGTTGATCAGCCGTCTGGGGCTTGTAAAAACATCCCTGATTGATTACCCCGGCAGGGTGGCTTCCGTCATCTTTACGCCGGGGTGCAATTTTCGCTGCCCCTACTGTCACAATCCTGAACTTGTCCGGGGACCTGTTCCGGAGGATTTTATCGCCGTTGACGAAATACTCAGATTTCTTGAAAAACGTCGTCCCGTACTGGGGGGTGTGGTTATTACCGGGGGAGAACCACTGCTGCACAGGGACATGGAGAATCTTCTCAGGAAAATCAGGGATCTCGGACTGCCGGTAAAAATTGACACCAACGGAAGTTTTCCCGGGGAACTTGAGAAACTCCGACCCGACTTCGTCTCTATGGATATAAAAACATCCTTTTCAAACTATCACCGTGTTCTTGCTCCGGGAACAAAGGCAGAAGATATGTCTGCCAGGATACGAAAAAGCCTGAAGGTTCTTACAGAAAGCGGTATTCCCCACCAACTCAGGACAACCATGGTCCCCGGAATCGTGGACGAAAAGGATTTTGACGAAATCATTCCTGAGGTACGGGGAGCGAACAGCTATCTTCTTTCAGGATACAGAAACCGGCGGACCCTGGACAGCACGTGGAACACTGTAGACCCGTATGATGCAACAGTCCTTGAAGCTGTCGCAGAAAGGCTTCGATCCGCCGGAATACCCACAACACTGCGGGTCAATTGAACAGAAAAATCAGGACTCCCCGGAAGAGGAGGCGTTTTTCTCGGAGGATGTATATTCTCTGTTTTTCCGAGCATTCTGTCTGGTCCACAGGGGAAGATCAGAGCCGGAAAGACATGTTTCAAGGGTTGTGCGGTCTATGTAGCGCAGATCAACTGCGATTTCCCCAAAGCGCCGCCTGTCGCCGCACTGCTGCCTCAGAAGGATGTTCTCCACCTGACGAGGGTGAATCTCTTCAATGCGCAGCAGGTATTCCCCTATTTTTTCCTGGTATATCACCCTGAAACTCCCGACAATAGTTTTTCAAGCGTAGTTGTTCATGCGGCGGTTTTTTGGTGTGTAAAAGGTACTATTCCCTGTGAGGCTTGTCAAATTCTCAATCGCCTTTCAAACAGAAGTGTGTCGAATTTTGACTGGAAGTGCTTGGGCACCATAATCTCCGACACCGCATCCAGGGCGAAATCATCGGTCATTCCGGCAATATAGTCTATGGCCATGGAAGACGCCGAGGCGTTCTCGCTGCTGTACAGCTCTTCCATCTTGGCAAGATACTCCCCGAAACGGGCGGCCAGGGTATTCCCCTCATCGGGATACCGCTTGTATTCGGTGCCGAAACGGGAATAGAGATCCGTCAGGTAGGTATGGAGGGTAAAAAGTATCCGCCTGAAATAGGTATGATACTCCGACAGAAGCTCATGCAGGTATATATGCTCATAGTTGAATTCCTTGAAACTGAGAAGGGCCTCGTAAACAGGCCTGGAAAAACCTATGGTCCCGGTTTTCAGGGATGACTGGATAATATCGTTCACAAGAGAATCGATGATCTCTCCGTTGGAGATTCCGAGGATGCTGCTTACCGTTCCGGGAAGGGAATCCCTCGAGAGGATTCTCAGCTTGACGGCATCCTCAAAATCACGCCCGAGATAGGCGATCTTGTCGGACATTCGGACAACACAGCCCTCCCAGGTGGAGGGGTAGCGGTTCCGGGCATGAATCGCCGAAAGCTCCTTGAGCTCGAAATCCGGAACAATGGCCTGTTCAAACTGTTCGCCGCAATGGTTTACAATACCGTCCCGCACCGCGTAGGTAAGATTGAGGCCGCTCCCGTGGTTAATCAGCTTGTCCACAACCCGCAGGGAGTAGAGCTCGTGAGCAAAAGGGGCTTCCATGATCTCTTCCACGATCTTCTCCCCCACATGGCCGAAAGGGGTGTGACCAAGGTCATGCCCCAGTCCGATGGCCCAGGCCAGATCCGCGTCCAGATTCAATGACCGGCAGATGGTGGCGGCTACACTGGCCACGTGCAAAACATGTTCAATGCGGGTACAGATATGATCGTTC
This sequence comes from uncultured Spirochaetaceae bacterium, assembly GCA_964554875.1. Lineage (GTDB taxonomy): Bacteria > Spirochaetota > Spirochaetia > JC444 > Marispirochaetaceae > Marispirochaeta. The sequence goes on along the minus strand of CAZKQJ010000004.1, from coordinate 4,753 downwards.
TGGGGGGTAAAGAAAACCTGGGTCTTGTGTTTAAGACGCCGGAAGGGGTTCGAGTGGATAATCGCGGTGGTGTCCCTGAAAAAGGCCCCCCGCACATCGTTGTCGCGGGGACGGACCCTAAGGGTCAGCTCCTCACGGCTTAAGGGTGTAGAAAAAAAAAGACTGCTCATACTCTGATTAAACCATGATGACAGGAAAGAAATATGTCAAGATGAAATATATCATTATTTTGGTTTGCATATTCTTCCACAAGTAAGTATGATGGATTTATTGAGTAATTTGAGGGATTATGAACAACGAGAAGATTCTTATAGTAGAAGACGAACGGATCATTGCCATAGACCTTCAACGACGACTGGAGAACTTCGGCTACCGGGTTACCGGTGTTGCTGCGACCGGTCCCCAGGCGATCGATTCCGTTGAAAATGACCCCCCTGACATAATTCTCATGGACATAATGCTCTCCGGCGATATGGACGGAATCGATACCGCCGAGATCGTCAAGGAACGCTTCGAGATTCCCGTCATGTTTCTGACGGCCTATTCCGATGAGAAGACCCTTCAGCGGGCCAAGCACGTGGAACCTCTGGGGTACATACTGAAACCCTTCAAGGAAAAAGAACTCTATACCAGCATAGATATTGCCCTCTATAAGTACGGCGTTGACCGGCAGCTGAAGTGGCAGGAGCGCTGGTACTCGGCCATGTTCTCCTCCATCGAGGACGGAATAATCGCCGCCGATACCGACGGAAATGTACGCTTTGTCAATCCCGTGGCCGTCTCGATCCTCGGACGCGGCAGTGATGAGCTTATAGGGAAGCCCCTGGGGGAGGTTCTGGAAATATACGATTCCCAGGCCGGACGGATAGACTTTGCCGACCTCGCGAACATCCCCGCCGAGGACCTTCCCTTTCGCTTTCAGGATACCATTCTCATGAACCGCAGGGGCGACAAAATCCACGTGGACGGGGCCTTCTCTATTATCCTCGGCACCCGGGGAGAAAACGAGGGAAGCGTCGTCGCCCTTCATGATACCTCGGTGGTAAAACATCTGAGCGACCGCATATCCTACCAGGCGAGTCATGACATTCTTACGGGTCTGGCCAACAGGGAGGCCTTTTCCATGAGGCTGAACAGTCTGGTCCAGAATACCCTGGATGTCTCCATTACCCACGCCCTTCTCTATATCGACCTCGATCAGTTCAAGGTGGTCAACGACACCCTGGGACACCGGGCAGGGGACGAGATGCTCCTTCAGGCCACCTCGATCATCAAATCCATGGTACGCACCTCCGATTTCTGTGCCCGTCTGGGAGGAGACGAGTTCGGCGTAATTCTTGCCCACATTTCCATCAGCCAGGCAAAGCTTATCTCCGAGCGTCTCCTGAACCGTCTGGTGAATCACAAGATGGTCTGGGACGACAAGGTCTTTACCATCAACTCCTCCATAGGACTGGTAAAGATCGATACGGAGTCCAAGGACATCCAGGCAATTCTGGCCGCTGCGGACGATGCCTGCTTTACCGCCAAGGAGGAGGGAGGCAACAGGATCAAGCTCTACGATTCAACGGCCAATATCTTCCAGAACCGTCGCAACGAGATGACCTGGATTTCCAAGCTTAACTCCGCCATAGAAGAGGACCGTCTGGTTCTGTACTATCAGCCTATTGTTCCTCTGAACGGAAAATACCGCACAGTGAAGAATGAGATTCTTCTGCGCATCGTCAGTCCCGAGGGGGACCTCATCATGCCCGGGGCTTTTATTCCCGCCGCGGAGCGCTATAATTTCATGCCCACCATCGATAAGGCGGTGGTCAAAAAGAGCCTGGCTGCAATATCTTCCATCCTGAGGGAAGCACCTGACGAGGACATGATGTTCAGCATAAACTTAAGCGCCGGCACCCTGGCGAACGAACAGTTCCTGGATACCATCGGCGATCTCGTCTCAAGTTCGGGCGTTCCCTCCCAGTACCTCTGCTTCGAAGTTACCGAAACGGCGGCAATTTCCAACATGCAGGTAACCAATAATTTCATCAAGGAGATGCGGGACAAAGGATACTCCTTCTCCCTCGATGATTTCGGTTCCGGCTTTTCCTCCTTTAATTACCTGAAAACCCTTCCGGTGGATTACCTGAAGATCGACGGAACCTTCGTTTCCGACATGGACGAGAATCCCATCGACCGCTCAATGGTGGAAGCCATCAACAATCTCGGACACATTATCGGGACGGTGACGGTGGCGGAGTTTGTCAGATCCAAGGAGATTCTTCTGCTCCTCAAGGATATCGGGGTGGATTACGCCCAGGGCTATGAAATCGCCGCACCCTCCCCTCTGACCCAGTTTTCCCTGGCGGCACCGTTCCAGGATTCCTCCGAACCTTGACCAGCAGTCTGCAGACAGGTACTCTGCCTTTACGCCTATGAATTACACTCCTTCCCGTCCGATTCTTGTTTCGGGAATCAAACATTGCGGAAAATCGACCCTGGGACGCCGGCTGGCGTCTGAATTGGGTCTCGCGTTTCACGACCTGGACGACCTTGTGGTGGAGCTGTGCCGTGAAAACCGGGGCGGACCTGATGCCATAACCTGGGAACCCCGGGAAATTTACCGACGCCTGGGCAAGACCGGTTTTCAGGAGCTGGAACTCGCTGCCCTCAAAGGGCTCGGTGAACAGGGCGGATTCTACGTGCTGGCTTTGGGTGGCGGTACCCCGGACAACCCCGAAGCCCGCCGCGTCTTGCCCGGCCTCGGGATTATGGTGTACCTTTACGAAGAAGCGGATGTCCTCTTTTCCCGGATAGCCGCCAGGGGAATCCCCCCCTTTCTGGATGAACAAGCTCCCCGGGAAAGTTTCCTTGAACTTTTCAAGCGACGGGACGCCCTCTACCGCTCGGCGGCGGACCTTGTGGTCGAACTCAAGGGCGCGGATGTTCAGGATGGGACGGACAAGATACTCAAGGGTCTTCAGGAGATGGATAATGTCAGGTAGCAGCTTCGGTACCCTGTTTCGTATAAGTACCTTCGGTGAGTCCCACGGACCCGGGGTCGGTGTCATTGTGGACGGTGTGCCTCCCGGACTTCCTCTGTCGGAGGAGGATATTCAGCTGGAGATGAATCGCCGCAAGCCCGGTCAGTCCGAGGTCACCACCCCCAGGCAGGAGAGCGACAGGGTACATATCCTTTCCGGAGTATTCGAGGGCCTCACCACCGGCACCCCCCTTGGAATAGTCCTCTACAATCAGGACATGCGCCCCAGTGCCTATGACGAGATCAGGGAGCTCTTTCGTCCCGGCCACGCTGATTTTACCTACCTTGCAAAGTACGGTATCCGGGACCACCGCGGCTCCGGCCGCGCCTCCGGCAGGGAAACAGCCGGGAGGGTTGCTGCCGGAGCGGTGGCAAAGAAACTCCTTGCCCGGCGGGGCGTCTCCGTTACCGCCTACACCCTGCGGGCAGCGGGCATATCCTGCGAAAGCTACGACCCCGCTGTTATCGAGAAAAACCCCATGCGGGCTTCTGACCCGAAAGCAGCCGAAAAGATGGTTGCCCGGGTAAAGGAGCTTGCAGAAATCGGCGACTCCGCAGGGGGTATTATCGAATGCCGTATTCAGGGTGTCCCCGCGGGCCTGGGAGAACCGGTGTTCGACAAGCTGGACGCCGAACTCGGCCACGCTATTTTGAGTCTGGGGGCCGTCAAGGGAATCGAATTCGGTTCCGGCTTCGGCTGCGCCGACATGCGGGGCAGCGAACACAACGACTGGATGGATTCGGAGGGATTCCTGAGCAACAACGCCGGCGGTGTTCTGGGAGGGATCAGTACCGGGCAGGAGATCGTTTTCCGGGCGGCGGTCAAACCCACATCCAGCATAACGGTACAACAGAAAACCCGGGATATCCGGGGAGAGGAACGTGAAATAGTAACCGAGGGACGCCATGATCCCTGCATCTGCCCCCGCATAGTTCCGGTCATGGAAGCCATGGCTGCCATTGTACTGGAGGACCAGTTCATGCGTCACGAGGCCCTTGGCCGCAGGTACAATTTATAGATTAATCCATTTCTGGAGGTGTTCTTTCCATGCGTTATTCCTTTCGCGTAAAAGGCAACCGCAGGCTCTTTGTAGCCTACGGACTTATTCTGCTGCTGATTTTCCTGACCGCCGCCCCGCTGGTGTTCCTTCCGGGCATTGCGGGAATGTTCATCGCGGTTCTCTTTGGCTACTTTGCCTTTCAGATGATCCGGATGCTTTTGAATCATGTGAAAAGCTTTATCATGACCCACGATGACGGGATTACCCTGCGCTTTCCCACCACATCCCTTGAACGGCTTGAATGGGACCAGATTACCCATGCCGGCATCATACACACCCCCGAGAACACGGTGGTGCGCTTTATCTATGCCGAAGGCAAGGACCGCCTGGCGACTATCCCTGAGGAATATAACCGCCTTGAGGACCTGGACGAAGAGCTGAAAGCCAAAACCCCCTGGTACGAGCTGAACCAGGAAAAGGGGAAAAGCATTCAGGAAACCATACGGCCGGTAACAAAGCACGCCGATACGGATGAAGAACCGGAAGATCTCGACGAAAAAGATAAGGAAATCAGCGATTAAGGGCATGTAAAATTTGGATATTTTGGATAAGCGTACTATACTTATATGCAGCTGATTTTTTTGAACGGAGGAAGATATGAAACGCCTGCTGATTATTACGACAGTTCTAATGTTTATTCTTAGTTTTTCCCTGACGGCACAGA